>NZ_CP095475.1:4377500-4450850 GCF_030322905.1 Pseudoxanthomonas winnipegensis | reverse complement strand
CGTCCGACCACCGCTCATCCACAGTTCCATCCACAGGCCGGGCACACGCAAGCTTGACGCGCGCTTTGGCCGCCCCGTAGAATTTCCGGTTCTTTCCACCCCTTATCGCCTGAGAGTGCCCCATGGCCACCAAGCGCACCTACCAGCCCAGCAACCTCAAGCGCAAGCGCGACCACGGTTTCCGTGCCCGCATGAAGACCGCTGACGGTCGCAAGATCCTCGCCCGTCGCCGCGCGAAGGGCCGCAAGACGCTCTGCGCCTGATGTCTCGCGCCGCGCCTCGTGCGCGGCCGGTCATCACAGCATGCGTTTGCACACCAAGCCCGCGCCGCGCAACGGCGCGGGCTTTGTCGTGCCATGAGTCCTGACGTTTCGTCCAAGACCTTTCCCCGCCGGGCGCGCGTGCGCACCTCGGCCGAGTACACCCGGGTCTTCGGCCTCGCCCGCCGCCACGCCACGCCGCTGATCGCCCTGCACCTGGCGGCCGGTGGCGAACAGGCGCGCCTGGGCCTGGCGGTCTCGCGCAAGGTCGACAAGCGCGCGGTCGGACGCAACCGCATCAAGCGCGTGCTGCGCGACCACTTCCGTGCGCTGCGCCTGGCGCTGCCGGCCGGCGACTACGTGCTGGTGGCACGCCCGGCGGCCGCGCAGGCCTCGGCCGCGCAGCTGCGCGCGGCCTTCGATCAGCTGCTGCAGCGCGCCGGCGCGTTGCCCGCCCCGGATGCGGGCGGCACAATGCGCCCCGCGCCAGCGCGCCCCTCCTCTTCCCTTTCCACGCCGGACGCTGCAACCGGCTGAGACTGCCTGCTTCCATGAACCAGACCCGTGTTTTCCTGATCTTCGCCTGGCTGATGGTGGCGACCCTGTTGTGGATGGAGTGGGGCAAGTGGAAGACCGCCCAGGACCATCCGGCCACCCCGGTGGCGGCGGCCACGACGACGCCTGCGGCCGATGCCGGCGGCAGCGGCGTGCCGAGCACCGAGGGGCTGGCGACCACGCCGTCGCCCGGCACCGCCGCGGCCACGACCGCACCGGCCAATTCAGCCGCCGCCGCGCCGGCCGCGGCTTCGACCCAGGTCACCGTCACCACCGACACGCTCAAGCTGGTCATCGACGGCAGCAAGGTGCTGCGCGCGCAGCTGCTGCAGTACCCGCAGAGCCGCGATCCCGGCGCACCGCCGGTGGAACTGTTCAACCAGAACCCCGCCCAGCTCTACACCGCCGGCCTGGCCTGGACCAGCCAGGGCAGCGCCGCGCCCGGCCCGGGCGCGGTGTTCCGCCCCGAGCAGCCGCAGCGCGATTACGTGCTGGCCAGCGGCCAGGACAGCTTGCGCATTCCCTTCGTCTGGGAAGGCAACGGCGTGCGCATCGTGCGCACCTTCACCATCACCCGCGGCGCCTATCTGGTCGGCGTCTCCGACCAGGTCACCAACACCGGCAGTGCGCCGTGGACGGCGGTGATCTATCGCCAGCTAGAGCGCACGCCGCCGCCGCCGGTCAAGGGCGGCATCACCAACCCGCATGCCTTCAGCCTGGTCGGCGCCGCGTGGCGCACCGCCAGCGGGGCCTACGAGCGCCGCAAGTTCGGCGACGACTACCTGGAAAACGGCAAGCTCAACCAGGACATGAAGGGCGGCTGGATCGCGATGCTGGAGCATCACTTCCTCAGCGCCTGGGTGCCCGATCCGCAGCAGCCGGCGCTGGTGTCGCTGGATGAGCGCACCGTCGGCGGCGTGCGCCGCTACCTGGTCAGCGAGACCGGCCCCAGCCTGACCGTGGCGCCGGGCCAGACCGGCACCACCGATGCGCGGCTGTGGGTCGGCCCGAAGCTGGTCAAGGCGATCAAGGCCTCGGGCATTCCCGGCCTGGACAGCGCGGTGGACTACAGCCGCTTCGCGCCGCTGGCGGTGATCGGTTCGGGCCTGTTCTGGATCCTGAGCCATCTGCACGATCTGCTCGGCAACTGGGGCTGGTCGATCATCGGTCTGGTGGTAGTGGTCAAGCTGGTGCTGTTCCCGCTGTCCTCGGCCCAGTACAAGTCGATGGCCAAGATGCGCAAGTTCCAGCCGCGCATGCAGCAGCTCAAGGAGCGCTACGGCGAGGATCGGGCCAAGCTGCAGCAGGCCATGATGGAGCTGTACAAGAAGGAGAAGATCAACCCGATGGGCGGCTGTCTGCCGATCCTGGTGCAGATGCCGATCTTCCTGTGCCTGTACTGGGTGCTCAACGAGTCGGTCGAACTGCGCCAGGCGCCGTGGATCCTGTGGATCCACGACCTCACCGCGCGCGATCCCTACTTCATCCTGCCGGTGCTCAACGTGCTGGTGATGTGGCTGACGCAGAAGCTCTCGCCGACCACGGGCATGGACCCGACCCAGGCCAAGATGATGCAGTTCATGCCGCTGATCTTCGGCGCGACCATGGCCTTCTTCCCCTCGGGCCTGGTGCTGTACTGGGTGACCAACGGCAGCCTGGGCCTGCTGCAGCAGTGGTGGATGGGCCGCGTCCACGGCCAGCCTTCGCTGGGCAAGCCGGAGAGCGACAAGCCGGACAAGACGGTCCGCAAGTAAGTCGCTCGACGCTTCACCGCAAAAGCCCGCCGTCTTCGGCGGGCTTTTGTTTTGTCTCTCTCACGGTGATGGATCGCGGCGTGTGGGCGTTGCGGCTTCGGATGGGCAGGGGCGGCTCGCGTCAAGTCACAACGCTTCGGTTTGCGCGGTCGTTCAAGCCCCTCCCTCCCAACCAACGCGATCAGCGACGGGAAGGCATCGACTTGAGGCCCCCTCCCTTGCGCGCAGCGCAGGGGAGGGATGGGGAGGGGTCGGGGCTTTACCGGGCAAGCCACAGAAGCGAAGAGCAAAAGCACCACCCCCTCAGTCGCTAGTTCGCGACTTCGAGCTCCCCTTCGCCTGCGGCGAAAGGGAGGGGGCAGAGCGCTTGCTCGATGCCTTCGGGTCGGAAGGAGCCCTGGTCTATCCGCCGCGAAAGCCTCGACCCTGGCGGACGCGCGGAGAGCGGGCCAGGGATGGCGGACCGAGCCGAGGAGTCGCGCCCGGCCGGGTCGAGGCTGCTCGGCGAAGTCCGCTCTACACCACCGCGCTCATGTCATCAACACGCGTGCCCTCGGCACTCCGGCGAAGCTTTTTTTGTTTTTGCGCGGCAGCACGGGCACGATGCCGTCCGCCGCACTGTCCTCATCGAATCCGCACGCCATGCACGCATCGCCCTCGCACACCGACACCATCGCCGCCGTGGCCACTGCCGCCGGCGCGGGCGGGGTGGGCATCGTGCGCCTGTCGGGCCCGCGTGCCAGGCAGATCGCCCAGGCGATGGGCGCGGGCGAGTTGACGCCGCGGCAGGCGCGCTATGCGCGCTTCGTCGACGGCGCGGGCGAGGTGATCGACGATGGCATCGCGCTGGCCTTCGTCGCGCCGGCCAGCTTCACCGGCGAGGACGTGGTCGAACTGCAGGCGCACGGCAGTCCGGTGGTGTTGCGTGCGCTGGTGGCGCGCGCCTGCGCGCTGGGTGCGCGCCAGGCGCGGCCGGGCGAGTTCTCCGAACGCGCCTTCCTCAACGGCAAGCTCGACCTGGCCCAGGCCGAGGCGGTGGCCGATCTGATCGCCGCCGGCGATGCGCGCGCGGCGCGTGCGGCGCGGCGTTCGCTCGATGGCGTGTTCTCGCGCCGCGTCGAAGCGCTGGCCGAGCAGCTGCTGCGGCTGCGGGTCCACGTGGAGGCGGCGATCGACTTCGCCGACGAGCCGCTAGAGACCCTGGGCGGCGCGGCCGTGCATGCCGGCGTGCAGGCGCTGCTGGCCGACCTCGAGCAGCTGCTGGACGAAGCCCAGCGCGGTCGCCGGCTGCGCGATGGCCTGCACGTGGTGATCGTCGGGCCGCCCAACGCCGGCAAGAGCTCGCTGCTCAACGCCCTGGCCGGGCGCGAACGCGCCATCGTCACCGACACCGCCGGCACCACGCGCGACACGCTGCACGAAGTGATCCGCATCGACGGCGTCGAACTGACCCTGGTCGACACCGCCGGTCTGCGCGAAGGCGGCGATGCGATCGAACGCGAGGGCATGCGCCGCGCCGGCGACGAACTGCGCCGCGCCGATGTGGCGCTGGTGATGCTCGACGCACGCGATCCGCAGGCCGGCCGCGCCGCGGTGGCCGATGTGCTGGATCCGGCCACGCCCAAGCTGTGGCTGCACAACAAGCTCGACCTGTTGCCCGACGCGCCGCGCCTGGACCAGGACGCGCTGGCGCTGTCCACGCGCACCGGCGCCGGCCTCGACGCGCTGGTCGCGCGTCTGCAGGCCCTTGCGCTGGGCCAGGCCGGCGCCGCGGTGGAGGGAGAATTCTCGGCGCGTGCCCGCCACGTGCAGGCGCTGGAAGACGCACGCGAGCACGCGACACTGGCAAAACGCGAGCTCGATCACGAATCCCTGGCGCTGGCCGCCGAAGAACTGCGCCTGGCCCACGACGCGCTGGGCGAGATCACCGGCAGGATCTCGCCCGACGCCTTGCTGGGCCGGATCTTTTCCACGTTCTGCATCGGCAAGTGACCCGCCCGGGCAGTTGACAACCGCGGCGCTTGACGCGAGTTTCGCCACTTGGTCCGCGCCATGCGGACCCTTCAGGGGAACCATCGATGTCCAAGCTCACACCGACCGCCCTGCGGCCCGTGGCCGCCTTTGCGCTGCTGGGACTGCTCGCCGCCTGCTCGCAGCAGCCTGCTTCCACGCCGGCCGCCAGCACGCCGCCGCCGGCCGACCCGCAGAGCGCCGCGCAGGCCATCGCCGCCGATGCCGCGCCCAAGGGCGCGGTGGCGGCCAGCGTGCAGGCCATGAGCACCGACGATCTGCGCGCCGCCGCCACGCGTGCGATCGGCCAGAACCGTCTGTACGCACCGGCTGGCGACAATGCGGTGGAGTACTACCTCGCCCTGCGCGACAAGCAGCCCGACGATCCGGCGGTGACCAGCGCGCTGACCGACTTCATGCCCTACACGGTGATCGCCGCCGAACAGAGCATCGGCCGCAAGGACTTCGACGAGGCCCGGCGCCTGCAGGCGCTGATCCGCAAGGCCGATCCGAACGCGCCATCCCTGCCGCGCCTGGCGGCGGCCACCGAGGCCGGCGAGAAGCTGCTGGCCCAGCAGAGCAGTGACGAGGTGGCCAAGGCCAAGGCCGCCGCCGAGGCCAAGACCAGGGAGGCCCAGCGCCTGGCCGAACAGGCGGCCCAGCAGAAGCAGGCGACCCAGGCGCAGGCCGCCCAGCCGCGCGCCGCACGCGAGGACAATACCCGCGATGCGCCGGCCGCACCCGCGTCCGCGCCCGCGCCGCGCCCGCAGGCCGCCGCCGAACGTCCGGCGCCGATTGCGGCAGCGCCAGCCGAGCCATCGGGATCGCCCTCGTCCGCGTCGGCCGCCTCCAGCGGCGAGCGGCGCCTGCTCAGCGCGCCGCCGCCGCGTTATCCGATGGATGCGCTGCGCGCCGGCACCAGCGGCCAGGTGGTGGTGGAGATCACCATCGGCGGCGATGGCGATGTCAGCAACGTGCGCGTGGTCCAGGCCACGCCGCCGCGCGTGTTCGATCGCGCCGCGCTGACCGCGGTCAAGCGCTGGAAGTTCGAGCCCACCGGCGCCACCAGCACCACGCGCCGCACGATCGCCTTCAACCCGGGCTGAGCGCGCCCGGCAACGCAAAAAGAAGGGCCGGCATTGCCGGCCCTTGTTCGTTGCGGGCGATGCAGGCTCAGCCGGAGATCGCCAGCTGCTCGCCGCGGTAGCGGCGCACCGCCAGGAACCACATCAGCCCGGCCAGGGCGAAGCTGGCGCCCAGATAGATGCCCCACTGCGCCGGCGAGACGACCTCGCCCCGCACGACCTTCAGGATCAGCTGGTTCTGCGCCAGGAACGGCACGGCGAACTGCCACAGCTGGGTCTTGACCGGGTTCACCATCAGCACGATCGAGGGCAGCATCGGCAGCAGCATCAGCCAGCTCATGTGGCTCTGCGCTTCCTTCATGCTCTTGGCCGTGGCCGACAGGTAGGTCAGCAGCGTGGTGCCGATGAACACCATCGGCATCAGGATCAGCAGCAGCAGCGCGATGGTGGAAAAACTCACCGCCATCTGCCGGCCGACCGTGGGCGAGATCACCGCGGTGAGCTTGAACATCAGCAGGGTCAGCGCCAGCGACAGCAGTGCCACCGCGCAGGCCGCGGCGACCTTGCCGCTGACCACCGCGCCGCGCGGGGCGGGCGTGGCCAGCAGCGGCTCCAGCGACTGGCGTTCGCGCTCGCCGGCGGTGCCGTCCATGATCAGGTAGGCACCGCCGATGAAGGCGCTGAGGATCAGCAGGTAGGGCAGCAGCACGCCCACCAGCCGGCCGCGCTTGGCCTCCTCGGAGGCCATGTCGGTGTCGCTGATCTGCAGCGGCGCGGCGGCCGCAGGGCTGACGCCGCGCGCGAGCAGGCGCAGCGCGCCGACCTGGCTGTTGTAGGCGCGCAGCAAGGCCTGCACGCGCTTGACCGGCACCTCGGCGTTCTGCCGGGTCGAGTCGCTCAGGACTTCCACCGGCGCCGGTTCGCTCTTGCGCCACTTCTCACCGTAGTCATCGCCGATGCGCAGGATCACGTCGGCCTTCTGCTCGGCGATGGCCGCGGCGACATCGGCCGGGGGATCGACGATGGTGACGTTCTGGCCTTCCAGCCAGGCAATCAGATTGGGCGCGTGCTGCTTGCCGATCACGGGCAGCTCCAGCGGCTTGTCGGTCAGGTCGCGGATGCGGTTCTCGGTCAGGGTGAACAGCCCGATCAGCAGCACCGGCACCAGCACCGGACTCAGCAGCAGCGAGAGCGCCACGGTGCGGCGGTCGCGGAAGAAGTCGAGCAACTCCTTGCGCATCACCACCCACAGGGTCTTGAGACTGTTCATGCCAGCAGGCCCTCCTCCGAACCGATCGCTTCGACGAAGGCGTCCTCCAGGTTGTCCCGGCCGTACAGCGCGCGCAGTTCATCGGGCGTGCCGGCGGCCACCACCGTGCCCTTGGCGATGATCACGATGCGATCGCACAGCGCGGCCACCTCCTGCATGATGTGGCTGGAGAACACCACGCAGCGACCTTCGCCGCGCAGCTGCTTGAGGAATTCGCGCAGGCCGCGGGTGGTCATCACGTCCAGGCCATTGGTCGGTTCGTCCAGTACGACGTTGCGCGGGTCGTGCACCAGCGCGCGGGCGATGGCGGTCTTGGTGCGCTGGCCCTGGCTGAAGCCCTCGGTGCGCCGATCCAGGAAGTCGGTCATGTTCAGTGCGTGCGCCAGGCGCTCGGTGCGCGCGGCGATGGTGGCCTTGTCCAGGCCGTGCAGCGCGCCGAAGTAGGCGATGTTCTCGCGTGCGGTCAGGCGCTTGTACACGCCGCGCGCGTCGGGCAGCACGCCCAGCGCGCGCCGCGCCGCCTGCGGATCGGCGGCCACGTCCAGCCCGTCGATCAGCACCTGCCCCTGGTCGGGCTGCATCAGCGTGTAGAGCATGCGCAGGGTGGTGGTCTTGCCGGCGCCGTTGGGACCGAGCAGGCCGGTGATCTGGCCGTCGGCGGCGGTGAAGTCCACCCCGCTCACGGCCTTGACCACGGTCTTCTTCGATTGGAAGGTCTTGTGGAGATTCTGCAGGGCGATCATGGGTCCCATCCGTAGAAGCCGGTGAAGGGCGGGGTGTCGGTGAGGCGGTCCAGGCACGTGGCGTCGAGCGACTTGGCGTCGGCCTTGTCAAGGAACTGGCCCAGCAGCTGCGGCGCGCAGCCCACGGCGATGACGTTGTGGCCCTGGCCCTTGAGCACCAGATGGCGCGCGTTGGGCAGCGACTTGGCGACTTCCGCGCCGTAGCGCGGCGGGGTCACCGGATCGAACTGGCCGCTCAGCAGCAACGCCGGCACCTCGGTGGACAGCGGCTTGCGGAAGTTCGCCGCGCGCGTGCCCTTGGGCCATACCGCGCACTGCGCCTTGAGCCCCTCGACGATGGCGTTGCCCAGCAGCGAGCCGTCCTGCCGGGGATCGGGTGCGAGCTCGCTGCCGTCCTCGGCGCAGATCACCGACAGCTGCATGCCCATGGCCATCGAATCGGAGAGCGAGCCGCCGATCAGGCTGGCCGTGGCGGCCAGCGTGTCGTAGCGGCCCTGCGCGGCTTCGGCGAACTGCAGGGGCAGGGTGGCGGTCATCAGCGGCATGTAGGCCGACATGCGCACCAGCCCGGCCACATCGCCGGCGTGCAGGGTTTCCTGGCGCGCCGCGCCGGTGACCGGGTCGCGGAAGTTCACCGTCGGCGGCTGCGTGCGCAGGGTCTGCATCAGCGCGTTGAGGCGCTGGCGCGGGTTGCCCAGCTTGTCGGCGCAGGCCTTGTCGTTGGCGCAGCGGGCGAACTGCAGGTCCAGCGCGCTTTCCAGGTTCTGCGCGAACTCGTTGCCCAGTACCAGCGAATTGGGCGCCACGCCGTCGAGCACGATGGCGCGCGTGTGCTGCGGATAGGTGGCCGCGTACTGCTGGGCCACGCGCGTGCCGTAGGACACGCCGACCAGATCGATCTTGGCTGCGCCGATGGCCTGGCGCACCGCATCCAGGTCGGCGATCGCATCGCCGGTGGTGTAGAAGCGCGGGTCGGCCTTCTTCTCCAGCTGCGCCAGGCAGCTGCGCGCATAGGCGCCGGCGGCATCGGGCGTGTCGATGTCCTGCGCCTTGTCCGGCTGCGGGCATTGCAGCGGATTGGAGCCGCCGGTGCCGCGCTGGTCGACCAGGATCACGTGGCGCTTGGCGTTGACCTTGGCGAAGGCGGTCTGCAGCTGCGGATAGGTATCCAGCGCCGACTGGCCCGGGCCGCCGGCCAGCATGAACACCGGATCGGGCTCGGCCGAGGTGTCGTTCTGCGCCGGCACCCAGCCGATGCGCAGGGCGATCTTGCGTCCGCCCGGCGCGGCGCGGTTCTCCGGCACCTGCAGCGTGGCGCACTGGGCCTCCACCGAGGCGGGCATCAGCGGCGCGCTGAGCGTGCAGGGCTTGAACTCCAGCGTGCCCAGCGTGCGCGCCTGCGCCGCCGGGACACTGGCCGCCAGCAGCAGGGCTGGCCACCACCATCGTTGTTGCATGGGACTCTCCTTGGAAGGCATCCGTGGTCCGGATGTGGATGCTGACATGACGCGCGGCGCCGGCCGATGTGACCGCGGCGCGGCGCCGCTTACGGTTCGAACAGGAAGATCGCCTCGATCGGCTCGCCGAACAGCCGGGCGATCTGGAAGGCCAGCGGCAGGCTGGGGTCGTACTTGCCGGTCTCGATCGAGTTGATGGTCTGGCGCGACACGCCAAGGCGCTCGCCCAGCGCCGCCTGAGACCAGCCACGCGCCTCGCGCAGTTCGCGCACGCGGCTGTTCACAGGTACTTGCGCAGCTGCCAGGTGTAGACCACCAGCTGCACCACCATCAGCCATACGCCCACCCACAGCAGGGCGTTGCCGGCGTCGATCCGCACCAGCCCCAGGCGCAGCAGCAGCCAGACGGCGAAATAGCCCTGCGAGACCAGCAGCGCCGCCAGCGCCCAGCTCTCCACTTCCAGCTTGCGCATCAGCTCGTCCAGCTGGCGCAGGCGCAGCACGGTGGCCGCCACGAACAGCCCCATCGCCAGCAGCGGCAGCGCGCCCAGGACCAGCACCTGCAGCGGCGAGGCGGTCTGCGGCACGCCCCAGCGCGCCAACAGCACCAGCAGCACGTACAGCGCCAGGGCGATGCCGCTGAACCAGCGCACGCGCCGGTCGGCGCAGGCGCCCTGTTCGCGGGCCTCCAGCAGCAGGAAGTAGGTGCGGCGGGCACCGGGGATCAGCAGCACCAGCAGCAGCACGGCCAGCGCGGTCCCCATGCCCGCCGCCATGCCCAGCAGCGTCTGCCGCCCCTCGGCGCTGAGCGTGGGCAGCAGGCCGGGCACCAGCGCCAGCACCGCCACCGCGGCGGCCAGGGCCGCGATCAGCGGCAGGCGCCAGCGCAGCGAGCGCGGCGGGGGTGTGGTCTGGTCATTCATCGGCGTGCCCGGCCTGTGGCGGGAGGCGGCGCGCCTGGGCGCGGTCGTGCAACGGAAGCGGTGTCCATGCGAAGCGCGATGTCAAGGAAGGTTGACACCATCCTGCGCGCGGCAGCGGCGTCGTGTCAAGCACGCTTTACATCGCGGCCAGGCGCTATTTCGAGCTGACGTATTTCTCGCGACGGATCTGCGGGATCGGCAGGCCTTCGCCCTTCAGCGCCTCGAAGCAGGCGTCGACCATGTCCGGGTTGCCGCACAGGTAGGCGATGTCGCGGGCCGGGTCGGGCGCGATGCCCGGCAGGGCCTGCTGCACATAGCCGTGCTGCGCGCCGGCCTGCTGCTCGCGCGAGAGGCAGGGCAGGTAGGAGAAGCCCGGGTGCGCGGCGGCGAAGGCGGCGAACTCGTCGTGGTAGAGCAGCTCGCCCAGGGTGCGCGCGCCCTGCAGCAGCACCACCTCGACGCCGCGCCCGGCCATGGCCGCGGCCAGCGCCGGCAGCATGGCCCGGTACGGCGTCACGCCGGTGCCGGTGGCGATCAGCACATAGCGCGCGTTGGCATCGCCCGGCTGCAGGGTGAAACGGCCGAACGGCCCGCTGGCCTGCACCACCTGGCCCGGCGTCAGCGCCTCGAACAGCGCCGTGGCCGCTCCGCCCGGCACATAGCTCACCGCCATCTCCACCGTGCCGTCGGCCGCCGCGCCGGGCGTGCGCACGTTGGCCAGCGAATAGCTGCGCCGCGCCGCGCTGCCGTCGGCCATGGTGAAGTGCACCTGGATGAACTGCCCAGGGATGAAATCCAGCGCGGCCTGATCGGCGCGGCGGAACACGTAATGGCCCACGCTCGGGGCCAGCATGCGGCGGGCGATGAATTCCAGCGGAAACTGCGCGATGGCCAAGGCGTTGGAACGGTGGGATGCCCGGGCTGCCGGGACGGGGCACCTATAATAGGGCTCTGTCTGTCATGCGGGCTCAACGCCCGCGCCAAGGCCTTCCATGACCTCGCTCTCCCCTGTCGCCGGTCCCGTGCCGGCGCTGTCCATCGTCGATCTGAAAAAGCGCTACGACAACGGCGTCGAAGCGCTCAAGGGCGTATCGCTGAGCGTGGAGCCCGGCGACTTCTTCGCCCTGCTCGGGCCCAACGGCGCCGGCAAGTCCACGCTGATCGGCATCATCTCCTCGCTGGTCAACAAGACCTCCGGGCAGGTGCAGGTGTTCGGCACGGACCTGGTCGCGCACCGCGACGCGGCCATGCGCCTGATCGGCCTGGTGCCGCAGGAGATCAACTTCAACCTGTTCGAGAAGCCCTTCGACATCCTGGTCAACTACGCCGGCTTCTACGGCATCCCGCGCGATGAGGCCGTTCCGCGCGCCGAGGAAGAGCTCAAGCGCGCGCAGCTGTGGGACAAGGCCTTCCTGATGAGCCGCACGCTCTCCGGCGGCATGAAGCGGCGGCTGATGATCGCCCGCGCCATGATGACCCGCCCCCGCCTGCTGATCCTGGACGAACCCACCGCCGGGGTGGACATCGAGATCCGCCGCGGCATGTGGAAGACGCTGCGCGAGATCAACGCCGCCGGCACCACGATCATCCTCACCACCCACTACCTGGAGGAAGCCGAGAGCCTGTGCCGCAACCTGGCGATCATCAACCACGGCCGCATCGTCCAGCAGGGCCCGATGCGCGCGCTGCTGGCGCAGCTGGACGTGGAGGGCTTCCTGCTGGACATCGACGGCGAGCTGCCCGCGCAGCTGCCGGTGATCGAGGGCGCCACGCTGCTGGCCGCCGACCCGCATACGCTGGACCTGGACATGCCGCGGCAGATGGAACTCAACCGCGTGTTCGACGCGCTCGATGAGGCCGGCATCCGCGTGCGCTCGATGCGCACCAAGTCCAACCGGCTCGAAGAGCTGTTCGTCCGCATGACCGCTGCGCCCGCCGCCGCGCAGGAGACCTCCGCATGAGCAGTACCCCGACCCTGGTGCCGACCACCAGCAACGCCCGCCGCAACCTGACCGCGCTGTGGACCATCACCCGACGCGAGATCGCCCGCATCCTGCGCATCTGGGGCCAGACCCTGGTGCCGCCGGCGATCACGATGACGCTGTACTTCCTGATCTTCGGCGGCCTGATCGGCTCGAAGATCGGCGACATGGGCGGCTTTTCCTACATGCAGTTCATCGTGCCGGGCCTGGTGATGATGAGTGTGATCCAGAACAGCTACGGCAACATCTCCTCCAGCTTTTTCGGCGCCAAGTTCGGGCGCCATGTCGAGGAGCTGCTGGTCAGCCCGATGCCCAACTGGGTGATCCTGCTGGGCTACGTGGCCGGCGCGGTGCTGCGCGGGCTGATGGTTGGCGCCATCGTGCTGGCGATCGCGATGTTCTTCACCCCGGTGCGCGTGCCGCATCCGCTGGTGACGCTGAGCACCGTGCTGCTGGGCGCGACCATCTTCTCGCTGGCCGGCTTCGTCAATGCGGCCTATGCCAAGAAGTTCGACGACATCGCCATCGTGCCGACCTTCATCCTGACCCCGCTGACCTATCTGGGCGGCGTGTTCTATTCGGTCAAGCTGCTGCCGGGCTGGGCCGAAGCGGCCACGCATCTCAACCCCATCTTCTACATGGTCAACGCCTTCCGCTACGGCCTGCTGGGCAGCTCGGACGTGCCGCTGTGGGTGGCCTATGCGCTGATGCTGGGCTTCGTCGTCGCCCTGGCCGCGCTGGGCCTCTACCTGCTCAAGCGCGGCGTGGGGCTGCGCAGCTGACGGCCGCATCGGGCCCTGCGTCAGCGACGCACGGCCCGACCGGTGCGGCGGTCCACCGCCGCGCACTACACTTGCCGGCCATCCCCAGGCAAAGGAGTGCGACATGAGGCAGGTGGTCATGACCGTGGCGGTGCTGAGCGGCGCGTTGGCGCTGGTGGCGTGCAAGCCGCAGCCGCAGCCGCCCTCGGCGCAGGACGCCGCCGCGCCCGCGGCGAGCGCGCCGGCCGATTCGGCGCCCGCGGCGGCCAAGGACACCGCGCCGGCCGCGGCCAAGGGCTTCGATCCGGCCAGCCTGCCGGTGTCGAGCGTGGCGCTGGGCGACTTCCCGTATCTCAAGCTGCCCGATGGCTATGTGCCGACCAACAAGGCGGAGCTGGCCGAGTTCGACCAGGTGCCGCTGTGGACGGGCGACCGGCTCGAGCCGGTGGAAGGCCGGATCTGGTGGACCAATGTCAGCGCGGCGCAGGGCAAGACGTTCTCGCAGCTGGAACTGACCCGCAACATCGAGGCGGCGGTGGCGACCATGGGCGGGCGCAAGATCTTCGACGGGCAGATCCCCGCCGAGGCGCGCGACCAGCTCAAGACCTGGCGCGGCGATCCGACCACCCGCTTCGTCGATGGCCTGGGCGATTTCTACAACAACCCCGTGCAGGTGTTCGTGGTCCATCGCGCCGACCGCGACATCTGGATCCACCTGTGCAGCTATCAGTTCGGCGCCGGGCTGCTGATCGCCGAGACCAGGCCGCTGCAGATCACCGCCGGCCTGCTGCCGGCCAGCGCGCTGAAGGCGCAGATCGACAAGGCCGGCAAGGTCGCGCTGCATGTCAACTTCGCCACCGACAAGACCGAGATCCTGCCCGACTCGCAGCCGCAGATCGCCCAGGTCGTGCAGCTGCTCAAGGACGATCCGGCGCTGAAGCTGGCCGTCAACGGCTACACCGACAACACCGGCGAGGCGGCGCACAACAAGGCGCTGTCCGAAGGCCGGGCCAAGGCGGTGGTGGCTGCGCTGACCGCGCAGGGCGTGGAGGCCGGGCGCCTGTCCGCCGCCGGCTTCGGCCAGGCCGACCCGGTGGCCGACAACAGCAGCGAAGACGGCAAGGCCAGCAACCGCCGGGTCGAGCTGGTCAAGCAATGACCGCTACGTCCGCCTGCGTCGCCTTCGGCGCAGGCGCGCGCGATGGCGCAGCACGCGCCTGCGTGCTTACATGCCTGCCGTTGACCGAGTAAGAGGCAAGGCATGCGCATCCTGGTATTGGGGGCCGGCGGCACCGGCGGCTATTTCGGCGGTCGCCTGGCGCAGGCCGGGGTCGATGTGACCTTCCTGGTGCGTCCGGCGCGCGCCGAGCAGCTGGCCCGCGACGGGCTGGTGATCGAGAGCCCGCTGGGCGACGCGCACCTGGCCGTGGCCCGCGTCACCGCCGAGGCGCTGCCGGCGCTGGCGGCGCAGCGGCCCTTCGACCTGGTGCTGCTGAGCTGCAAGGCCTACGACCTGGACAGCTCGCTCGACGCCATCGCCCCCGCGGTCGGCCCGGACACAAACGTGCTGCCGATCCTCAACGGCCTGCTGTACTACGCGGCCCTGGATGCGCGCTTCGGCGCGGACAAGGTGCTGGGCGGGCTGTGCTTCATCAGCGCGATGAAGGGCGAGCGGGGCCAGATCGTGCACCTGGGCAAGGCGGCCTCGATCACCTTCGGCGAGCGTGACGGCAGCGGCGACACACCGCGCGTGCAGGCCCTGGCCGCGGTGCTGGCGCAGGCCGGGGTGCAGTACGAGGCGCGCAGCGACATCGCCGTGGCGCAGTGGACCAAGTACAGCTTCCTCACCGCGCTGGCGGGGGCGACCTGCCTGATGCGCGGCAGTGTCGGTGCGATCGTGGCCTGCGAGGGCGGGCGCGACTTCATGACCGGCCTGTACCGCGAGTGCCTGGACGTGGCCGCCGCGGCGGGCGCCAAGGTGCCCGAGACCGCGCAGGCCTCGATGCTGGAGGTGCTCACCCAGCCCGGCTCGTCGCTGACCGCCTCGATGCTGCGCGACCTGCAGGCCGGTCAGCGCGTGGAAGCCGCGCACATCGTCGGCGACATGGCCCATCGCGCCGCCCACTTTGGCCTGCGCGTGCCGCGCCTGGACACGGCCTGGATCCACCTGCAGGTCTACGCCGCGCAGCTCACCTGACTCCTTCGCGCCGCCGCCACGCGCCGCTGCCGATGCTGCGCGGCGTTGCGTCCTAGGGGAGCGGTGCAGATGAAGGGCTTGTCCGGGTTGTTCAAGGCCGGCCACGTGCTGGTGATCTTCATGTTCGTGCTGTGCGGCGTGGCCCTGCTGTGGCTGGCCGCGCGGGAGCTGTGGCACGGCCTGGTCCAGGCGCCGGCCGGGGCGGACATGCGGGCGCGCTTCAACACCGTGCTCGAGTGCGTGGGCCTGCTGACCATCGCGCTGGTGTCGATCGAGCTGGGCCAGACGATCTTCGAGGAAGAGGTGTTGCGCGACGTCAAGGTCAGCGGGCCCACGCGCGTGCGCCGCTACCTGTCGCGCTTCCTGGTGGTGGTGGTGATCGCGCTGTCGATCGAGACGCTGGTGTCGGTGTTCGAGATGGCGCACGAGGCGCCCAGCCAGCTGCCCTATGCGGCGTCCATCGGCGCCACCGCCGCGCTGCTGCTGGTGTCCTGGGGCGTGTTCGTGCGCTTCAACCGCGCCGCCGAGGAGCTGGAGCCCGAGGCGATGGCCGATGCCAAGCGCGAGGACGACAAGGTCGAGTCCTAGACCGCTTGGCCAGGCAGGCCGAAGAACGCGCGCGCGGTCGCGGTGGTGGCCTGGGCGATGCGGTCCGCGTCCTCGCCGCGGTCGCGCGCCAGTTCCTCGGCGATGTGCGGCAGGAAGGCCGGCTCGTTGCGCCGGTCCTTCGGCAGCGGCCTGAGCGTGCGCGGCAGCAGGTAGGGCGCGTCGGTCTCGATCATCAGCCGCTGCGCCGGGATGCTGGGGACCAGCTCGCGCAGGTGCGCGCCGCGGCGCTCGTCGCACAGCCAGCCGGTGATGCCGACATGCCAGTCCTGGTCGAGGTAGTCGAACAGCTCCTCGCGCGTGCCGGTGAAGCAATGCACCACCGCCGCCGGCAGCCGGCCGTCGAACTGCTTCATGATCGCCATGAAGTCCGCATGCGCATCGCGCTGGTGCAGGAACAGCGGCTTGCCGGTGTCCACCGCGGTCTGCAGCTGGCGCTCGAACGCGCGCCGCTGCGCCGGGCGCGGCGAGAAGTCGCGGTTGTAGTCCAGCCCGCATTCGCCCACGGCCACCACTTCCGGCTGCGCGAGCAGGGCGCGCATCTCCGCGTCGCACTCCTCGGTGTATTCGACCGCGTGGTGCGGATGCACGCCGGCGGTGGCGAACAGCACGCCCGGATGCGCGCGCGCCAGGTCCAACGCCTTGGGCGAATGCTCGCGGCTGGCGCCGGTGATCACCAGCTGGGCCACGCCGGCAGCGCGCGCGCGCTGCAGCACCGCGTCGCGGTCGCGGTCGAAGGACTCGTGGGTGAGGTTGGCACCGATGTCGATCAGCTGCATGGAGCGTGGCGCACGAACGTGGGGGCGGCCATTGTAGGGCGTGGCCGACGCGCGCCTTATCCTGTGCGCGATGTCCGCACCGTCCTTCCCCATCGCTTCGCTGCTGCCGCAGATCACTGCCTCGCTGGCCGACCATCCGCGCCTGGTGCTCGAGGCCCCGCCCGGCGCCGGCAAGACCACCCAGGTGCCGCTGGCCCTGCTCGACGCGCCGTGGCTGGAAGGCCGCAGGATCGTGATGCTCGAACCGCGTCGCGTGGCCGCGCGCGCCGCCGCCGGCTTCATGGCCCGGCAGCTGGGCGAGGCAGTGGGCGAGACCGTCGGCTACCGCATCCGCTTCGAGAACAAGGTCGGCCCGCGCACGCGGATCGAGGTCGTGACCGAAGGCATCCTCACCCGCATGCTGCAGGACGACCCGCTGCTGGAAGGCGTCGGCGCGCTGCTGTTCGACGAATTCCACGAACGCCACCTGGCCGGCGACCTCGGCCTGGCCCTGGCGCTGGACGTGCAGGCCGGCCTGCGCGAAGACCTGCGCATCGTGGTGATGTCGGCGACGCTGGATGGCGAGCGCCTGTCGCAGTGGCTGGACGCGCCGCGCCTGACCAGCGCCGGCCGCAGCTTCCCGGTGGCGGTGTCGCATTTCCCCGCGCGCCGCGACGAGGCGCTGGAGTCGCAGGTGCGCCGCGCGATCGAGCAGGCGCTGGCCGAGCAGCCCGGCGACCTGCTGGTGTTCCTGCCCGGGCAGCGCGAGATCGGCAAGGTCGAAGCCGCGCTGGGCCACAGCCCGGCGCTGGGCCAGGCGCGCGTGCTGGCCCTGCATGGCGAGCTGCCGGTCGAGCGCCAGTCCGAGGTGCTGCAGCCCGATCCCGACGGTCGCCGCCGCGTGGTGCTGGCCACCAACGTGGCCGAGTCGTCGGTGACGCTGCCTGGCGTGCGTGTGGTGATCGACAGCGGCCTGGCGCGCGAGCCGCGCTTCGACCCCAACAGCGGCTTCTCGCGGCTGGATGTGGTGAGCATCGCCCAGGCCTCGGCCGACCAGCGCGCCGGCCGCGCCGGGCGCGTCGCCGAGGGCGTCGCCTGGCGGCTGTGGCCGGCCTCGCAGCGGCTCGAACCGCAGCGCCGCCCCGAGCTGGCCCAGGTCGAACTGGCCGCGCTGGCGCTGGAGCTGGCCGCCTGGGGCAGCGACGCGCTGCGCTTCCCCGATCCACCGCCGGCCGGCGCGCTGGCCGCCGCGCGCGACCTGCTGCGCAAGCTCGGCGCGCTGGGCCAGGCCGGCACCATCACCGAGACCGGGCGGCGGATGCTGCGCCTGGGCACGCATCCGCGCCTGGCCGCGATGCTGCTGGCCGCGCCGGCCGGACCGCTGCGCGCCGTGGCCTGCGACTTGGCCGCCCTGATCGAGGCGCGCGATCCGCTGCGCCAGGCCGGCGACGGCCTGGCCGCGCGCTGGCGTGCCTTGGCGGCGTTCCGCAACGGACGCGTGCCGGGCGATGCGCACCGCGGCGGCCTGGCGGCCATCGACGCCGCCGCGCGCCAGTGGCGCCGCCGCGTGCGCGAGGACGCCAGCGCCCCGGCCGAACTGGACGCGCACGTGCTCGGCGATCTGCTCATCCACGCCTTCCCCGACCGCATCGGCTTCCGCCACGCGACCGATCCGCTGCGCTATGCGCTGAGCAACGGCCGCACCGCGCGCCTGTTCGACGACAGCAGCCTGCGCGGCGAGCCGTGGATCGTGGCCAGCGAGCTGCGTTTCGAGGCGCGCGACGGCCTGATCCTGCGCGGCGCGCCGGTGGACGAGGCCGCGCTGCGCCAGGCCTTCGCCGCGCGCTTCTCCACCGGCGACCACGTGCGCTGGGACGCGGATCGGCGCGCGCTGGTGGCCCAGCGCGAGACGCGCTTCGACGCCATCGTGCTGGACGCGCGCCCGGCCGGCCGCGTCGACCCGGCGCAGGCCGCCGGCGCGCTGACCGAGGCGGTGCGCGAACTCGGCCTGGACGCGCTGCCGTGGACGCCGGGCCTGCGCCAGTGGCAGGCGCGCGTGCAGAGCCTGCGCGCCTGGATGCCCGAGCTGGCGCTGCCCGACCGCTCCGATGCGGCCCTGCTGGCCACGCTGGACCACTGGCTCACGCCCGCCTTCGCCGGCAAGACGCGCCTGGACGCGCTGGACGAGGCCACGCTGGGCGAGGCGCTCAAGTCCGGCCTGGACTGGTCCCTGCGCCAGCGCATCGACACCCTCGCGCCCACGCGCATCGCCGTGCCCTCCGGCCTGGAGCGGCCCATCGACTACGGCCTGGAACACGACGGCAGCCCGCGCGCGCCGGTGCTGGCGGTCAAGCTGCAGGAACTGTTCGGCCTGGGCGATACCCCGCGCATCGCCGACGGGCGCGTGCCGCTGACCCTGCACCTGCTCTCGCCGGGCGGCAAGCCGCTGCAGGTCACCCAGGACCTGCGCAGCTTCTGGGCCAACACCTATGCCGAGGTGCGCAAGGAAATGAAGGGCCGCTATCCCCGCCATCCCTGGCCCGACGACCCCTGGAGCGCCACCGCCACCCACCGCGCCAAGCCGCGCGGCACCTGAGCCCCTTCTTCTTGCGTTCGCGCCCACCTGTAGAGCGGAGCTCGCTCCGCTGCTCTTCGTTCGGTTCGTGGGAAAGCCCCAGCGGAGCAAGCTCCGCTCTACAGGCAGGCCGCTGCGAGATTTGTGGAGACGATTGCTCCCACCCAAGAGCGAGTCCCAAGCGAATCCCGGCATTCAGCCTGCGGCAGGCCTCGCGGCGTGGCGCACACAAGCCTTCCACACCGCGGCCGGGACACTGGTCGCCTGTCATCACCCAAGGGGGTCCCCCATGAGCAAGTTCTCCGACATCAGCGATCGCGCCCTGGAAACCGCCCTGGATCTGGTCCACCAGGCAGGCGACGGCCTGCGTCATGCCGGCAGCAGCGCGCGCGACCTGTTGCCCTCGCGCAGCTCCAAGGCCGCCAAGCTGTTCAAGAGCAGCGCCGCGCTGGGTGCGGTGCGCACCGGCGGCAAGGTCGCCGGCAACTTCGTCAAGCGCAATCCGGTGGCCGTGGGCGCCGCCGCCGCGGTGGGCGTGGGCCTGATCGGCTATGCCGTCTATCGCAAGTACAAGGAAAAGCAGGGCCAGCCGCTCAACGGCAGCGCCCGGCGCCTGGAGCCGGCGACCACCCGCGGCAATGCCGGCGTGCGTTCGCGCTCGACCCGCTACAGCCGCGTGGCGCCCAAGGCAACGCCCGCCAAGGACTAAAGGTTTCACGCTGAGTCCTCGGCCGTCGCGCCGCAACGGCGGTAGCGGCGGCCGAGCCAGCTTCTCACCGACACCCGGCACCTCGCCGGGTGTTCGCGTTTTGGGCGTTGGCTGCTTCAGCCCTGCACGACGCGCCATTGCCCCGGCTGCAGGCCGTCCAGCGCGATGCCGCCCATCGCCACGCGCACCAGCCGCAAGGTGGGCAGCCCCACCGCCGCAGTCATGCGCCGCACCTGCCGGTTGCGGCCCTCGCGCAGGGTCAGCGCCAGCCACGCATCGGGCACGGTCTTGCGCACCCGCACCGGCGGATCGCGCGGCCACAGCGCCGGCGGCGGATCGAGCAGGGCCGCGCGCGCGGGCAGGGTGGGGCCATCGTTCAACACCACGCCCGTGCTCAGCGCCTGCAGCTGCGCAGGCTGCGGCGTGCCCTCCACCTGCACCCAGTAGGTCTTGTCCTGCTTGTGGCGCGGATCGGTCAGCCGATGCGCCAGCGTGCCGTCATCGGTGAGCAGCAGCAGGCCTTCGCTGTCGTAGTCCAGCCGGCCGGCGGCATAGACGTCTTTGGGCAGCCCGAAGCCGGCCAGCGTCGGCCGCGGCGTAGCGCTGCGGTCGGTGAACTGGCACAGCACGTTGAACGGCTTGTTGAAGGCGATCAGCACGGCGAAGCGGCGCGGGATGCAGGGGCCGCGCATTATCCCCCGTGCGCAGCGACCCCATCACGAGGATCGCGACGCGCGCCGCTACCTGCGGAACTCGGTCGGCTTCTCGAGCTGCACGATGGCCTCGTTGAGATCGTCCACGCGCGCGGCCAACACAGCCTGCGCGTCGTACAAGCCGCGGTTGTAGAAGTAACCGCCGATCTCCTCGGCGAAGAAGTCCAGCAGGAACTCCGCATCGAAGCGCCCGATCTCCTGGCGCAGCTCCTGATCGAAATACAGCTGGATCCGGCGCACGATCGCCGCCTTCTCCTCGGCCTCGAACCGGATCATTCCCGCGCCTCCGTTCCCGTCGCCGCTCTGGTCCGCCTTGCCGAGATCCACATGCGGACGACCAACAGCACGACGAACGCGATCACTGCGATCCGTGTCAGTACCGGCACCTGCGTTACGCCCTGCGGCCAGAACACGAGCCAGAGCGAAAGCAACGCCAGCGCGGACAGCGCCAGGAAGAGCAGGGCGCGCGCCACGCGCGACGAGAAGGGCCATGCGAGCGCCGGGGCGGAAAACAGCAGCAGGCCGATCGCCTGCATGACCCATCCGGTCTGTCCCTGCGCGACATTGCCTGCGACCGCGGCCGCCAGCATCAGCACGGCCATCGCGGCCAGAACCGCGCCCAGCAGCGCGACCGCGCCGGTCAGCAGGGCTCGCCCGCGCATGCCGGGTCCTCTTCGCTCAGGGTTTGATGAAGCGCAGCGTCATGCGGTCGCTTTCGCCGATGGCGCGGTACTTGGCGTCGTCGGCCGGCGGGTGCTTGTTGGTCGGCGGCAGGGTCCACACGCCACCGGGATAGTCCTTGGTGTCGCGCGGGTTGGCGTTGATCTCGCTCTGCCCCTCCAGCCGGAAGCCGGCCGCGGTGGCCAGCGCGATCACCTGCGCCTGGCCGACGTAGCCGCTCTTGTCGTCGTCGGCCACGTCGCCCTTGGCGCGATGCTCGACCACGCCCAGCGTGCCGCCGGGCTTGAGCACGGCATAGAAGCCCTTGAACATCGCCTCGGCGTTGTCGGCCATGCGCCAGTTGTGCACGTTGCGGAAGGTGAGCACCACATCGGCCGAGCCGGCCGGACCGAACACCGGGGCGGCCGGCGAGTAGCGCACCAGCCTGGCCTTGCCGTAATGCGCCGGATCGGCGTCGAACAGCGCCTGCAGGCTGTCGGCGGCCTTCTGCTGGTAGGCGCGCGAGGATTCGGCCACCGCCGCCGGGTCGACCACTGCGGCGATGTACTGGCCTTCGGCCTGCAGGTAGGGCGCCAGGATTTCCGAGTACCAGCCGTTGCCCGGGGTGATCTCGATCACCGTATCGTGCGGCTGCACGCCGAAGAAGGTCAGCGTCTGGCCCGGATGGCGGTACTTGTCGCGTTCGACATTGTCCGGCTTGCGCCAGCTGCCATCGACGCTGGCCTTCAGCGCGGGCGCCACAACAGACGGCGGGCTCGCCTGCTGTGCGAGGGCCACTGGCGCCAGCGCGGCGCACAGGGTGAGAACGGCAAGCGATCTGCGCATGAGCACATCCCATCAGCGAAGGTGCGCGCGAGCCTAGCATGTCGTGTGGACGTCACCAGGCGTGGACGCGGCGTTAAACGCCCGCGGCCTACCGTGGGGTGTCCTTGTTGTTTCCCCACGTTCAGGACAGGAGTGCCATATGACCATTTCGCAACGTCCGCTCGGCAGGAGCGGCCTGGCCGTCGCACCGCTGGCCTTCGGCGGCAACGTGTTCGGCTGGAGCGTCAAGGACGCGGCCGGGACGGCGAAGCTGCTCGATGCCTTCGTCGACGGCGGCTTCAACCTCATCGACACCGCCGATGTGTATCCGGCCTGGGTGCCGGGCAACCGGGGCGGCGAATCGGAGACGCTGATCGGCCAGTGGCTCAGGTCCAGCGGCAAGCGCGACCAGGTGGTGATCGCCACCAAGGTCGGCAAGTGGGACGAGCTGCCCGGCCTGTCGCCGGACAATATCGAGACCGCGGTGGACCAGTCGCTCAAGCGCCTGGGCGTGGACACCATCGACCTGTACCAGGCGCATGCCGACGACCCCTCGATCCCGCTGGAGGCCACGCTGGGCGCCTTCGCGCGGCTGATCGAGAAGGGCAAGGTCCGCACGATCGGCGCCTCAAACTACAGCGGCGAGCGCCTGGCCGAGGCGCTGGAGGTGGCGCAGGCCCAGGGCCTGCCGCGCTACGAGACGTTGCAGCCGGAGTACAACCTCTACGACCGGGCCGATTACGAGCAGACGCTGGAGCCGCTGGCCAAGGCGCACGGGCTGGGCGTGATCAACTACTACGCGCTGGCATCGGGCTTCCTGACCGGCAAGTACCGCGACCCGGCGGATGCGTCCAAGAGCCCGCGTGGCGAGGCCGCGGTCAGGAAGTATCTCAACGAGCGCGGCCGCCGGATCCTGGCGGCGCTGGACGAAGTGGCCGCCCAGCAGCGCGCCAAACCCGCGCAGATCGCGCTGGCCTGGCTGATGGCGCGCGACTCGATCACCGCGCCGATCGCCAGCGCCAGCAGCGTCGAGCAGCTGCAGGAGATCCTGCGCGCGGCGCAGCTGACGTTGACCCCAGAGCAGATCCAGGCGCTGGACCAGGCCAGCGCGCCCTGACGCGGGTGTAAACCGTTGCGCGGCGTGAAGGATTGCCGGCACGGCGTCCACCCGCGCATGACGAGGCCGGATGGACATTCCGCAGCGCGCCGCCGCCCTAGCATCGCGGCGCGAGGAGGCCGTCGTGAGCGTTGCGCATCGCTGGTTCATCCAGCCCGGACCGTCCCACGAGTCCGAGGATTTCCTGCCGCTGCCGCCGGGCAGCGGCGAACCGCCGTGTCCGGTCCAGGCCGGTGATCCGCCCGAGCGTCGTGAAGACGAAGGCCCGCCACAGCTGCATTAGCGTGGGCGCCATCGTCGCTTTCGATCGCGTCGCCACCTTTTTGTAGAGCGGAGCTTGCTCCGCTGCATTTCGGTTGGATCATCGGGAGAGCCTCAGCGGAGCAAGCTCCGCTCTACAGGGGGTGCCTTTGGGGGCGGTTGCAGCGCGCTTTCCGGGTTCAGGCGCGCGCTCCCGAACCACTGCCGGCCGCCGCCCGTGACCGCGCGCTCACTCGTGTCTCGACAGATGGCACCGACCGGGTGCAGCCTTGGCTGTTTGGAGCCCCCGAGGGCTTGGCATCCCCGGGGCATGGCCTAGAATGGCTGTAAACGTTTTCATGGCGAGACCGGATGTCGAATTCCGAACGGATTGAAGCCCTCATCGCGCAGATGACGGTCGAAGAGAAAGTGGGCCAGCTGGGAATCTTTGCCGACGCGCTGCGGCCGTTCGCCCCGGACGTGAACCCGGAGGCCAACGCGCTGGACGCCGCGCAGGTGCGCGAAGGCATCCGCGCAGGGCGCATCGGCGCGCTGTTCAACGGCGTCGGCGCGGCGCAGGGGCGCGAGGCCCAGCGCATCGCGCTGGAGGAGTCGCGCCTGGGCATCCCGCTGCTGTTCGGCTCGGACGTGATCCACGGCATGCGCACGGTGTTCCCGATCCCGCTGGGCGAGGCGGCCAGCTTCGAGCCCGACCTGGCCCGGCGCACCGCGCGCGCCACCGCCGTGGAAGCCACCGCCGCCGGCATCCACTGGACCTTCGCCCCGGCCGTGGACATCGCCCGCGACCAGCGCTGGGGTCGCGGCGCCGAGGGCGCCGGCGAGGACGTGGTGCTGGGCTGCGCCTTCGCCGCCGCGCGCGTGCAGGGCTTCCAGGGCCAGGCCGGGCTGCAGGCCGAGGACTGCCTGCTGGCCACGCCCAAGCACTTTGCCGCCTACGGCGCGGTGGCCGGCGGCCTGGAGTACGCCAGCGTGGACATCTCCGAGCAGACCCTGCGCGATGTGCACCTGCCGCCGTTCAAGGCCGCCTTCGATGCCGGCGCGATCACGGTGATGAGCGCCTTCAACGACATCAACGGCGTGCCGGCCAGCGCCAACCGCTGGCTGATGACCGACCTGCTGCGCGGCGCCTGGCAGTTCCCCGGCCTGGTGGTGTCCGACTACACCGCCGACATGGAACTGATCGCGCACGGCTACGCCGCCGACGAACGCGACGCCACGCGCCGCGCGTTCACCGCCGGCCTGGACGTGAGCATGCAGAGCGGCTTCTACCAGCGCCACCTGGGCGCGCTGGTGGAGAGCGGCGAGGTGTCGATGGCGCAGCTGGACGAGGGCGTGCGCCGCGTGCTGTGGGTGAAGGAGCAGATCGGCCTGTTCGACAATCCCTACCGCTCGCTCGACGCCGCCCGCGAGGCCGACACCACGCACCTGGCCGAGCACGAAGCGCTGGCGCGCGACGCGGCGCGGCGTTCGATCGTGCTGCTGAAGAACGACGATGCGGTGCTGCCGCTGCGCAAGCAGGGCCAGAAGATCGCGCTGATCGGCCCGTTCGTGCGCGACCGCGACAACATCGAGGGCTGCTGGACGCTGTTCGGCGACAAGTCGCGCTACGTCACCCTCGAGGCCGGCGTGCGCGCCGCGCTGGGTGAGCAGGCGCAGCTGATCGTCGAAGACGGCTGCGGGCTGGAAGCGGCGATCGAGGGCGGCATCGAGGCCGCCGTCGCCGCGGCGCAGGCCAGCGACGTGGTGGTGCTGGCCATCGGCGAGCCGCAGCGCTACAGCGGCGAGGCGCAGTCGCGCACGCAGATCGTCGTGCCGGCCGCGCAGCAGGCCCTGGCCGAAGCGCTGGCGGCGACCGGCAAGCCGCTGGTGGTGCTGCTGCGCAACGGCCGCGCGCTGGCGCTGCAGGGCGCCGTGCGCGACGCGCAGGCCATCGCGGTGACCTGGTTTCTGGGCAGCCAGACCGGGCATGGCGTGGCCGACGTGCTGTTCGGCGACTACAGTCCCTCGGCCTGCCTGCCGGTGAGCTTCCCGCAGGACTCGGGCCAGCAGCCGCTGTTCTACAACCACCCGCGCACCGGCCGTCCCGAGCTGCCCGACGTGCACGAGTACAAGTCGCGCTGGCGCGAGTTCACCGCCGACGCGCTGTATCCCTTCGGCCACGGCTTGTCCTACACGTCCTTCGCCTACGGCACGCCGCAGCTGTCCACGGCGCAGCTGGGCTGGGACGAGACGCTGGTGATCACCACCACCGTCACCAACACCGGTGCGGTGGCGGGCGAGACCGTGGTGCAGCTGTACGTGCACGACCGCGTCGCCAGCCGCGTGCGCCCGGTGCGCGAGCTCAAGGGCTTCAACAAGATCGCGCTGCTGGCCGGCGAATCGGCGCAGGTGCAGTTCCAGCTGGACCGCCATCTGCTGGCCTTCACCGGCACCGACCTGGTGTTCGGCGCCGAGCCCGGCCTGTTCGACCTGTGGGTCACCGACTCGTCGGCCAACGGCAGCGCGGTGCAGTTCGAGCTGCTGGCGCCGAAAGGCTGATCGATCCGCCGGGCGCCGTCACCGCGGCGCCCGGCGATGATGCGGCGATATGTGTGGGTCGCGCCGATTATCTCGGCGGGCCGATTATTTTTAGAAAAAGTGCTTGCGCACCGATTATGTGCGGTGTATCGTGCGCGCCCATCGCAGGACGCTCCTGCGTTTTAATCCAGCCAATCCAAGCTCATGAACTTCCAGCCCCGCCACCAGATCATCCGCATGACGCAGCTGCTGCGCGTCGCGGGCCTGCGTGCGCTGGAAGCGGCGCGCGGCGCGCACAAGGCGGACAACCGCTGACGCCGGTCGACTCCACGGGAGATCGGCCACCGGCGATCTCCCGAGGCACTGCGAATGCCCTCGGGTCTTGAAAACCCGGGGGTTTTTTCTTTCCAGGCATTCGCAAAGGCTTTTCGTGCGACCACGCACAACCCACCAACATGGCTTTCCGATCCGGAACCGACAGGTTCTGCCCTGGAGCATCCAGGCGTGCTGGCGCACGCCCTGAGGCAAGGGCGCGGCTGCAACCGGCGCATGTGCGCCGCGTGGTGATGCTCCAGCGCGGGTGGCGCGGGGCGGGAATCCATCATTAACTCGTCCGATTAACAAAATCGGACGCACCACATTATCCGCGGATCTGCGCGGGTAATCGGGGAAGTATTGCCTGATGTTTCCAGCGGCCCGGATTTTCATTCCGGCCGGTGCGCGCGGCGCTGCCGTGGCGTATGCCGGAAGCACGCAGGAATGCGGCCACGACGATGCGGGCGGTAGCTCACCTGGAGAGAGCGCCGGGGCGACCCGGAGGGTCAGGTTCGACACCTGGACGCCCACCACTGGATAGCTCAGTTGGGTAGAGCAACGGACTTGTAATCCGTCAGTCGCGGGTTCGAATCCCGCTCCACGCTCGCAAGAGCACATGACCTTTCACGTCATGACACCGGGCGCAAGCCCATCAGGAAACACCCCGTGCGCAAGCGGGGTCGCCCCGGCGAAGGACCGCCGGGCGACAGGCGCGGCGCAGCGGCGCTCGCACCGGGCCGGGGCCCGCGTGGGTCGCGGCGACGGAGGTCGGAACGTGCGCATCGCAATGCATCGCGGTGCGCACGCTCCGGCGCCGTCGGCCCCGGCACATCGCGCGCCTCACGCTCCGTGCGGTCGACGTCCAGGGGTGTTTCCACCTTCTTACTTCTGCCCGCGGCGCGGTGCCGCAGGCGCCGTCCGCGCGTCTTCGTCGATCTGCGCGCGGGCCTGTCTCTTTCGATCGACGACGCCAGACCACAAGGAGAAAGTGCCATGTTCTGGACCAAGCGGGTCGTGATCGGTGACGGCGAGCGCGGCCTGGTGTTTGCGGATCGTCAGTTCCAGCGGGTGCTCGACCCGGGCGTGTACCGCCTGTTCGACGCCTTCAACAAGATCGAGGTGCGCGTGCATCCCACCGTGCCGGCCGAGTACGCCGGCAAGGACAGCGAGGTGCTGATCGCCGCGCTGGGTGCGCGCCTGGACGCGAGCTTCGTGCTGGCCGACCTGGGCGCCGACGAGGTCGGCCTGGTCATGAAGAACGGCAAGCTCGAAGACGTGCTGCCGCCCGGCACGCGCAAGCTGTACTGGCGCGGCCCGGTCGACGTCGAAGTGCGCGCGCTGCCGCTGACCGCCGGCCTGGAAGTCCCGGCCGAGGTCATGCGGCGCCTGCGCCAGCTCGGCGCGCTGTCCAGGCAGGCGGTGGTGGCCGATGTGCCGGCCGAGTTCGCCGGCCTGGTGTTCATCGACGGCAAGCTGGCGCGCACGCTGGCGCCGGGCAGCATGGCCTTCTGGAACTTCCAGAAGAACGTGGTCGTGGACCTGATCGATCTGCGCGTGCAGGCGATCGAGGTGCAGGGCCAGGAGCTGCTGACCCGCGACAAGGTCTCGCTGCGCGTCAACCTGGCCGCCAGCGTGCGCGTGACCGACCCGGTCGCCGCGCGCACCAAGGTGGCCAAGTACGTCGACCAGCTGTACCGCGAGCTGCAGCACGGCCTGCGCAAGGTGGTCTCGTCCAGGACCCTGGACGAACTGCTGGGCGACAAGGCCGGGCTGGATGCGGAGATCTTCGCCGCCGTGCGCGGCAAGCTCGACGCGTTCGGCGTGGAGGTGCTGGGCGTGGGCATCAAGGACGTGATCCTGCCCGGCGAGATGCGTCAGATCCTCAACGGGGTCGTGCAGGCGGAGAAGCAGGCCCAGGCCAACCTCATCCGCCGTCGCGAGGAGGCCAACGCGACGCGTTCGCTGCTCAACACCGCCAGGCTGGTGGACGAGAGCCCGGTGCTGATGCGCCTGAAGGAGCTGGAGGCATTGGAGAAGGTGACCGAGAAGATCGATCGCCTGACCGTGTTCGGCGGCCTGGATGGCGTGCTCAAGCAGCTGGTCACGCTGAAGTAGCAACACCCCGGGCGCGCCGCAGGGACGCGGCGCGTGCGGGTTCAACCAAGGATCGAGGTGAAACAGATGAGTACATTCGAATTGCTGCACGCCGAGGGCAGCGCCACGCCGATCAAGGGCTGGGTGCGCGGCGTGCCGCTGGAGGAACAGGCCCACGCGCAGCTGCGCAACATCGCCGCCATGCCCTTCGTCGGGCCGTGGGTGGCGGTGATGCCGGACGTGCACCTGGGCAAGGGCGCCACGGTCGGCTCGGTCATCCCCACGCAGGGCGCGATCATCCCGGCGGCGGTCGGCGTGGACATCGGCTGCGGCATGGCGGCCGTGCGCACCACGCTGCGCGCCGAGGACCTGCCCGACAGCCTGGCCCAGCTGCGCAACAGCATCGAGCGCAGCGTGCCGGTCGGCAACGGCCGCGGCGGCGAGCACCACAGGCTGCCCGACAGCATCGGCACGCGTGTGGCGCAGTCAGGCTTGGCCGCGAACCTGGATGCGATCAAGGCCAGGCACCGCAAGATCCGCACCGACAAGCTGGACGGCCAGCTGGGCACGCTGGGCGGCGGCAATCACTTCATCGAGCTGTGCCTGGACGAGACCGGCGCGGTGTGGGTGATGCTGCACAGCGGCTCGCGCGGCACCGGCAACCTCATCGGCACGTACTTCATCGAACGTGCGCGCGAGCAGCTGGCGCATCGCGTGCTGGGCTATCACGTGCCGGACAAGGACCTGGCCTTCTTCATGGAAGGCGAGCCGCTGTTCGACGACTACGTGGAGGCGGTGTCGTGGGCGCAGGACTACGCCCGCGAGAACCGCGAGGCGATGATGGCGCGGGTGCTGGCCGAGATGCGTCACCGTCTGCCGAAGTTCCAGCTGCAGGCACAGGCGGTGAACTGTCACCACAACTACGTGCAGAAGGAGACGCACGCAGGGCAGGAGCTGCTAGTGACCCGCAAGGGCGCGGTCAGCGCCAAGGCGGGCGAGCTGGGCATCATCCCGGGCAGCATGGGCACGCGCAGCTACATCGTGCGTGGCCGCGGCAATGGCGAGAGCTTCCACAGCTGCAGCCACGGCGCCGGCCGCGTCATGAGCCGCACCCAGGCACGCGCCAGCATCACCTTGGCCGAGCACCGCCAGGCCACCGCCCACGTCGAATGCCGCAAGGACCAGGGCGTGATCGACGAATCGCCCGCCGCCTACAAGGACATCGACGCGGTGATGGCGGCCCAGGCGGATCTGGTGGAGGTGGTCCACACGCTGCGCCAGGTGTTGTGCATCAAGGGCTGACGCGTATCGTCGGCCCACTGAACGGCTGCCGCGAGGCGGCCGTTCTTTTTTTTCGCCTTCCTGCCGCTACCAGCGCGTCCCGTGGTCCGCGCTCAGCGCGCGTCCTTCTCCGGCAGGCGCCAGTCGAGGATGGCGCGGGCCAGGGCGTGCTGGTCCGGCGGCAGGCGCACGCGCAGGTCGTGGTAGGGCAGGTCGGCCTTGCCGTCGAACCAGGCCAGCCCGTCCACCGACAGGGCGCCGGCCTGGCTGTGGTAGCCCAATGTGTGCGGGCCCAGCGCGGTGGTCTTCAGGTCCGGGCCCGCGCCTTCGTAGACGAAGAAGTCCTCCTTGTGCCCCTGCTCGCGGGCCTGGGCGAAGAAGGCGCTGGCCGCGCCGACCGCGCAGCCCACGCAGGCGCCGGCGTCGTACAGCGAAACCTCGCCCTGGCCGTCCTCGGCAAGGAAGGCGATCGAAGCCGAGCCGTCCACGCCCAGCGCGCCGCGTACCGGCTGCCAGCCGCGTGGCACCAGCAGCCAGCCGCGCGGGGTGGACCAGGCGGTGAGCCGGGCGGCCAGAGCCGGAGCCAGCGTGGCGTCCAGGGTCAGCGGCGGCGCGTCCGCGGTGCTCCAGCCGCTATCTTCCGTCGGATCGACCGCGATGAGCTGCATCGCCGGCAGGCGCACGCCGTTGTTCAGCGCCAGCTCGCCCAGCGCGCGGCTGCGCGGCGTGGCGTCGGCGGACGCGCGTTCGGGCGGGGTGTCCAGGCGATAGATCTCGGCCTGGGCCAGGCCTGCCAGGAGCAGCAACAGCAGCCCGCTGCAGGGGCGCAGGAAGGACGGGAGCGACATCGGCATCGACTCACAGGGGCGGCGTGCGCGGAGCATAGGCAGCCGGTTTGGCGGGCGTGTGTCGCCCCCGGTGGCTGCTAGCGCAACAGCCAGTCGCGCAGGGCGCGGCTGACCGCGTCGGGCTGCTCCAGCGGGCTCAGGTGACCGCACTGCGCCACCCGCACGAGGGTGGCGTCGGGCAGCAGGGCGGCCATCTGTTCGTGCACCGCCGGCGGGGTGATCGCGTCGTGCTCGCCGACCAGCACCAGCGCCGGCCCGGCGAAGGCGCGCAACACCGCGCTGCCATCGACACGCGCGAACGCGCTCTGGCGCAGGAAGACCTCGGCGCCCAGGCGCTGGGTCATGCCGCGGATGCGCGCCAGCAGCGCGGCATCGCCGTGGTGCGAGGGATCGGTATAGGCCCGCATCAGCGCCTCGCCGAAGCCATGGAAGGCGCCGCGCCGGACCGCGGCCTGCTGCGCGCGGCGCTGTTCGGCGCGGGCCGGCGTGTCGGGCAGGTAGGAGGTGTCCAGCAGCGCCAGCCGCGTGACCCGCTGCGGGGCGATGCGCAGGATCTCCTGCGCGACGTAGCCGCCCAGCGAGAAGCCGGCCAGGGCGAACGCCGGCGGCGCGGCCGCCAGCACCTGCTGCGCCACCGCGTGCAGGCTCTCGCCCTGGGTCAGGTCGCCGACCTGGCAGTCGGCCAGGTCGGCCAGTGCCTCCAGCTGCGCATGCCACAGCTCGGCATCGTTGAGCAGGCCGGGCAACAGCAGCAGCGACTCGCGTGCGCTCATGCCTTGGTCGGACGGCGCATGTCGAACATGGCCTCCGGGCCCACGCGCACATACGCGCCGGGTCCGCCGGCGCGCAGGATCGGCGCGGCCGCGGCGGTGTCGTACACGCCATCGACCAGGAAGCGCCGGTCGATGTGCACGCCGACCACCTCGCCGAGCACCAGCCACTGCGGCAGCGCGCGGCCCTGCGCGTCGTTGAGCTGGATCAGCTGGGTCAGCCGGCACTCGAAGGCGGCCGGCGTGCCGGCCACGAACGGCGCATCGACCACGCGCCCGGGCAGGGCCTCCAGGCCGCTGCGTTCGAACTCGTCGACCTCGGCCGGGAACGGCGCCGAGCTCTGGTTCATCTGCGTGGCCTGCGCGGCGGTGGCCAGGTTCCAGGTGAACACCCCGGTGGCCTGGATGTTGCGCACGCTGTCCTTCCATCCCGAACTGCTGAAGCCGATGAGCGGCGGCGTGTCGCCGAAGGCGTTGAAGAAGCTGTAGGGCGCCAGGTTGCGCACGCCTTCGGGCGAGACCGAGCCGATCCAGCCGATCGGTCGCGGCGCGACGATGGCCTTGAAGGGGTCGTGCGCCAGGCCGTGGCCGTCGGCGGGGCGATAGAAGTGCAGGTCGGGCACGCGCAGGTCCAGGGCGACACCAGGGGCGCACAGCATGCCTGCGCGCGCGTGCCGACGCCGGCAACGTCCGCGCCCGGCGTCCCGCTATTTGAGATACGAGCGCAGGATCTTGTTCACGGCGGCGACCTCGGCGCGGCGCGCGGCGGGGTTCTTCTCCTCGGCCACGTGCGACTGCATATGGCCTTCCAGCACTTCCAGCAGCAGGCTCTGCGCCGCGCCGCGGATGGCGGCGATCTGGGTCAGCACGGCCAGGCATTCCGGCTCGCCGGCCAGCGCCTTTTCCAGGGCGGCGACCTGGCCCTTGAGGCGCTTCACGCGCGGGGTCAGGCGCGGGGCGTCGTGGATCACATGCGACATGGGGCCGGGCTCGTGTATACCATGGGGGGGTATCCTACACCCCGGACCCGGCCCATGTCCCTCGACCACGCGCTGCATGCGCATCGCCACGACCACCAGTTCGTCACCGGCAATGCCGCCGGCGAGCGCAACACCCGCCGCGCCGTGGTGCTGACCGCGCTGATGATGGTGGCCGAGATCGCCGGCGGCTGGCTCTTCAACTCGATGGCGCTGCTGGCTGATGGCTGGCACATGAGCTCGCACGCGCTGGCACTGGGCCTGTCGCTGCTGGCCTACGCGGCGGCGCGGCGCTATGCGCGCGACGCGCGCTTCGCCTTCGGCACCTGGAAGATCGAGATCCTGGGCGGCTACACCAGCGCGGTCCTGCTGCTGTGCGTGGCGCTGCTGATGGCCTGGCAGTCGGTGCAGCGCCTGGTCGATCCGCTGCCGATCCGCTACGACCAGGCCATCGTGCTGGCGGTGCTGGGCCTGGCGGTCAACCTGGTCTGCGCGTGGTGGCTGAAGGACGACCACACCCATCACCACCACGGGCACGACCACGGCCACGCGCATCACCATGACGATCACCACGGGCATGCCCACGGCGACCACGCCCATCACGCCGACCTCAACCTGCGCGCCGCCTACCTGCACGTGCTGGCCGATGCCGCCACCTCGGTGCTGGCGATCGCCGCGCTGCTGGCCGGGCGTTTCTTCGGCGCGGCCTGGCTGGACCCGGTGATGGGGATCGCCGGCGCGGTGCTGGTCACGGTGTGGGCCGTGGGCCTGCTGCGCGCCACTGGCCGGGTGCTGCTGGATGCGGAGATGGATGCGCCGGTGGTGGAGGAAGTGCGCGAGGTGGTCGCTGCGCTGCCGCAGCCGACGGCGATCAGCGACCTGCACGTGTGGCGCGTCGGCCGCGGCCAGTATGCGGCGATCGTCTCCCTGGTCAGCGCCGCCGCGCTGTCGCCGCAGGCGGTGCGCGCGGCGCTGGCCGTGCATGAGGAGCTGGTGCACGTCACGGTGGAGATCAATGCCGCGCAGGCGGCCTGATCCGCGGGCTGTGTGTCGCTGGCAGCAATCGCCACCCAAATCTCGGTAGAGCGGAGCTTGCTCCGCTGCTCTTCGTTCGGGTTCGTGGGGAAGGCCCTAGCGGAGCGAGCTCCGCTCTACAGGGGGAGCCATCGCGATGGCTTCCACAACCGTGCAAGCCTCAGCCGCGCGGCGCCAGCGCCGAGGCGACGCTGCGGGCGCGCGGATCGTCGAACGGGCTGACCACCGCGAAGCTGGCATCGCCGCGCGACCAGTACTGGGCGAGCAGGTCGCCGTCACGGCGCTGTCCGGGCCGGCGGAACCAGCCGCCCGGGCGCACGTACAGGCCCAGGCGCGTGCCCTGCGCGTCGGCGTAGACCAGCATGGCCGCCGCGCCCTGCTCGGTGGACAGACGCTGGCCGCCGACCAGGTGGAAGCCCTGGGCCGAGAGGTCGGGCACCCGGTCGAGCGCGCCGAAGTGCAGGGCCAGCCAGTCGCGCAGCTGCGCGGGCGAGGCGCTGTCCAGCGAGGCCAGGGTGTCGCTGGTGGCGAACAGCCGGTAGGCGGCCACCGCATCGGCCATCGGCAGGCGCGCGACCGGGTTCTGCGCCTGCTTCGCCTGCCAGCCCAGGCCGACGCCGACGCACAGCGACAGCGCCATCGCCGCGGCCATGCCCAAGCGGGTTCTGCGCCGCGCGCGGACCTGGCGGCGCAGGCGGGCCGGGTCCAGCAGCGGGTTGGCCGGCCAGTGTTCGGGCAGCGCCTGCTGCACGCGCAGGCGCTCGGCATCGCGCTTCCAGTCGGCCACCACCGCCGCACGCTCGGGGTGGGCGGCCAGCCAGCGCTCGATCTCGGCGCGCGCACTCGCGTCGAGCTGGCCGTCGACATAGGCGTGCAGGTCCGCTTCGCTGGGCGCCAGATGGATCATCGCAGCACCTTCAGCGCCGGCCGCGCCGGCTTGGGTTCGGTATCGCTGGCCGCGCGCAGCGCCTGGCGCGCGCGGGCCAGGCGCGACATGACCGTGCCGATCGGCACGCCCAGCGTGTCGGCGACCTCGCGATAGCCGAAGCCCTCCACGCTGACCAGCAGCAACAGCGCGCGCTGTTCGGCCGGCAGGGTGTCGAAGGCCGCCAGCGTAGCGTGCGAGGCGGCCACGCGTTCGGCCGAGGGCGCGGTCTCGGCGTCGCCACCGCCGAACAGCTGCGCCAGCCGCCGCCAGCGCTGGCCGCGGCGGTGTTCGTCGATGAACTGCCGGTAGAGGATCGAGAACAGCCAGGCCTGCAACGCATCGGGCGTGTGCCGGCGGCGGGCGTGGAGCAGCGCGCGTTCCAGCGTGGCCTGGACCAGATCGTCGGCCGCGGCGGGCTCGTGCACCAGCGAGCGCGCGAACCGGCGCAGACGCGGGATCAGCGTGCGCAGCGTGGCGTCGTCGAGATCGGTAGGGGTGGGCATGGCGGCCAGGCGTCGCGGGGATCTGGATAGGACGAACCAGGGCGCAGGGTATTCCCGAATGGCAGGCTTTGCGTGAGCAGCGAGTCTGGAGGCGCATGGACCATCGAGGCAGCTGCCGACTGCTCCCTCCCTTTCACGCGCAGCGTGAAGGGGAGGGTTGGGGAGGGGTGCTTTTGTTGTTGCTTCTCGCTCCAGACGACAGCAAAAGCAAAGGCCAACCCCTCCCCAGCCCTCCCCTTCGCTGCGCGAAAGGGAGGGGGCAAAAAGCGCTGCGGCGCGATGCGGGAATAAATCCCCCGCCGCAACGTCCTACCTGCACTCCCCAGCCATCGCCAGGTCCGCCCATGTCCCAGCCCCCTGCTCCCCCGCCCAAGCGCAGCGCCGTGCCCGCGCTGGCCGGGATCGCCGCCATCGTCGCCGTCCTGGCCGTGGCCTTCGCCTGGGTCGGCGGCTGGTTCGGCCGCGGCCTGACGCCGCAGCAGATGACCGACACCATCGAGGCCGGCAAGCCGCATCCAGGCTTCCGCCGTGCCCACACCAAGGGCGTGTGCGTGGCCGGCGCGTTCACGCCCAGCGCGCAGGCGCCGCAGCTGTCCAAGGCGCGGGTGTTCACCCAGCCCAGCACGCCGATCCTGGGGCGGCTATCGATCGGCGGCGGCGATCCGCATGGCGCCGACAGCCAGGCCCGGGTGCGCAGCGTCGCGCTGCTGCTCAAGACCGATGACGGCCAGGAATGGCGCACGGCGATGAACAGCTTTCCGTTCTTCGTGGTCGCCACACCGGAAGGCTTCCAGGCGCAGAACCTCGCCTCGGCGCCCGATCCGGCCACCGGCAAGCCGGACCCGGCCAAGATGGCCGCGTTCCTGGCGCAGTATCCGGAAGCCAAGAAGTTCCTGGCCTGGGCCAAGTCGGCGCCGTGGTCCAACAGCTGGGCCAATACCCAGTTCAACGGCGTCAACAGTTTCTGGTTCACCAATGCGCAAGGCGAGCGCCATGCGGTGCGCTGGTCGTTGCGGCCGCAGGCGCCGTTCGAGGCGCTCAGCGAAGCGCAGCGTGCGCAATCCGACGCGGACTTCCTCAGCGAGGAGTTCGATACGCGCCTGGCCAAGGGCCCGGTGAAATGGGATCTGGTCGTCACCGAGGCCGGCGACGGCGATCCGATCGACGATCCCTCGCAGCCCTGGCCCGACGACCGCACCCGGATCGTGGCCGGCACGGTGAGCTTCACCGCCACCTCGCCGCAGGACACCGGCGCCTGCCGCGACATCAATTACGACCCGACGGTGCTGCCCGATGGCATGGCGCCGTCGAAGGATCCCATCCTGGCGGCGCGCTCGGCGGTGTATTCGGTCTCCTTCAACCGCCGCGAGCACGAAATCGGCACGGGCCAGGCGCCCGAAGCCACCGGCGCCGCGAAAGGAGACGCGAAATGAACCGCGACGGGCACTTCGACGCGCTGGCGCGCGGGCTGCATTGGCTGATGGCCGCGATGATCCTGGCGATGCTGTTCATCGGCGCCGGCATGGTGGTCTCGCTGGCCTGGCGGCCGACCCTGCTGGACCTGCACCGGCCGCTGGGCATCGCGATCCTGCTGCTGGTGATCGTGCGGCTGATCAACCGGCTGCGCAGCCCGCCGCCGCCGCTGCCGGCCGACCTGCCGGCGATCCAGACGCTGGCCGCGCACGCGTCGCACTGGCTGCTCTACGGACTGATGTTCGCCATGCCGCTGATCGGCTGGGGGATGCTGTCGGCCGGCGGCTATCCGATCGTGCTGTTCGGCGGCGTGCATCTGCCGCCGATCGCGCCGCACAGCGCCGACCTGTACGCGCTGCTGCGCCCGGCGCACACGGTGCTGGCCTATGTGCTGTTCGCCACCGTGCTGGGCCATCTGGCCGCCGCGCTGTTCCACGCCTGGGTGCGCCGCGATGGCGTGTTCGCCAGCATGGCGCGCAGCGGGAAGCGGTAAGGCATGGGTCGTGGTGGTGGGTGCTTGGGTGTTGGGTGGGAGCCGCCACGGCGGCGAGAAGGCTTTACCGGCAAAGCCTTATCGCCGCCATTGCGGCTCCCACCTGTAGAGCGGAGCTCGCTCCGCTGCTCTTCGTTCGGTTAGTGAGGAACGCCCCAGCGGAGCGAGCTCCGCTCTACAGAAGTGCGGCTGCTGGAGTTGAGGAGACAGTTGCTCCCACCCAGCGAGTCACTGCCGCAGTTCGCGGATCGGCGCGGTGATGCCGGCGTCCCAGCCGGGCGTGATGCGCCAGGGATTGATGTCCAGGCCGCCGCGGCGGGTGTAGCGCGCCTCCACCGACAGGCGCTGCGGGGCGCAGCGCGCGGACACGTCGGCGAAGATGCGCTCCACGCACTGCTCGTGGAAGCCGGCGTGGTCGCGGAAGCTCACCAGGTAGCGCAGCAGGCCGGCGTGGTCGATGCGCGGGCCGTCGTAGCGCAGCACCACCGTGCCCCAGTCCGGCTGGCCGGTGACCGGGCAGTTGGACTTGAGCAGGTGCGAGACGAGCGTCTCGCTGGCCGGGTCGTCCGCGTCGGCCGCCAGGTGCGCGGGGTTGGGCGGGCCGTAGTCGTCGATGTCCAGCTCCAGCGCATCCAGCAGCGTGCCCGGCTGCTCACCGAAGGGCGGCAGGCCGGCCTGCACCGTCACCGCGCCGCCGGCGCGCGCGGACAGGTCGGCCGCCACGCGTTCGCAGACCGCATCGAGGGTCTCGAAGCGCTCGGCATTGAGCGAGTTGAGGTAGAGCTTGAGCGACTTGGACTCGATCAGGTTCGGCGCATCGGCCGGCACGGTCAGCGTGGCGATGGCGACCTGCGGCTTGCCGCGCGTGTCCAGCCATGCCAGTTCGTAGGCATGCCAGCGGTCGTGGCCGGTGAAGGGCAGGGCGGCCGCGTCCAGGCCGATCTCGGCGCGGGCGGCCGCGCGCGGGATCGGGAACAGCAGGGCCGGGTCGTAGTGCGAGGGATAGGCGACCTCGCGACCGAGCAGGGACTCTTGTGGGGTGTTCATGCGGGCATTTTAAGCCCGACGCCGGAACCCTACTGCGGCGGCCGCCGGCGCCTGCCACCGGATCTTGCGGTGCAACGTGCTTTCGCCCTGGGCGACGTACTCCTGCATCGACGCGGCGTACTGTCACGGCAGCGGTGGGCATACAGGGCCGCACTCGTGCGGAGCAGTAGAAGTCGCGAGCGGTCGCCTTTCGCAAGGCGCCGCTCGTCGTCGGCCAAGCGCCCCTGCGCAAAGGCAGAGGCGCCCGCCCGAGTCCCTCAGCGATGCACGGCCGCCATGCTCTGCTCCGGATAGCGCGTGCCCGCCGCAGCACCGACGGGGAACACCGCGTCGATCGCGGCCAGGTCGGCCGCATCCAGCACCAGATCGATCGCGCCCAGGTTCTCCTCCAGATTGGCGATGCGGCGGGTGCCGGGGATCGGCACCAGGTCCTCGCCCTGGGCCAGCACCCAGGCCAGCGCCAGCTGGCTGGCGGTGACGCCCTTGGCCTCGGCCAGCGCGCGCACTTTGTCCACCAGCGCCAGGTTGCGGTCGAAGTTGTCGCCCTGGAAGCGCGGGTTGTGGCGGCGGAAATCGTCGGCGTCGAAGTCCTCCGGCCGCTTGATCGCCCCGCTCAGGAAGCCGCGTCCCAGCGGTGAGTACGGCACGAAGCCGATGCCCAGTTCGCGCACCGTGGCCAGCACGCCGTTCTCTTCCGGATCGCGGGTCCACAGCGAGTACTCGGTCTGCAGCGCGGTGATCGGGTGCACGGCATGCGCGCGACGCAGGGTGTCCGGCGCGGCCTCGGACAGGCCGAGATAGCGCACCTTGCCTTCCTCCACCAGGCGCGCCATCGCGCCCACGGTGTCCTCGATCGGCACGGTCGGGTCCACGCGGTGCTGGTAGTACAGATCCACGTGGTCGGTACCCAGGCGGCGCAGGCTGCCCTCGATGGAGGCGCGCACGTACTCGGGGCGGCCGTTGATGCCGCGCGCCTGCGGGTTGGCCGGGTCGCGCACGATGCCGAACTTGGTGGCGACGAACACGGCCTCACGGCGTCCCTGGATCGCCTTGCCCACCAGTTCCTCGTTGGTGTGCGGGCCGTACATGTCGGCGGTGTCCAGCAGGGTCACGCCCAGGTCCAGGGCGCGGTGGATGGTGGCGATCGAGGTCGCGTCGTCGCGCGCGCCGTAGAAATCGCTCATGCCCATGCAGCCCAGGCCGAGCGCGGAGACGGTGGGGCCATTACGGCCGAGGATGCGGGTCTTCATGGGATGCTCCTGTGGAGGGAAATCGGTGCAGCGGCCGCGCGCGCGCGGCGATCTGTCGTCATTGTCTGGTGCGGATGCGTAGGTGACGGTGCACATGGATGCGCCGCACTGTTTCCTGCGCGCCGATGCCCCGCTCTGCGGGACGCTGCCTGGGGACAGGGTCTGCGCAAGGCGATCAAGGGGCCCGGTCCACCATCGCCGCCTCGGTCGCGCCGTAGCGCGGGCCGGCCACGTCGGGCACGAACACCGCCTCCAGCCTGGCCAGCGCGTCGGCGTCCAGCTGCACGTCTACCGCGCCGGCGTTGTCCTCCAGGTACTTGCGGCGCTTGGTGCCGGGGATGGGAACGATGTGGAGTTCGTTGCGGCCGTCCGCGGCGCGCGCGGGCTCGCCCTGTGCCAGCACCCAGGCCAGCGCGACCTGGGCGGGGGTGGCGCCGACGTCGGCGGCCACCGCCTTGACCGTGTCGGCCAGGCGCAGGTTGGCGGCCAGCGCTTCGGCCTGGAAGCGCGGGTTCTTGCGGCGGAAGTCGTCCTCGTCCAGCTGGTCCGGCGTGGCGATGGCGCCGGTGAGGAAGCCGCGCCCCAGCGGCGAGAACGGCACCAGGCCGATGCCCAGTTCGCGCACGGCCTCGAGCACGCCGTTGCCTTCCAGTTCGCGCGTCCACAGCGAGTACTCGCTCTGCAGCGCGGTGATCGGATGCACGGCCTGCGCCCGGCGCAAGGTATGCGCGGAGACTTCCGAGAGCCCCAGATAGCGCACCTTGCCCTCCTCCACCAGGCGCGCCATGGCGCCGACGGTGTCCTCGATCGGCGTGGCCGGGTCGAGCCGGTGCAGGTAGTACAGGTCGATGTGGTCGGTGCCCAGGCGCACCAGGCTGGCCTCGACCGCCTGGCGCACATAGGCCGGCGAGCCGTCCACCCGTGGGCCCTGCCCGGCGCCGAACTGGCCGCTGCCCGCGATGAAGCCGAACTTGGTGGCCAGGAACACCCGCTCGCGCCGGCCCTTGAGCGCGCGGCCGAGCAGGGTCTCGTTGGTGTGCGGGCCGTAGATGTCGGCGGTGTCCCAGAAGTCGATGCCGAGCTCCAGCGCGCGATCGAGCGTGGCCAGCGATTCGGCGTCGTCGCCGGTGCCGTAGGCGTGGCTCATGCCCATGCAGCCCAGGCCGAGGGCGGAGACAGTGGGGCCATTGCGGCCGAGGGTGCGGGTCTTCATGGGGAACTCCTGTCGTCTTGTAGGGAAGGGACTCAGGCCGCGCGCGGCTGGACCCGCGTGCCGCCGAACACCAGCTGCTGCGGGATCGGGCTGCGCGCGAAGTCGTGCGGGAAGCCCAGCGCCACCGCGCTGACCTCGTCCAGGCGCTGCAGCTGGGACGCGTCCAGGCGCACGTCGAGCGCGCCCAGGTTGTCCTGCAGCTGCTGCGACGTGCGCGCGCCGATGATCGGGATCGGCGCGTCCGGGCGCTGCAGCAGCCAGGCCAGCGCCACCTGCGCGGCCGAATGCCCGGTCTCGCCGGCCACGGCCTTGACCACCTCGGCGATGGCCAGGGTGCGCTCGTCGAACATCGCATGGGAATAGGCCACCGCGCCGCGGCCGCCCTCGCCGCCGGGCGTGCTGCCGCTGCCCTGGGCGCGGGCGCGCTCCAGGTCGGCATGGGTGTACTTGCCGGTGAGGATGCCCATGGCCAGCGGCGACCAGGCCAACACCGACAGCCCCAGGCCGGCGGCCATCGGCACCAGCTCGCGTTCGACCGTGCGCTGGGCCAGCGAGTACTCGATCTGCAGGGCCACCAGCGGCGCCCAGCCGCGCAGCTCGGCCAGGGTCTGCATGCGTGCGACCTGCCAGGCCGGCGTGTCGGAGATGCCGGCGTAGAGCAGCTTGCCGGCGCGCACCAGATCGTCGAAGCCGCGCATCACTTCTTCCACCGGCGTGGTGCCGTCCCAGATGTGCAGGTAGAGCAGGTCCAGGTAGTCGGTGCCCAGCCGCTTGAGGCTGGCCTCCACCGACTGCATCAGCGCCTTGCGGTGGTTGCCGCCGCCATTGGGATCGCCGGGGAAGGGGTTGAGCGTGTACTTGCTGGCGATCACCAGCCGGTCGCGCCGGCCGGCGGCGAAGCGGCCCAGCAGGGTCTCCGAACTGCCGTCGGTGTAGAGGTTGGCGGTGTCGAGGAAGTTGCCGCCGGCATCGACATAGGTGTCGAACAGGCGGCGGGCGTCGGCTTCGTCGGCGCCCCAGCCCCAGTCGGCGCCGAAGGTCATGGTGCCCAGGCACAGCGGGCTGACGCGCAGGCCGGAGCGGCCGAGCAGACGGTAGTGGTCCAGGGACATGGCAGGGCCTCGTTGGGGGGAGGGCGACAGTCTGGAACTGGCGGACCTGCGGATAAACCGGGATGATCCGGATCGTCCTTGAAGCAAGGCTTCACAATGGCCGCCTATCCGCTGCCCGCCGTCGTCGCCTTCGCCTGCGTGGCCCGGCACGGCAACTTCACCCGCGCCGCCGCCGAGCTGGGCGTGTCCACCTCGGCGCTGTCGCAGAGCGTTCGCGCGCTGGAGGGCCAGCTGGGCGTGCGCCTGCTGGCCCGCACCACGCGCCGGGTGGGCCTGACCGAGCATGGCGAGCGCTTCCTGCAGCGGGTCGCGCCCGGCCTGCAGCAGATCGACGCCGCCTTCGCCGACCTGGACTTCCTGCGCGACCGGCCCGCCGGGACGCTGCGCATCAACCTGGCCGCGGTGGCGGCCGAACAGCTGGTGTGCCCGTATCTGCCGGAGTTCCTGGCGCGCTACCCGGAGGTGACGGTGGAGCTGTTCGTCGACCGCCGCCTGGCCGACATCGTCGAGGGCCACTTCGACGCCGGCATCCGCCTGGGCGAATGCCTGCAGCGCGACATGGTGGCCCTGCCGCTGGGCCCGCTGCAGCGGCAGACCATCGTGGGCACGCCGGCCTATCTGGACCGGCACGGCGTGCCGGCCACGCCCGATGACCTGGCGGGGCACGCCTGCCTGCGCTGGCGCCGCAGCGACGGCCGGATGCAGCCCTGGGAGTTCACCCGCGACGGCCGCGATTTCGAGATGGAGGTCGATGGCCCGCTGGTGGTCAACGACACCGTGCTCGGCCTGGACGCGCTGCGGCGCGGGCTGGGGCTGGGGCAGGTGTTCGCCTGGCAGGTGCGCGAGGACATCGCCGCCGGCCGCCTGCGCAGCGTGCTGGACGACTGGCAGGCGCCGTTTCCGGGCTGGTACGTCTATTACCCGCAGCGCGAGCACCTGGCGCCCAAGCTGCGGGTGTTCATCGACTTCCTGCGCGAGCGGCTGGCTGGCGCGCCGTGCCCGTAGCCGCGACGGCCGCGCTCGCGCGCCGCAGACCTTCGCGCAGGGCGCGCCGCCGCCCTCAGGGCTGGGAAGAGGGCACCGTGCGGCCGTACACCGCATCGCGCACCTGGCCGACCAGCGGGCCGGACATGCCTTCGAAGGCGGTGTCGGTCAGCAGGATCACGCTGAGCCTGTTGGCCGGGTCGACGAACCAGTTATGCCCGTAGGCGCCCCCCCACTGCAGCGTGCCCTTGCCCTGCGGGCTGTGCGCGGCGGCCGGATCGTCCAGCACCGCCCAGCCGTAGCCGAAGCCCCAGCCGGGGCCCTGCGTCTGCGCCTGGGCGCCGACCTGGTCGCGGCGCGCGTCGGCCAGCGTGGCGGGCTTGAGCAGGCCGCCGCTGCCGGTGCGCACGAACTCCAGCAGGCGCAGATAGTCGTCGGCGGTGCCGATCATGCCGGCGCCGCCGGACGGGAAGGCCTTGGCGTCGAAGGCGCGCCTGGGCGAGAAGCGCACCGCCGACCCCAGGCCTTCGGGCAGGGGCACGTCCATGTTCTCGGTCATCCGCAGCGGCGGGTGGCCATCGGCATAGGGCACGGCCAGCGGCGTGCCGGGCGCGGCGACGAAGGCGAGGTGATCCAGCCGCAGCGGCCCGGTCACCAGGGCGTGCACGGCCTCCGGCAACGGCGTTCCGGTGACCTGTTCGATCACCGCGCCGACCACGTCGATGCCCAGCGAATAGCGCCAGCCCTGGCCCGGCGGGAAGTACAGCGGCGCCTGCGCCAGGCGCTTGAGGTTGTCCTCCAGGCCCAGGCCCGCATCGTCCAGGCCGTCGGACACGCCCAGCCGCGCGTAGACGCCCTCGGCCGGTTCCTCGAAGCGATAGCCCAGCCCGGCGGTGTGGGTGAGCAGCTGGGCCAGGGTGATGGCCGGCGCGGTGCCATCGGCCAGCCGCGGTCGGAACCACGGCAGGTAGCGCGTCACCGGCGCCTGCAGCTCCAGCCTGCCTTGTTCGGCCAGGCGCAGCGCGGCCAGCGTCACCACCGGCTTGGTCATCGACGCCAGCCGGAACGGCGTGTCCGGCGTCATCGGCGTGCCCGCCTCGCGGTCGGCCTGGCCCACCGCGCGTCGATACACCACCTGCCCGTCGCGGGCCACCAGCACCACCGCGCCGACGATGCGCTGTTCGGCCACGGCCGTGTCGAGCACGGCGTCCAGGCGCTTGGCCAGCGCGGGATCGGGCGGCGCAGGCGTCGGCGTGGCGAGCATCCCGCCCAGCAGCAGACCGGTCAGCGCAAGCATTGGACACCTCTCGACTCGCAACGGAAGCGGGCCGATCATGCGCGCCGCGTTCGGGCCCGCTCAACGACGCCTGGGCAACGCGGTATTCCATGCGGGGCACGTGGACCATGGCATGGCGCGGGCGGGCATGCGACGCTGCCGCGTCTTCCCAGCGCCGCGCCCATGTCCGCCTCCACCCCGACCAAACCCCTGCAGGGCGACGCCGCCCTGATCCGCGCCGTGGGCGCCTTCGCCCTGACCGCGGCGGTGATCAACATCATCGTCGGCGGCGGCATCTTCCGCATGCCGGCCGCGCTGTCGCTGCAGATGGGGCCGACCGCGCCGCTGGCGCTGCTGGTCGGCGCGCTGGCGGTGATCCCGGTGACGCTGTGCTTCGCCGCCATCGGCAGCCGCGCCAGCGCCACTGGCGGGCCGTACACCTATGTGGGCACCGCGTTCGGCCCGTTCGCCGGCTTTATCACCGGCGCGCTGATGTGGATCGGCAACGTCGCCTCCAGCGCGGGCGTGGCCGCGGCCTTCGCCACCCAGGTCGCCAACCTGGTGCCGGCGCTCGCCGGCCCGGGCGCGCGCATGGGGCTGATCGCGGCGCTGTATGCGGTGCTGTTCGCGCTCAACGCCTTCGGCGTCAAGCTGGGCGCGCGCGCGATCGCGGTGCTGGCCACGGTCAAGCTCACGCCCCTGTTTCTGCTGGTGGCGTGCGGGATCTGGTTCGTGGACTGGAGCCAGGTCAGCTTCCTGCCGGGCGAGGTGCCATCGTGGAGCGCGCTGGGCATGTCGATGGTGCTGGTGATCTTCGCCTACTCGGGCGTGGAGACCGCGCTGATCCCCTCGGGCGAGGTGCGCGACCCGTCGCGCAACGTGCCGCGCGCGACGCTGGCGGCCATTCTTCTGGTGGTGGTGTTGTACCTGGGCCTGCAGATCGTCAGCCAGGGCCTGCTCGGGCCCGCGCTGGCGCACAGCGGCGTGCCGCTGGCCGACACCGCCGCGGCCCTGTGGGCGCCGGCGCGCGCGCTGCTGCTGATCACTGCCTGCGTGTCGATGGCCGGCTTCGTACTGGGCAATCTGCTGGCGTCCTCGCGCTCGCTGTTCGCGCTGGGGCGCGACGGCTTCCTGCCGTCGGCCTTCGCCCGGGTCAGCGCGCGCCACCGCGTGCCGCTGCTGGCGCTGGCGGTGCACGCGTCGATCGCGCTGGCGCTGGCCCTGGGCGGCAGCTTCGATGCGCTGGTACTGGTCTCCGGCGGCGCCAACTGCCTGGTCTACCTGCTGGTCTCCATCGCCGCCTGGCAGGCCCAGCGCCTGGACCTGCGCGAGCGCGGCGAACCCTTCGTGCTGTGGGGCGGGCCGCTGGTGCCGGTGCTGGCGGTCGGGTCGATGGCGGCCATCGTCACCACGCTGACGCGCAAGGAATGGCAGGCCATCGGCGTGGCGCTGCTGATCCTGGTGCTGATCTATGCCGTGCTGCGCGCGATGGGGCGCAAGGTGCGCGCGCCGGAGTAAACACGTAAAAGCAAGCATTCTCCAGCACTGGTAGGGCGGTGATAAAAAAGGTTCGTGCGTTCCAGCGGGGCCTGGACGATGAACTTTTCTTCCAAGGAATGAAAATGATGCCTATCAAGCGACTCACTCTCTGGCTCCTGTGCGCGGTATGCATTCATGTCTCCGCCGCAAACGCAGTCGAACCGCAGCGTTGGACCGAAAAGGAGAGACTACATCTGGTCAATCTGGCGATCGGACTGGTAAGTCATCCTCAAGTTTACGGCGCACATCCTTGGCAAAGCCTGGATTCGGAGCGGCTCTTCGAAATTTACCTGCGGGAGCTCTCCAAGCGCGGCAAGATAAAGATGGCGATCGCCGGAGATACACAGAAATTTCGGGGCGAATTCTCCAGTGGAGCGTGGAGGAGCGACCTAAGTCCTGTTTATACGCTCTATGCGGATCAAGAGCAGAGTGGCGCCGTCATCAGTGAGGCGGATAAAGATGAGGCCATCTCCATCCTGATATCCGCGATCGCGGGGCTTCAGTACCGGAATAATGTTTTCTCGGTCGGCGGAAAACCTTACTCGGTATCCGATAAGGCCGCCCGAAATGACACGATACCCACGACTTCCAGCATGATGGGAAACATCGCCATCGTCCGGCCTGGAAACAAAAGCATTACGACAGCCGTCCTCTTGCCGAATACTGCCGATTTGGGCGCCGAGCTCAAGGCACTCGGTCGGCACGATGCCGATGGCATGATCGTCGATCTGCGGTCGCATCCGGGATTCGGCCTGAAGGATCTGCTTGCGCTCGTGGGACTATTCGCTGGAGAAGGGCCCGCGATGCAGATCAAAGCAGCGAACGGCGCGGTTGATCGTGTGAATTCAACAGGAAAACAGGTCTGGCATCGACCCGTCGCGGTTTTGGTCGATCAAGATACCGGGAGCGGCGCCGAGGCATTCGCGGCTGTTCTGCAGGATAGAAGTCGTGCGCTGATCATCGGTCGACGCACAGCAGGCGACATGAGGATCAGAAGCAATATCCTGATGAGCGATCCGGCTGAAAAATCCGCAAATGACCAGGTGGAAGTAACGGTCGTCGTCGCGGAATTATTTAGGCTCGATGGCATGCCCATCGATGGCGCTGGTGTAGAGCCCGACATCCGGCTCGGTCCTGTGGAGGCCAAGCCCAGCGAGACAAGTCGCCTGGAGACGATTTCGCCTTGGCCAGGGCTGGCCCGGAGGAAGGACGCAAAAGTGGATACACCCGGTTCGCACGACGGGCCTTCCTGCCCGCCTCGACAAGGTTCGGTCGACGTTTGCCTGCAGAACGCCGTGCAGGCATTCCAGCAGGCGCTCGCAACGCAGCGTGGCCATGAGGGCAATGCGGACAGTTGACATCGCGCGTGATTCACGAGCGCGGCGCTAGTCCAGCCGCATCACACCCTTGCGCGCCACCTCGGTGCCCAGCGTGGCCTCGCTGAGCGGTTCGCCGAGCGAACGCAGCAGCGCGCGCTGTTCGCTCAACGGCGTGCGGGCGATGGTGTCCTCGATGCCGGCCAGACGCGCGAACTCCGGCAGCGTCAGCACGCGCCGCAGCCAGGCCGCGGTGCGCGGCCAGCGGGCGGCGTCCACTTCCACGCGCACCATCGCCGCGTTGCGGAAGAACGCGGCGATGGCGATGTCGGCGATCGACAGCGCGCCGAGCAGGAAGCCGTCCTGCGGCATCTGCGCCTCCAGCCAGTCCAGGCTGGCGGGCAGGGCCACGTCGCGGGCGTGGTTGAAGCGCGCCTCGTCCACGGGCTCCTTGAACAGGAAGCGCTTGGGCCCGCGCTGATAGAACAGGTCGGCGACGATCACCTCGCCCAGGCGGGCATCGGCGTACTCCTCCAGCCAGCGCGCCTGCGCGCGTTCGCCGATGTCGGCCGGGTACACCGAGGGGCTGGGGTGGCGATCCTCCAGGTACTGGCAGATCACGCTGGAGTCGTTGATCACGCGCGCGCCGTCGATCAGCACCGGGACGCGGCGCAGCGGGCTGATGCGCTGGAAGGCATCGCCGCCGACGAACGGGGCGATCGGGTCGATGGTGTAGCGCAGGCCCTTGAGCGCCATCACCACCAGCACCTTGCGCACGTAGGGCGACACATAGCTGCCCACCACGTGATAGATCGGATCGCTCATCGCACCCTCCCGGATCGAAGCAGAAGCGCAAGCCTACCGGCTTGTGGTGGTGGTTGTTGCCACCTGTAGAGCGGAGCTTGCTCCGCTGGGGCCTTCTCTACGAACCCAACGAAGGGCAGCGGAGTCCCCAGGAGGGGATTGCCACAAGCTCCGCTCTACAAGGAAGGCGCGAGGTGAGCGGGAGAGAAGGTTGTCCCAGAAAGCTGGAAGCCTCAGCGCTTGCGCTTCTCCAGCAGCAGCTTGATGCCCACCGCGACCAGCGCGATCACGAAACCCGCCGCCAGCGCGATCAGGATCAGCAGCAGCCACGCGCCCATCAGCGGAACACCACGGTGCGGTGGCCGTTGAGCAGGATGCGGTGCTCGACATGGCGGCGCACCGCGCGCGCCAGCACCAGCGATTCGGTATCGCTGCCCAGGCGCACCAGCTCGCGCGGCGTCATGGCGTGGTCCACGCGCGCCACGTCCTGCTCGATGATCGGGCCCTCGTCCAGGTCCGGGGTGACGTAGTGCGCGGTGGCGCCGATGATCTTGACCCCGCGCGCGTGCGCCTGGTGATACGGCTGGGCGCCCTTGAAGCTGGGCAGGAAGCTGTGGTGGATGTTGATCGCGCGTCCGGCCAGCGCCGCGCACAGCGCCGGCGAAAGGATCTGCATGTAGCGCGCCAGCACCACCAGGTCGATGCGCTCGCGTTCGACCAGGTCCAGGATCGCGCGCTCCTGTGTGGCGCGCGTGGCCGCATCGACCGGCAGGTAATGGAACGGCACGTCATAGGACGCCGCCAGCGGGGCGAAGTCCTCGTGGTTGGAGGCCACCGCGGCGATGTCCACCTTCAGCTGGCGGCTGTGCGCGCGGAACAGCAGGTCGTTGAGGCAGTGGCCGTGCTTGCTCACCAGCACCAGCAGGCGCGCGCGGGCCTGCGCGTCGTGCAGCTGCCAGTCCATGTCGAAGGCGGCGCCCAGTTCGGCCAGCCGCGCGCGCAGCGTCTCGGGCTCCAGCGCCTCGGGCCGGTCGAAGTGCACGCGCAGGAAGAAGCGTCCGCTGTCGGCATCGCCGAACTGCTGCGCATCGAGGATGTTGCAGCCGGCGTCGAACAGCAGGCCGCTCACGCGGTAGACGATGCCGGTGCGGTCCGGGCAGGAGAGGGTGAGGATGTGGTCGCGGGGCATAGGGCGGGCATCTTACGCACAGGCCCACCGCGGCGGCGACGGTTTCAGTCGGTGCCGTCTTCGCCGCGGCCGCGGCGCTGGCGCCGCCGGCGCGCGTTGGCCTCGTCCAGCCGGCGCAGCGAGTCGGCCACGGGCGTGGCGGTGGCCTCGTCGGTGGTGATGAAGGCGCGCTTGTGGCCGGGATCGTCCAGCCGGCCCTGCACCAGGAACACGTGCTCGCCCTGTTCGACCAGGCCGATGTGGCGGCTCAGCACCACGTGGTCCACGCGCCTGAAGCCCTGCTCGCGCGCCAGCGGCATCAGCCGGGCGATCATGCGCGCGCTGGCCGCGTCCGGCGTGCGCCCGGCCTCGGCATCGAGCCGGTGCACGCCGCGCGCGATCTGGGTGTAGAGGCGGTGTTCGGGGTGCTCGGGATGTTCCGGGCCGATCACCTCGGAGGACTGCGCCTGCACCGGTGCCGAGGCCCTCATCGCGGCCATGCGCCGTGCCGGTGGTGGATGTCCCTGGATGCGTGCATGTGTCCTTCCGTTGAACGCGCCGTCGTGCCGAGCGCCTGCGCACCTTAGTCGCAGCGCGCCGCGCGGCTCAAGCCGCGCCGCGGCGATCCGCGACGCAGGTCCGCCGCGCGCCTAGGCCTGCCCGGCGCGGCGGGCGGAGACCTTGGCCAGCGCCGACCAATCCAGTTCGCCATCGCCCTGGGCGATGCCTTCGAGCAAGCCGTCGCGCAGGGTGCTGGCGATGGGCATGGGCACATGCTTCGCCTCGCCGGCGGCCAGGGCCAGGCGCACGTCCTTCAGGCCCAGGGTCATCTTGAAGCCGGCCGGCGAGTACTGCTGGCGTGCGATCAGCCCGCCATAGCCCTGGTAGGCGGGCGCGGCGAACACGGTGGAGGTGAGCATGGCCAGGAAATCCGCCGGCGCCACGTCGTGCCCGCGCACCAGCGCGCCGGCCTCGGCCATGGTGCCGATGGCGCTGGCCAGGCAGAAGTTGGCCGCCAGCTTGACCGCATTGGCCTGCTCGGGCCGGACGCCGAAGTGCCAGGTCCTGGCGCCCAGCACATCCAGCAGCGGCTGCACCCGGGCGATGTCCGCGGGCTCGCCGCCGGCCAGGATGTTGAGCTTGCCGGCCTGCGCCACGTCCACGCGGCCCAGCACCGGCGCGGCCACGTAGGCCACTCCGCGCGCGGCGTGCGCCTGGGCCAGTTCGTGTGCGAAGGCGACCGAGACGGTGGCCATGTTCACGTGGATCGCGCCCTTTGGCAGGGCGTCGAGCAGGCCGCTGTCCAGCACACTCTCGCGCACTGCCTGGTCGTGGGCCAGCATCGAGATCAGCACCGGTGCGGCGGCCTGGCGCGGGGTGTCGCAGGCGTGGGCGCCTTCGCCGGCCAGGGGTTCGCGCGGGGCGGCGCCGCGATTCCAGACGCGCAGGCTGTGGCCGGCCTTGAGCAGATTGCGCGCCATCGGCGCGCCCATCGTGCCCAGGCCCAGGAATCCGATGTCCATCGTGAAGGTCGCTTCGGGGGAACGGGGAGCACCAGTGTCGACCCGCGCCGGTATGGGAGGCGCGAAGCACGCCCCGGGTGCGGCACCGCCTGACGGGCTCGTGCGCGGTTTCATGCGGTGATCGCGTCCCGGGCTGGTATGGTTGCGCAACCATCCACGCTTTGATCGCCATGTCCGCCCCCCGGTTTACCCCAGGCTGTCCCGGCTTCGGCCCGCGCTGCGCGCTCGCTTCGCGGGGGGCCGCGTGAGCGGCGCACGCGTCGGCAAGCGGCCGGTCACGCTCAAGGACGTGGCCGCGCGGGCCGGCGTGGGGGCGATCACGGTCTCGCGCGCGCTGCGCGAGCCGGCCGCGGTCTCGGCCGCCCTGCGCGCCCGCATCGAACAGGCCGTGGCCGAACTGGGCTACGTCGCCAATCACGCCGCCAGCAGCATGGCCGCCGGCCACAGCCGGATCGTGCCGGTGGTGGTGCCCACCCTGGCCCATCCGGTGTACGTGCCGTTCCTGGACGGGGTCAACGCCGTCCTGGACGAGCAGGGCTACCAGGTCCTGCTGGGCACCACCGAGTACCGTCAGGACCGCGAGGCGCGCCTGGTCGAGGGCCTGCTGGGCTGGGCGCCGGCCGGGCTGCTGCTGGCCGGCGTCGACCACACGCCGGCCCTGCGTGCGCGGCTGCAGGCGCTGGCGCGCACCCGGCCGCTGGTGGAATTCATGGACCTGGACGGCGAGCCGATCGACCTGATGGTGGGCTTCTCGCATCGGGCGGTGGGCCGGGCGGTGGCCGACTGGTTCGCCGATCGCGGCTTCCGCCACATCGCCATCGTCAGCACCGGCGCCGAGCACGACCTGCGCGCCGCGCGCCGTGCGCAGGCCTTCGCCGAGGCGCTGGCGGCGCGTGGGCTGCGCAACGACTACATCCTCGATGGCCAGGGCCCCTCGTCCATCGCCGGCGGCGGCCTGCTGCTGGCCGAGCTGTTGCGGCGCCATCCGCAGGTCCAGGCGGTGTTCCTGGCCAACGACGACCTGGCCGCCGGCGCCCTGTTCGAGGCCCAGCGCCGGGGCCTGCGCGTGCCGCAGGACCTGGCGCTGATGGGCTTCAACGATGCGCCGATCGCCGCGGCCGTGGTGCCGGCGCTGTCCTCGGTGGCCGTGGACCGGCGCGGCATGGGCCACACCGTGGCCACGCTGCTGCTTGAGCGCCTGGCCGGCGCCACGCCGCAGGCGCGCGTGATCGACACCGGCTTTTCCATCGTGGCGCGCGCCAGCACCGACGCGCCGCCGCGCCCGACCGGAGACCTGACATGACTCCCTTGCGCGCCGCGTTTGCGCTGGCCTGCCTGCTGTCCCCGCTGCTGGCCTGGGCCGGCGAGGCGCACGACCCGGCCGCGCTGCCGGTCGGCCAGCTGGAGGTGGTGGCCCGCTTCGACGGACCCGGCCCCTCGGGCATCGCGGTGACGCCGTCAGGACGGGTGTTCGTCGGCTTCCCGCGCCACGCCGAGAACCATGCCGGCATGACGCTGGGCGAGCTGGTGCAGGGGCGGCTGGTGCCGTTTCCCAATGCGGCCATGAGCCTGCCCTCGCAGGTGCCGGACGCGCAGCGGCTGGTCTCGGTGCACGGCATGACCACCGATGCCAAGGGCAATCTGTGGGTGATCGACGACGGCAAGCGCGCCGGCGTGCCGGGCATCCCGGACGGCGCGGCCAAGGTGGTGGGGTTCGACCCGGCCAGCGGGCGGGTGCTCGCCTCGGTGGTGCTCAAGGCGCCGACGCTGCTGCAGGACAGCCACATGAACGACCTGCGCGTGGACCTGAGCCATGGCGCCAAGGGCACGGCCTATGTCAGCGATTCCTCCTTCGGCACCTCGCCGGCGCTGGTGGTGGTGGACCTGGCCAGCGGGCGCCAGCGCCGCGTGCTGGCCCATCACCCCTCCACGCAGCCCGACCCGGGCTTCGTCGTCACCCTCGACGGCAAGCCCATGCGCTACAGCGCCAGGTCGCCGACCTTCCCGGTGGGCGGCGTGGATGCCGTCGCGCTGAGCCCCGACAACGGCACGCTCTACTTCGCGCCGCTGAGCAGCCGGCGCCTCTACAGCATCTCCACCGACGTGCTGGCCAACTTCGACAACGACGAGGCCACGCTCGCCGCCGCGGTGCGCGACCTGGGCGAGAAGGGCTTCGCCGATGGCATGGACAGCGACGCGCAGGGCCGGCTGTACATCACCGACAGCGAGCACGACGCGATCGTGCGGCGCTGGCCGGATGGGCACTTCGACGTGGTCGGCCGCGATCCGCGCATCGTCTGGCCCGACGGCATCGCGGCCACCGATCGGTACGTGTACGTGACCCTGGGCCAGTGGGACCGCCTGCCGAGCTTCAACGGCGGCAAGGACCTGCGCCAGCCGCCGTACCTGCTGGTGCGCCTGCCGACCGATCCGGCCGGTCCGCTCAGCGCGGCGGGTGCGCCATGAGCGCCTGCGCCGCCGATGTTCCCCTTTCGCCACTGGAGCACACCATGCTGCATCGCCGCCGTTTCCTGACCGCCGCCGCCGCCGGGACCGCCGCCCTGGCGGCCAGCCCGCTGCTGGCCCAGTCGACCGCGCCGGGGCCGGGCAGCGTGCTGCCGACCAAGGGGCGCGGCACCGGCGCCCCGCTGCCGTCCAATGCGCCGCGCAGCGGACGGTTCCGGCCGACCTCGCGCCTGGGCCTGGGCGGCGTGGCGATCGGCAACGGCTTCGCCCCGGCCACCGACGCGCAGAGCGAACAGACCCTGGCCGCGGCCTGGGCGGCGGGCGTGCGCTACTTCGACACCTCGCCCTGGTATGGGCTGGGGCTGAGCGAGCGCCGCTTCGGCCACCATCTGCACACCCATCCGGCCGATCGGTACGTGCTCTCCACCAAGGTCGGGCGGCTGCTCACCGCCACCGCCGGGCCGCTGCAGGAGACGATGTGGCAGTCGCCCTCGCCCTTTCGCTATGGCTACGACTACTCGGCCGCCGGCACGCGGCGCTCGGTGGAGGACAGCCTCAACCGGCTGGGGGTGGCGCAGCTGGACGTGGTGTTCATCCACGACCTGTCGCCGGACAACGAAGAAGATCTGGGCATGCCCTGGGAGCAGCGCTTCGCCGAGGCCGCCAAGGGCGCCATGCCCGAGCTGACCCGCATGCGCGAGGAGGGGCTGATCAAGGCCTGGGGCTTCGGCGTCAACCGGCCCGAACCGGCGCTACGCGCGATCGAGGAGGCCGACCCGGACATCTTCCTGCTGGCCTGCCAGTACTCGCTGCTGGATCACGCCAGGACCCTGCACGAGACCTTTCCGAAGATCGCCGCGCACGGCGCGTCGGTGGTGGTCGGTGCGCCGCTGCTGGCCGGCTATCTGGCCGGGCGCGATCGCTATCTATACGACGGCAAGGTGCCGGACTGGGCACCGGCCAAGCGCGCCAGGGTGCAGGCGGTGTGCGATCGCCACGGCGTGGACCTGCGCACGGTGGCGCTGCAGTTCGCCAACGCGCCGGCGGTGGTGTCGGCGGTGATCCCCGGCGCGCGCACGCCGGCGCAGGTGCAGGCCAACGTCGCCTCGATGGCGGTCGCGGTGCCGCAGGCACTGTGGGATGAGCTCAGGCACGAGGGCCTGATCGACGCCGACGCGCCGGTGCCGGCGGCGGCATGATGCGGAAGAAGCGTCTGTTCATCGCCGCGCTGGTGGCGGCGATCCTGTTCCTGTCGGCGTTCGCCATCGCGCTGCTGCCCACGCGGACCCGCGCCATCGCCCCGGTCGCGCAAGGGCAGGCCGCCGCGCTGCTGGAGCAGGGCCGCTATCTGGCCGCGGCCGGCGACTGCACCGCCTGCCATACGGCACAGGGCGGCGCACCGTTCGCCGGCGGTCTGCCGATCGCCTCGCCGATCGGCACCATCTACAGCACCAACATCACACCGGACCCGGACACCGGCATCGGTCGCTATTCGCTGGACCAGTTCGACCGCGCGCTGCGGCACGGCATCCGCGCCGACGGCGGCACGCTCTATCCGGCCATGCCGTATCCGTCCTATGCGCGCATCGGCGACGACGACGTGCGCGCGCTGTATGTCTATTTCATGCAGGGCGTAAAGCCGGTCGAACGCCACAACCAGCCCACCGGCATCGCCTGGCCGCTCAGCCTGCGCTGGCCGCTGGCGCTGTGGCGGCGCATGTTCGCGCCCTCGCCCGATGCGCTGGCGGCCAGGCCCGCGCTGGCGGATGCCCGGCTCGCCCGGGGCGCCTATCTGGTCGAAGGCCTGGGCCACTGCGGCAGCTGCCACACCCCGCGCGCGCTGACCATGCAGGAACAAGCGCTGGACGCCTCAAACAAGGCCTACCTGAGCGGCGGCCAGGTGATCGATGGCTGGACCGCCATCAACCTGCGTGGCGATGCGGGCAGCGGGCTGGGCGGCTGGTCCGAGCAGGACATCGTCGATTCGCTGCGCACCGGCCGCAATCCGCACGCGGGCACCATCGGCAGCCCGATGGGCGATGTCACCGTCCACAGCATGCAGTACCTGCGCGCGGACGATCTGCACGCCATCGCGGCCTACCTCAAGACCCTGCCGGCGCAGGATCCGGCGCATCCCGGCTTCCGCGCCGACCCGTCTACCGCCGCGGCCCTCGCGCAGGGCGAGGACGCTACGCCCGGCGCGGCGCTGTACCTGGACAACTGCGCCGGCTGCCACCGCAGCGACGGCGCCGGCGATACGCGCACCTTCCCGTCGATCGCCGGCAACCCCACCGTGCTGGCGCCCGCGCCGACCTCGCTGCTGCGCCTGATCCTGGACGGCAGCAGGATGCCGGCCACGCCGGCGGCGCCTTCGGACCTGGGCATGCCCGGCTTCGCCTGGCGGCTGGACGATGCGCAGGTCGCGCAGCTGGCCAGCTTCGTGCGCGCGGGCTGGGGCAATCGCGCCGACCCGGTCAGCGCCGCCCAGGTGCGCAAGGTCCGCGCCCAGCTCGAGCGCGAGCGCGCCGACCGCGCCAAACCCCACGACCCGACTTCCACGCGCGATTGATGCGCGCCGCTGCCCCTTGGTGACCCGCATGAGCAAGTCTCCCCAGACGCCCCAGGCCGATGCGCCGACCGCGACGACCCGCCGCGCCTTCCTGCGCCTGTCGCTGGCCGTGGCCCCGGCCGCGGTCGCCCTTGGCGCGTGCGACGGCCAGCAGGGCGAGGCCGGCCGGCGTGAAGGCGCCAGCGCCGCGGATCCCGCGCCTTATCAGCCCACGTATTTCAGCGCGGCCGAATGGGCCTGCCTGCAGGCCGTCGTGGCCCGGCTGATCCCCGGCGACGCCCAGGACCCGGGCGCGCTGGAGGCCGGCGTGCCCGAATACATCGACCGCCAGATGGGCACGCCCTGGGCGGCCGGGCGGTTGTGGTTCATGCAGGGGCCGTTTCAGCCCGATGCGCCGGCCACGCTGGGGTATCAGCTTCGGCTGGCGCCGCGCGAGCTCTACCGGCTGGGGCTGGCCGATCTGGACCAGGCCTGCCATGCCGCGCACGGCAAGGCCTTCGCCGAACTCGACGCCGCGCTGCAGGACGGCGTGCTGCAGCAGCTGGAAGCCGGCGCGCTGGCGCTGGCGCAGGTGCCGCCCAAGGCGCTGTTCGGCCTGCTGCTGGCCAACGCGCGCGAGGGCTTCTTCAGCGATCCGCGCCACGGCGGTAACCGCGACCTGGTGGGCTGGAAGCTGATCGGCTTCCCCGGCGCGCGCGCGGACTTCATGGACTGGGTCGAGCGCGACGTGGCCTATCCGCTGCCGCCGGTGTCCATCGACGGGGTGCGGGGCTGAGCCATGGCGACCACGATGAAGAAGACCGATGTGGTGGTGGTGGGCTTCGGCTGGGCCGGGTCGATCATGGCGCGCGAGCTGACCGAGGCCGGCCTGCGCGTGGTCGCGCTGGAACGCGGCGCCGCGCGCGACACCCAGCCCGACGGTGCCTACCCGAGCACGCTGGACGAGCTGACCTACAGCGTGCGCAAGAAGCTGTTCCAGGATCTCTCGCGCAGCACCGTCACGATCCGTCATACCGAGGCGGATACCGCGCTGCCGTATCGGCAGCTCGGCGCCTTCCTGCCTGGCGATGGCGTCGGCGGCGCCGGCCTGCACTGGTCCGGCGTGCACTTCCGCGTCGACCCGGTGGAGCTGAAGCTGCGCAGCCATTACGAGCAGCGCTACGGCAAGCGCTTCATCCCCGAGGGCATGACCATCCAGGACTTCGGCGTGAGCTACGAGGAGCTGGAGCCGCACTTCGACTTCGCTGAGAAGGTGTTCGGCACCTCCGGCAGCGCCTGGAGCGTGCGGGGCGAAGTGGTGGGGCGGGACAAGGGCGGCAACCCGCTGGCGCCGGACCGCTCGGCGCCGTTCCCGCTGCCGGCGCAGAAGCGCACCGTCTCGGCGCAGCGCTTCTTCTCGGCCGCCGCCGGGCTGGGCTATCACCCCTACGACATGCCCTCGGCCAACGCCTCCGGCCCCTATACCAACCCCTACGGTTGCCAGATGGGCACGTGCAACTTCTGCGGCTATTGCAGCGGTTATGCCTGCTACAACTATTCCAAGGCCTCGCCCAACGTCAACGTGTGGCCGGCGCTGCGCCAGCAGCCGCTGTTCGAGCTGCGCACGCATTGCGAGGTGACCCGGGTGGAGCTGGCGCCCGATCGCAAGACCGCCACCGGGGTGACCTACGTCGATGCGCAGGGGCGCGAGGTGTTCCAGCCCGCGGACCTGGTGATCGTCTCGGCCTTTCAGTTCCACAACGTGCGCCTGCTGCTGCTCTCGGGCATCGGCACGCCTTACGACCCGGCCAGCAACACCGGCGTGGTCGGGCGCAACTTCGCCTACCAGAACATGGCCACGGTCAAGGCGTTCTTCGGCCGGGACGTGCACAGCAACGAGTTCATCGGCGCCGGTGGCAACGGCGTGGCGATCGACGACTTCAACGCCGATCACTTCGATCATGCGGCGGCCGGCTTCGTCGGCGGCTCACCGATGTGGGTCAACCAGGCCGGGGTCAAGCCGATCAGCGGCATCGCGCTCCCGGCGGGCACGCCGGGCTGGGGCCAGGCGTGGAAGCGCGCGGTGGCCGAGCACTACACCCACACCGTGTCGATGGACGCGCACGGCGCGCACATGAGCTATCGCAGCAACTACCTCAGCCTGGACCCGACCTATACCGACGTCCACGGCCTGCCGCTGCTGCGCATGACCTTCGACTGGCAGGAGAACGACACGCGCATGGCGCGCTTCATGGCCGACAGGCTCGACGGCATCGCCAAGGCCATGGGCCCGGCCTCCACCCGCAAGCTGGTGCGCGACTTCGGCGATCACTTCGATACCACCAGCTACCAGACCACGCATCTGAACGGCGGCGCGATCATGGGCACCGACCCGGCCACCAGCGTGCTCAACCGGTATCTGCAGAGCTGGGACGTGCACAACGTCTTCGTCCCCGGTGCGTCGGCCTTCCCGCAGGGCTTGGGCTACAACCCCACCGGGCTGGTGGCCGCGCTGACCTACTGGTCGGCGAAGGCCATTCGCGACCAGTACCTGTCCTCGCCACGCGCGTTGGCGTAACCAACGCGCGTCTCGGGATCGCCTCAGCGCGGCTTGAACACGCCGCGCGCCTCGCGCGGTTCGCTGCGCAGGTACTGCGAGGCGATCGGCAGGGTCGCGCCCAGCGCCACCGCCGCGTGCCAGGGCCAGCGCGGGTCGTACAGCGCGGCGCGGGCGATGGCCACCGCATCGGCCTTGCCTTCGGCCACGATGCGCTCGGCGTGCGCCGGCTCGGTGATCAGGCCGACCGCGACCACCGGCATGGTGGACAGCGCCGCCTTGATGTCGCGGGCGAACGGCACCTGGTAACCGGGTTCCACCGGGATCTGCTGGCGCGGATCCAAGCCACCGCTGGACACGTGCAGATAGCTGCAGCCGCGTGCTTCCAGCGCCTGCGCCAGGGCGATGCTCTGCGCCACGTCCCAGCCGCCTTCGACCCAATCGCTGGCCGAGATGCGCATGCCGACCGCCATGCTGTCCGGCACCGCCGCGCGCACCGCGTCGAACACCTGCAGCGGCAGGCGCAGGCGGTTCTCCAGCGAGCCGCCATAGGCATCGGTGCGATCGTTGCTCAGCGGCGAGAGGAACTGGTGCAGCAGATAGCCGTGCGCGCCGTGCAGCTCGATCAGGTCGAAGCCCAGCCGGTGCGCGCGCTGCGCGCTGTCGACGAAGGCCTGCACGATCGCCTCGACGCCGGCCTCGTCCAGGCGCTGCGGCGCCGGATCGCCTTCCGCGTACGGACGATCGGTGGAGGAGACCGTCTGCCAGCCGTGCGGCGCGTCCGGCGCGATGGCCGCGCCATCGTGCTCCCACGGCTTGTGGGTGGAGCCCTTGCGCCCGGCGTGGGCCAGCTGGATGCCGAGCCGGATCGGCGACCAGCGCCGGATGCCTTCCACCACAGGGCGCAGGGCCTGCTCGGTGGCGTCGTCCCACAGGCCCAGATCGGCCCAGGAAATGCGTCCACGCGCCTCGACCGCGGTGGCTTCCAGAATCAGCAGGCCGGCGCCGGACTGCGCCAGATGACCCAGATGCATGGCGTGCCAGGCATTGGCCTGTCCATTGTCATCATCACAGGAGTACTGGCACATCGGCGCGATGACGATGCGGTTGTCCAACGACAGCGGCCCCAGGGACAGGGGCGAAAACAGCGTGCTCACGAAGTGTGGCCTTACAACGGGGGGAGAGCCCACATTGCAACGCGCGGCGTTAGCACCCCGCAAGCGCACCGCTGGATCAGCCTGTCGCGCGCACGACGCTCACGCCGTCACACCGTCCTCGAGAAAGGCCAGCGCCTGCGCGCAGTCGTGCTGCACCTTCAGCGTGAGCAACGCGTCGGCGCGCGTGCGGCCGTGGTTGAGCGCGGCCACCGGCAGGCCGGCCGCATGCGCCCACTGCACGAAGCGCAGGCCCGAGTACACCATCAGCGAAGAGCCCACCACCAGCAGCGCATCGCTGCGTTCCAGCACCTCGCGCGCGGCGACCACCCGCTCGCGCGGCACGTTCTCGCCGAAGAACACCACGTCCGGCTTCAGCACGCCGCCGCAGTGCGCGCAGGCCGGGATGTCGAATGCCGCGAAGTCCACGCCCTCCAGATCCGCATCGCCATCGGGCGCGATACCGGCGTGATGCCGGTCCCAGCCTGGATTGCGCGCGACCAGCTCGGCCTGGAAGTCCTCCCGCGGCGTGCGTCGCTCGCAGCCCATGCAGCGCACCACATCCAGCCGGCCATGCAGATCGATCACCTGGCGGCTGCCGGCGGCCTGGTGCAGGCGGTCCACGTTCTGGGTCAGCAGCAGGCAGAGCTGCCCGCGCGCCTCCAGCGCCGCCAGCGCACGGTGCACGCCGTTGGGCCGCGCGGCGCCGAAGCGCGGCCAGCCGACCAGGCTGCGCGCCCAGTAGCGCTGGCGCGTGGCCAGCTCGCCCATGAAGGCCTGATAGGTCACCGGCTGCGGCCGCTTCCACGCGCCGTCGCGGTCGCGGTAATCGGGGATGCCCGAATCGGTGCTGCAGCCCGCGCCGGTCAGCACGAACAGACGCTCGTGGCGTTCGATGAAATCGCGGAGGGCGGGGTGCGGGACGTTCATGCGGGCCTGACCGGGCTGGCGTGTGTCCTATCTTGGGGGCGCACCGCGACACCGCAAGGACAGGCCCGTGCGTCGGCGCGTCAGGCCGGGCGGCTGATCTCGATCAGGTTGTCGTCCGGGTCGCGGAAGTACAGCGAGGTGATCGGCCCGGTGGCGCCCGTGCGCGCGACCGGGCCTTGCTCGATGACCACGCCCAGCGCCTGCAGCTGCGCCTGGGCCTGCTCGATCGGCGTGTCGATCAGCAGGCACAGGTCGCCCGAGCCCGGCGTGGGTGTGCGCGCCTTGGGTTCGAACTCATGCCCATGCCGGTGCAGGTTGATCTTCTGCTGACCGAAGGCCAGCGCCTTGCGGCCCTGGCCGAAGGTGATCACCTCCATGCCCAGCACGCGCGCATAGAAGGCGCAGCTGGCCTCGACGTCGGCGACGGTCAGGACCAGGTGGTCCAGGCGTTCGACTTTCATCGCTCATTCTCCTCTGGGCGGGTGCGGACCGAAGCGTCCGTAGGGTCTGCTGTCGTCGGCGCCCTTGCGCAGCACCTGCGCGGCCAGCAGCGCCAGCGCCTGCAGCGCCAGGCAGAAGATCACCAGCGCGCCCCAGCCGCCGTGCTGCCAGAACCAGCCGCTGACCGAGCCGATCACGCTGGAGCCGATGTAGTAGGCCAGCAGATACAGCGAGGCCGCGTGGCTCTTGCTGGCCTTGCCCAGCCGGCCGACCCAGGCGCTGGCGGCCGAGTGGGCGATGAAGAAGCCGATGGTCAGCAGCACGATGCCGAAGATCACCAGCCACAGGACATGCGACAGCGTCATCGCCACTCCGGCGATCGCGCAGACCGTGCCGGCCAGCACCACCGGCCCACGGCCGAAGCGATCCGAGGCCGATCCGGCCACCGAGGACGAGACGATGCCGAACACATAGGCCGAGAAGATCAGGCCGATCTGGCTCTGGCTCAGGCCGAACTCCGGCCCGCCCAGGCGGAAGCCTGCGTAGTTGTAGACGCTGACGAAGGTGCCCATCAGCAGGAACGGGATCGCGAACAACCACGGCAGATAGCGGTCGCGCAGATGCCCGCCCCAGGCCTGCACGTGGTAACCCAGCCGCACCCCGGTCTTGCGCACGAAGTTGCGCGAGGGCGGCAACAGCAGCACGAAGCCGATCGCCACCAGCAGGTCGACCGCGCTGAGCGTGGCCAGCGCCGTGCGCCAGCCCAGGTGGTCGGTCAGCACGCTCATGCCGATCCGGCCCATCATCCCGCCGAAGGCGTTGCCGGCCACGTACAGGCCGGTGGCCGCGCCCAGCTTGTGGCCCGGAAGCTCCTCGGCCAGGTAGACCATGGCCACCGCCGGCACGCCGCCCAGCGCGATGCCCGAGAGCATGCGCACCACCACCAGCGACTCCCAGTGCGGCAGGAAGGCGGCCACGCCGTTGAGCACCGCGGCCAGCGCGATGGAGGCGAACATCAGCCCGCGCCGGCCCAGGTTCTCCGACACCGCACCGGCGCAGAAGATCGCCACGGCCAGCCCACCGGTCGCCAGCGACAGCGGCAGCGAGCTGGCGGCCGCGCTGACCCCGAAGCTCCTGGCGAACTCGGGCAGCAGCGGCTGCACGCTGTAGAGCAGCGAGAAGGTGGCGAACCCGGCCAGGAACAGCGCCAGGCGGATGCGCCCCAGCGGCAAGGACGTGTCGAGGTCGGCGGACGCTGGACCTGCGTCCAGGGCAGTGGCGGAAGCGCGGGGCATGGCGAACGAAGCTGGCGCAGGGGGAGGGCAGTATCTGACCGCCATGACCACGCGTCCAATATATGATGCAGGCAGTCGCCATACGTCCTACATATGGAGCATCATGGAGTTGCGACACCTGCGCTACTTCCTGGCCGTGGCCGAGGAGGCCAACTTCACCCGCGCCGCCGCGCGCGTCGGCATCGGCCAGCCGCCTTTGAGCCAGCAGATCCAGGCGCTGGAGAAGGAGCTGGGCACGCCGCTGTTCGTGCGCACCCCGCAAGGCGCCCAGCTGACCGACGCCGGTCAGGCCTTCCTGCTGGAGGTGCGGCGCGTGCTGGTCGACGTCGAGCGCGCCGCCGACAGCGCGCGCCGGGCCGCGCGCGGCGAGAGCGGCCGCCTGCGGCTGGGATTCACCGCCTCGGCCGCGTTCAACCCGGTGGTGCCGCAGCTGATCCGCGACTACCGCCGCGCCTGGCCCGCGGTCGAACTGGCGCTGGAGGAGACCAACACCGCCGGCCTGCTCGACGGCCTGGCCCAGGGCCGGCTGGATGCGGCCTTCATCCGCTACAGCGTGGCCACCCCGCCGGAGCTGGCGCTGATCCGCTTCCCGGACGAGCCGATGAAGATCGCCGTGCCGGCCGCGCATCCGCTGGCGGCCCGGCGCAGCGCGCCGCTGTCGGTGCTGGCCGGCGAGCCCTTCATCCTGTTCCCGCGCAGCTTCGGCACCAGCCTGTACGACGAGATCCTGTCCGCCTGCCGCCAGGCCGGCTTCAGCGTGGCTATCACCCAAGAGGCGCCGCAGATGTCCTCCATCGTCAACCTGGTCGCGGCCGAGCTAGGCGTGTCGGTAGTGCCCGAATCCACCGCCCAGCTGCAGCTGCCCGGCGTGCGCTATCTGGACATCGAGGGCCCGGTGCCGATGGCGCGGCTGGCGCTGGCGGCCATGCCTACCCAAGCCCATACCCCGCCACCCTTGCGCCATCTGCTGGCGCTGGCGCGCGGCGCCGACCCGATGCAGGCCGGCGCCGCCTGAGCGATCAGTCCAGCCGGCCCAGCGCCGCGGCGTCGAAGTCGCGCAGTTCGTCGGTGGCGCCGCGGTGGATCTTCTCCGCCCAGCGCGCATCGCTGAGCAGCGCACGGCCGACGGCGATCAGGTCGAACTCCTCGCGTTCCATGCGGGCCACCAGCCGGTCCAGGCCGACCGCGCTGGAGCCCTCGCCGCCGAAGGCGCCCATGAAGTCGCCCGACAGGCCGACCGAGCCCACGCTGATCGTCGCCGCGCCGGTGAGCTTCTTCGCCCAGCCGGCGAAGTTGAGCCCGTCGGCCCCGTCGATCTCCGGGAATTCGGCCTCCCAGAAGCGCCGCTGCGAGCAATGCAGCACGTCCACGCCGGCCTCCACCAGCGGCACCAGCCAGGCAGCCATCGCCTCGGGCGTGTCGGCCAGGCGCGCGCTGTAGTCCTGCTGCTTCCACTGGCTCAGGCGCAGGATGATCGGGAAGTCGGGCCCCACGGCCGCGCGCATGGCCTGCACCACCTCGACGGCAAAACGCGAACGCTCGGCCAGCGTGGCGCCGCCGTAGCGATCGTCGCGCGTATTGGTTGGCGCCCAGAAGAACTGGTCGAGCAGATAGCCGTGCGCGCCGTGGATCTCCAGCGTGTCGAAGCCCAGGGCCTGGGTGTCGGCCGCCGCGCGCGCATAGGCGGCGATGGTGTCGGCGATGTCCTCCTCGGTCATCGCCCGGCCGCGCGGCTTGCCCGGCGCCTCCAGGCCCGACGGACTCTCGACGCCGTCCTGCTCCCAGGCCGTCTGGAAGCTCTGCACCGCGCCGACATGCCACAGCTGCGGGCCCATCCGGCCACCGGCCTGGTGCACCCCGTCGATCACCGCACGCCAGCCGGCCAGCGCCGCCTGCCCGTGGAAGACCGGGATGCCCGGGTCGTTGCGCGCGCCCGGCCGGTCCACGACCGTGCCCTCGGACAGGATCAGGCCGACCTGGTGTTCGGCGCGACGCCGGTAATAGGCCGCCACGTCGGGGCCTGGCACGCCCTCAGGCGAGAACGCGCGCGTCATCGGCGCCATCACGATGCGATTCTTCAGCGCCAGCGACTTGACCTGGAAAGGGCGGAACAGCACCTGCGCAGCAGCAGAGGACATGGGCAACTCCGTGGGGGAAGGGAGGCGCAAGAGAGTATATTTCGTATACCAGGTGTCAATCAGGCACCCTCAAGCGACCAGGTATCTCCAAGGAAACCACCATGCACGCGCCGCAGCCCCAGGTGCTCTCCGCCGCCGATTGCCCCAGCCGCCTGCTGCTGGACCAGATCGCCGACAAGTGGTCGGTGCTGGTGCTGGCCGCCCTCTGCCGCCAGCCGCTGCGCTTCAACATGCTCAAGCGCACCCTGGAAGGCATCACCCAGAAGGCGCTCACCCAGACCCTGCGCCGGCTGGAGCGCAACGGCATCATCGAGCGCCGCGTGGTCACCGCCTCGCCGATTGCGGTGGAGTACCGCATCACCGCGCTGGGCCGCACGCTCAAGGCGCCGTTCGAGGCGCTTCACGCCTGGACCCGCGAGCACCTGCCCGATGTCGAGCGGGCGCGCGAGGCCTTCGACGCCCGCGAGCAGGCGCAAACGCTGCCCGCGGCCGCCAACGACTGATTCAAGCCTGGTTGAAATCCAGCGCGCCGGTCAGATCGCCCGGCGGCGGGCCGCCGGCGGCGACCATCGCGTCCTCGCGCAGCTTCAGGCCCGGCAGCTTCTCCAGGCCGAAGCGGCGCGTGATCAGGCGCGCGATCGAGCCGGTGTCGTAGATCGTGTGGTCCACATGCCCGCGCTTGGCGAAGGGCGAGATCACCAGCGCCGGGATGCGCGTGCCCGGCCCCCAGCGATCGCCCTTGGGCGGCGCCACGTGATCCCACCAGCCGCCGTTCTCGTCGAAGGTGATCACCACGACCATCTGCTTCCACTGCGGGCTGTTCTGCAGGGCGTGCACGATCGCCGCCAGGTGCCGGTCGCCGGCCTCGATGTCCGAGTAGCCGGCATGCATGTTGAGATTGCCCTGCGGCTTGTAGAACGCCACCGGCGGCAGCTTGCCGGCCTGCGCGTCGGCGATGAACTTGTTGGTCGCCGCGGTCTCGCCCAGGCCGCCATCACGCAGGTGCTGCTTGCGCGCCGCGCTGCCCGGCGCCAGCGAAGCGAAGTAGTTCAGCGGCTGGTGATGGGCCTGGAAGTTGGGATGGCTGGGGAAGCTGCCGTCGTTGCTGTCGCCCATGCCGTCCAGCGCCGCCTGGAACGCACCGGCGTACCAGGCCCAGTCCACGCCCTTGGCGCTCAGCATGTCGCCGATGTGCTTGTGCGACTGCGGCGGGCAGGTGTTGGCGCTGCTGGCATCGGCCAGCGCGGGATTGGCCTTGTCCACGTTGAAGCCCGGCGAGTACGGCGGCCCGATCGTGTTGACCGCCCAGTAGTCCGGCGTCAGCGTCGGGCGCGAGGTGAACTTGGCCACGCCGTCCATCGCGCTGGCCGGGCTGTTCTCGGCCGGGATCAGCGCCTTGCCGTCGGGCTTGCCGTCGGCGGTCTTGGCGATGTGCAGCTTGGCCGGACTCTTGTCGGCGTTCGGATAGAACGGCGGCTGCGCGGCGACCAGGTACTGGTGATTGAGGAACGAGCCGCCGAAGGCGCCCATGAAGAAGTTGTCGCACAGCGTGTACTGCTGGGCCAGCCGCCATAGGCGCAGGTTCACCGCCGTGTCGGCGTAGTGCCCCATCAGCAGCGCGCCGGTGTCGCCCCAGGCGACGAAGCCATCGTTCTTGCCGCCATTGATCTGCATCTGGTTGCGGTAGAACTCGTGCACCAGGTCGCGCGTGACCACGCCGTGCGGCAGCGGCTCGCCGGCCGGCGTGCGCAGCGCGAACGGCGCATTGGGCAGGCCGGTGATGTCCTCCTGCTTGATCTGATAGCTGCGGTGATTGACCACCTGGGCATCGGGCACCATGCCGTCCCAGATCGGCGGCAGGGTCTTGAGCGGCGTGCCGTCGCGGTCCTTCTGCACCGCCTTGGCCGGGTCGAGCGCCTTCAGCGGCTGCTGCAGTCCCGGGAAGTCGGCGAACAGGTTGTTGAAGCTGCGGTTCTCCGCATAGAGCACCACGATGGTCTGCACCTGCTCGCGCAGCTGGGCATCGGTGACCGGCGTGGCCGCGCGGCTGCCGGCCTTGGCCGAAGCCGCGGCTCCGACGCCGGCGGTCTTGGCGGCGGCCTCGCCGCCCAGCCCCAGCGCGGCGCCCGCGGCGGCAAGCCCGCCCAGCAACCGGCGGCGCTGCGGATCGGAGAGAAAGGACTCGGGCAAATCGTCGTCGTGCTGGCTCATCGTGGACTCTGTGCGGAAAACGAAGAAGGCGCTCCTCTCGGAGCGCCCCCTAGTGTGCAGAGTCTTGATGACCGCCGTCAGGCACGAAGGTCATGCCGTGGGCGGCCGGTCACATTGGCAGGCTTGTCCTGCCGGTCAAGCGCGCTTTGAACCGGAAGTCGCGGGCGGCTGAGAGGGCTGCTGCGGAGGCGGCGACGGCGGGGTGTGCAGTTCGCGATTGAATTGCGGCGGCATGGCCTGGCGCGGCATGGACGGGCCGCGGAAATCGTCCACCAAGGCATAGCGGTCGCCATCGAGTCGCCAGAACCAGGCGCCGAAAGGCACCTGCTTGCCATCCACCGGCACGAACTTCGCGGCGTACCGGCCATCCTCCATCGGCGTGAGATTCAGTTTCATCCGCAGCACCATCTGGCTGTTGACCGGATGGTCGTCGCGCAGCGCCGGCGCCACGATGGCTTCATCGAGGTTCTTGCGAAGCAGCCGGTTCATCGACGGCTTCAAGGTCTGCGAAGCCTGTACCCGGGTGATCTTGCCTTGGCTGTTCACCGAAACCAGCACAGGGACCACACCTTCTTCGAAGCGGGCCACGGTCAGTTCCGTGGCGGCGCAGCCAAAACTCGCAAGCGCGAGAGCGCCTGCGCATAACCGTGCAAGAGAGCGTTCCATCTTCGAACTCCTTGTCAATCGAGGGAAACGAGCGTTGGTCGAAGCAGCCGCCAGCTCCGTGCTCACGAAGCATCGCCTTCCCGAATCTACTCCGCCCAGGCTGCTTGTCAAATCGCCGCAGGTGTGGTTGCGGCGGCGGCAACCGCCACCGGACTACGCTCGGCGAACTGACCGCGCCAGTACGGGTAATACGGATACGGCGGCTCCACCGCGCTGGCGGCGTCCAGGCGGGCGATCTGCTCGGCCGTCAGCGACCAGCCGACCGCGCCGAGGTTGTCGCGCAGCTGCGCCTCGGTGCGCGCCCCGATCAGCACGCTGCTCACGGTCGGACGCTGCAGCAGCCAGTTGATCGCCACCTGCGGCACCGTGCGGCCGGTCTCGGCGGCGATCGCGTCGAGCACATCGACGATGGCGAACAGGCGTTCATCGCCGATCGCCGGCGCGAAGGCGGCCGTATCGTGCAGTCGGCTCTGCGCGGGCAGCGGCTGGCCGCGGCGCAGGCGGCCGGTCAGGCGGCCCCAGCCCAGCGGGCTCCACACCACCGCGCCCAGGCCCTGGTCCAGGCCCAGCGGCATCAGTTCCCACTCGTAATCGCGCCCGGCCAGCGAGTAATAGGTCTGATTGGCGACGAAGCGGCTCCAGCCTCGCGCGTCGGCCACCGCCAGCGACTTCATCAGCTGCCAGCCGGCGTAGTTGGACGCGCCCAGGTAACGGACCTTGCCGGCCCTGACCAGGCCGTCAAGCGTGGACAGGGTCTCCTCCACCGGCGTCATCGCATCGAAGGCATGCAGCTGCAGCAGATCGATGTAGTCGGTGCGCAGGCGTCGAAGCGAGTCGTCGACCGCGCGCAGCAGGCGCAGGCGCGAGGCGCCGGCGTCGTTGGGTCCCTCGCCCAGACGCAGCCCGGTCTTGGTGGAGATCAGCGCCCGCTCGCGGCGCCCGGCCAGCGCCGCGCCCAGGATCTCCTCCGACGCGCCGTCCGAGTACACGTCGGCCGTATCGAACAGATTGGCGCCGGCCTCCAGGCACAGATCGACCAGGCGCCTGGCCTGCTCGACGCCGGTGTTGCCCCAGGCCGAGAACAGCGGCCCCTTGCCGCCGAAGGTGCCGGCACCGAAGCCCAGCACGGGCACCTTGAGGCCGGAGCGGCCAAGCAGTCGGGTTTCCATCAATTTGGTTCCTTGAGGTGGGAAGTCGTGGCGGCGTGGGCGTCCAGGCCGGCCAGGACCGTGGCGACCGCATGGGCGATCGCCGCATAGCCGGCATCGCCGGGGTGCAGGTGATCGCCCGAGTCGTAGACCGGCAGCAGCCGCAGGGGCCGTGCAGGATCGTGCAGCAGGAGGTCGAGGTCGACGACCGCATCGAATGAGCCGTCCTGGCGGATCCAGCGGTTCACCGCCTGGCGCGTGCGCTCCTTGTCGGCGCTGTAGTAGCCAACGATCGCACTGTCGGCCAGTGCGCCCTCGAACGGCGGCATCGTGGCCCCGACGATGCGCACCCCGCGCGCCCGGGCCCGTGCGATCAGCTGGCGGTAGCCGCCGATCAGCGCCGCCGACTCGACCGGCGGCGCCGCTGGCGCGAGCACGGTCCCGGGCCAGCCGATGTCGTTGATGCCCATCAGCACTACCACGGTCTCGATGCCTGGTTGCGCGAGCACATCGCGGTCCAGGCGAGCCAAGGCGCTTTCGCCCATCAGCGTCGACAGCACCCGCGCGCCGGAGATGCCTGCGTTGGCCACGGCGATGCCGCGCGGGGCAAGCGCATCGGCCAGGACGTCCGGCCAACGATGATCGGCGCCCGGGGTGGAGCCGGCTCCGTCGGTGATCGAATCGCCCAGGGTCGCCACCAGCCGCGGCGCGGCAGTCTCCACCTGGATCGCAGTGGCGAACAGTCGCACCTCGGCCGCGCCGGTCGCCGTCAGGCTTGGAGCGCCGGTGACATCGCCATCGGCCAACCAGGCCTGATCCAGTCCCTCCCAGTGGAAGGTCGCCGGCGGCGTCGGCTCGGGCAGATACAGGCTGAGCGCGAGCCGTTCGCCATCCGCAACGTCCAGCGCGACCGGGTCGCTGACCCAGGCGGCACCGGCGGGGATGGCGACCGACGCCTGCCCGTCGAAGTGCAGCACGCGATCGCTAGCGGCGAGGATCGACGACCCATCGGCCGCCTTGGCCAGATGCGCCGCGCCGATCACCAGCGGCGCGCTGCCGTAGGCATTGGACAGCACCACGCGTAGGCGCTTGCCGCCGACGCTGACGCGCACCACCTGGCGAACGGTCTGGTTCCACAGGTGATAGGGCAGCTTGGTGGGCAGTGGAAACGCCCCGTCCCAACGCGGCTGCGGGTTGGCCGACCACGTGGTGACCCAGGACGCCGCAGGAGCCGCCTGCAGCGCGACGGGTGCGCACAGGCATAACGCCAGCAGCCCCTTATGGAGGTTAGCGGACATCAGTGCAGCTCCCCACGGCAGTGTTCGGTGTCGACGGCGTACTCGCTTCGCACGCTGAACCACGCGACGGCCAGACCGGCCAGCGTGATCAGGGCCGCGACCCACGGCGTGGCCGGCAGGCCGAGCGAGCTGGCCACCACCACGCCCCCCAGCCAGGCGCCCAGGGCGTTGCCCAGGTTGAAGGCGGCGATGTTCAGGCTGGAGGCCAGGTTCTGGCCCGCACCCTGCGCCTGGTCGAGCACGCGCAGCTGCAGCGGGGCCACGGTGGCGAAGGCGGCGGTCCCGAGCAGACCGACGAAGGCGATCATCGCGACCCGCGAATGCAGCGCCAAGGCCATCAGTCCCAGGACCAGCGCAAGTGCCAGTAGCGAGCCAAGCAATGCGGGGGTGGGCCTGCGGTCGGCCAAGCGCCCGCCCAGCAGGTTGCCGAGGATCATGCCGACGCCGAACACCAGCAGCACGGGCGAGACCGCGGACTGGCTGAAGCCGGTGACCTGCACCAGCAGCGGCTGGATGTACGTGAAGACCGCGAACACACCGGCATAGCCCAGCACGGTCATCGCCAGCGCCAGCAGCACCTGGCCGCGGCCGAGCACGGCCACCTCCTGGCGCCAGTGCATCGCCTGGCCGGCGCCGGCCGAGGCCGGCACCCACAGCGCGACCACGGCCAGGGCGACCACGCCGATCGCGGTCACCGCCCAGAAGGTGGCGCGCCAGCCCAGGTGCAGGCCCAGCCAGGCGCCGGCCGGGACGCCAAGCAGGGTGGCCACGGTCAGCCCGGCGAACATGATCGAGATCGCCGACGCCTTGCGTACGGCTGGCACCAGGGAGGTCGCCACCACCGCGCCGACACCGAAGAAGGTGCCGTGGGCCAGCGAGGTCAGCACGCGGGCGGCCATCAGCGCGGTGTAGTCCGGCGCTAGCGCGCAGGCCAGGTTGCCTACGGTGAAGATCCCCATCAGCGCGACCAGTACGGCCTTGCGCGGCAGCTTGGCCGTGGCCAGGGTCAGTATCGGCGCGCCGACGAACACGCCCAGCGCATAGCCGCTGATCAGCATGCCGGCGGCGGGAATGGACACGCTCAGGTCCGCGGCGACTTGCTGCAGCAGACCCATCAGGATGAACTCGGTGGTGCCGATGCCGAAGGCGCCGATGGTCAGCGCGTACAGCGCCGCCGGCATGCGGGTGCTTCGGGGAGAGGACAGGGATGACATGGCAGGTTCCTGGAGGGGGACGACGAGCCGCCGCGACCTGGGCCTGATCCATCGTCCAGGTGGCCTGCGGGACACGCAGTGGGCCCGCGGGGCGATGGTTCGAAGCCATGCACGTGGCGCAGCGCGGGTCCGGAGCGTGGGAAGAGGCCGCCTAGCCTGCCCGGCGACATCCAATCAAAAAAGCACTGTTATCCTGAATCACTTTCAATGCATCGTTGAGAATGGCCATGGGCCGCGTCGGCGACATCGCCTTGTTCCTGCGGGTGCTGGACCTGGGCTCGATCAGCGCCGCCGCCCGCCAGCTGGACCTGTCGGCCGCCGTGGCCAGCCAGCGGCTCAAGCGCCTGGAGCGCGAGCTGGGCGTGCGCCTGCTGCACCGGACCACGCGCCGCCTGCATCCCACGCCCGAGGGCCAGGCCCTGGCCGAGCGCGGCCGCGTGCTGGTCCGCGATCTGGAGGCCCTGGGCGAGGACCTCCGCGAAAGCGCCCAGCAGGTCTCGGGAACCTTGCGCGTCACCCTGTCGGCCTCGTTCGGCATGCTCTACGTCGCGCCGCTGCTGCCGGAATTCCAGCGTCTGCATCCCCGGCTGCGCGTCAGCGCGCATCTGAGCGATCACCTGGTGGACCTGGTGAAGGAAGGCTTCGACCTGGCCATCCGCATCGGCCCGCTGGCCGACTCGGGCCTTTACGCGCGCAGCCTGGCCTCCAATGCGCGTGTCTTGTGTGCCTCACCCGAGTACCTGCGCCGGATGGGCACGCCCAGGACGCCGGCCGACCTGGCCACCCACGATGGCGTGCTGCTGATGGGGCGCGACGGCCGCCAGGATGTCTGGACCCTGGTCGGCCCGGACCGGCAGAGCGTGCGGGTGCGCATGGCCAGCCGTTTCGAGAGCAATTTCGGCGAAGTCCTGCGCGAGGCCGTGCTCGCCGGGCAGGGCATCGCCGTGCACTCGCTCTGGCATGTCGCCGCCGACCTGCGCGCCGGGCGGCTGCTCGCGGTGCTGCCCGACTGGCGCCCGCCGGTCACGTCCATCAGCGCCGTCACCCCGGCGCGGCTGCAACCGCCGCGGGTGCGGCGGTTCGTCGAATTCCTGACCGCCCGGCTGGGCGACCCGCCGCCGTGGGAGCGGCTGGAAGCGCGGTGAAGCCCTCAGCGCAGGCTTTGCAGTGAGGCCTCCCGCGGCGCGGCAAAGCTGTGGCGAGGCGAGATCGGCAGCGCCGCGGTTCGCGAACGCAAGCGCTCAGAACAACACACCCTGCGGCGATGTCGGCCGCGGCGGCAGCGGCCTGACGAAGCGGCTGCAGTCCAGGCTGCGGCGGGGAGTATCGGCGTAACCCAAGCGCTTGTGCGCCAAGGCGAAGCGCCGCGCCAGCAGGTCGGCATACACCCCTTGGCCCCGCATGCGCTTGCCGAAGGCGCTGTCGTAGTCCTTGCCACCGCGCAGCTGACGCACCGTGCTCATCACGTGCGCGGCGCGGTCGGGATGGTGCGCCCGCAGCCAGTCACGGAACAGCGGCGCCACTTCGTGCGGCAGGCGGAGCAGCACGTAGCCGGCGGACTCGGCGCCGGCGTCGCGAGCCGCCTCCATCACCGCTTCCAACGCCTGGTCGTTGATCCACGGGATCACCGGCGCCACCATCACCCCGACGGGCACTCCGGCCTCGTGCAGGGTGCGCATCGCGCGCAGCCGCGCATGCGGCGCCGATGCGCGTGGCTCCAGCCTCGCCGACAGACGCGGGTCCAGCGAAGTCACCGAGAAGTGCACGCTGACCAGATTGTCGCGTGCCAGCGGCGCCAGCAGATCCAGGTCGCGCTCGACCAGCGCGTTCTTGGTGATCAGCGAGAACGGGTGGCGGGTCTCGGCGAAGACCTCGATCAGCCGACGGGTCAGTCGCAGCTTGCGCTCGATCGGCTGATAGGCGTCGGTGTTGATCCCCAGCGCGATGGGGCTGGGCACGTAGCCGGGCCTGGCCAGCTCGCGCCGCAGCAACTCCGGCGCATTGGTCTTGGCGAACAGCCGCGTCTCGAAATCCAACCCCGGCGACAGGTTCAGATAGGCGTGGCTGGGGCGGGCGAAGCAGTAGCTGCAGCCGTGCTCGCAGCCGCGGTAAGGGTTGACCGACTGGGTGAAGCCCACGTCCGGCGACTGGTTACGACTGATGATGCTGCGCGCGGTCTCCTCGCTGACCTGCGTGCGCAAGCGCGGCGCGGCGAACTCCTCGCTGTCCTCGGCATGCCAGCCGTCATCCTCGGCCTGGCTGACGGTCCGTTCGAAGCGGCCGGGCAGGTGACTGCCGGCGCCGCGGCCCTTGATGAAGTTGCTCATGTGCGCAGGCTACGCGCCTGCCATCTCGACGGATGCGACGCGGCCCGTCGGCGACGGGCGAGCCCCATCGTGACGGTGTTCCGGAGCCAAGCCATAAACGCCGCGCACCAGAGCACTGCGGTGGTGACTGCCCATGATCGCAGCGACGCGAGACCTGTCGAATCTCGATCGTCGCCGTGGAAGGGCGGTCAGGCCCGTCAGCGCAGGCTTTGCAGCGAGGCCTCCTGCAGCGCCGCGTAGATCGCGAACTCATCGGCCACTGGCGCCCCCAGCGCCGCCTCGAACTCGGCCCGACGCGCATTGGCCGCATAGGCATGCTGCTCGGCCCCGCCCAGATTCGACTGGAAGATGCCGGCCGCGCTGACCGGCAGGAAATCCTCGTAGACGATCGGGTCGGCCGTGGCCAGGCCGCGCGCGATCAGCACCTCGGCCGGCGCATCGCGCTCGGCCGCCGGCGCCGCGCGCCCGCGCCCGGTCAGCGCGTAGCGGAAGTAGCCAAGGCCCTCGCGCCGCAACGTGTCCAGATCATCGGGGAACTGCGCGAACGCCGCCGCCAGCCGCGCGGGATAGTCCGCCCCGGTGCTGCCGGCGCCCGCATCGCGCGCCTGGTCCAGCAGCGCGTCGTACAGCGCCCGGCCCTTCGGCGTCAGCGCCAGGCCGCGCTGCTCGATCTCGCCGAAGCGCGCGGTATGCGTGCCCGCCTCGGCCGCCTCGCCGTTCGGGAAGGACACCGCCTCCTCCAGCGCCTTGAAGCTGGTCTGGCGCAGCAGGATCGGCACCGCGCGCGGCGGGGGCCCCTCGATCACCGCCTTGGCCTCGATCCCACGCGCCAGCATCTGCGCCTGGGCCGCATCGATGTCCAGCGTGCGCGGCGTGAGATGGTTGATATGCGGCCCGTGGAAGCACACCACGTCGGCGATCAGCCGGTGGGCGTCGCTCAAGGCCTGATAGATGGCGCGCGAGACCGTCGCATCGCCGTGCCAGCGGAAGGTCTCCAGCGCCTCGGCGACAAAGCGCCTGGCCTCCTCCTCGCCCAGCCCGCCATCGCGTTCGTACTGCGCGATCAGCGCCCGCACGCCAGCGGTGAAGATGTCGCGCCTGGCCAGGATGTCCGCGGCCTGCGCGCGCAGCGCGGCATCGTCGATCAGCTCCAGCCGCAGCAGCGAGGTGAACACACGGAAGGGATTGGCCGCCAGCGCCTGCGCCGTGGTCGGGCGGAAGGCGGTCGAATGCACCGGCACCCCGGCGACGGACAGATCGTAGTAACCCAC
>NZ_CP095475.1:3867500-4375000 GCF_030322905.1 Pseudoxanthomonas winnipegensis | reverse complement strand
CACCTCCTTTTGAGCATGACAAGCGCTTCTTGTAGGCGTCCACACAAGTAACCTGCATCCAGAGTTTTTGACCGAGAGATCGGTCAGGAAAGTCCCTTCATGGGGCCTTAGCTCAGCTGGGAGAGCACCTGCTTTGCAAGCAGGGGGTCGTCGGTTCGATCCCGACAGGCTCCACCATCTGTCAGCACGATTCATTGGGTCTGTAGCTCAGGTGGTTAGAGCGCACCCCTGATAAGGGTGAGGTCGGTGGTTCGAGTCCTCCCAGACCCACCACTCTGGATGTCTTGATTGCGCATACGAATTTCAAAGTTTGAGCGCGGGCGTTGAGGCCTGTGTTCTGCTCTTTAACAACTTGTGATGTAGCGAGCGTTTTAGATGATCATCTAGACGTGTCGTGAGGCTAAGGCGGGGGAGAGATCCCCTGATTGTGAGTCGTTATATTCGCGCCGGGGCTTTGTACCCCCTGGCAACAGCACAGGATCCGTCCGGTGCTGAAAAAGGACCTCGAGGCAACTTGAGGTTATATGGTCAAGCGAATAAGCGCACACGGTGGATGCCTTGGCGGTCAGAGGCGATGAAGGACGTGGCAGCCTGCGAAAAGTGTGGGGGAGCTGGCAACAAGCATTGATCCCGCAATGTCCGAATGGGGAAACCCACTGCTTCGGCAGTATCCTGCAGTGAATACATAGCTGCTGGAGGCAAACCCGGTGAACTGAAATATCTAAGTAACCGGAGGAAAAGAAATCAACCGAGATTCCCTGAGTAGTGACGAGCGAACGGGGAACAGCCCTTAAGCTGATATGGTTTTAGAAGAACAGTCTGGAAAGACTGGCCATAGAAGGTGACAGCCCTGTATTTGAAAGGGCCATATCAGTGAAGACGAGTAGGGCGGGGCACGAGAAACCCTGTCTGAACATGGGGGGACCATCCTCCAAGGCTAAATACTCCTGACCGACCGATAGTGAACCAGTACCGTGAGGGAAAGGCGAAAAGAACCCCGGAGAGGGGAGTGAAATAGATCCTGAAACCGTGTGCGTACAAGCAGTAGGAGCCTCGCAAGGGGTGACTGCGTACCTTTTGTATAATGGGTCAGCGACTTACTGTTCGTGGCAAGCTTAACCGTGTAGGGGAGGCGAAGGGAAACCGAGTCTGATAAGGGCGCATAGTCGCGGGCAGTAGACCCGAAACCGGGTGATCTAGTCATGGCCAGGGTGAAGGTGCCGTAACAGGTACTGGAGGCCCGAACCCACGTCTGTTGCAAAAGACGGGGATGAGCTGTGATTAGGAGTGAAAAGCTAATCGAACCCGGAGATAGCTGGTTCTCCTCGAAAGCTATTTAGGTAGCGCCTCATATGTATCCTCTTGGGGGTAGAGCACTGTTATGGCTAGCGGTCCATCGCGGATTAGCAAACCATTGCAAACTCCGAATACCAAGACGGACTGTATGGGAGACACACGGCGGGTGCTAACGTCCGTCGTGAAAAGGGAAACAACCCAGACCCACAGCTAAGGTCCCAAATTTCGTGCTAAGTGGAAAACGATGTGGAAAGGCACAGACAGCCAGGAGGTTGGCTTAGAAGCAGCCACCCTTTAAAGAAAGCGTAATAGCTCACTGGTCGAGTCGGTCTGCGCGGAAGATTTAACGGGGCTAAGCACGAAACCGAAGCTTGGGGTGCATCACTTTGTGATGCGCGGTAGAGGAGCGTTCCGTAAGCCTGCGAAGGTGGATTGAGAAGTCCGCTGGAGGTATCGGAAGTGCGAATGCTGACATGAGTAACGATAATGCGGGTGAAAAGCCCGCACGCCGAAAGCCCAAGGTTTCCTTGCGCAACGTTAATCGACGCAGGGTTAGTCGGTCCCTAAGGCGAGGGCGAAAGCCGTAGTCGATGGGAAGCAGGTTAATATTCCTGCACCTCGCGTAAGTGCGATGGAGGGACGGAGAAGGTTAGGCAGGCCAGGCGTTGGTTGTCCTGGTGAGAGCGTTGAGGCGGTTCCCTTTGGCAAATCCGGGGGAGCAACGTTGAGACGAAGGACCAGCCCTTTAGGGCGAAGCTGCTGATATCACGCTTCCAGGAAAAGCTCCTAAGCTTCAGCTTACGCAGACCGTACCGTAAACCGACACAGGTGGGTAGGATGAGAATTCTCAGGCGCTTGAGAGAACTCGGGTGAAGGAACTAGGCAAAATAGCACCGTAACTTCGGGAGAAGGTGCGCCTCTTCTGGTGAATAGCTGGGGGAGGCCGAAGTGACCAGGCCGCTGCGACTGTTTATCAAAAACACAGCACTCTGCAAACACGAAAGTGGACGTATAGGGTGTGACGCCTGCCCGGTGCTGGAAGGTTAATTGATGGGGTCAGCCGCAAGGCGAAGCTCTTGATCGAAGCCCCAGTAAACGGCGGCCGTAACTATAACGGTCCTAAGGTAGCGAAATTCCTTGTCGGGTAAGTTCCGACCTGCACGAATGGCGTAACGACAGCGGCGCTGTCTCCACCCGAGACTCAGTGAAATTGAAATCGCTGTGAAGATGCAGCGTTCCCGTGGCAAGACGGAAAGACCCCGTGAACCTTTACTATAGCTTTACATTGAACGTTGAGTTCGTCTGTGTAGGATAGGTGGGAGGCTATGAAACTGTGGCGCTAGCTGCAGTGGAGCCAACCTTGAAATACCACCCTGATGTGCTTGACGTTCTAACCTAGGTCCGTTATCCGGATCGGGGACCATGTATGGTGGGTAGTTTGACTGGGGCGGTCTCCTCCCAAAGAGTAACGGAGGAGCACGAAGGTACGCTCAGCGCGGTCGGACATCGCGCACTGTGTGCAAAGGCATAAGCGTGCTTGACTGCAAGATCGACGGATCAAGCAGGTACGAAAGTAGGTCTTAGTGATCCGGTGGTTCTGTATGGAAGGGCCATCGCTCAACGGATAAAAGGTACTCCGGGGATAACAGGCTGATACCGCCCAAGAGTTCATATCGACGGCGGTGTTTGGCACCTCGATGTCGGCTCATCACATCCTGGGGCTGTAGTCGGTCCCAAGGGTATGGCTGTTCGCCATTTAAAGTGGTACGCGAGCTGGGTTCAGAACGTCGTGAGACAGTTCGGTCCCTATCTGCCATGGGCGTTGGAGATTTGAGAGGGGCTGCTCCTAGTACGAGAGGACCGGAGTGGACGAACCTCTGGTGTTCCGGTTGTCACGCCAGTGGCACTGCCGGGTAGCTATGTTCGGAAGCGATAACCGCTGAAAGCATCTAAGCGGGAAGCGCGCCTCAAGATGAGATCTCCCGGGACACAAGTCCCCTAAAGGAACCATCAAGACTAGGTGGTTGATAGGTCAGGTGTGTAAGCGCTGTAAGGCGTTGAGCTAACTGATACTAATGATCCGTGTGGCTTGACCATATAACCTCAAGTGGCTTCGCCTTAGCGAAGACCACCTTAGCCTCGACGCACGTCGATGCTCGCTAATCGCTCTCTACATCACAAGTAACTACGCGAGACTGAGCGCCTAATCCAGCTGTATCGGATGGCGACGCTCCAACCGTCTCCCTGGTGAAATTAGCGCTGTGGTCCCACCCGATCCCATCCCGAACTCGGAAGTGAAACGCAGCTGCGCCGATGGTAGTGTGGCTTAAGCCATGCAAGAGTAGGTCATCGCCAGGGTCTTACCCCAGACCCCCTCAGATCCAACGATCTGAGGGGGTCTTCTTTTGCGCCAAGAAAAAGCAAAGCCGCTGCGCGGCCTGGGTGTGCACGCGGACAGCCAGGCAATACGCCCGCGCGTTCGATGGCGGGCGAATCGGATGGGAGCGGAAGGACGGCGATGTGTTGCGCAAGGCCGCGCCCCTTGAGCCAAGTACGACTGCGCATGCTGATGCAGCGTGCCCGTGGGCTTGCTTCGAGGTTGATCTGCACCTCGGAAGCCCAGTACCTGCGGGGCAAAGCAGATGCGATGCGCGGATAGTGATTGCGTCTAAGGTTCGGCTAGTAGCGTTGATCGTCCGCGAAAAGGCGCAAGACGATTGACCGACCGCGGCGAACGGCGACGCATGCGCCACGCGCCTGATAAGCGGTGCAGCGGATCGGGCCGCCGATGCAGGGCTTTGCATCCGATGACGCGCTCCCGATGGCGCTCTCCTGCACTGAGCGGCCCCGCCCTTCGCGCCGCGCCTGACGTCGCCCTGGCGCCAAGCCGCGGCTAACGAGCGTGAGGGTCATAGCGGCTGAGCTGCTCTGATTCTCGGGTGCTCCCGCACGACTTCGTGGCGCGGTTGGGAGCCGCTACAGCAGGTTTACTTCGCGACGCTCCGTGCAGTGGCGGTCCATGTCCGCCGGCGGGAGCAAGACCGCGGCTGGCCGCCAATCGCTCGGCGGCGGACTACTGCGCCGGGGGGAGCGTCACCGGGCGATCGCGCAGCCGCGGATGGGAGGGCACGGCGTCCGGTGCGGGTTTGACGGGCGGGTCGTTGCGGCCGAGCCAGTTGTACCAGTGGTAGCGGGCGATGCCGAGCCACTCGACGGCGGCCAGGTCGCTGATCAGCAGGTTGTAACTGTTGGGCAGCCACGAGGCGAACGGCGCGGTGTAGTCGCTGCGCGCCGGGGTCGGCTGCAGGCCGAAATGGCGGAAGTACAGCAGGCTGCGGCGCATGTGCAGGCCCGAAGTGACCAGGACCAGCGGCCCGTGCGCCCTGCTCGAGAGCAGGCGCGCTGTGAACTTGGCGTTCTCGAAGGTGTTGCGCGAGGCTTCTTCCTTCAATACGTCCTCGGCCGGCACGCCGGCCTCTTCGATGAGCGAGGCATAGAGCTCGGCTTCGCTGTTGCCGAGGCCGGCCGGGTCGCCGCCGGACACCAGCACCTTGCAGCCCTGCGTGGCGGCCTTGCATGCGTCGAACAGCTGCACCGCGCGCAGGATGCGGCTGTAGGCCAGCGACTGCGGTTCGATGCCGCCTTCGTGCGGCAGCCGCTGCATGCCCATGCCCAGCACGATGATCACCGCGTCCGGCTGCCAGTCCACGCGTGCCGGCGAGCGTTGGCCGGCCTGGGTAGCGTCGACGATCCAGCCGGCCAGTACGCCATTGCCCAGCAGCCAGAACACCAGGAACCAGGCCACGCCGACAGCACGCGCGATGCGCGGGCGACGCAGGCGAAAGAGCAGCGCCGTCAGCAGGACGCCGAAGGCAAGAAACAGCAGCGACATCACGCAGGTCCCTGGGGCGATGCGTGCATGGTCGCAGATCGCGGCGGCACCTTGGGAGCATCGCGTGAAGGCGATGCGAGCGGCAATCCACAAACAGTTGACGTCTTCGCGACCAGGATCGTGAGTCCCTTCGCCCGCCACCTGGAGCAGCACGCCATGGCCGCACGCAAACCCATCCCCAAGCCCGCCAACCCGCCCGCCGACCAAGGCGCCGTCACGCGCGGCGAAGGCGACGAGCTCCATCAGCAGGCCGGCGGCACGCATCCCGCACTGACCACCAACCAGGGCATCCCGGTCAGCGACAACCAGAACTCGCTCAAGGCCGGCCCGCGAGGACCGACGCTGCTCGAAGATTTCATCCTGCGCGAGAAGATCACCCACTTCGACCATGAGCGCATCCCAGAGCGCATCGTGCATGCCCGCGGGACCGCGGCGCACGGCTATTTCGAGCTGACCAAGTCGCTGTCCAAGTACACCACCGCCAAGCTCCTGACCGAGACCGGGGTGAAGACGCCGGTGTTCACCCGCTTTTCGACCGTGGCCGGCGGCGCGGGCTCGGTGGATACGCCGCGCGACGTGCGCGGCTTCGCGGTCAAGTTCTATACCAAGGAGGGCAACTGGGATCTGGTGGGTAACAATATCCCGGTGTTCTTCATCCAGGACGCGATCAAGTTCCCCGATCTGATCCACTCGGTGAAGATGGAGCCGGACCGCGGCTTCCCGCAGGCGGCCAGCGCGCACGACACCTTCTGGGACTTCATCTCGCTCACGCCAGAGTCGATGCACATGATCATGTGGGCGATGAGCGACCGCGCCATCCCGCGTTCGCTGCGCATGATCGAAGGCTTCGGCATCCACAGCTTCCGCCTGCTCGACGCGCAGGGCAACAGCACCTTCGTGAAGTTCCACTGGCGGCCCAAGCTGGGCCTGCAGTCGCACGTCTGGGACGAGGCGGTCAAGGTGGCCGGCGCGGATCCTGACTTCCAGCGCCGCGACATGTTCGAGGCGATCAGCAGCGGCGACTTCCCGGAATGGGAGCTGGGCGTGCAGCTGTTCACCGAGGAACAGGCGGCGCAGTTCCCGTTCGATCATCTGGACCCGACCAAGCTGATCCCGGAGGAGACCATCCCGCTGCAGATCATCGGACGCATGGTGCTGGACCGCTGGCCGGACAACTTCTTCGCCGAGACCGAGCAGGTGGCCTACTGCCCGGCCAACATCGTGCCCGGCATCGACTTCTCCAACGATCCGCTGCTGCAGGGACGGCTGTTCTCGTACCTGGACACGCAGCTCTCGCGGCTGGGCTCGCCCAACTTCCATCAGCTGCCGATCAACGCGCCCAAGTGCCCGTTCCACAACAACCAGCGCGACGGCCACATGCAGATGGGCGTGCCGAAGGGGCGCGTGGCCTATGAGCCGTCCTCGCTGCAGGAGGACAGCCCGCGCGAGACGCCGGCCGGCTTCCGCAGTCACGCCACCGTCGATGATGGCGCCAAGGGCCGCGTGCGGCCGGAGAGCTTCGCCGACCACTACAGCCAGGCGCGGCTGTTCTACCGCAGCCAGACCAAACCCGAGCAGGCGCATCTGGCGTCGGCGCTGGTGTTCGAACTGTCCAAGGTCGAGACGGCGCACGTGCGTGAAGCCGTGATCGGTCATCTGCGTCACGTCGATGCCGAACTGGCCCAGCGCGTGGCCAACGGCCTGGGCCTGGATGCGCTGCCGCCGCCGGCGCAGGCCAAGGTCGAGCCGATCGACATGCCGCTCTCGCCGGCGCTGCAGCTGATCGGCAAGATGAAGGACACGCTCAAGGGCCGCACGGTCGGCATCCTGGTGCATGACGGCTCGGACGTGGGCACCGTCAAGGCGCTGCAAAAGGCGGCCAAGGACGCGGGTGCGACGGTCAAGCTGGTGGCGCCCAAGCTGGGCGTGGCGCTGTCTGACGGCCGGAAGGTCAGCGCCGATGGCCAGCTGGCGGGCACGCCATCGTTCGTGTTCGATGCGGTCGCGGTGGTGCTGTCGGCCGACGCCGGCAAGGCGCTGGCCAAGGACTCGGCGGCGATCGACTTCGTCAGCAACGCCTGGGCGCATCTGAAGGCCATCGCCAGCGATGCGGGCGCCGCGCCGCTACTGAAGGCCGGCAACGTCGGCAAGGACGCAGGCATCGTCGATGCGGCCGACACCAAGGGCTTCATCGCCGCGGCCAAGACGCGGCAATGGGCGCGTGAGCCGAAGCTGCGCATGCTGGCCTAAAGTTTTCGCCAAGCATGGCCCGAAGGGCACGCCGGCTTCTGCCGGCGTGCCCTTGTCGTTTCAGGCGATGCCAAGCGCACCCGGATGTCGTGACCTGTTCAGCAATCCACTGCGCGGCCATCACGTGCGGCTCAGTAAATCTGAGCCACGCATCCTCTCCATCCGACCACCATGGCCGACCTCGCAGTGCAATCCGACGTTCTCGTCGCCATCCTGCTCGCCGCGCTTCTTGCCGCCGTCCTCGTCCTGCTGGTCCAGCCCTTGTTCGGCGGCCGCAAGCGCGCACTGCACGACGCCGACTGGGAGCCGGAGCGCCAGCAGCTGGCCGTGGATCTGGACCAGTGGGCCGCCGACCTGCGCGTGCTGGCCACTTCGCTGCGCCTGGGCCACTGGGGCGATGTGCGCTACGCGCTGCAGTGGCGCACGCTGGATCCGCCCGCTTCGCTGGTGGACGCGCTGGATTGGGATTCGATCAGCGGCCAGCGGGCGGAGGTGCTGGCGCTGTCCAAGGTGATCGGCCACGCCGACGAGCTGGCGCAGATCGCGGTGATGACCGACCAGGTGGCGATGCTGCAGGGCGGCGCCGCAGTCACGCGCGACACGGTGACCTACGCCGCGGCCGACTATGCCAATGCGTTGCTGGTGCTGGCCGACGCCGCGGCCAAGGCACGTGCCGAACTGCGCCCGGACGCACGGGTCGCGGCGATCGCCCAGCCGACCGGTTGAGCGCGCGGCTGCTTATCGTCTTGTCACACATCGCGGCGTTGGGCCCTGTTGCTGGCGGTACACCGATCCTTGTGCACGAGTGCGAGAGAGGCCTCGTGTGCGCCTTCGGTTGTCGACCGCAGGTCCGGCGGATGCACATCCGCCTCGCTGGCGTCGTGCTGTCCCATCCGCGCCTCGTCCCGCGCATGACGTCTCTGCGAAGCGGACAGGGGAAGCATTGATGTGGCCAGTCTCGCGCGTCTTCGAGCGCGCCAAGCTCAGACACGCCAAGCGCGAAGCCCTGACCGCCCGTCGGCTGCGCAGCGCGGCGCAGGCCGGGGCGGACGAGGAAGCGCATCGGCTGTGGATGGCAGCCGCCCAATGCAGGCGGGTGCTCGAGCGACTGCGGCGCCGTGTCGGCGCGCGGGACCCGGACGGGCGCCTGCTCGAACAGGCGCGCAGGCTGGCGCTGTTCGAACTCGATGCCGAGCGTGCGATTGCCGCACTGCGGATGCAGGTGCTCCAGGGCACCCATAGCATCGACGAGCAGCGGGCGCGTTCGGTCACCGCACGCGACCACCTGGAAACGGCGGCCGACGAGCTGGAGCTGCGCGCCAATCTGGTCGATGCCAGGCAACAGGCGCGCCAGCTGCGCGAGCACTCCGAGGTGCTGCTGAGCGAAAGCAGACAACATCTACTCGCCACCCGCGCACCGCAAGAGATGTAGCTGCCCACACGCGAAGCGTCAGCACCGCGCGAAGACGTCCTGACCTCAACGCCACATCGCTGAGCGAAGAGAAAACGCGATGCGTCCAAGCAGCAGTAAGCGGTCTCGCCTTCACCCGGCATGGGCGGGGGCGCAGCGATGGTATCGGCACACTTCCAGGACCTGCCCCTATGCGCGCCTTCCAACAACGGCACACCCTGCTGCTGGTCGATGACGACTACGCGATCGCCACGGCGACCGGTGAATATCTCGAATCGATCGGCTACGACGTCGACTACGCCCACGACGGACTCGAAGGCTTGCGCCTGGCCAGCGAGCAGCACTACGACGTGATCCTGCTGGACGGCAAGATGCCGCGCATGGACGGGCTGGATGTCTGCCGTGCGTTTCGCCGCGAGGTCAAGCGCAGCACGCCGATCATTTTCCTGTCGGGCCGCGAGCGGGTCGAGGACCGCGTGACCGGCATCGAGGCCGGCGCGGACGACTACCTGGTCAAGCCGTATGCGCTGCCGGAGCTGCAGGCCCGCCTGAACGCGCTGATCAAGCGCCAGCGCCGTCAGCTGGCGGGTACGCGGCTGACGGTCGGCGATCTGACCCTGGAGACGGAGAACTACACGGTCAAGCGCGCCGGCCAGCGGCTGTCGCTCTCGCCGATCCAGTTTCAGCTGCTGGCGGTGCTGATGCGGCATTCGCCGGCGATCGTCACCCGGGCCCAGCTGGAGCGCGAGATCTGGGGCAGCGACCTGCCGGACTCGGACACGCTGCGCAGCCACATCTACAATCTGCGCAAGGTCATCGACAAGCCGTTTGATAGCCCGCTGCTGCACACCCACCTGACCTTCGGCTTCCGTCTGGCGCCGGTGGACCAGCCGCTGCCATCGACGCAGCCCGAGACCGATTCGACCGCCGTGGCGGCCTGAGGCGGCCCTTGGGCCCGGCGTCGGTCCCTTCCCACTTACCAAGGATTGCGCTTGCCCCAGGAACCCGCACCCGGCTTCAAGTCACCGGCCATCGACGAGCTGCGCCTGAAGGGTCACAAGTCGGACATCTTCTTCGCGGCGGTGGAAACCACCCGCATGCCGATGATCGTCACCGACCCGCACCAGCCCGACAACCCTATCATCTTCGCCAACCGTGCCTTCATCGAGATGACCGGCTACAGCGCCGAGGAACTGGTCGGGCGTAACTGCCGTTTCCTGCAGGGCAAGGACACCGACCGGGCCACGGTCGCGGCAGTGCGCGAGTCGGTGGCGCAGAACCGCGAGTTCGCCGCGGAGATCCTGAACTACCGCAAGGACGGCACCTCGTTCTGGAACGCCTTGTTCACCTCGCCGGTGTACGACGAGCAGGGCAATCTGATCTTCTTCTTCGGTTCGCAGCTGGACGTCAGCCGCCGCCGCGACGCCGAGGACGCACTGCGCCAGGCGCAGAAGATGGAAGCGGTCGGCCAGCTGACCGGCGGCATCGCGCACGACTTCAATAATCTGCTGCAGGTCATGAGCGGGCACCTGGAGCTGCTGGGGATGCTCAACAGCGCCGAGAAGCCGGACCAGGCGCGCATCGAGGCCGGCATCGCGCGTGCGCAGGCCGCGGCCCAGAAGGCCGCCACGCTGACCCAGCAGCTGCTCGCCTTCGCGCGTCGCCAGCGGCTGGAGGGCCGGACCACCAACCTCAACACGCTGGTGTCGGGGATGATCGACCTGGCGCACCGCTCGCTGGGCGACGATGTCGAGCTGGTCACCCACCTGGACGCCTCGCTGTGGAACGCCAAGCTGGACAGCACCCAGGCCGAGGTGGCGCTGCTGAACATCCTGCTCAATGCGCGCGACGCGATGGAGGATCGCCCGCAGCGGCAGGTCACCATCGAGACGGCCAACGTGGAGGTGGACCAGAGCGATCTCAGCAGCCCCGACTTCCATCATCTGGCGCCGGGTCACTACGTCAGCGTGGCCGTGACCGACACCGGCTGCGGTATGCCGCTGGACATCCAGCAGCGCGTGCTGGAGCCGTTCTTCACCACCAAGGAGGAAGGCAAGGGCACCGGGCTGGGCATGAGCATGGTGTACGGCTTCGTCAAGCAGTCCGGCGGCGCGGTGCGCATCTATTCGGAGGTGGATCGGGGTAGCACGATCCGACTGTATTTCCCGGCCCAGCCCAGCGAAGGCGGCAAGCCGCAGCTGCCCGAACCGCGGGCCAGCGGCCGCGGCGGCAGCGAGCGGATCCTGATCGTGGAAGACCGCGAGGAGGTCGCGGCGGTGGCGCAGATGTTCCTGGAAGCGGCCGGCTATCAGACCGAGGTCGCCAGCAACGCGGCGCAGGCGCTGGAGCTGCTGAAGGCGAGCGACCCGTTCAATCTGTTGTTCACCGACCTGATCATGCCGGGCGGCATGAATGGCGTGGTCCTGGCCCACGAGGTCATGCGGCGCAGTCCGGCGACCAAGGTCATCCTCACCACCGGTTATGCCGAGAACACGCTGGCGCGCAGCGACGCCGAAGGCGCGCAGTTCGACGTGATCAACAAGCCCTATACCCAGCGCGACCTGCTCAAGCTGGTCCGTCAGGTGCTGGACGGCCCCACCGGGGTGGGCTGAGCTGCAGCGGCAGCCTTGCCGTCAAACAGCTGCGAGACAACGAGGCCCCGAAAGGGGCCTTTTCGTTGGCGCGACCGATCCGTGAGCCGCCTTGACGCGCCCGGCAGCCGGCGCGTAAGGTGCGTCCGTCGTGGTTCCATCGCTTTATCCACATGAAGCGATGGATTAAACGGGAATCCGGTGAAGGCGCGCCCCGTGCGCGTCCATTCCGGAGCTGCCCCGCAGCGGTCATTGGAAACGAAGCCTGCCAACAGCACTGGTCCGCGCCGCAAGGCATGGGGCCGGGAAGCGGCGGGGAGTAGGGGGTGCGGACCTGTTCCGCGCCGTGTCCATGAGCCCGAAGACCGGCCCCGGCCGGAGGACCCTGCTCGGTCTTCCGCTTCGACCTGGCACCGCTCGCGGGAGCGGCACGGGCGCGTGATGCGGCGGGCGCGAGGCCCGGTGCCGCAGGCGTGCGCGTGTGGAGGTTTCCGCGCACGGGGCCGGTTCGCCCGCGGGGGCGAAGGTCGCTGGCATGGCACGTCGCAGCCGCAGGGCTGTAAGGCGTGGCGTGCGGTTCCTTCGTTCCTCAATGCCCACACGCAATGAGGATCCATTCAATGACCAGCGTCACCAACCTCGGCTTTCCGCGCATCGGACCACGCCGTGAACTCAAGCACGCCCTGGAGCGCTACTGGAAGGGCGAGGACAGCGCCGACACGCTGCAGGCCACCGCCGCGGCCCTGCGCGCGCAGCACTGGCAGCTGCAGCGGCAGGCCGGCGCCGAGGTCCTGCCCAGCAACGACTTCTCGCTCTACGACCATGTGCTGGACACGGCGTTCCTGTTCGACGCCCTCCCGCAGCGTTATCGCGCCCTGGCCGACGCCGACCCGCTGGCCGGCTACTTCGCCATGGCGCGCGGCGTGCAGACCGGTGGCATCGACCTGCGCGCGCTGGAGATGACCAAGTGGTTCGACACCAACTACCACTACATCGTCCCCGAGCTGCATGCCGGCCAGGACTTCGCCCTGCGCGGCGACAAGCCGGTGGCGCAGTTCCTGGAGGCCAGGGCCGCCGGCTTCGACACGCGTCCGGTGCTGCTGGGGCCGGTGAGCTTCCTGCTGCTGTCCAAGACCACCGATGGCAGCGACCGGCTGGCGCTGCTCGAGCGCCTGCTGCCGGTGTACGCGCAGCTGCTCGAACGCCTGCATGCCGCCGGCGCGGACTGGGTGCAGATCGACGAACCCACGCTGGTGCTGGACCTGGACGAGGTGGCGAAGGCGGCCTTCGCCCGCGCCTATGCGTTCCTGGCCCAGGCGCCGCGCTCCAGGCTGCTGCTGACCACCTACTTCGGCGCGCTGGGCGACAACCTGGACCTGGTCGCGCAGCTGCAGGTCGAGGGCCTGCACGTGGATCTGGTGCGCGCGCCGGAACAGCTCGATGCGGTGCTGCAGGCCTGGCCCAAGGGCCGCGTGCTCTCGGCCGGCCTGGTCAACGGGCGCAATGTCTGGCGCACTAACCTGGACAACGCGCTGACGCTGGCGCGCTATGCGCAAGGGCACGTCGGCGCCGACAACCTGTGGCTGGCGCCGTCGTGCGCGCTGCTGCACGTGCCGGTGGACCTGGAGCAGGAGAAGGCGCTCGATGCCGAACTCAAGTCCTGGCTGTCCTTCGCCCGGCAGAAGCTGGGCGAGCTGCGGGTGCTGGCCGACGCGCTGGACGGACGCGAAGGCGCGGAAGGCCCGCTGGCGCAACAGCGCGCCCGCCTGGAATCGCGCCGCCAGTCGGCGCGCGTGCATCGGCCCGAGGTGGCCCGGCGCCTGGCCACGCTGAGCGAGGCCGACAGCCGGCGCGTCTCGCCCTACGCCCAGCGCCGCGTGCTGCAGGAGCAGGCGTTCGGGCTGCCGGTGTATCCGACCACCACCATCGGCTCGTTCCCGCAGACCCAGCAGGTGCGTCAGGCGCGCGCCCAGCACAAGGCGGGCAAGCTGTCCGACGCCGACTACGAGACCTTCCTGGAGGCCGAGACCGAGCGCTGCGTGCGCTTCCAGGAACGCATCGGCCTGGACGTGCTGGTGCATGGCGAGTACGAGCGCAACGACATGGTCGAATACTTCGGCGAGCAGCTGGACGGCTTCGCCTTCACCAAGCTGGGCTGGGTGCAGAGCTACGGCAGCCGCTGCGTCAAGCCGCCGATCATCTTCGGCGACGTGGTGCGCCCGAAGCCGATGACGGTGCGCTGGTCGCGCTACGCCCAGTCGCTGACCCAGCGGCCGATGAAGGGCATGCTGACCGGCCCGGTGACGGTGCTGCAGTGGTCGTTCGTACGCGACGACCAGGCCCGCAGCGAGACCTGCCGGCAGATCGCGCTGGCCCTGCGCGATGAGGTCAACGACCTGGAGGCCGCCGGCATCGGCATCATCCAGATCGACGAGCCGGCCATCCGCGAGGGCCTGCCGCTGCGCCGCGATGCGTGGTCGGACTACCTGAACTGGGCGATCGAGGCCTTCCGCATCTGCGCCAGCGGTGTGGGCGATGCGACCCAGATCCACACCCACATGTGCTATTCGGAGTTCAACGACATCATCGATGCGGTGGCGGCGATGGATGCGGACGTGATCTCGATCGAGACCTCGCGCTCGCGCATGGAGCTGCTCGATGCGTTCGTGCGGTTCCGCTATCCCAACGGGATCGGCCCGGGCGTGTACGACATCCACTCCCCGCGCGTGCCCTCGGTGGAGGAAATGGTGGAACTGCTGCGCAAGGCGCGGGCGGTGCTCAGCCCGGAGCAGCTGTGGGTCAACCCGGACTGCGGCCTGAAGACCCGCGGCTGGGACGAGACGCGCCATGCGCTGGAGCAGATGGTGGAAGCCGCACGCCGCCTGCGCGCGGATCTGGCCCAGGCGGCCTGATGCGCGCGTGCCGCGCCTGCGCTGCAGGCGCGGCATTTGGGCGCACGCGGCACACCACGCGGCGTGTCCCCGGCTGAAACCGTTATGAAGCCGATAACGTTTTCACGGCTGCCAGCGACGCGGGGCTTGCGTACACTCTGGCTCCCCCATCTTTCATAGGACTTGCCGACCGTGTCGATCAACCAGGAACAGCGGGACAAGATTGCTTCCGGCCAGGGCTTCATCGCCGCACTGGACCAGAGCGGCGGCAGCACGCCCAAGGCGCTCAAGCTCTACGGCGTCGACGAGTCGGCCTATTCCAACGATGCGGAGATGTTCGCGCTGGTCCACCAGATGCGCGAGCGCATCGTCACCAGCCCGGCGTTCACCGGCGAGCGCGTGGTCGGGGCGATCCTGTTCGAGCGCACGCTGGACGACCGCTTCGCAGGCGAAGAGGCCGCGCACTACCTGTGGAACGTCAAGCAGGTCGTGCCGTTCCTGAAGATCGACAAGGGCCTGGAGGACGAGGCCAACGGCGTGCAGCTGCTCAAGCCCATCCCGGGCCTGGCCGAGCTGCTGGCCAAGGCCAAGGCCAAGGGCGTGTTCGGCACCAAGGAGCGCTCGGTCATCAAGGCCGACAACGCCGCCGGCATCGCGGCGGTGCTGGACCAGCAGTTCGAGCTGGGCCAGCAGGTGCTGGACGCCGGCCTGGTCCCGATCATCGAGCCGGAGGTGGACATCAAGGCCGCCGACAAGGCGCAGATCGAGACCACGCTGAAGCAGGGGCTGCTCGAGCGCCTGGACAAGGTCGATGCGGCCACGCCGGTCGTGCTCAAGCTGACCCTGCCCAGCGTCGATGGCTTCTTCAAGGAACTGGTCGACCACCCCAGCGTGCTCAAGGTCGTGGCGCTGTCCGGCGGCTACAGCCGCGATGAGGCCAACGCCAAGCTGGCCCGGAACCCCGGCATCATCGCCAGCTTCAGCCGCGCGCTGACCGAGGGCCTGAGCGCGCAGCAGAGCGATGAGGAGTTCAACAAGACGCTCGATGCCACCATCGAGTCGATCTACCGCGCCTCGATCGCCTGATCGACGCGGACGGTGGGATTCACGCAGGCCCCGCTTCGGCGGGGCCTGTTGCGTTTCAAGGGCCGCGGCAGGGCGGGCTTCAACGATCGGCGGCGCTGTCGGCCCAGTCGGCCAGGTGAGTGCGCAAGGCCTGCGCGCTCGGCGAAAGCGGGCGTGTACCGTCCCAGCACAGGCACAGGCGTCGCTGCGCCCAGGGCTCGCTCAGCGCAACGCCGCGAACGCACGGCCCAAGCCGCGCCAGTGCGGCGGCCGGCACCACGGCCACGCCGGCGCCGGCGGCGACCATCGCGCCGATGGCCTCGAACGTGCGCAGTCGCACGCGGTACGCCAAGCGCAGGCCCAGCGCCGCCGCCTGGGCGTCCAGATGCCGCTGCAGGGCACTGCCTTCGGGCAGGCCAATCCAGGGCTCGGCCGCCAGATCGGCCAGGCTCAGCGCCTGCGCACTGGCGGCGGCGTGCGCGGGCGGCAGCAGCGCCACCAGGGTGTCGCGCGCGAAGTGCTGGCGTTGCAAGCCTGGCGAGGCCGCGGCCTCCGACAGGATGCCCAGCTCCACCACGCCGGCCTCCAGCGCCTTGGCGATCTCCTCGCTGCTGCGCTCGAGCAGGTCCACATCGATGTGGGGATGGGCCGCCAGCCAGGGCGCCAGCGCGGCGGGAAGCGCCTCGCTCATGGTCGCGGTATTGACCATCAGGCGCACGCGTCCGCGCGTCCCGCGCGCATGGTCGGCCAGTGCGTGCCGCAGCAGCGCCGACTGCTGCAGGATCGAGCGCGCGTGATGGGCCACCGCCTCGCCCGCCGCGGTGGGCCGGACGCCCTTGGACAGGCGGTCGAGCAGGACGACCCCGGCATATTCCTCCATCGCGCGCAGGCGCTCGCTGGCGGCGGCCAGCGACAGGTGCGCGCGCTCGGCGCCGGCGGTGATGCTGCCGGCGTCCAGCACGGCCAGGAACAGGCGCAGGTCGGGCAGATCGAATCGCAAGGCCAAGGGCTCCTTCGGCTGGCCCGAAGGCCGGCATCGGACAGACCGCATTGTGCCCGCGCGCGTCACCCCGTTTCATGGCGGCATGCAGATCTCGACGGAAATGTGGTGGCTGATCGTGCTCGGCACGTTCTTCGTGGCCGGCTGCGTGAAAGGCGTGACCGGCATGGGCCTGCCGACCGTGGCCATGGGCGTGCTTGGCGCGCTGATGTCGCCGGCCTGGGCGGCCGCCTTGCTGCTGCTGCCTTCGCTGGTGACCAATGTGCTGCAGCTGGTCAGTGGCGGGCAGCTGGGTGCGCTGCTGCGACGGCTGTGGCCGATGCAGCTGGCGGTGGTCGCCGGCACGCTGCTGGCCTCCGCCTGGCTGGCCGGTGGCGCGGCGGACGGCACGGCGCGCCTGCTCGGCATCGCGCTGGTGCTCTACGCCCTGGTGACCCTGCTGTCCCGGCCGTTCCGTGTGTCGCCCGCGCTGGAACGCGTGTTTGCGCCAGTGGTCGGCGGCATCACCGGCGTGGTGACGGGGGTGACCGGCGTGTTCGTGATCCCCGCGGTGCCCTTCCTGCAGGCGCTGGGCCTGCAGCGCGATGCGCTGGTGCAGGCGCTGGGCCTGTCCTTCACCGTCTCCACGCTCGCGCTGGCCGCCGGCCTGGCCCTGCATGGCGCGCTGTCGGTCGGCCATCTGCTGCCGTCGTCGATCGCCGTGCTGCCTGCCCTGGCGGGCATGTGGCTGGGCCAGCGCCTGCGCCAGCGCATCCGTCCGGCCGCGTTCCGGACCGGCTTCCTGATCTGCCTGCTGCTGCTCGGGCTGGAGCTGGCGTGGCGCGGGTGAGGCGCGTGCGCTTGTGAGGTCGGAGCGCTACTGGCCGATGCTGCCGCGCAGGTCGACCTGCTCGACGCCGGGGACCCCGCGCAGGTCTTCCAGGGCCTGCAGCAGCGCCGCCTGCGGCACGGTGGATTCGCAGCGCACGTCGAGCAGATCGGTCTGCGGCGTGCGCGGCTTGAGCACAATGCGCTGTACCGGCAGGCCGCTGCGCTCCAGCTGCTGCTGGATCTGGCCCAGCGGCGCGTGCTGGCGCGACAGCACCAGCTTCAGGCCCGGCATCGAGGCGCGGCGGCGGCGCAGATAGCGGCGCTCCAGCGGCTTGAGCACGGCCAGGATGATCCACAGCAGCGCGGTGGCCAGCACCGCGGCCGCGTACAGGCCGCTGCCGACGGCCAGCCCGATCGAGGCCACCGCCCACAGCCCGGCTGCGGTGGTGAGGCCGCGGATCACCTGCTCGCGCTGCAGGAACAGGATGGTGCCGGCGCCGAGGAAGCCCACGCCGCTGATCACCTGGGCGGCGATGCGCGAGGGATCGAGCACCACATGCGGATTGCCCAGCACGTCGTTGAAGCCGAACGCCGAGACGATGATGGCCAGGGCCGCACCGACGCAGACCAGCATGTGCGTGCGCAAACCGGCGGCCCACTCCAGCCGGCCGCGGTCGGCGCCGATGATGCCGCCGAGCAGCGCGGCCAGCAGCAGGCGCAGGGCGATCTCCCAGGTGTCGAGCATGGTGCGGTCTCCTTGCAGACAGCCGGTGCGCTGCACGCACGGGCAACGCGGCTGAGCCTAGCCCCATCGCGATCAAGGTGCGCTCAAGGCGGCGCCGGCTTGAGGCCGCTGGCGCGCGTGGCTAGGCTGCGCCTTCCCCACGCCGCTGGCCGCTTCGATGACCGACATGCCTTCCGATACCGCGCTGATCGTGGTCGATCTGCAACCGGACTTCATGCCGGGCGGCGCGCTGGCCTGCTTCGAGGGCGATGCGATCGTGCCGGGCATCGCGCAGCTGCTGGCCGCGCGCGTCTACGGCACGGTCGTGGCCACGCAGGACTGGCATCCAGGTGCGCATGCCTCCTTCGCCGCGCAGCATCCGGGGCATGCGCCGTTCGAGGTGATCGAGCTGCACGGCCAGCCGCAGACGCTGTGGCCGCCGCACTGCGTGCAGGGCACGCCGGGTGCGGCGCTGGACCCGCGCGTGGACTGGACGCCGGCCGACCTGATCCTGCGTAAGGGCACCCATGCGCAGGTCGATTCCTACAGTGCGTTCCGCGAGAACCACGGCCCGGATGGGCTGCGTCCCAGCACCGGCCTGGCCGGCTGGCTGCGCGAACGCGGCATCGCGCAGGTGCACGTCTGCGGGCTGGCGCGCGATGTCTGCGTGCTGTGGACGGCCCAGGACGCGCGCGCCGAAGGCTTCGAGGTGGCGTTCCTGTGGGAGCTGACGCGCCCGGTCACGCCGGACGGGGACGCGCCGACGCGCGCGGCGTTGCAGGAGGCGGGGATCCCGATTCGCTGAACGCGTGATCCGCGTCGCCAAGCCGGGGAGCGGAACTCCCGGTTTGACAACTCCGGGGCCAAAACGTGTATTTTGCGTTAAACGTGCTGCGCCACAGCACGCCTCGCATACCACCCACGCCCCCGGAGTCGCCCCATGTCCGCCAGCAGGTCGCTGCGTCACGCCACGCTCGCCATCGCCATCAATGCCGCCGTCGCCACCGTCGCGCTGGCGCAGCAGGCGCCGGTGGCGCTGGATGCGGTCACCGTCACCGCCGACCGCCGCGCCGAGAACGCCAAGGACGTGCCGGTCTCGGCCACCGTGCTGCGCCCGGAATACCTGGACGCCATCTCCACCAGCGCCTCGGACGTGCGCGTGCTGGCCGGCAAGTCGCCCAGCCTCAACGTGGAGTCCTCCAACGGCCGCGTGTTCCCGCGCTTCTACATCCGTGGCTACGGCAATACCGACTTCACCACCTACGCCTCGCAGCCGGTGTCGCTGGTGTACGACGATGTGGTCTACGAGAACGCCTTCATCAAGGGCTTCCCGATGTTCGACCTGGCCAGCGTCGAGGTGCTGCGCGGCCCGCAGGGCACGCAGTTCGGCCGCAACACGCCTGGCGGCGTGGTCAAGTTCAACTCGGTGCGGCCGGTGCTGGGCGAGACCTCCGGCTATGCCAGCGTGTCCTACGGCACCCATGCGACCAGCTCGGTCGAAGGCGCGCTCAACCTGCCGATGGGCAGCGACTGGGCCGCGCGCATCTCGCTGCTGCAGCAGCACCGCGACGACTGGGTGACCAGCCAGATCAGCGGGCAGAAGCTGGAAGGCTACGACGACTCGGCCCTGCGCCTGCAGGCGCTGTTCCAGCCCTCGGAGGACTTCAACGCGCTGTTCAACGCCCATGCGCGCAAGCTCAACGGCACCGCGCGCCTGTTCCGCGCCAACATCATCCAGTCGGGCAACAACAACCTGGTCGATGGCTTCGACCCGGACAAGGCCTACATCGATGGCCACAACGCGCAGGAGCTGACCACCTACGGCGGCAGCGCCAACCTGACCTTCAGCTCGGGCGATGTGACCTTCCACTCGATCACCGGCTACGAGGGCATCTCCAAGTACTACAGCCGCGGCGACATCGACGGCGGCTACGGCCCGGGCGCGTTCGTGAACCCGGCCGCGCCGTCGGGCCCGGGCTTCATTCCGTTCTCGGTGGAGACCGCCGGCGGCATCAAGTCGCTGGACCAGTTCACCCAGGAGCTGCGCGCCGAGTCGGATTACACCGGCCCGCTCAACTGGCAGGGCGGCCTGTACTACTTCTACGACAACGTGCAGGGCGAGGCCTACGACTACGACACCCTGGCCGGTGGCGCGCTGACCGGTTACGACCTGACCAAGCAGAAGACCAGCTCGTGGGCGGCCTTCGCCTCGCTCAACTACCAGGCCACCGACGTGCTCAACCTGCGCGCCGGCATCCGCTACACGCACGACCACAAGACCTTCGACATCCTGCAGTGGGACCGCACCTCGCCGCCGCCGATCGGCGGTGACACCAGCGGCTCGAAGGTCACCGGCGACGTCGCCGCGACCTGGGCGCTGAGCGATGCGGTCAACCTGTACGCGCGCGCCGCGCGCGGCTATCGCGGCGCCAGCTTCGGCCCGCCGTCCACCGGCGTGCCGGTGACCGTGGCCCGCCCGGAGACGGTGGATTCCTATGAGCTCGGCATCAAGGCCGACTTGTGGGAGCGTCGCGGCCGGCTGGCCTTCGACATCTACAGCATGGACATCAAGGACCAGCAGCTGACCGCGGTGGGCGGCACGTCCAATGCCGTGCAGCTGATCAACGCCAAGAAGAGCCAGGCCTACGGCGCCGAGCTGGACTTCGACCTGCTGCTGACCGAGAACCTGCGCTTCGGCCTCAACGGCAGCTACAACCACACCGAGATCAAGGACAAGGACCTGGCCACCTCGACCTGCTCGGCGTGGGTGTGCACGGTGACCGATCCGGTCGATGCCAACGGCTTCGCCCGCATCGACGGCAACCCGCTGCCGCAGGCGGCCAAGTGGATCGGCAACGTCAACCTGCGCTACGGCGTGCCGATGGGCGCCGACGGCGAGCTGTTCTTCTACACCGACTGGTCGTATCGCAGCGAAGTGAACTTCTTCCTGTACCAGTCGCGCGAATTCATCGGCCAGCCGCTGACCGAAGGCGGCCTGAAGATCGGCTACACCTGGGCCGACGGCAAGTACGAGGCCTCGGTGTTCTGCCGCAACTGCACCAACCAGATCCGGGCCACCGGCGCGATCGACTTCGACAACCTGACCGGCTTCATCAACGACCCGCGCATCATCGGCGCGCAGTTCCGCGCGGGCTTCTGACGCGCGAGGCACCTTGTAGAGCGGAGCTTGCTCCGCTGCTTCTGGTCCGGTTCTTGAGAAACGCCTCAGCGGAGCAAGCTCCGCTCTACCTCCGCTGCTTCTGGTGCGGTTCATGGGAAGGCCCCAGCGGAGCAAGCTCCGCTCTACGGGGGCGCTTCGCATGACCTTGGGCACGGGCGCGGCTGTCGGGGGCTGACGCTAGACTCGGCGCATCCCTTCGCAGTCAGGTGTGCGCCCATGAGCAGCTGGTACTTCCTCACCGGCACCGAGCAGACCCGCTCGGGCCCGTTCGACGACGCGGCCGCGCAGGCCTTCGCGCGCGCAAACCCGTTCGCGCTGGCCTGGCGCGAGGGCCTGTCCGGCTGGCAGCCGGTCGGGACGCTGGCCGAGCTGGGCGGCAGCGCCTCGCCGCCGAACATGCCGCCGCCGCCGACCGGGGCGGGGCGCGCGGACGACATCGATTTCCGCATCGTCGGTCACGACATGCAGTTCGTCGAGGTGGAGCTGGATCCGGGCGAGAGCGCGGTGGCCGAGGCCGGCGCGCTGATGTTCAAGGACGCCTCGGTGCAGATGGACACGGTGTTCGGCGATGGCCGCACCAGCGGCGCCGGCGGCGGCTTCATGGACAAGCTGCTGGCCGCGGGCAAGCGCGTGGTCACCGGCGAGAGCCTGTTCACCACCGTCTACACGCACACCGGCAGCGGCAAGGCCAAGGTCGCCTTCGCCGCGCCGTATCCCGGCACCGTGGTGCCGCTGAAGCTGTCCGAACACGGCGGCCGCCTGATCTGCCAGAAGGACAGCTTCCTGGCCGGCGCGCGCGGGGTGTCGCTGGGCATCGCCTTCCAGCGCAAGATCCTCACCGGCCTGTTCGGCGGCGAGGGCTTCATCATGCAGAAGCTCGAGGGCGATGGCTGGGTGTTCGTCCATGCCGGCGGCACGGTGGTCGAGCGCGAGCTGGCCGCCGGCGAGCGCATCGACGTGGACACCGGCTGCGTGGTCGCCTACCACGGCGGCGTGGACATGGACATCCGCCGCGTGGCGGGCATCAAGAGCATGTTCTTCGGCGGCGAGGGCGTGTTCCTGGCGACGCTGACCGGGCCAGGCAAGGTGTGGCTGCAGTCGCTGCCGTTCTCGCGCATGGCCGGCCGCATGCTGCAGGCCGCCCCGCAGGGCGGCGGCCAGGCCCGCGGCGAAGGCTCGGTGCTGGGCGGGCTGGGCCGCATCCTGGATGGGGACAACAACTTCTGATTCCGGGTCGCCTCCCGCCGCGGAGGCGATCGAGAAGCGGAGGCTGCCGCCGGCATCGGCAGGCCGGGCGCCGTCGGCGGGTGCGTCGAGCGCAAGCTCACGCGAAGTGGGAACATCCTTCTCTTGTACTCTACAAATATAATTGTAGAGTTTTGATATGAACGATGATGCCGCCGTTTCCGCGCTTGCCGCCCTGGCGCATGCCGATCGACTGACCGCCTTCCGTCTGCTGGTGAAAGCCGGTCCGGAAGGCGTGGCGTCCGGAGACATCGCCGACGCGCTGTCCATCCCGCCCACGCGCATGAGCTTCCACCTGGCGACGCTGGAGCGGGCCGGCCTGGTGCGCGCGTGGCGCGATGGCCGGCGCGTGCGCTACGCGGCCAGCTACGAGGACATGCGCCAGCTGCTGGCCTTTCTGACCGAGGACTGCTGCTCCGGCAACCCGGCCATCTGCGGCGACCTGCTCGGGCTTGCGTCCGCCTGCCCCCCGCCGCGCCGCGCGTGAGCGGTGCGGATGCCCCGAACCTTCTTCCGGACCTCACAAGCCCATGCGCATCACCATCTACCACAACCCGGCCTGCGGCACTTCGCGCAACACGCTGGCGATGATCCGACAGTCGGGCGAGACGCCCGAGGTCATCGAGTACCTGCGGACGCCGCCCACGCGCGAGGCGCTGGTTGCGCTGATCGCGGCCATGGACATCAGCCCGCGTGCGCTGCTGCGCGAGAAGGGCACGCCCTATGCCGAGCTCGGCCTGGACGATCCGTCACTGACCGACGCCCAGCTCCTGGACGCGATGATGGCGCATCCCATCCTGATCAATCGGCCCATCGTGGTCAGCGAGCAGGGCGCGGCGCTGTGTCGGCCTTCCGAGCGCGTGCTGGCGCTGCTGGCCGATCCCGTCGCTCGCTTCACCAAGGAAGACGGAGAGGTCGTGACCGCGCCCACGACATCGGCATGAGGCGCATGCGCGGTGTCTGCCGGACATCGGCGCCGCGCGACGCCATCCCGTCCGGGCCCGCGCGCTGACCGCACCGCGCGTCGTGGCGCGACCCCTTCCATCGAGCGACTTCCCGAGCGCCTGACGCGCGCCCAGGCGCTCCCACCGGCGCCGGATCGGCGCTCCCTCTGACGCGCGCCGGAGCGCCCCATGCTTGCCCTCGCGATCTTCGTCGTCACCCTCGTCCTTGTGATCTGGCAGCCGCGCGGGCTGGGGATCGGCTGGTCCGCGCTCGCCGGCGCCGCCGTCGCGCTCGCCACCGGCGTGGTCGGCTGGCACGACGTCGGCACGGTCTGGGGCATCGTGTGGGACGCGACCTTCACCTTCGTCGCCCTGATCGTGATCTCGCTGCTCCTGGACGAGGCCGGGTTCTTCGCCTGGGCGGCGCTGCATGTCGCCCGCTGGGGCGGCGGCGCTGGCCGCAGGCTGTTTCCGCTGGTCGTGCTGCTCGGTGCGGCGATCGCCGCGGTGTTCGCCAACGATGGTGCGGCGCTGCTGCTGACGCCGATCGTGCTGGCGATCCTGCTGCGGCTGGACTTCCCGCCAGCCGGCGCGCTGGCCTTCACCGTGGCCTGCGGCTTCATCGCCGACACGGCGAGCCTGCCGCTGGTGGTGTCCAACCTGGTCAACATCGTCACGGCCAACTACTTCGAGATCGCGTTCGGTCGCTACGCCGCCGTGATGGTGCCGGTGAACCTGGTCTCGGTCGGCGCCACGCTGGGGGTGCTGTGGCTGTGGTGCCGACGCGACATGCCCGCCACGTACGGCATCGATCGTCTGGCGCCGCCGCGCCAGGCGATCCGCGACGAAGCGGTGTTCCGCGCCGCCTTCCCGCTGCTGGCCCTGCTGCTCCTGGCCTATTTCGTCACCGGCCCGCTGGGCGTGCCGGTCGCGCTGGTCACCGGCGCCGCCGCGCTGCTGCTCCTGGCGATCGCCGGCCGCTGGGCGTCCGGCGGTCGCGGCGCGACGGTCGCGCTGGGCAAGGTGCTGCGCGGTGCGCCGTGGCAGATCGTGCTGTTCTCGCTCGGCATGTATCTGATCGTCTACGGCCTGGGCCGTGCCTGGCTCACGGAGGCGGCGCGCGCGCTCCTGGTGTGGCTGGCGTCGCAGGGCACGTTCGCGGCCACGGTCGGCACGGGCTTCGCCGTGGCCGGGCTCGCCTCGCTCATGAACAACATGCCGGCGACGCTGGTCAGCGCGCTGGCCATCGACGCGGCCGACGTCCCCGCGCAGACGCGCGAGCTGATGATCTACGCCAGCGTGGTCGGCAACGATCTGGGGCCCAAGCTCACGCCGATCGGCTCGCTGGCGACCCTGCTGTGGCTGCACGTGCTGGCCGGCAAGGGGCAGCGGATCACGTGGGCGCAGTACATGAAGGTCGGGCTTGTCCTGACGCCTCCCGTGCTCCTGGCCACCCTGGTGGCCCTGTGGCTCTGGCTCCCGGTCGTGCGCGGGCACTGAGCGGCGGCGCCCGGGGCCGGCGCGCCTCGGGGCCGCCGCTCGATGTGGCCGGCTCGGCACAAGTTGCCCGCCGTTTGGCATCGGCTGACTAAGCTGCGTGCTTTCCCCAACGCCCTGCGTGCCATGCCTGCTTCGCGCCTGACCTGCCTGCTGCTGACCGCCTGCGTCACCCTGCTTTCGGCCTGCGGCGGCGAGGCGGTCAAGACGCCGCCGCCGACCACGACCGTGGTGCCGCCGCCGGCGGTCACCGCCAGGCCGGTGGTGATCGGCATCGCGCTGGGCGGCGGGGCGGCCAAGGGCTTCGCGCACATCGGCGTGATCAAGATGCTGGAGGCCAACGGCATCCGCCCCGATGTGGTCGCCGGCACCAGCGCCGGCAGCGTGGTCGGCGCGCTCTACGCCAGCGGCATGGACGTGTTCCAGATGCAGAGCAAGGCCGTGGCGCTGGACGAATCAACCATCCGCGACGTGCGCCTGTTCTCCGGCGGGCTGGTGCAGGGCCGCGCGCTGCAGGACTACGTCAACGCGCAGGTGGGCAATACGCCGATCCAGCGGCTGAAGAAGCCCTTCGTCGCGGTGGCGACGCGGCTGGAGGACGGCGAGCGCACCATGTTCAACCGCGGCGACACCGGCCAGGCGGTGCGCGCCTCGAGCAGCGTGCCGGGCGTGTTCGAGCCGGTGGAGATCGGCAAGTGGCATTACGTCGATGGCGGCGTGGTCAGCCCGGTGCCGGTGGATGCGGCCAAGCAGCTGGGCGCGGATTTCGTCATCGCCGTGGACATCTCCAGCAAGGCCAGCGGCAAGAATCCGGGCGATCTGCTGGGCACGCTCAACCAGTCGATCACCATCATGGGCCAGCGCGCCGGCCAGCAGGAGCTCGCGCGCGCCGACGTGGTGGTGAGGCCCAAGGTCAACGAGATCGGCGCGGCCGATTTCAGCCAGCGCAACGCGGCCATCCTGGAAGGCGAGAAGGCCGCGCTGGCGGTGATGCCGCAGATCAAGGCGCGCCTGGCCCAGCTGCAGCACGAGCGCGCGGCGGCCGCAGCGGCGGCTGCAGCGCCGAAGCCGCAGCCGTGTGTGGAGCCGACGCGGCTGCAGCGGCTGACGTTTCGCGGGACGCCTTGTCCGGCGAAGTGAGTGATTGCGTCGTGTCGTTGTTGAGGCCGGATAGGGCTTTTATATGGTCGAACTCGGCACCGCGAGCAGTTGCCTGAGCAAACGGCGCACCAGCGAAAGGCAGAAGCAAAAGCGACCCCTCCCCCTCAGTCGCTAGTTCGCGACTTCGAGCTCCCCTTCGCTGCGCGAAAGGGAGGGAGCAGAGCAAGGCTTGGCTGCGTGTGGAGGCGCTACCTCTACCGTCGTTCCCGCGAACGCGGGAACCCAGGGACTTTCGCTCGGGAAAGCCAAAGCAACGGAAGCCCCGCGTTCGCAGGAACGACGAGCGTCGCCTAGCGACCTTGCTCAACCTCAATCGCCAGGCCTCAGAACCGCCACCGCAGGCTGGCCGAGACGAAGCGCGGCTCGCCGTAGTTGTTGTAGTCCAGGTTGGCCCAGTAGGTCTTGTCCAGCGCGTTGCGCACCGACAGCGTCGCGGTCCACTGCGCGTTGATGCGCAGGTTGGCGTTGAGGTGGACCAGCGTGTAGGCGCCCTGGGTGACCGTGACCGGCGTGGTGGTGCCATCGCCATTGGGACGCTCGATGTTGAAGCCCTGCACCTTGCTCTGCCAGCTCACGCCGCCGCCCAGGCTCAGGCGCTCCCAGCGGCCCGGCAGGCGCCACTGGGTGGAGAGCTGCAGATAGTCCTCGGGCAGGTTGGCGTAGATGGCATCGGTCGGCGCGCGGGTGACCTTGACGTGGGTGTAGCCGGCGTTGAGCGTCCAGCCCGGCAGCAGCTCGCCGTTGAGGTCCACTTCCCAGCCGCGGCTCTTGGTGCCGTTGACGCCCACATAGGCCGAGCTGCCGTCCGGCAGCGAGTTCGGCGGCTGGGTGCTGTCCAGCACCGCGTAGTTGTCCTGCTTGGCCTCGAACACCGCGGCGGTGGCCATGGCGCGGCCATCGAACAGCTGCGCCTTGAGGCCGGCCTCCAGGTTGGAGCCCTGCACCGGCGCCAGCAGGTTGTCGTTCCTGTCCTTGTAGTTCTGCGGATTGAAGATCTCGGTGTAGCTGGCGTAGAGCGAGACATCCGGCACCAGGTCGTAGACCAGGCCCACGTAGGGCGTGACTTCGTCGCTGACCTTGTAGCGGCCGCTGGTGCCGGTGTAAGTGCCGGCGGCGTTGTAGGCGCGGGTGCGCGTTTCCCACGAACTCAGGCGCGCGCCCGCGATCAGCGACAGCGGCTCGGCCAGGCGCAGGCGCGCCGAGGCATAGACGCCGCGCTGGGTGGTACGGGCCTGGCGCCAGGCGCCGGTGCGCCGATAGGTCAGTGCACCGGCGCTGCCGTCCCAGTCGTACAGGTTGGGCACGTTGAAGCCCATCGCATTGCCATACGGCGTGGCGATCATCTGCCAGTCGCTCGGATAGACCAAGGCGACGCCGGGCGTGGTGGACTGCAGGTCCTGCCAGCTGCCGCCGACCACCACGTCGTGGGTCCGGCCGAACAGCGCGAACTTGCCCGACAGGTATACGTCCAGCGCATCGCGGGTGTCGTTCGTCTCGCCGGCGCTGGCCTGCAGATAGGTGCCGGCGCCGGTGATCGGGTCCGGGTAGCCGCTGCCGTAGACGCGCAGGCTCTGCACCTCGCCCTTGGTATGCGCCGAGTTCACCCTCAGCAGCCAGACCTCGCCGAAGCGCTGCTCCAGATTGGCGAAGGCGGTGCGGGTCTGGCGCTGCCAGCGCGTCCAGGCCGGCGAGAAGTTGGTCGAGCGCGAGAGGCGGGCGTCGGCGCCATCGGCGCTGAAGAACGGCACCGTGCCCCAGGTCGAGCCGGTCGGGTTGTTGTCCTGGATCTGGTAGCCGACCGTGACCGTCGTGGTGTCGGTCAGGTCGCCTTCCAGCACGGCCATGCCGGCCTTCTTGTTCTCTTCGTAGCGGTCGTAGTAATAGTCGCGGTCGGTCCAGGCGCCGACCCAGCGGCTGCGGAAGCGGCCGTCCTTGGTCAGCGGCAGGTTGATGTCGGCCTGCGCGCGGCGGAAGTCCCAGCTGCCGACGCTGGCGGTGACCGCCGCGTCGAAGTCGCGGCCCGGACGCTTGCGCAGCAGGTTGACCGTGGCCGAGGGAATGCCGGCGCCGCTGAGCAGGCCGTTGGCGCCGCGGATGACTTCGATGCGGTCGTAGAAGGCGGTGTCGTATTCCTGGTTGGTCGAGCCGCTGTAGGTCGGCAGGCTGTCGACCTGGAAGTCGGTGATCTGGAAGCCGCGCGCGAAATACAGCGGACGCTGGGTATCCCAGAAGGACACGTTGACGCCGGTGATGTTGCGCATCACATCGTTGATGCTGAACATCGATTCGTCCTCCAGCCGCTGCAGGCCGATCACGCTCACCGACTGCGGCGTGTCCTGGAGGCTGATCGGCAGCCGCGTGGTGGTGGACGGCTCGGCGCGCGCGCCGGTGACCTGCACGTTGTCCAGCGTCTTGGGCGTGCGGCGGCGCGCCTGCTCCTCGGCGTCGGTCTCGCCGTCGGCGGCATGGGCGAGCGGGGCGCACAGACCCAGCCCCAGCAGCAGGGCCGCGGCGAGCGGGGAGCGGGTCGGCGCGGCGGACGCGCGGAAAACGGCAGCGGACATGAGGTTCCTCGAAGGCGCAGGCAGGCACGCCGCGCGCCGCGAAGGCGAGCGCACGGCGGGGAAGACGTTGGGAGGCTTGCCCAGATAGCGGGCTGGCGATGGTCGTCCGATGACCACGCAGGCGGGCGTTGGCGCGGAGGCCTGCGGCGCGCAAATGTAAGTGATTCTCAAATGGCGGACAAGCCACACACGGGCATGCGGTGGCCGCTAAAGGCCTCGCGCGCCGCTATGCGCGATGACAAAGCCGTCAGAGAAGAGCTGCGTGCGGTGCGCGGCTTACTTCACCGCAGTGGCCAGATAGGCATCGACCGCACGGGTGTAGTCGGAAGGCTCGCCCAGCGTGCGGTTGATCTGCATATGCGACAGATCCTCGGGCAGGACCTGGACGGTCACCCCGAAGGCCTGCTCGCGCTGCGCCAGCCTGCGCGCCTGCGCGCAACTGTCCTCGCGCCGCGAGGAACACACCGCGAGCATCGGCAGCGAAGCCCGCGAGAGATGGTGCCAGGGCGAGACCGCGCTCCAGGTGCGAGGGTCGTCGCCGAAGGCGCGGTCGTAGAGCGGGAAATGGCGCGCCTGCATGATCTGCACGACATTCATCGCCGCGCTGTCCAGCGCGATCACCGCGCGCGGGCGCTGCGCGCCGGCCTCGGTCAGCGCCGCGACATCGGCGCCGAGCAGGGCGACCAGATGCGCGCCGGCCGAATGCCCCATCAGCACCGTGCGCGCCGGATCGCCGCCCCAGTCCTGCGCGTGCCGCTGCAGGTGGGCGATGGCCGCGGCCACGTCGCGGGCCTGCACGGCCGGATCGGCGTCGGGCAGCATGCGGTAGTTGATCGACACCAGCACATAGCCGCGCGGCAGCCAGTACGCCGCCTTCGGCGTGGCCAGGCCGGGACTGTCCTTGTCGCCCTTGCTCCAGCCGCCGCCGTGGACCATCGCGATGATCGGCAGGCCGCGCGCGCCGGCGGGCGCATACACGTCGTAGCGCTGCGCCGGATCGGGGCCATAGGCGACCTCGCGCAGCACACGCGCGTCGGCGGGCAGCGACTGCGTTTCCCCGGTCTCGGCCTGGCGCTGGCCCAGCAGGTGGCGCAGGCGCTCGCCGCGCGACTGCGCGCAGGCCAGCAGCGGCAGGCAGAGCAACAGGACACAGCAGGCGGAGCGGACACGCATGGCGAAGGTTCCGGTTGGACGTCAGGCGCCGCGCAGGCGCAGGACCGCGCGCAGGCCGCGCGGCGGGTTGGGCAGCAGCTGCAGCGCGCCGCCGTGCTGGCGCGCCACGCGGTCGACGATGGCCAGCCCCAGGCCGCTGCCGCCGCCGGCCGGGTCGTGCACGAACGGCTGCAGCGCGCGCTGCGCCTGCGCCGCGTCCATGCCCGGGCCGTGGTCGCACACGGTCACCTGCCAGGCGCCATCGCCGGTGCCCACTAGGCGCAGCGCGAACGGCGCGGCGCCATGTCGCTGTGCGTTGGCCACCAGGTTCTCCAGCGCGCGGCGCAGGGCGATGGGCCGCCCGCGCAGCGGCGCGGTGTCCGGGCACTGCACGTCCCACGGTCCGCCGGCGGCATCGAGCGCCTCGCGGCAGATCCGCGCCAGGTCCAGCGGCTCGGCCGCCTCGTCGCGGCCGTCGCGGGCGTAGGCGATGAACTGCGAGAGGATGGCGTCGATCTCGGCGATATCGCGGTCGATGCCGGCGCGCAGGGTGGGATCGGTGTCGGGCAGCAGCGCGGTGGCGAACTGCACCCGGGTCAGCGGCGTGCGCAGGTCGTGCGAGATGCCGGCCAGCATCAGCGCGCGCTCGTCGGCGGCGCTGCGCACGTCCTCGCTGGCCTGCTCCAGGGCGTCGGCCAGCTCGCGCACCTCGCGCGGGCCGCGCACGTCCAGGCGCGGCGCCTCGCCACGGACCAGCCCGGGCGCGGCCTGGGCCAGCTGGCGCAGCGGGCCGACCAGGCGCTGGGCGCAGTACGCCGCCGCCAGCCAGGTCAGGCCGACGCAGCCCAGCAGCAAGGCCAGGGTAAAGCGCCGGCTGCCGCGCGCGGGCTTGGCGCCGAAGGAAATCCACAGCGCCGGGCTGGTGCGCAGCTGCATCCACAGCCGGTCGCCCTCAACGTCGCGCGACAGCACCACCGCACGCTCGGGGCCCAGCGCGCGCGCCGTGCGCTGGCGCAGCACGCGCAGGAAGGGCGCGAACGCGCGCGCGTCGGCCGCCGGCGCGCGCTCGCGCACGTCCAGCCCGGCCTGCTGCAGATAGCGCAGCGTGGCGGCGTGGCCGCTGTTGCGGTCCACCTCCTCGGCCAGGCCGGCGAAGCCGCGCATGGCGCGCGCCAGTTGGTCGGCGGCCGGGGCGATGGCCAGCTCGCGGCCCAGCACCGCGGCCAGCACGCCGGCGCCGGCCAGCACCAGCGCGATGACCAGCGCCAGCTGGGCGAACATCCCCGGCGCGCGCCTCACGCGACCTCCTCCGGCGGCACGAACACATAGCCCGCGCCCCACACCGTCTGCACGATGGTCGGGTTGCGCGCATCGTCCTCCAGCAGCTTGCGCAGGCGGGCGATGGTCACGTCCATGCTGCGCTCGAAGGCCTCGTGCTCGCGCCCGCGCGCCAGGCTCATCAGCCGGTCGCGTGAGAGTGTCTGCCGCGGGTGCCGCACCAGTACCGCCAGCACCGCGAACTCGCCGCTGGTCAGCTTCACCACGCGGCCCTGGCGGCTGAGCTGGCGGTTGCCCAGGTCCAGCCGCCACGGGCCGAAGGCGACGATCCCGCCCTCGGCCTGCGGCGCGCCCGGCATGGCCTGCGTGCGTCGCAGTACCGAGCGGATGCGGGCCAGCAGCTCGCGCGGATTGACCGGCTTGGGCAGATAGTCGTCGGCGCCGATCTCCAGCCCGACGATGCGGTCGATCTCGTCGCCCTTGGCGGTGAGCATCACCACCGGCGTGGGGTCGCCCTGGCCGCGCAGGCGCCGGCACAGCTCCAGGCCGCTCTCGCCGGGCAGCATCAGGTCCAGCACGATCAGGTCGAAATGGCCGCGGTCCAGCGCCTGGCGCATCTGCGTGCCGTCGCCCACCGCCTTGACGGCGAAGCCCTCGCCTTCCAGGTAGCGCTGCAGCAGTTCGCGCAGGCGCACGTCGTCGTCGACCAGCAGCAGCTTGGCGGTGATCTCGCTCATGCGGCGCACTATCGCGCCCGGCGGCCGGCGCCGACAACGCCGGTTGTAAGCAGATGTTTCAGCGCCGGCCGGCGGACACATCCGCTGGCAGAGGCGCAACACCTCGCGGCCTCTGCCGGCCCAGCATGGCGGCACGGCGATCGACGCCGTTCCATCCCATCGCGAGGAACCGATCATGCGTACGACCCACCTGATGCTGCTGTCCGCGCTGGCCGTTGGCGGCGCGCTGTCCTTCTCCACCGACGCCTGGGCCGGCCGCGTCCGCGTCCATGGCGCCGGCACCGCCGCCGATGGCGCGCAGGTGCGCGGCACGGCCGCCGCCGGACGCAACGCCAACGGCGCCTATGTGCGCGGCCACGGCAGCCGCACCGATGCGGCCGGCAATACCACCGGCCGCAGCGGCGCGGCGGTGCAGGGCGCCGACGGCGGCAGCGCGCACCGTAGCGGCAGCTGGTACCGCAACACCGACGGCAGCGCCGGCCGCCAGGGCACGGCCAGCGCGACCACCGCCGCCGGAGGCAGCCTGTCCACCAGCGGCGAGATCAGCCGCGATGCCGCAGGCAACGTCAACGGCGCGCGCAGCACCAGCGCCACCACGGCCGGCGGGGCGTCCTACACCGGGTCGACCACGGTGCAGAACGGCAGCGTCAGCCACACCGGCACCTGCACCGACAGCAGCGGCCAGGTCGTGGCCTGCCGCAAGTGAGCCTGTCGCGCGCCGCCAGGCCGGCGGCGCGCCCTTTCGATCGAGACCTGTCCATGAAGAAGCTCCTTCCCGCGTTGACGCTGGCGCTGCTCGCGCTGGCCCCGTCCTGCCTGCTGGCGCAGCAGGCCAGCGAAAGCGCCGCCTCGGCCGGCCGCCAGCAGATGGCGCGCAAGCTCAAGGCCGCCGATGCCAACGGCGATGGCCTGATCCAGCGCAGCGAAGCCCAGGCCAGCCTGCCGCGCCTGTTCGAACATTTCGACGCGCTGGACGCCAACCACGACGGCGCCCTATCGCGCGACGAACTGCGCGCGGCGGGCCAGGCGCTGTCCGCCGCCCGACGCGGGTCGGGCCAGTAGGCCGCCGCGGCCATGGTCCTGTCCCTGCTTGGCCCGCACCTGTCCTGGCTGCGCTGGGTCCCGCTGGTGCTGCCGCTGCTGGCGGCGCTCGAAGCCTGGCTACGCCTGCGTCGCGGTCTGGCGTACGACTGGAAGAGCTACTGGGCCTCGCTGGGGGATGCGCTCGGCCGCGGCCTGGTCGGCCTGGTGCTCGGCAGCGGCGTGGCCGGCGTCGCGCTGCTGGCGGTGCACCAGGTGCGCCTGACGACCCTGGCGATGGATGCGCCCTGGCAATGGGCGCTGCTGTTCGTCGGCCAGGAGGCCTGCTACTACGCCATGCACCGCGCCGACCACCGGATCCGCTGGTTCTGGGTCAACCACTGCGTGCATCACTCGCCCGAGCAGTACACGCTGGCCTCGGCGTACCGGCTGGGCTGGACCGCACAGCTCACCGGGCAGGCGCTGTTCTTCGCTCCGCTGGTGTGGCTGGGCTTCCCGGTACCGGCGGTGCTGGGCGCGCTGTCGCTGAACCTGCTCTACCAGTTCTGGCTGCATACCGAACTGATCGGCGTGCTGCCGCGCTGGATCGAATACGTCTTCAACACCCCGGCGCACCACCGCGTGCACCACGCCAGCAACCCGGAGTATCTGGACTGCAACTACGGCGGGGTGCTGATCGTGTTCGACCGGATGTTCGGCAGCTTCCGCGCGCAGTTGCCGGGCGTGCCGCCGCGCTACGGCCTGGTCGAACCGCTGCACAGCCACCATCCGGTGCGGATCGCCCTGCACGGCTGGCTGGGGCTGTGGGCCGACCTGCGCCGGGTGCGCTCGCCCGGGCAGGCGCTGCGGACACTGTTCGGTCCGCCGGGGTTCAAGCCGGGCGGCTGATCAGCCCAGCCCGGTGTCCATCACCATCATCAGGCAGAAGCCCAGGGTCAGGCCGATGGTGGCCAGGGTCTCGTGGCCGTTGCGGTGCGACTCGGGGATGACCTCGTGGCTGACCGCGAACAGCATCGCCCCGGCCGCGAACGCCAGGCCCCAGGGCAGCAGGGTGGAGAACGTGCCCACCGCCACCGCCGCCACCACCGCGCCCAGCGGCTCCACCAGACCCGAGGCGGCGCCGATCAGTACCGCGCGCCCGCGGCGCACGCCGGCGGTGGCCAGCGAGAGCGCGATCACCAGGCCTTCGGGGATGTCCTGCAGCGCGATGGCCAGGCTGAAGGGCTCGGCGTTGGCCATGCCCGAGCCGGAGGCCACGCCCACCGCCATGCCTTCGGGGATGTTGTGCAAGGTGATGGCCAGCACGAACAGCGTCACCTGCGGCGGCAGCCACTGGTGCAGGCCGCCCACGCGCGTGGTCTGGCCCTGCTGGTCCAGATGCGCATGCGGGATCACCCGGTCCATCGTCAGCATCATCGCCACGCCCAGGCAGATGCCGACGCTGACCAGCCCGCCGGCGCCCAGCCCGCCGTAGCCCTGGTCCTTGGCCGCCTGCAGGCTGGGCACGATCAGCGAGAAGGCCGTGGCGGCCAGCATCACGCCGGCGCCGAAGCCCATCAGGCCGTCGGCCAGCGTCTGCGGCAGGCGCCGCACCGCCAGCACCGGCAGCGCGCCGGCGGCGGTGGCCGCGGCGCAGATCAGGCCGTCGCGCAGCGCCTGGCGCAGGCCGGGGCGATGCGGCCATTGGGCCAGGACTTCCTGCAGCAGCCAGGCGCCCAGCAGCAGGGCGGCCAGCGCCAGCAGCCACGGCAGCAGGCGCCGCAGCGCGGACGGGGAAGACAAGGTGTGATCGTGCATGGCAGGGGCTTCGTGGGCGGAAGGGGCGCGCGTGCGCTCGGGGTGCCGTTGTCCGCAACGGGACCGAAGGTGCCTGCCCAACATCGGACACCGACGGGCAAGGGCGCGTCAACCGTGCTGCAGCGCACACCGGCCGGGAATGCTCCACGGGCCAGAAATCCGTGAAACCCGCATGGCATCAAGACCTTCCCTTTTGTCACTACATTTGGCGTTGACGGGCGTGGGTGACCCCACTATCTTGGGGTCGTCGGTTCCTCGCGGCCACAAGCCGCGGGGATGAAAAGGGAAGCCGGTGCGGCCTTGCGGCCCACTCCGGCACTGCCCCGCAGCGGTGATTGGGAACGACCCCGCCATCTGCACTGAGGCCCCCGGTGGCCTTGGGAAGCGGTGGGTTAGGAGAAGCAGGACTGTGTCCTGGCTTCACGCCCGTCAGTCCGAAGACCTGCCGACAGTCGCGCGCAAGCACCTCGCGCGGCGCCGGCCGCGGTGTCTTTCGAGGGAGAGACGGCTGGTGACGCAAGGCCCGATCACGAACGCCGTTCGTGCGGTCGCGGCTTCTGCGACGCCGCCGTTTCACCCTCGGTCGCCCGGCCCTGAGTTGCGCCCTCGTGGGAAGGCGCAATGCGTGCATCTACGCATGGAGAGTTCCGACCGTGACCCAGACTGATTCCGCCGTGGCCCAGCGCCCGGCCGACGCCGCCTTCTCGCTGACCCCGCCGCCCACCGCCACGGCCATGCGCGTGACCAAGCGCAACGGCGGCAGCGAGGCGGTGGACCTGAACAAGATCGTGCGCGCCGTGCAGCGCTGCGCCGAAGGCCTGCACGCGGTCGATCCGATGCGCGTGGCCACGCGCACCATCTCCGGCCTGTACGACGGCGCCACCACGCAGGAGCTGGACGAGTTGTCCATCCGCACCGCCGCGCTGCTGATCGGCGAGGAGCCCGAGTACGGCCGCCTGGCCGCGCGCCTGCTGGCCAACTTCATCGCCAAGGAGGTCTCCGGCCAGGAGATCCATGCCTTCTCCCAGTCGGTCGCCCGCGGCCATGAGGTCGGCCTGATCAACGAGCGCCTGCTGAACTTCGTGCAGGTCAACGCGCGCAAGCTCAACGACGCCGTCGACGCCGGCCTGGACCGCGAGTTCGAGTACTTCGGCCTGCGCACCCTGTACGACCGCTACCTGCTGCGCCACCCGCACAGCCGCAAGGTGATCGAGACCCCGCAGCAGTTCTTCCTGCGCATCGCCAGCGCGCTGAGCGAGGACGTGCCGGAGGCCCTGGCGCTGTACCAGCGCATGGCGCACCTGGACTACCTGCCGTCCAGCCCGACGCTGTTCAATTCCGGCACCACGCACGAGCAGCTCTCCAGCTGCTTCCTGCTGGACTCGCCGCAGGATTCGCTGGAGTCGATCTACGCCAAGTACGGCGATATCGCGCAGCTGTCCAAGTTCTCCGGCGGCATCGGCGTGAGCTACTCGCGCGTGCGTGCGCGCGGCTCGCTGATCAAGTCCACCAACGGCCATTCCAACGGCATCGTGCCGTGGCTGAAGACGCTGGATTCCTCGGTGGCGGCGGTCAACCAGGGCGGCAAGCGCAAGGGCGCGGCCTGCGTCTACCTGGAGACCTGGCACGCGGACATCGACGACTTCCTCGAGCTGCGCGACAACGCCGGCGACGACGCGCGCCGCACGCACAACCTCAACCTGGCCAACTGGGTGCCGGACCTGTTCATGGCGCGCGTGGAAGCGGACAAGCCGTGGTCGCTGTTCGACCCCAAGGCCGTTCCCGAGCTGACCGACCTCTACGGCGAAGCTTTCGAGCGCGCCTACGAGCAGGCCGAGGCGCAGGGCAAGGCCAGCAAGACCGTGCCGGCGCGCAAGCTGTACGCGCGGATGATGCGCACCCTGGCCGAGACCGGCAACGGCTGGATGACCTTCAAGGACAAGTGCAACAAGGCGTCCAACCAGACCCTGCGCCCGGGCAACGTGATCCATCTGTCCAACCTGTGCACCGAGATCCTGGAGGTCACCTCCAACGAGGAGACCGCGGTGTGCAACCTGGGCTCGATCAACCTGGGCCGCCACTTCGACGAGTACGGCGACTTCGACTACGACAAGCTGGCCGAGACCGTGCGCCTGGCCGTGCGTCAGCTGGACCGCGTGATCGATCTGAACTTCTACCCGATCGAGACCGCGCGCCGCGGCAACCTGCGCTGGCGCCCGGTCGGCCTGGGCTGCATGGGTCTGCAGGACGTGTTCTTCCGCAAGCGCCTGGCCTTCGACAGCGCCGAGGCGCGCGCGATCAGCAGGAAGATCGCCGAGACGATCTACTTCCACGCGCTGGAGACCTCGTGCGAGCTGGCGCAGGAGCGCGGCAAGCATCCGTCCTTCGCCGACACCCGCGCCGCCCAGGGCGAGCTGCAGTTCGACGCCTGGGGCGTGGTGCCCGAGGACACCGCGCGCTGGGACGCGCTGCGCGAGCGCATCCAGCAGCACGGCCTGCGCAATTCGCTGCTGATCGCCATCGCCCCGACCGCGACCATCGCCTCGATCGCCGGCTGCTACGAGTGCGTGGAGCCGCAGGTGTCCAACCTGTTCAAGCGCGAGACGCTGTCCGGCGACTTCCTGCAGGTCAACCGCTACCTGGTGGACGAGCTGAAGAAGCTCGGCCTGTGGACGCCGGAGATGCGTGATGCGATCAAGCTGGCCGAAGGCTCGATCCAGGGCGTGGCGGAGATCCCCGAGGCCCTGCGCCTAGTCTACCGCACCGCCTGGGAGCTGCCGATGCGCTCGCTGATCGACATGGCCGCCGACCGCGGCGCCTTCATCGACCAGTCCGCCTCGCTCAACCTGTTCATGGAGAGCCCGAACATCGGCGCGCTGTCCTCCATGTACATGTACGCCTGGAAGCAGGGCATCAAGACCACCTACTACCTGCGTTCGCGTCCGGCCACCCGCATCGCCAAGGCCACCATCAGCCACGGCGCCAGCGAGGCCCCCAAGCCGGCCTACACCCCGGTCGAGGCGGTCAGCTGCTCGCTTGAGAATCCAGAAGCCTGCGAAGCCTGCCAGTAACGCTTAAAGCCCCTCTCCCGACGGGAGAGGGGTTGGGGTGAGGGTACGGCGGAGTCATTGAAGGCTCCTGTTCCGTGCACTCGCCAACTTCATCCGGCGCCGTGCGCCACCTTCGACCCCGACGGAAGAAGGGAATCTCAAAAAGGCAACACACCATGTCCGCTCAACCCCGTCAGATGCTGCTCGATCCCGGTTTCGAACTGACCCTGCGCCCGATGCGCTATCCGCAGTTCTATGACATGTATCGCGACGCCATCAAGAACAGCTGGACGGTGGACGAGATCAACTTCCAGATCGACATCACCGATCTGCACGACAAGATGACCCCGGCCGATCGCCATCTGATCCATCGGCTGGTCGCCTTCTTCGCCACCGGCGATTCGATCGTGTCCAACAACCTGGTGCTGAACCTGTACCAGCACCTCAATGCGCCCGAAGCGCGCATGTACCTCTCGCGCCAGCTGTACGAGGAAGCGCTGCACGTGCAGTTCTACCTGACCCTGCTGGACAACTACCTGCCGGATCCGGGCGAGCGCGCCAAGGCCTTCGCCGCGGTCGACAACATCCCCTCGATCAAGAAGAAGGCCGACTTCTGCTTCAAGTGGATGGACACCATCCAGGACCTCAAGCGCCTGGAGACGCGCGCGCACCGCCGCCAGTTCCTGCTCAACCAGATCTGCTTCGCCGCCTGCATCGAGGGCCTGTTCTTCTTCGCCGCCTTCGCCTACGTCTACTACTTCCGCTCGCGCGGTCTGCTGCCGGGCCTGGCCTCGGGCACCAACTGGGTGTTCCGCGACGAGAGCTGCCACATGGCCTTCGCCTTCGAGGGCGTGCGCGTGGTGCGCGAGGAGGAGCCGGACCTGTTCGACGCCGACATGCAGCAGCAGGTCTACGACATGCTGGAACAGGCGATCGAGTGCGAGCTGCAGTTCGCCGAGGACGTGCTGTCCGGCGGCGTGGCCGGCATCTCCACCCGCGACATGCGCCAGTACCTGCAGCACTGCGCGGACAACCACTTCGCCAAGCTGGGCATGGCGCGCAAGTACAACGTGCGCAATCCGCTGCCCTTCATGGAGCTGCAGGACGTGCAGGAGCTGACCAACTTCTTCGAGCGGCGGGTGTCGTCCTACCAGGTCGGCGTGCAGGGCGAGGTCGGCTTCGATCACGCCTTCTGAGGGCGCCGCACGACGCCGACGTCGCACTGGAAACGTTTCCGGGTGGAAAAGGTCGCCAAAACACCGCATCTGACTGCCTGACGGGCTTAAGTCGAGGCCAGGCGTGCCGTTAGTCTGGGGGATATCCGTCCCCGCAGACCGCGCTTCCCCGCCATGCACGCCCGTCGCGCCTCGGCGCGCACCATCGCCATGCTCCGGCTCGGTCGCGCCTTCGGCGCGGCGCTGGCGCTGCTGTGCGTGGTCGGGCCCGTGGCCGCACAGGTCGCCTCGCTGCGGGTCTACGGCACGGCCGATGGCCTGCGCAGCCTGGGCGCCGACTGCCTGGTCGAGGATCCGCAGGCCAACGTCTACGCCTGCACCTACGGCGGCCTGTACCGCTACGAAGGCGAGCGCTTCGAACGCGTCGGCGCCGGTGCGGGTCTGGACGATGCCTATGTGATGAACGCCTCGCCGGCGCCGGACGGGCGCGGGCTGTGGGTCGCCACCGCGGCCAACCTGTACTTCTGGGACGGCGACCGGGCCGTGCGCGTGCTCGACCCGGCCGGGTCGCCGCTTCCCTTCGAGGTCGGCCACAACGTCGCGGCGCTGGCCGACGGTGCGGTGGCGCTGAGCCATAGCCGCGCGCTGCGCGCGACCCGCGACGCGGACGGGCACTGGAAGACGCGCGCGCTGTTCGACCGGGCCGCCGAACAGGCCCACCCCGAGCTGGCCGAGCTGGGCGCGGTCTACCGCGATGGCCGCGCGCTGTGGTTCGGCTGCGGCCAGACCGTTTGCCGCCGCACCGACGATGGCCAAGTGCGCGTCTACGGGCCCGGCGACGGCGTGCCGCGCGATGCCTGGACCGCGTTCCTGCGCGACCGTCGCGGCACGCTGTGGGCGCGCAGCCCGCGCCACATCCTGGTGCTGGCACCGGGCGCGACGCGCTTCGAGGAGCGGCCGGTGCCGCCGCCTTCGATGCTGGCCACCACCACGCGCCACCTGGACCTGACCGAGGACCGCCAGGGTCGCGTGCTGACCCGCAGCGACGGCGGCATGCTGCGCTGGGACGGTCGCTGGGAGCGGTTCGACACCCGCAACGGCCTGCCCGATCTTCCGCCCAACGCGCTGCTGGCCAGCCGCAGCGGCGAGCTGTGGATGTCCTACCCCGGCCTGGGCGTGCTGCGCTGGCGCGGCTATGCCGGCGTGGAGAACTGGGGCCCGGGCAACGGCCTGCAGGGCCTGCCCAACTGGTCGCTGGCGCGCGATGCGCAGGGCGCGATGCTGTTCGGCAACGAGCGCGACCTGCACCGCCTGACCGCCGGCGATGGCCGCATCCAGACCCTGCACAATCTGCTGGGCGAGCCGGTGCGCGATGTGTTCGCGCTGACCCTGGGCCCGGACCAGGCGGTATGGGTGGCGCTGTATCGCGGCCAGCTGCTGCGCCTGCAGGGCGACGAGCTGAAGGTCGCCGCGACCCTGCCGGCCAAGCTGCGCCGGATCTTCTTCGACGATCGCCAGCGCCTGTGGCTCTGCACGACCGAAGGCGTGTACCTGATCGACGATCTGGCCCATCCGGTCGCCCGGCGCTTCGAGGCGCTGCCGGCGGTGAGCTTCGGCGATGTCGAGCAGGACGCGCAGGGGCGGCTGTGGTTCGCCGGCAAGGCCGGGGTGATGCGCCTGGAACGCGACGACCGCGTCACCAAGATCCACGCCCAGGGCGACATGCCCAACACGCTGTTCGACAAGCTCTCGATCGGGCGCGACGGCACGCTGTGGCTCAGCGTGGACGATGCGGGCCTGTTCCGCGGCCCGATCGGCTCTGGCGACACGCTGACCCTGAAGGAAGTCGAGGATCCACTGCTGCGCGATGCGATCCCCTACTTCATCCGCCACGACCGCGCCGGCCGGCTCTGGGTCGGCGGCAGCATGGGCCTGGACGTGCTGCAGGATGGCAAGTGGACGCGGCTGCACGAGGCCAACGGCCTGATCAGCGAGGACATCTCCGAAGGCGCGTTCTTCGAGGACCGCGACGGCTCGGTGTGGATCGGCACCTCGCGCGGCGTCAGCCACCTGCTGCATCCGGAGCAGCTGCTGGCGCGCACGCCGGTGGCGCTGCGCATCGCCCGGGTCGAACGCGGCGGGCAGCGCATCGACTCGGGCGCGGTGCTGCCGTGGGAACAGCTGCCGGTGCGCATGACCCTGTCCACGCCCGGCAGCATCGCCGGGACCGACATGCTGAAGTTCCGCTACCGCCTGCGCGATCGCCAGGACGCGTGGATCGAGACCAATTCGCGCACGCTGGATTTCCCGCTGCTGGGCTCGGGCAAGCAGGTGATCGAGGTGCAGGCGCTGGACGTCGGCCGGCGCGCGCAGTCGGAGGTGGTGAGCTTCGGCTTCGAGGTGCGCCCGCCATGGTGGCGCTCGCCGCTGCTGCTGGCGCTGTGGGGCGTCCTGGCGGTCGCGCTGGTCGGCAGCCTGTGGCGCTGGCGCGTGCACGCCATCGTCAAGCACAAGCAGCAGCTCGAACGCCTGGTCGCCGCGCGCACCGCCGAGCTGGAGGCCGACAAGCGCGCGCTGGAACTGGCGCGCACCGCGCTGCAGGTGCAGGCCACCCACGACGGCCTGACCGGCCTGCACAACCGCACCAGCATCATGGAGCAGCTCGAGCGCGAGGCCGTGCGCGCCCATGCCGCCGGGACGCAGCTGGCGATCGCGCTGCTGGACCTGGACCACTTCAAGCAGGTCAACGACACCCACGGCCACCTGGTCGGCGACGTGGTGCTGGCCGGCGTCGCCGACCGCCTGGCCCACAACATGCGCGGCTCGGACATCATCGGCCGCTACGGCGGCGAGGAGCTGCTTGGTGTGATGCCCGGCCTGCAGCCGCCGGCCGGCGAGCGGCTGCAGGCGCTGCACGACGCGGTGGGCGCCAAGCCGCTGGTCATCGACGGCCTCTCGCTGCGCGTGACCTGCTCGATCGGCGTGGCCTGGCTGCAGCCGGGCGAGACGCCCAACGCGCTGCTGCGGCGCGCCGACCACGCGCTCTACCAGGCCAAGCGCGAGGGGCGAAATCGCGTGGTGGTGGCCACGCACGAAGGGATCGCCAGCGACCAGGCCCCCGGCGAGGCCCCGGCGCTGGTCTGATCGCCGCGCGCGGTTCCGGCGCGCGACAATGGTCGCCCGGACTGCCTTCGTGCGTCCGGCCCCCACATCAGGAGTTTGTCCGCATGTCCGAGGCACCCGCCGCCGAAGCCCGCCCCACCGAGGCGCGCCTGTTGCACATGGTCTTTCCCGACCACACCAACCACCTGGGCACGCTGTTCGGTGGCCAGGCGCTGGCCTGGATGGACATGGCCGCCTTCATCGTCGCCTCGCGCTACGCGCGCACCACGGTCGTCACCGCGCGTTCGGAGCAGGTGGACTTCAACCAGCCGATCCGCAAGGGCGACCTGGTCGAGGTCATCGCCACCATCGTCAAGGTCGGGCGCAGCTCGATGAACGTCGACGTGGAAGTGGTCACCGAGGACCTGCTCAGCGGCGAGCGCAAGCTGTGCACGCGCGGGCGCTTCGTGATGATCGCGCTGGATCCGCTGGGGCGCCCGACCGCCGCCCCGCCGCTGCCGGTGGCTAGCGCGCAGGGATGAGATCCGGGCGGGCGGCCGCCGGGTCGTCGATCGCCTGGCGCACCACGTCCAGCAAGTCCTGGCCGTGGTCCTGGTGCAGCTCCCAGAACATCACCCCGCCCAGGCCCTGGGCGCGGGCGTAGGCGACCTTCTCGCGCAGGGCGCGCGGGTCTTCGTAGCTGATCATCTGCGCGCTGCGCGGATTCCACAGCCAGGCCGCGCGCGCCTGCGGATCCCAGTGGGACTCAAAGCCGCCGCTGCCGACCAGGTCGCCTTCCACGATCTGGCGATACGAAATGAAGCCGCCATCGCTGTGGTAGGGCTGCAGCAGCCCCGCCTGCTGCGGCGCGACCTCGCCGAAGCGGCGCCCGTAGAACGCCATGCCCACGTGCAGCTTGGCCGCCGGCACGCCAGCGCGCAGGAAGCCCTCCACCGCCGCCTCGGTCGTGCGCGCATCGGCCGGCGCCAGCCGCGACCGTCCCAGCGCGGCGGCATGCCCGGTGGTCGGGGTCAGGCTGCCGTAGAAGTCGTAGGTCATCAGGTTGATCCAGTCCAGCAGCGGCGCGATCGCCGGCAGGTCCAGGCCCGAGGCCAGCCGACCCTCGGCCGCGGCGATGGTCAGCAGATAGCGGCGCCCGTCGCGCGCGCCCTGCGCGTCCAGCGCCGCGCGCAAGTCGCCCAGCAGCGCGGTGAAGTGCGCCTTGTCGTCGGCGCTGGCGCTGATGCCGGCATCGGCCAGGGTCGGGTACTCCCAGTCGATGTCCAGGCCATCCAGGTCGTACCGGCGCAGCAGGGCCATGGCGCTGTCGACAAAGACCGCGCGCGCCTGCGGCGTGGCCGCCGCCTCGGAGAAATGCCCGGCGCCCCAGCCGCCGATGGAGAGCACCACGCGCAGGCCCGGCGCCGCCTGCTGGCGCAGACGCACCAGCGCGGACAGCGCGGCGGCGTTCTGCGTCGTGCCCAGGCTGACCCGGTGCGCGGCATCGGGCGCGGCGAAGGCGAAGTTGGCCACGTCCAGCTTGGCGGCGGCGCTGGTGCGGACCGGCTCGCCGGCGGTGACGTAGCCGACCAGAGTCAGCGGCTTGCGCGGGGCGGCTGGCTGCGCGGGCGAAGGCGCGCTGGCGCAGCCGGTGAGGGTCAGCAGGCAGGCCAGCACGGCCGACAGGCCGGAAGAGGCGATCAGGCGCATGGCAGGGCCGACAGCGAACGGCCGGCTAGTCTAGCCGCTGACCTGACGCGTCCTGCGGAGGCCTGGGCGGGAACATCAGCACCGTGCCGCGGCCCGGCGGCGCCGGCTGCCACAGCACCGGCACCTCGCGCGGCGAGGGCGGCTCGAGCGTGCTGGCGTCCTCGTCGTGCGCGGCGAGTTCCTCTTCCACTTCCCAGCTGTAGCGCTTGCGCGGCAGCGGCGGGTCGGCGCGGCGTAGCCACCAGGCCGCCAGCAGCCCGGCCACCGCGCCGCCCAGGTGCGCCTGCCAGGACACGCCGGGCTCGCGCGGCAGCACGGTCAGCAGCATGCCGCCGTAGAACAGGAAGGCGATCAGGCCGGCGGCGATCGATGCACGATCGCGGCGCAGCAGGCCCAGCCCGATCACCAGGAACATCAGCCCGTGGCCCAGCCCGCTTGCGCCCAGGTGGCGCGTGCCGGCATCGCCCAGCCACCACGCCCCCAGGCCCGAGCCCAGCCACAGCAGCGGCCACGCACGCAGCGTGGCCTTGGGATACACGCTGCCGGCCAGCGTGCCCAGCATCAGCAGGGCGATGGCGTTGGAGGCGATGTGTTCGACCGAGCCATGCAGCAGCGGCGCGGTCAGGATGCCGACCAGGCCCTGCACGGTGTGCGGCGCGATCGCCAAGGCCCGCCAGTCGAAGCTGGACTGCATCCAGTAGCACAGCACCAGCAGCAGCACGAAGCCCAGCGACGCGTTGAAGGCGCGCAGCAGGCGCCGCCGGTCGGCGCGGGCCTGGGCCTGCGCGTCGTAGCGCGGATCGTCGGGGTGGTAGGCGTCCATCCCGCTTCGATGGCGCCGCCAGGCTGCGAAAACAAGCGCGCCGCGACGTCCCATGGATGGAACGCCGCGGCGCGGGTCGATCACCGATCCGGCAGGCTTACGCCTGCGGACCGGCCTGCGGCTTCTGCGGCCGCACCAGGCTTAGCCACACCGTGACCGCCAGGATGCCGAACACCACGCCCAGCGACACCAGCACCGGGATCTTGACCACATCGATCAGCAGCATCTTGGCGCCGATGTAGACCAGCACCACCGCCAGGCCGTAGGGCAGCAGATGGAAGCGGTCGGCCATGCCGGCCAGCAGGAAGAACATCGCGCGCAGGCCCAGCACCGCGAACACGTTGGAGGTCAGCACGATGAACGGGTCGGTGGTGATGGCGAAGATCGCCGGGATCGAGTCGACCGCGAAGATCACGTCGGTCACCGCGATCAGGATCAGCACCACGAACAGCGGCGTGAACCAGCGCTTGCCATCGCGCTTCACCGACAGGTCGTGGCCGACGTAGCCGTCGGTCAGGCGCAGATGCCTGCGCATGAACTTCAGCGCCGGATTGGCTTCAAGGTCCGGCTCGCTGCCGGCCGAGAACCACATCTTGATACCGGTGAACAGCAGGAACGCGCCGAACACGTACAGCAGCCAGTGGAACTTGGTCAGCAGCGCGGCGCCGGCGAAGATCATGATCGCGCGCAGGAAGATCGCGCCCAGCACGCCGATCACCAGCACGCGCTGGCGCTGCTCCTCTGGCACGGCGAAGTAGGACATCACCATCAGGAACACGAAGATGTTGTCCACCGCCAGCGACTTCTCGACCAGGTAGCCGGTCAGGAATTCCAGGCTGATGCGGTTGGCGTTGGCCGCGTCGATGGTCTGGTGCAGGTACCACCACAGGCCGGCGTTGAAGACCAGGGCCAGGGCGACCCAGCCGATCGACCACCACAGCGCTTCCTTGAAGGTGACCTTGTGCGGGCCGCCGTGGCGCATCAGCACCAGGTCGGCCAACAGGGCGGCGATCACCACCACCACGAATCCACCCCACAGCCAGGGGTTTGCAATTGTCTGCATGCGAATGCTCCACGCGTAAGCCAAGGGACGAAGGCTGCGACGAGTCCAGTGAAGCGCACGGAATCCGGGAAAGAAGGAGATCCGGGACACACACACCTTCGCCGTTGCGGCGAAGGTCTCGCTCACAGCCGGCCCGAGCAGTGGGCCGGTTGCCGCTGGACCGGGGCGTGAAGCCCGTCATGACGATCGCAGCGCGTGGGAGCTACTCCCCTTCTGTGGGCGATTGTCGCGGCGCGGCACGCGTCGGGTCAACGCCCAGACTGAGCAGGTCGTTCAGATCAGGGCCGATCTGTCCGCATTGTCACGGCGCGTCGTCGGCCGCCGACCAGCGCATCGCCGCGCCGGAGGCCGAGCGCGGACCCGGGTAACCCCGCCCGTAGTAGCCGCCATAGGGGCCGCCGCCGAACGGGCCATCGCTCTTGCTGACGTGGATGTCCATGCGCATCACGCTGGTGCGTCCCTCGTCGCTGGTGAACGCCTTGGCCACGCTCAGATCGGCCGCGTTGTAGGTGCTGCTGCCGTAGCCCTTCGAATAGCCGATGCCGGTGGTGAACGCGCCATGCACGTGGGCCTTGCCGTCGTCCAGCTCGGACACCGGCCGCGCCGGGTCGGTGTCCACGACCGGGCCGCTGTGGTCGCCGTAATAGGTGCCCGGCGGATCGCCCGCTCCGGAGAAGCTGGTGTCGTCCTTGAGCTTGAGGTTCAGCGGCTGGGTCTGGGCCAGGGCGGCGAGCGGCGCGCAGAGCAGCAACAGGGAGACGACGGCGATGGACTTCATGGGGGCAGACCTTGCGGTGCGTGTCCGTTGCGCGGTGCGGGCCGTCTGGCCAGCAGGCCGGCAGGGATCACCCATGCACGCTAGCAGCCGCGCCTTAAACCCAGGCTGGCCGGCGCGATGCCTGTCCGTGACGGTGCGTGCCGTCCGCTGGCGCCGGCACGCCGCCAGCGTGCCGCGGGCCGGGGCCGACGGCGTCGGCGCATCGATCGCCCGGGTCGGATCAGTCGCGCTGGAAGGCGTCGCGCTGCGCCAGGCGCGCGCGCAGGGCCTTCTTGTCGATCTTGCCCACGCTGGTGCGTGGCAGCTCCTCGACCACGATCAGTTCGTCGGGCAGGGCGTAGCGGCTGATGGCGCCGCTGTCCACGTGCTGCTGCAGGTGCGCGCGCACGCCCTCCAGCGAGACCTGTGCGCCCTCGGCGGGCACCACGAAGGCCACCGGCCGCTCGCCCCAGCGCGAATCGGCCACGCCCACGTACGAGGCGGCGCAGATGCCGGGGCCGGCCACGGTCAGGTCCTCCATTTGCGCCGAGGACACCCATTCGCCGCCGGTCTTGATCACGTCCTTGAGCCGGTCGCGGATCACCACGCGGCCATCGGCGGCGATGCTGGCCACGTCCTGGGTGTGCAGCCAGCCGCCCCGCCACAAGGCCTCGCCGGCCTGGACGTTGCCGCCGTAGCTGGCCGTCAGCCACGGCGTGCGCGCGACCAGTTCGCCCTGGTGCTGTTCATCGGCTGGCAGCGGCTGCATGTCCGGGTCGACCACGCGCAGCTGCGCCAGCGGGACCGGGTGCCCGGCGCTGCACAGCTCGGTCTCGCGCTGCGCGCCCGGCGCCGCGAACGAGCGCGCGATGCTCAGCACCGGCGCGGTCTCGGACATGCCGTAGCCGGACAGTGCGGTGATGCCCTTGGCGGCCGCGGCGCGATGCAGCGCGCGCGGCTGCACCGAGCCGCCGACGATGATGGTCCAGCGCCGGTCGACCGGGTCCTCGGGGCCGAAGGCGTCCAGCAGCATCTGCAGGATGGTCGGCACGCAGTGGGAGAAGGTCACGCCCTCCTCGCGCCGCAGCCGCAGCAGCTGCGCCGGCACGTAGCGGCCGGGATATACCTGCTTGAGGCCCAGCAGCGTGGCCAGGTACGGCAGGCCCCAGGCATGCACGTGGAACATCGGCGTCACCGGCATGTAGACATCGCCGTGGCGCAGCCCCTGGCCCTCGGGCTGCGTGCCCAGCGTGGTGCCGACGGCCAGCGTGTGCAGCACCAGCTGGCGGTGCGAGAAGGCCACCGCCTTCGGGTCGCCGGTGGTGCCGGTGGTGTGGAAGGTGGTGGCCAGCGCGCGCTCGTCGATGTCGACGAAGGCGTGCCGGTCCTCGGCCGCGGCCAGCAGCGCCTCGTACTCGCCTGCGACGGCCAGCGGCAGCGAGGCCGGCGGCTGGCCGTCATGGGTCAGCACGAAGCGCTCCAGCTGCGGCAGCTGCGTGGCCAGCTGCGCCACCAGCGCGGCGAAGTCGGCGTGGAAGAGCACCACGCGCGCGCCGGTGTCGCGCAGCGTGTAGGCGATCTGCTCGGGCGACAGGCGCACATTGACCGTCTGCAGCACCGCGCCCAGCATCGGGATGGCGAAGTAGCACTCCTGGTAGCGATGGCTGTCCCAGTCCATCACCGCGACCACATCGCCCGGCGAAACGCCAAGCGCGGTCAGGACGTTGGCCAGGCGGTGCACGCGCCGGCCGAACTCGGGATAGTCGTGGCGGCGCCCGTCGCTGCCGAGGATGGACTGGCCGCTGCGGGTCTCCAGCGCGCTGCGCAGCAGCTGGCCCACGTGCAGCGGATAGTCGTAATGGCCTTCGGCCGGCGTGGCGTAGCGCAGGCCCATTGCCCTAGCGCCCCTTGCCCGCGGCCGGCGCCTGGCCGAGGTGGCGGTCGAAGAAGCGCCAGATCACCGCATAGGCCTGGCGCGACTCGGGCAGCTCGGGATCGACGAAGAACGCGTGCCACATGCCGTCCCACACATGCAGTTCGGCGTCCACGCCGGCCGCGTCGAGCAGCGCGTGGCTGTGCAGCACCGAGCTCAGGGCGAAGTCGCGGCTGCCGCTGATCAGCAGCGTGGGCGGGAAGCGGGCGAGGATGGCCTGCGAGTTGGCCGGGAACACCAGCGGATCGGACAGGTCGGCGCCGCGGAAGTACGGGTAATCCGAGAGCCTGGGCGGGCCGGCGGGCACCTTCTGCCCCTCCAGCGCGGCCGAGGTGTAGATGGAATCGCCATCGGGCGCGGCCAGCGATCCGCAGAAGGTGCCGATCGCGCCGGGCAGCGGCAGCTGCTTTGAGATCAGGCGCGCCACCGCCTGCGCGGTGAGATAGCCGCCGGCCGAGCAGCCGTAGATGCCGATGTCCTGCGGGCGGTGGTCGCGCAGCAGCGCGCGGTAGACGGTTTCCACATCCTCGCTGGCGGCGGGGAAGCTGTATTCCGGCCCCTGGCGGTAATCCACCGAGACCACCTTGATTTTGCCCACACCGGCGATCGGGATAGCCTCGGCCAGCGCGCCGCTGCGCGCGCCCCACAGGAAGGCACCGCCGTGCAGGTTGATCAGCACGCGCGTCTTGTTGGCCGGCGCGATGCCGTCGGCCGGCTCGGCCACGTCGGCCAGCACGCCGTCGAAGCGCTGCTCGCTGGTGCGCACCGGCCACAGCTTGCGCATGCGCGCCACGCGGTCGCTGTTCTGCGCGTCGTAGAACGCCCGCGCCGCGGCGATGTCCTGACCCGGGCCCTCGCCGCGGGCCTGCGCATCGAGCATGGCCTGGAGGCGCACGCGCGCCTCGGGCGAGGCGAAGGCCGACAGCGGCACCTGCACGCCGTTGAGCGGCACGCGCGGATCGGGCGTCTCGGCGGCGCGCACCGTCCACATCGAGGCGAACAGCGCGAGCAGGGCCCCACAAGAAAGGATGGCGGTTCTCAACGCGGTGCTCCAGCGGATGGAAGGGGCTCACTCCTGTCCCGCCAAGCTGCCTGATCGCCTGCGCCGGGTCATGCTGCGCCGCACAGGGCGCTTGCCCCCGTCGACTGGCCTTGCCTTGCCTGTGACCTCTGCCGGGACAGGGCCGCGGCACGTCCACGGAAGGAGCCCTCCGCAAGGCCATACACTCGGCCCGGTCATTCGAGGGAGTTTCCGCATGAATCCGATCGCACGGCGCGCGCGCGGCGTGGCCATGACGCTGCTGACCATGACGCTGGTATCCGCCTGCAGCGCCACGCACCAGGCCGTCACGCCTGCGCGGCCCGCGGTGGACACCTCCGCGACCGCCTCGGCCAAGGCGCCAACCGAGCCGACCAGCGCGCAGCGAGCCCTGGCCGCGCGTGCCGCCGCGCTTGGCGCGACCGAGGTCAGCGCCGTGCCTGGCCCGGAGGGCGGCCTGCTGCTGGGCGGCAAGCTCGGCGGCGATCAGTTCGCCGTCGCCATTCCAGCGCGATGGAACCACGATGCTCTGCTCTACGCGCATGGATACTCCACGCCGGGCAGCCCCGTGAACGTGCTCGATGACCCCACCGCCCCGGGCACCGGCGCGACCGGGGTCCTGAAGGCCGCCTACGACGCGGGCCTGGCGGCCGGGCACAGCGCCTATGCCAAGGCCGGCATGGGCGTGGAGACGGCAACGATCAACACGCTGCGGCTGCGCGATTTCCTGGTGCGCCTGGGCGCGGACAAGGTCTATGTCAGCGGCAGCTCGATGGGCGGCAATATCGTGCTCTCGCTGCTGGAGCAGTACCCGCAGGCCTTCGCCGGCGGGCTGGCGATGTGCGGGGTGACCGAGGGCTGGGAGCCGCTGTTCGCGCAGCTGTTCGACATGCGCGTGGCCTGGAACCAGCTAACCCGCGGCACGCCCTACGCCCTGCCGGGCGAGCAGGACGCACTGCGCACCGCGCTGCCCACCGTGCCGCCGCCCGGCGATGCGACCGATCCGGAGCAGTTTCGCGGGACGCAGATGGCCCGCCTCGCCACGCCGGTGCTGGCGCTGTTCAAGGCGGCGCAGGAACGCCCCGACGGGCCCGAGGCGCGCATCGCGCGGCAGGTGGCGGCGATCGGCGGCTTCGAGAACGAGCCGGCCTCGGTCGCCTATCCGCTGCTCACCCTCGCCCTGGGCGCCGACGATCTGCGCCAGACCATGGGCGGCCAGCTGTACGGCAACCAAGGCAAGGTCTATCGCGTGCCGGACATGAGCGCCAAGGAGCTGGCCGTGTTCAACCGGCAGGTGCAGCGCTTCGGCGCCGACCCGGCGGCCATCGCCTACGCGCGGCGCTGGCACCAGGCCACCGGCCGCTTCCAGGTGCCGCTGGTGACGCTGCACAACCGGATCGATTCGCTGGTGCCCTATGCGCAGTCGCAGGGCCTGGGCCGCATCGTCCACCAGGCCGGCAACGACGCGCGCCTGGTGCAGTTCACCGTGCCGGGGGTGAAGGCACCACTGCCGATCGGCGGCGTAGTGGGCTACACGCATTGCGGCTTCGATCCGGCGCAGACGGTGGCGGCCTGGAACGCATTGCACGCGTGGGTCGAGCGCGGCACGCGGCCGTCCGAGGAGCTGGTGCACTGAGCCGCTTGATCGCCTGGGTGGCCGCGGGGCTCGGGGTTTGCGCGCGCAGCGACCGATGCCATCTTTTCCGTGCCAAGCCCGACGCGATGCGACCTCGTCACGCACGCGCCGCGTGCCGACTGGAACGACGGCAGAAGGTTGCTGGCGGTTTCCAAGTGACGCGACACCCGGAGGCGTCACGATCGTCGCGGTCGTGCAGGCAGGCTCGGTGCGGGCGGGCTCAGTCGCCGGCGCGGCGGCGCGCGCTGCCGCGCAGGCGCTGCCACAGCCGCGCCAGCGGCGAGGTGCCGGGCGGCGGTGGCGGCGCGTCGGGGGAAGCGGTGGCGAGGGCGTCCGCCTCGCCTTCCAGCACGGCGTGGCCGCTGAGATAGGCGGCGTTGAAGAAGGCGCGCGCCGCGCCGGGGTCCATGTCCAGCTGCGCCGCGGCCTCGGTGGCGGTCATGGCCTGCTTGAGCAGCAGCGAGCACAGCCGGAAGTCGTCATGGCGGTGGGCCAGCACGCGGAAGTCCGGCCACTGGCGCATGCGCAGCGCGGTGGTCTCGGTCAGCGGCGCGATCAGCTTCGGCACCATGCGCATGCGCAGCGCGGTCTGCCACAGCAGCGGGGTCAGGGCCAGGCGCGGGGCCTGGCCGGCCGGCGCGAGCGCCACCTCGCGCAGCACCAGCCGGTCGAAGCCCGGCCCCAGCAGCCCGGGCACGTTGTCCACCGCCTGGCGCGCGCTGTGCAGGGGCACGGCCTGGCCGGCGACGAAATCCAGATGCAGCACGTCCACCCCATCCAGCGACAGCACCGCCTGCGTGCGCCGGGCCTGCAGGTGCTCGCGCAGCTGCTCGGCGAAGAGGCGTGCCGGGGTGGACGGGGCGACGTCGGCCTGCGCATGCGGGGCGTGCAGGGCCTGCAGCACCTCCCGGATCGCCTGCTCGTGCAGCGGCGCGGCGCCCTGGCGCGGGTCGGACAGGCGCCCGCCGGCATCGATCAGCCACAGCGGCCGGGCCGGGCGCTCCTGCGCCAGGCGCGCGCCGGCCACACGCGTGGTCGATGCCTCTTGCAGCACCAGCAGGTCGCAGCCGTCGGGGTTGTGGATCAGCGTCAGGCTGTCGGCGGGCAGGGCGGCAATGCGCTGCAGGCGACGCATCAGCGCCACTTCGGTCTGCACATCCGAACCCACGATCGCCACCCGCACCACGTCACGCCCCTTGTTGCCGCATCCGTGCCCTGCGGCGCAAGGGACGAGCCTAACGCGCCGCCGCCGCATCGCAACAGGGGGCAAGTCCCGGAAGGTGACACCGGGCCCGTTTTGCCACTCAGGTCTGCGCGCGTGCGCTCTGGATCGGCAGGGTGACGTTGACGATGGACGGGTCGTCCGGATCGGGCCTGAGGGTGAAGCCCAGCTGCTGGCACATGGCCAGCATGGTGCGGTTCTCGCGCAGCACCTGGCCCTCGACCTGGCGCAGGCCCTGCCAGTGCGCGTACTCGATCATGATCCGCATCAGCTGCCAGCCCAGGCCGGCGCCCTTCTGGTCCGAGCGCACCAGGATGCCGTACTCGCCGCGATCGTAATCGGCGTCGGCCAGCAGCCGCACCGCGCCGAGCATCTCGCCGTTGGCCGGGTCGATGGCCACCAGCGCGATCGAGCGCGCGTAGTCCAGCTGGGTCAGGCGGGCGATGAACTCGTGGCTGAAATGCTTGACCGACTGGAAGAAGCGCAGGCGCAGGTCCTCGTCGGTGACGCGGGCGAAGAAGGCGCGGAACAGCGCATCGTCCTCAGGGCGCACCGGCCGCACGAAGACCGTGCCGCCATCGCTCAGGGCCAGGGTGCGCTCCCATTCCTTGGGATACGGGAACACGGCGAAGCGCGGATGCCCGCGGCCCTTGTGCAGCGCGCGCGAGGGCGCCACGGCGATGCGCGCGTCCACCGCCACCACGCCGGTGGCGTCGGCCAGCAGCGGGTTGATGTCCAGGCTGCGGATCTCGGGCAGATCGGCGGCCAGCTGCGCCAGCTTGACCAGCACCAGGGCCACGGCGCGCTCGTCGGCGGCGGGCACGTCGCGATAGGCCTTGAGGATGCGCGAGACGCGGGTACGGCCGATCAGCTCGTGGGCCAGGCGCAGGTCCAGCGGCGGCAGCGCCAGGGCCACATCGTCGATCACCTCGGCGGCGGTGCCGCCGCGGCCGAACACGATCACCGGGCCGAACACCGCATCGTCGGCGATGCCGGCGATCAGCTCGCGCGCCTTGGGCCGCAGCACCGTCGCCTGCACCACCACGCCATCGATGCGCGCGTCCGGGCGCAGCCGCCGGGCGCGCTCGATCAGCGTCTGCGCGGCCATGTGCACGGCCTCGGCCGAGACCAGGTTCAGGCGCACGCCATCCACATCGGACTTGTTGGGGATGTCCGGCGAAAGCACCTTCAGCGCCACCGGCTGGCCCTGGTCCAGCAGCGGCTGGGCGAAGCGCACCGCGGCCTGCGCATCGGCCGCCACCCACAGCTGCGCGGTCGGGATGCCGTAGGCGCGCAGCACCGCGTTGGCGGCGACCGGGTCCAGATAGCGCCGCCCCTCGCTCAAGGTCTGTTCGACCAGCGCGCGCGCGGCGGCGGCATCGACCACGAAGTCCTCGGGCAGGCTGGGCGGGGTCTCCATCAGCGCGGTCTGCGCCTGCCGGTAGCGCACCAGGTGCATGAAGCCGGCCACCGCATCGGCCTCGGTGGCGTAGCTGGGGATCTGCGCCGCGTTGAGCGTGGACAGCGCCGCCTCGCCGCCGCCCAGCCACACCGCGAACACCGGCTTGGCATGGCTGTGGCGCGGGCGCGCGCCGGCGCTGCGCACCAGCGCGCTGGCGGCATCGGCCGAGGAGGTGAACGCCGTCGGCACGTTGACCACCAGCAGGGCGTCGTTGTCCGGATCGGCCAGCAGCGCCTCGACCGCGGTGGCGTAGCGCTCGCCATCGGCGTCGACCACGATGTCCACCGGGTTCTCGCGCGTCCAGCCGTGCGGCAGCACGCCGTCCAGGCGCTGCACCGTGGCCGGCGACAGCGTGGCCAGGCTGCCGCCGAGCAGGGCCAGCTGGTCGCGCGCCAGCGCGCCCACGCCGCCGCCGTTGGACAGGATCGCCAGGCGCCGGCCGGGGAAGGTGCCCAGCCGGCCCAGCGTCTGCGCCGCGGCGAACAGCTCGTCCAGCGCGCCCACGCGCAACAGCCCGGCGCGGCGGAAGGCCGCGTCGTAGATCGCATCGGGCCGGGCCAGCGACTGGCTGTGGGTGTCCTCGCCGCCGCCGGCGCGGGCCACGCCGGACTTGACCACTACCACCGGCTTGGCGCGCGCGGCCGCGCGTGCGGCGGACATGAACTTGCGCGCGTCGCGGATCGATTCGACGTAGAGCAGGATCGCGCGGGTACGGTGGTCGATGGCGAAGTGGTCGAGCAGATCGCTGAAGTCCACGTCGATCGCATCGCCCAGCGACACCACCGCCGAGAACCCGACCTGGTGCTGCACGCCCCATTCGACCAGCGCCGCGGCGATGGCCGAGGACTCGGAGATCAGCGCCAGGTCGCCGGCCATCGGCGTGTGCGCGGCGATGCTGGCGTTGAGCCGCGCGTGCGGGGCGATCACGCCCAGGCAGTGCGGCCCAAGCAGGCGCAGGCCGTGGGCGCGCGCGGCGCGTTCGGTGGCCTCGGCCAGCGAGCCGGAGCCGTGGCCGAGCCCGGCGGTGAGGATGATGGCCGCGGCCACCCCGCGCTGGGCGGCGTTGGCCACGACCTTGGGCACGGTGTGCGCCGGGGTGGTGACGATCACCAGGTCCGGCACGTAGTCCAGGTCGGACAGCCGCGGCACGGTGTCGACCTCGTCGATGCGCTTGTAGCGCGCATTGATCCAGGCGATCCGCCCGGGGAAGCCGGCCGCGCGCAGGTTGCGGACCACCGCCCGCCCGGCCGAGCGATCGCGCGGGCTGCCGCCGATGATGGCGATCGAGGCCGGCGCGAACACGGACTTGAGGCGGTAGGTGCTCATGCGGTGGCAGCGGCGGCCTGGAAGCGGGACATCGCCCACACGTTACACGCCCCGGCGGCGCCTCTGCATGACGCGCCCCGCGAACGCGTGAGGAGGAGCAAAGGTCCCCTTACGCGTCGGCGATGCGCGCTTAGCCCCCTCCCTTTGGCCGCAGGCCAAGGGGAGCTCGAAGTCGCGACCTAACGGCTGAGGGGAGGGGGTGCTCTCCGCGGGAAAGCTGAAAAGCACCCCCTCCCAGCCTCCCCTTCGCTGCGCGAAAGGGGAGGGGCCCAGCGTGCGTGGCAGCCGTTGTCTCTTCCGAGCGCATCGCGGCCTCCTTGTAGAGCGGAGCTTGCTCCGCTGCTCTTCGGCCGGATCGTCGGGAAGGCCCAGCGGAGCAAGCTCCGCTCTACAAGGAGGCCGCCCTTGTGGCCTCTTCGCCAATGGTGGCTCCAACGAACCGCGCTCGCCGCGCGCCTACAGCAGCGTCCCGCTCAGGATCAGCAGGGCGATGCTGAAGTAGATGACCAGGCCGGTGACGTCCACCAGCGTGGCCACGAACGGCGCCGAGGCGCTGGCCGGGTCGAAGCGCAGCCGCTGCAGCACGAACGGCAGCATCGAGCCGGCCAGCGAGCCGAAGGTCACGATGCCCACCAGCGCCGCGCCCACGGTCAGGGCCACCAGCGGCCAGTGCGGGCCGTAGTCGTAGATGCCCAGCTGCTGCCAGGCCACCACGCGCACGATGGCGATCACGCCCAGGATCGCGCCGAGCAGCATGCCGGTGGGCAGCTCGCGCAGGGCCACCTTCCACCAGTCGCGCAGGCGCAGCTCGCCCAGGGCCAGGGCGCGGATCAGCAGCGAGGTCGCCTGCGAGCCGGAGTTGCCGCCCGAGCTCATGATCAGCGGGATGAACAAGGTCAGCACCAGCGCCTTGTCCAGCTCGCCCTCGAAGTGCTGCATCGCGCTGGCGGTGAGCATCTCGCCCAGGAACAGCGCGCACAGCCAGCCGGCGCGCTTGCGGATCATCCGCCAGAAGCCGATCTGCATGTACGGCGCGTCCAGCGCCTCCATACCGCCGAACTTGTGCGCGTCCTCGGTGCTCTCCTCCATCATCGTGTCGATGATGTCGTCCACGGTGACGATGCCCAGCATGCGGCGCTGCTCGTCCACAACGGCCAGCGAGAGCAGGTCGTGGCGGCGGATCAGGCGCGCGACCTCCTGCTGGTCGGTCAGCGGCGAGACGGTGACCGGCGGATTGACCTGGGCCACGCTGAGGATGTTGTCGCCCGGCGCGCCGGTGATCAGCCGGCGCAGGGTGACCACCTGCTGCAGCACGTCGCTGCCCGGGGCGAGCACGTAGATGGCGTAGACGGTCTCGCGCTTGCGCTCGACCTCGCGCACGTGGTCCAGGGTCTGGCCCACGGTCCAGTCGGCGGGCACGCCGACGTATTCGGTGGTCATCAGCGCGCCGGCGGTGCGCGGGCGGTAGCGCATCAGCTTCTGTATCGCGTGCGCGCTGGCCGGCGCGCATGCGGCCAGGTCGGCCAGGACCGCGGCCTGGTCGGTCAGCTCCAGCGCCTGCACCACGTCGGCGGCGCGGTCGTCGGCCATGCCTTCGAGCACGCGCGCGCGGCGCGGCCGCGGCAGGGCCTGCAGCAGCTGCGGGGCGCGCAGTAGTTCGGGCGCTTCGAGCACGTTGATCGCGCGCTCGTCGGACAGGCCGGCGAAGGTCGCATCGGCCAGGGCGGGCTTGAGCCTGTTGAGCCGCTCGACCACGTCGGCGGTGTTGAGCGGACGCAGCGCGTCCAGCTGGGCGGCCACCGGGTCGGTGGTCTTGAAGGAGAAGTGCTTCAGGTTCATCGGGACGGCCTGGTTGGGCAGCCGCAACGGCCGCCTGGCCGAACCCGATCAGGACTCAGCGCGCAGCCACCGTTGACGGCAGACAAGATCGACTGGAAGGGTCGCTGGGCATGAGGAGGAAAGCTTCACGAAAGGGACCGGCGCGCTGTGGCCTGCGCCGGGCGGGCGGAAGTCTGTGCCTGCATCCTTGAGGCGTCAACCACTTTCTCGCGATGCGGCATGGCCGATGGGCGCGGCGTTCAGGCCACGCGCAGCGAGGGCGGATAGGGCGGCGTGTCGGGATAGCGATCCTGCGCCAGCGCGGCCTGCAGTTCGCGCCACCAGGCCGGGTCGAACAGCTGGCCATGCACCGCGCGCACGGCCTGCGTCAGCGCGGCGGGCAGGCCCATGAACTGCGCGAAGCGCTCGGGGAACACATCGCCCGGCGCGACATGGAACCAGGGCTCGTCGGCCATCTGTTCCTCGTAGCTCTGCGCCTTGGGCCAGTCGCGGAAACGGCAGTCGGTGATCAGCCGCACCTCGTCGTAGTCGTAGAACACCACCCGCCCATGGCGCGAGACGCCGAAGTTCTTCAGCAGCATGTCGCCGGGGAAGATGTTGTTGCGCGCCATGTCGACGATGGCCTGGCCGTAGTCCAGCGCCGCCGCGCGCGCGGCCTCGGCCGGCTGCTCGCGCAGGTACAGGTTGAGCGGGCGCAGGCGGCGCTGCACGTAGCACAGGGCGATGATCACGTCCTCGCCCTCGAAGCTCAGGCTGCTGGCGCAGGTCTGCTGCAGTTCCTCCAGCAGCGCCGGGGCGAAGCGCGCCAGCGGGAAGCGCAGCGAGCGGTAGGGCTGCGCATCGAGCAGGCGGCCGACGCGGTCGCGGTTGAACACCAGCGCGTAGCGGTCCTCCACGTCCTGGCGCGTGACCTGCTTGGTTTCGGCGAAGCGGTCGCGGATCAGCTTGAACACCAGCGGATAGCTGGGCAGGGTGAACACCGCCATCACCAGGCCGCGCGTGCCCTCGGCCTGGATCAGCTGCTCGCCAGGGTGATCGTTGAAGTGGTGGTAGAAGGTGCGGAAGCGCTCGGTCTTGCCCTGCTTGGCGCGGCCCAGCACGGTGTACAGCTCGTCGATGGGCTTGTGCGGCAGCAGCGTGCGCAGGAACACCACCGCATCGCCCACCGTGGGCAGGTCGGCGTGGAAGTAGCTGCGCGAGATGCCGAACAGCTGGGCCACGTCCGCGCGCCGGGTCAGCACCGCGTCCACGCGCAGGCCGGCCTCGTCGTGGATCAGCGCGATCATGCACGGGGCGAAGCGCGTCTCGCCCAGCACACGGCCGACCAGGTAGGCGCGGCGTTCGCGGTAGAACACCGTGTCCAGCAGTTCCACCGCGCGCACCGGCTCGCCCCAGCCGGTCAGGTCGTCGTGCAGGCGCACGGCGATGGCCGCCGCGCAGCGCGCGTGGTGCGCATAGGGCACGGCGAAGACGTAGTCGCCCAGCAGCCGGGCGAAGGTGTCCATCGGCCGGGTCTGCGAGACCAGATAGTTGTGCCGCGCCACCGGATGGGTGATGGCCTCGGTGGGCGCGATGTCCAGCGCCACGAACTCGACCTGCGCATCCACGCCCTGGGTGCGGAAGAAGCGCCGGGTCAGGGTGTTGTAGAAGGTCTTGTACAGCTCACGGTCGATCTGGGTGTCGATCAGCGCCGCGTAGCGCGCGCGGATGGCGTGCCACAGCGTGCGGTCGAACGCGCGCTGGCCCATCACCGCCTGCAGGCGCAGCCGGCACTCGTCCACGCAGGCGTCGTAGAGCGCGATGCGCTCGACCGCATCGTCGCGCGCGCCGTTCCAGTCGCGCTGCTCGAAGCGCGTCTTGGCGCGCCGGGTGATGTCCGCGAAGCGGGCGTGGTAATCGGCGAAGGCCTCGTCGATCAGGCTGGCGTAGGCGGCGGCGTCGTCCATGCGGGCGGCCCGGGGCAGGGGAGCGACAGCCTAGAGCATTCACGCCACGATGGCGTCGTCGCGCCGCTCGGTCTCCAGCAGGGCCTGCACCTGCGCCAGGCTGGGCATGGCGGCGAAGGCGCCGGCGCGGGTGACCGCCAGCGCGCCGGTGGCCGCGGCGAAGCGCAGCGGTTCGTCGAGCGCTTCGGCATCCTCGGCCAGCGCGTCCAGCCCGGCGGCATCCACGCCGCGTCGGGCCAGCGCGAACAGCAGCCCGGCGACGAAGGCATCGCCGGCCGCGGTCGTGTCGCGCACGGTCACCTCGAAGCCCGCACGCTCGCCGCGCCCGGTGCGCGTGTACCAGCGCAGCGGCGCGCCGCCGTCGGTGATCACCAGCAGCCGGGTGTGGCCGGCCAGCAGCTGGGCGATCGCCGCCTCGTCGGTGGTCTGCAGGAACGCGGCCAGATAGGTCAGCTCCTCGCGCGAGAGCTTGACCAGGTCGGCCAGCGCCAGCGCCTGCGCGATGCGCTCGCCCGGCGTCACATCGGCCGGCCACAGCGCCGGGCGCAGGTTCATGTCGAAGCTGACCAGCGCCCCGGCCGCGCGCGCCCGGCGCATGCCGTCCAGGGTGGCCTGCGCGACGCCCTCGCCGGTCAGGCTGTTGGAGCACGCGTGGAAGGTGCCGAGCGATTCGAAACACGCCGGCTGGAAGTGCGCGCTTTCGAACAGCAGGTCGGCCGACGGCGGCCGGTAGAAGCTGAAGCTGCGCTCGCCCTGCGCGTCCAGCGAGACGAAGGCCAGCGCGGTGCGCGCCGCGTCGGTGCGCTGGACGTGGCCCAGGTCCACGCCGGCCGCGGCCATGCGTTCGAGCAGGAAGTCGCCGAACAGGTCGCGCCCCAGCATGCCGACGAAGCACGCCGCGCCGCCCAGCCGGGCGATGCCGACGGCGACATTGGCCGGCGCGCCGCCGGCGTTCTGGTGGAAGGCGGTGGGCGCGTCGGGATGGCCGGTGGGCAGGCCGAGCATGTCGATGAGCGCTTCACCGAAGCAGACGATCTTGCGCATGACTCTCTCCTCAAGGATGGGCGCGTTCGCACGCGGCGTCAGACGGGGCGGGACAGCCAGGCGAATCCCCACGGCCCCAGGTGCACGGCCGTGTCGGCGTGACGCGCCTGCCCGCCGGCAACCAGCGTCCAGGCGCCGGCGGACAGCACGTCCAGGCTCAGCGCGCAGTCCGCGTCGGAGAAGTTGCCGACGGCCAGGAAGTCCGCGCCGCGGCGCACCGCCAGCACGCGCGCATCGCCAGCGTCGACGGTGTCCAGTGGCTGGGTGCTGGCCAGCGCGGGCAGTCGCTTGCGGGTCGCGATCAGCGCGCGCAGGCCGGCCAGCGCCCGGCCATGCGGCGTGCCGGCGTCGGCCTGCGCCTGGGCCAGCAGGTCCCAGTCCATCGGCGGGCGGTGCAGCCAGCGGCCTTCGCCCTGACGCAGCGGGTCCGCGCGCCAGGTCGTATCGTTGCCCAGCGCCAGCTCATCGCCCATGTACAGCATCGGGATGCCGGGCATGGCCATGGCCAGCGAGTACAGCAGCAGCATGCGGTCGATCGCGCGCTGCGCCTGCGCCGGGTCGCCGGCCTCCTCGGCCGCCTGCAGCCCGCACAGCGCCGAGGCCATGCCGTTGCTGCCGTGCACGCCCTCGCCATCGCTCTGGAAGGACTCGCCCCGGGCGAAGGACCCGGGCGTGCGCCCGGCGTAGAAGCCTTCCACCTGCGCCAGCGAGAACGGCGCCAGCCCGGTCGCGCCCGAGGCCTCGGCGCGCAGCACGTTCCAGCCGATATCGTCGTGGCAGCGCACATAGGCCAGCCACCCCGCGGCCGGCGGCAGCGGCGGCGTGCGCGCGATGACGTTGGCCACGATGTCGGCGCGCTGCAGCGCCAGCGCCGACCAGCCGGCCGCCATCAGCGAGCTGTGGTAGGCCAGATGGCATTCCTCGCCCGCGTGCGCGCCCTGGCCGAAGTAGGGCGGCAGCTGGTCCATCGGCACGATGGCTTCGGCCTTGAGCGCCACGCAGGGCGCGGCGATGTCCACCAGCGCGCGCAGCGCACGCAGGATGACGTGGGTCTCGGGCTGGTTCATGCAGTCGGTGCCCGGCCGCTTCCACAGATAGGCGGTGGAATCCAGGCGAAACACCTCCACGCCCAGGTTGGCCAGCTCCAGCAGCGCCAGCGCCATGTCGCCGAAGACGTGCGGATTGCGCCAGTCCAGGTCCCACTGGAACGGGTAGAACGTGGTCCACGCCCAGGCCTGCGCGTCTTCGACCCAGCTGAAGTTGCCCGGCGCGGTGCGCGGGAAGACCTGACCCAGCGTGCGCTCGTAGGCATCGGGCACGCGGCGGTCGGGATAGAGATGGTAGTAGCCGCGGTAATGCGCATCGCCGGCGCGCGCGGCCTGTGCCCAGGCGTGGTCGTCGGCGGTGTGGTTGAGGACGAAGTCCGCGCACAGGCTGATGCCGGCCGCGCGCAGCTGCGCGGTCAAGGCGCGCAGGTCGTCATTGCTGCCCAGGCGCGGATCGACCTGCCCGTAGTCGCTGACCGCGAAGCCGCCGTCGCTGTCGCCCGGCCGCATGCGCAGGAAGGGCAGCAGGTGCAGATAACGCACGCCCAGGTCCTGCAGGTACGGCACGCGCGCGGTCAGCCCGCGCAGGTCGCCGGCGAAGCGGTCCACATAGGTGCTGTAGCCGGCCATGTCCGGCTGGCCGAACCAGTCCGGCGCACGCGTGGCGTCCAACTGCGCCAGCGCCTGCGGCCGTTGCCCCATCTTCTCCGCCACCGCCTGCAGCCAGGACGACAGCCAGCCGGCGTAGCCGGGATGCGCGCCGTACAGCGCGCGCAACGCCTCGAGCAGGCGCGGCGCGTGCCGTTCCCAGCGCGGGCCAAGCGCCAGGCCCTCCAGGTCGGGCGCATCGGAAACGAGGGTGGAGCGTGGGGCAGGCGTGGGGGTCATGATGGCGCCGCGCCCGGGTGGGCGCGGCAGGCTCCTTGGGTAATGGATCAGAAGTCGTAGCGCAGGCCGAGGCTGGCGGTACGCCCGGCGATCGAGCGGGCGCGGATGATGTCGTCGCCCGGGATGCTGGCTTCTTCCGCCTCGGTCAGACCGAAGGCGTTGAACAGGTTGTTGACGCTGGCCGAGAGCGTCAGCGCGCTGGTGATGTGGTAGTTGGCGAACAGGTTGACCTGCGTATAGCCGGGCATTTTCAGCTGGTTGGAATCCTGCGTGTAGGCCGAGGTCGTGCCGATCAGGTTGACGCCGGCCTCGTAGCGCTCGCCGCGGTAGCTCGGGGTGAGCTGCCAGACGAACTTGGCCTGGCGGCGCGGGGTGTTGCCGACGTTGCTCGGGGTGATCTGGTCCTTGTCGATCTTCGCGTCGGTCCAGGTCAGGCCGCCGTTGAGGCCGAAACCGCCGGTGCGATAGGCCGCCTCCAGCTCCAGGCCGTGCGCCTTGTAGCTGCGGTTGAGGAAGCGCTGGCTGGTGGCCTCGTAGTTCTGCTCTTCGGTGTGCGCGGCGAAGGCGGTGGCGAACAGGCTCAGGCCGCCGCTGCGCCACTTCAGGCCGCCCTCGAGCTGCTTGACGAAGTTCACCGCCTCACTGGAGGACACCGAGCCGTCGTCGCGCACGATGCCGAACAGCAGGCGATCGGCGTTGGCGCGCGCGCCGCGGCTGTAGCGGGCGAACGCCGCCAGGTCGTCGTTGATCAGGTAGTTGCCGCCGAAGGAGTAGGACAGGTAGTTCCAGTCGTAGTCCACCGGCTTGCGGTTGGCGTAGTCGATCACCGCCACCTGCTGCTCGGGCGCCTCGATGACGCCATCGCCGTTGACGCCCATCGCGGTGGTGGTGGCGGCAGCGTAGGTGCCGCGCGCGGTGCCCATGTCGTAGCGCAGGCTGCCGTCCAGCGACAGCGGGCCCTGGTCCCAGGTCAGCGCCACGTAGGGCGCGTTGACGGTGTAGCGGGTGTCGTAGTTGCGCGTGCAGCAGTTGCCCCAGTAGGGCTGGCCGTAGGCGTACACGCCGTTCTGCGACAGCGAGGCGCCGGCGGCGTTGTACACGTCCAGCAGTCGCGCGCGGTGTTCCAGCGACTGCACGTACGAGGTCCACAGCCAGTCCACGTCGATCACCTGGCGCGAGGAGTACAGGCCGGCCTTCAGGTCGAGCGTGCCGCCGTCGCCGGCGGCGAAGCTGCGGGTCAGGTTGAGGTCGTTGGTCGTGTTGTTCAGGTCGTTGAGCTTGACGTTGAACAGCATGGTGCGCACCGCCATGCCGGTGTAGGCCTGGCCGGCGCCGGGGCCGCTGGCGACCTGCAGGCGCGAGCCGGCGCCGCCGATCTCCGCGGCCAGGGTCGCCGCGTCGGTCACCTCGGCCGGGAACGGCGCGACGAAGCGCCCCGAGTTGTCGGCGAAGCGGAAGCGGTCGGTCAGCGTCCAGCCGCCCAGGTCGAACTGCGCCTCGGCGCCGATCGCCTGCGACTTGGGATGCATGCCGTCGCCCAGCTGCACCGTCTCGGGCCGGTTGTCGCCGTTCAGCGCCAGGGTGCGGCGGATGTAGGGGCTGTAGAGCGTGTCGCTGCCGGCGTCGAAGCCGGGCAGGTCGTAGAAGTGCGGCGAGCCGTCGCTGCCGCGCACGCCCACCGGCGCGGGCAGGTAGCCGGCGGCGCGATCGTCCAGGTACTTGCCGTAGACGCGCACGTAGCCGTTCTCGAACAGGCGGGTGAGGTTGGCCTTGAGCTGGCCGCCCTTGTCGGTGGCGAAGCCCGCATCGCGCACGCCGTCGCCGCGGCGGTAGAAGCCGCCGACGTTGAACTGCCAGTGCTCGGCGAAGGGCTGGCCGTAGTCGAAGTCCAGGCGCGTGTTGTCCCAGTCGCCCAGGCCGCGGGTAATGCCGACGCTGCCGCCGCGAGTCTCGCCGGTCTTGCTGATGAAGTTGACGATGCCGCCGGGCGAGTTGGAGGCCATGGTCGAGGCCGAACCGCCGCGGATGGCCTCGATGCGTTCGACGGTGTTGTCCGCGCGCAGGAAGATGTCGGCGTTGCCGAAGGCGATGTCGCCGAACTCCATCACCGGCAGGCCGTCCTCGTGCAGCTGCAGGAACTTGGCGCCGCCGGAGGCCACCGGCAGGCCGCGCACGGCGATGTTGGCGTTGCCCTCGCCGCCGCTGGACTCCGAGCGGATGCCGGGGATGTTGCGCAGGATCTCGGCGCTGGAGCGCGGCGCGGACTGCTCGATCGCCTCGGCGCCCACCGTGCTGACCGACACCGCGCTGCGCAGCTTGGTCTTGGCGCTGGTGGTGCCGGTGACGAAGACCATGTCCAGGTTGGTGGCGCCGTCGGCGGGCGAGACGGTCGCCGAGGCGGCCTGCTGGGCCAGCGCGGCCGGCGCGGCCAGGGCCGCGCTCACCGCGCAGGCCAGGACGTGGATGCGACATGTGGTCTTGATGGACATCGGATTACCCCTCTCACGGTTCGTGGTGTTTGGCGTGATACGCGCACCTGACCGTCCCTCCCCGGGCCGGGCCGACCGGATGGCCGGCGGTGTGGCGGCGGAGTATTGGGGTTTTGCAATCGATTGCAACTTGCACTGCAGCATCGATAGATTGCAAATGAATGTCCTAGCGATTGCAAGGATTTCTTGCTGCGCTGCGTCGTTACAAACGATTGCAAAGCTCGCAGGCTATGTCGTGCCGGCCCTGCCGGACCCGCCACCCGTTCTCCAAGGCAACGGCATGTCCTCGCGTCCCACCACGTTCCCGCTCATGCGCGTGCTGCTGCTCAACGCCGGCTTCTTCGGCGTGCAGTACAGCTTCGGGTTGCAGCAGAGCAACATGAGCCCGATCTACAGCTACCTGGGCGCCGACCACGCCAGCCTGCCGTACCTGTGGCTGGCCGGTCCGGTGACCGGTCTGGTGCTGCAGCCGCTGGTCGGCGCGATCAGCGACCGCACCAGCACGCGCTGGGGGCGGCGGCTGCCCTTCATCGTGCTCGGCGCGCTGGTGTGCAGCCTGTGCCTGCTGACCATGCCCTTCAGCACCGCGCTGTGGATGGCGGTGTGCCTGCTGTGGGTGCTGGATGCGGCCAACAACGTGGCGATGGAGCCGTATCGCGCACTGGTCAGCGATGTGCTCACGCCCGAGCAGCGCCCGCTCGGGTTCCTGACCCAGAGCGCGTTCACCGGCCTGGGCCAGACCCTGGCCTATCTGACGCCCTCGCTGCTGGTGTGGTTCGGCATGGACCAGGACGCGGCCAACAGCCACCACATCCCTTACGTCACCATCGCCGCGTTCGTGATCGGCGCGGCGTTCTCGGCCGGCTCGATCCTGCTCACCGCGCGCAGCGTGCGCGAGCCGCAGCCCACGCCTGCCGAGCGCGCGCGCCTGCGCCAGGGCGGGCAGGGCCTGGGCGCGGCGCTGCGCGAGATCGTCTGCGCGCTGCGCGAGATGCCGCCGACCATGCGCCAGCTGGCGCCGGTGATGCTGTTCCAGTGGTATGCGATGTTCTGCTACTGGCAGTACATCGTGCTGTCGCTGTCGACCACGCTGTTCGGCACCACCGATCCGGCCTCGCACGCGTTCCGCCAGGCCGGGCTGATCAACGGGCAGATCGGCAGCTTCTACAACTTCGTCGCCTTCGTGGCGGCCTTCGCGATGGTGCCGTTCACGCGGCGCTTCGGCCCCAAGCCGACCCACGCGGCCTGCCTGACCGCGGCCGGCATCGGCATGCTGCTGCTGCCGGCCATCCAGGACCGCTGGCTGCTGCTGCTGCCGATGATCGGCATCGGCCTGGCCTGGGCCAGCATGATGGGCAATCCCTATCTGATGCTGGCCGAGCGCATCCCGCCCGAGCGCACCGGCGTGTACATGGGGCTGTTCAACCTGTTCATCGTGCTGCCGATGCTGATCCAGATCCTGACCCTGCCGCTGTACTTCGACCGCCTGCTCGGCGGCGATGCGCGCAACGTGATCCGGCTGGCCGGGGCGCTGCTGCTGGCCGCGGCGGTGTCGATGCTGTTCGTCGGCGTGCAGCGCGTGCGCGCGCCGCGGGCCAGCGCCGCGCGTTCAAGCGCGGGCGCGGGCTATCCGGGCGTGGAAGAGCGGCGCTAGGCCGACTCGCGCACCACCAGCTGCACCGGCATCTCCAGCGAGTCGGCGGTGCCGCCGTCGACCAGGGCCAGCAGGCGATCGACCATGTGGCGCGCGGCCAGCGTCAGGTCCTGGCGCACCGTGGTCAGCGGCGGCTGGCTGTAGCTGGCCAGCGGCAGGTCGTCGAAGCCCACCAGCGAGACATCCTGCGGCACGCGCAGGCCGGCCTCGCCCAGCGCGCGGATCGCGCCGAGCGCGATCAGGTCCGAGGCGGCGAACACCCCGTCCGGCGGGTCGGCCTTCTTCAGCATCGCGCGGGTCAGCCGGTAGGCGTCCTCGCTGACGAAGTGACTGCGTGCATGCAGGCGCGGATCGAACGCCAGCCCGTGCTGTTCAAGCATCGCCCGATAGCCGGCGAAGCGCGGCGCGACCTCGGGCAGCTGCTCGTCGCCGAGAAAGGCGATGCGCCGGCGCCCGGCCTCGATCAGGTGCGCGGTCGCCAGCTCGCCGCCGCGCCGGTTGTCGCTGCCGACGCTGACGTAGGCCTGCCCGGGCATGCGGCTGCCCCAGACGACCATCGGCCAGCCCTCGCGCGCGGCGGCGTTCATCGCCTCGTGCTCGGAGCTCTGGCCCAGCATCACCAGCCCGTCGGCGCGGCTGCTGCGCGCCAGCCGCTCGACCCAGCCGTCCTGGTGCCGGTCCACCTTGGACAGCAGCATGCTGTAGCCGTTGCCGGTCAGCTCCTCGGCCAGCAGCGCCAGCATGGTCATCATGAAGGGGTCCGACAGCGGCTGCTCGAAGGCATGCATCAGCGGCACGGCCACGCAGATGGTGTTGGAGCGGCGCGAGCGCAGGCTGCGCGCGACCGGGTCCACCTGGTAGCCGGCGCGCGCGGCGAGCTGCTTGACGTAGGCGCGGGTGCGCTCGGCGACCAGCGGGTTGTCGGCCAGCGCGCGCGAGACGGTGGACTCGGACACGCCCGCCATGCGGGCGATATCGGCCATCTGCACCTTGGCGCGCGGCGCGTCGCCGGACCGGGAGGGTTTGTCGGACATGGAGGGCGCGGTTGGGCCTTCTTGGGCTGATCACCTTACTGCATGGATGCCGCCGCGCCGCCGACGCTCCTAGCGTCGTTCCCGCGCGCGCGGGAACCCAGCGACGTTCCCGCAGGCGCCAAGGTCACCCGGTCCCGCCTTCGCGAAAACCGGCGGCCCTGGTGCTCAGTCCTGATCTTCCGGCGGCGGCGTCAGCCCATCCGGATCCACCGACAGGCGCCCGGCCATCAGCACCGCCTGGGTGCGGTTGGTGACGCCCAGCTTGCGCAGGATCGCGGTGACATGCGCCTTGATGGTGGCCTCGGACACGCCCAGGTCGTAGGCGATCTGCTTGTTGAGCCGGCCGGCGCCGAGCATCTGCAGCACGCGGAACTGCTGCGGAGTCAGGTCGCGCAGGCGCTGGGCGACCTCCTGCTCGTCACGGCCGATGGCCGGCGCGTTGTGCGCCTCCTCCGGCGCCCAGCGCTCGCCGTCCAGCACCAGGCCGATGGCCTCGCCGATGGTGTCCGAGTCGGCCGACTTGGGGATGAAGCCCAGCGCGCCGTGGTCCAGCGCGCGGCGCATCACCGACGGTTCCTCGCGTGCGGACACCACCACCACCGGCAGCTGCGGATGCAGCGCGCGCAGGTGCACCAGCGCATTGAAGCCGTGCGCGCCGGGCATGTTGAGGTCCAGCAGGAGCAGGTCGGCGTCCGGGTTGGCCTCGACCAGCGCGTACAGCGCATCGACGCTGTCGGCCTCGTGCAGGGACACGCCGGGCAGCACGCGCTGCACGGCGCCGCGCAGGGCCTCCCGGAACAGGGGATGGTCGTCGGCGATGAGCAGTGTGGTCATGGAGGCGGGGGGCGTGGGGACGGAAGCGTCCGACGCGTCGTGCGCCGTACGACTGGCATAGTGCCAGACCAGGCGATCGGCTTTCGATGCTTCCTTGCCCACGGCCGCCATCACGTCTTATTTGACCTTGCGCTCGGACACCAGCGAATCGACCACCGAGGGGTCGGCCAGGGTCGAGGTGTCGCCGAGCTGGTCGGGCGCGTTCTCGGCGATCTTGCGCAGGATGCGGCGCATGATCTTGCCCGAGCGCGTCTTGGGCAGGCCTGGCGCCCACTGCAGGTGGTCGGGCGAGGCGATCGGACCGATCTCCTTGCGCACGTGGGCGATCAGCTCCTTGTGCAACTCCTCGCTGGGCGCCTCGCCGGCCACCAGGGTGACGTAGGCGTAGATGCCTTGGCCCTTGATGTCGTGCGGGAAGCCCACCACCGCGGCCTCGGCCACCTTGGGATGCGAGACCAGCGCGCTTTCCACCTCGGCCGTGCCGATGCGGTGGCCGGAGACGTTGATGACATCGTCCACCCGGCCGGTGATCCAGTAATAGCCATCGGCATCGCGGCGGCAGCCGTCGCCGGTGAAGTAGGTGCCCGGATAGGTGCGGAAATAGGTGTCGATGAAGCGCTGGTGGTCGCCGTAGACCGTGCGCATCTGGCCCGGCCAGGAGTCCTTGATCACCAGGTTGCCCTCGGCCGCGCCGTCCAGCTCGGCGCCGTTGGCGTCCACCAGCGCCGGCTGCACGCCGAAGAAGGGCACGGTGGCCGAGCCGGGCTTGAGCGGGGTGGCGCCGGGGATCGGCGTGATCATGTGGCCGCCGGTCTCGGTCTGCCACCAGGTGTCCACGATCGGGCAGCGGGAATCGCCGACCACCTCGTAATACCAACGCCAGGCCTCGGGGTTGATCGGCTCGCCCACCGTGCCGAGCAGGCGCAGGCTCTTGCGCGAGGTCTTCTTCACCGGCGCGTCGCCATCGCGCATCAGCGCGCGGATCGCGGTGGGCGCGGTGTAGAACAGCGTGACCTGGTGCTTGTCCACGACCTCCCAGAAGCGCGAGTTGCTCGGGTAGTTGGGCACGCCCTCGAAGATCAGCGAGGTGGCGCCGTTGGCCAGCGGGCCGTAGACGATGTAGCTGTGGCCGGTGACCCAGCCCACGTCGGCCGTGCACCAGTAGATGTCGTCCTCCTTCAGGTCGAACACCACCTCGTGCGTGTAGGCCGCCCACAGCAGGTAGCCGCCGGTGGTGTGCAGCACGCCCTTGGGCTTGCCGGTGCTGCCGGAGGTGTAGAGGATGAACAGCGGATCCTCGGCGTTCATGCGCTCGGGCTCGCAGGTCTCCGGCTGGCCCTCGACCACGTCGTGGAACCAGCGGTCGCGCGGGGCCTGCATCTGCACCGCGCCGCCGGTGTGGCGCACCACCAGCACGGTCTCCACGCTGTTGGTGCCGGGCAGCTTGAGCGCGGCATCGACATTGGCCTTGAGCGGCACCTTCTTGCTGCCGCGCAGGCCTTCGTCGGCGGTGATGATCAGCTTGCTGCCGCAGTCGGACACGCGGTCGGCGATGGAGTTGGGCGCGAAGCCGCCGAACACCACCGAGTGCACCGCGCCGATGCGCGCGCAGGCCAGCATCGCCACGGCCGCGTCGGGGATCATCGGCAGGTAGATGGTGACCCGGTCGCCCTTGACCACGCCCAGCTTGCGCAGCGCGTTGGCCAGCTTGCACACGCGCGCATGCAGCTCGCGATAGGTCACACCAACACTCTGGCTGTCGGGGCTGTCGGGTTCGAACAGCAGGGCGATCTTGTCGCCGCGCTTCTCCAGCTGGCGGTCCAGGCAGTTGACGCTGGCGTTGAGCTCGCCATCGGCGAACCAGTTGATGCGGAAGTCGTCGATGTCGAAGCTGACGTCCTTGATCTGCGTCGGCGCCTTCATCCAGTCCAGTCGCTGCGCCGCCTTGGCCCAGAACGCGTCGGGTGCTTCCACCGACGCCTTGTAGTCGCGCGCATAGGCCTGCGCATCGACCAGGGCCTGGCTGGCGAATGCGGGATCGACGGGATACAGATCAGACATGGAATCTCCTTACCTCATCTTGCGTAGAACGTGGCGGATGGACCAACCGTTGCGGGGTGCGGCCAGCGACTTGTCGAGGCCTTGAAGTTTGACCGATCCACTGTTTGCGCAGTGCAGCAGCTGGCTTAGACCATGGTCTTAAAGCCCTTGTTTTGAGACCAAAGGCGAATGGTGGGCGCTGTCATGCGTGCGCAATCTGCGGCGCACATCGCGCTCTCGCAAAGGGGAGGGCGCGCCGCGGTGAATCACCGGACTCTTGGGAGAGGGGAGCATGACCACACGCATCGCAACGATGGCGCGTCGCCCATTGGCGCTCGCCATGATCGTGGCCTTGATGGCGCCGGGCGTGGCCCTGGCGCAGTCGAAGAAGGAGAAGGCGCTCGAGGCGCGCGTCGCCCAGCTCGAGGCGCAGGTGCAGCAGCTGCTGTCGGCGCAGCAGCAGACCCAGGCGCAGGTCGTGCAGACCCAGAGCCAGGTCAGCCAGACCCAGACCCAGGTGGCCGACACCAAGACCCAATTGGATGAGGTCAAGGCCACCGCCGCCGCCAAGCCGGCCGCGCCGCAGTTCACGACCGCGCCGGGCATGTCGGTGGCCTTCCACGGCTTCGTCAACGCCACGGCCTTCCAGCAGTCGCGGCCGTTCAACTTCGGCAACGGCCAGAACGCCGAGTGGCCCACACCCGGCGGCAAGGGCGACCTGAGCGGCGTGGACATCCGCAACACCCGCTTCTGGGTGGACATCACCGGCGCCAAGATGGGCGAGCACTGGACCGGCGGCGCGCGCCTGGAGATGGATTTCTTCGGCGGCAACAACGGCACCGGCGCCTACAGCGGCCAGCAGCCGGTCCCGCGCCTGCGCCAGGCCTACCTGGACATGGACAATGCCGCCACCGGCACCAAGGTGCGCGTGGGCCAGCAGTGGACGCTGATGTTCCCGCTGGACAACGTGCCCGACTCGGTCGCCCACGTGGCCTTCCCGCTCGGCTTCGGCACCGGCATGATCGGCTGGCGCTATCCGGGCGTGGTGGTCATGCAGGACCTCAACCACGGTTCGGATGGCCCCAAGTGGCGCCTGGACGTGGGCGCCTTCAGCGGCAACTGGTCCGGCCCGGGCAGCACCACCAACTATCTCACCGGCGGCAACGCCGGCTTCAACCCGCAGGTCGAGGCGCGCGTGCGCGTGGCCGGCAGCAACTGGGTGGCCTATGCCGCCGGGCACTACTCCAAGATCGACCTGAGCGGCGTCGACGGCACCACGCCCACGCCGATCCGTTCGGACATCAAGAGCACCGCCTTCGAAGTGGGCGGCATGGTCAAGCCGGGCAACTGGAACATCAAGGCGTTCGCCTTCACCGGCAACGGCATGGGCCAGAACTTCGGCGCGCTCTCCCAGTTCGGCGACATCTCCGAAACCGGCGGCTATGCGCAGGTGGGCTACAGCTTCAACAAGAACTGGAGCCTCAACGCCTTCTACGCGGTGGACAACCCCGACAAGGACGACGTGCTGCGCTGGCGCGGCACGGCCGTGGGCCTGCTCAATAACCGCCAGACCGCGCTCAACCTGATCTACGCCAACGGTCCCTACAAGCTGGGCCTGGAGGCGATGCACGACAAGCTCGAGCACACCGTCGGCACCACCGCCAACACCACCACCGAAAGCGGCAACCAGGTCAGCGTCAGCGCCCAGTACACCTTCTAGGGCGCTGTACCTGCCTGCCCCGTGCCGGAAGGGCTCGCCTTCCGGCGCGAGACCCACGGCTGCTCCATGGCCAACTGACATCCACGCCAGCACCACGGCATCCAGCTTCGAGGGAAAGCTCCCATGTCCAGCGTCAACGTCACCGCCGGCCAGCCGGCCGGACTCACCCAGGGTCACAAGCGGGTCATCCTCGCTTCGTCCCTGGGCACCGTGTTCGAGTGGTACGACTTCTTCCTGTACGGTTCGCTGGCGGCGATCATCGCCAAGCAGTTCTTCAGCGGCGTCAACGAGACCACGGCCTTCATCTTCGCGCTGCTGGCCTTCGCCGCCGGCTTCTTCGTGCGGCCCTTCGGCGCGGCCTTCTTCGGCAGCCTGGGCGATCGCATCGGTCGCAAGTACACCTTCCTGGTGACCATCCTGATCATGGGCCTGTCCACCTTCCTGGTGGGCGTGCTGCCCTCGTACGCCACCATCGGCGTGGCCGCGCCGGTGATCCTGATCTGCCTGCGCCTGGCCCAGGGCCTGGCGATGGGCGGCGAGTACGGCGGTGCGGCGACCTACGTGGCCGAGCACGCGCCGGCCAACAAGCGCGGCTTCTACACCAGCTTCATCCAGTGCACCGCGACCATCGGCCTGTTCCTGTCGCTGCTGATCATCCTGGCCTGCCGCAGCGCGCTGGGCAACGAGGCCTTCGAGGCTTGGGGCTGGCGCATCCCGTTCCTGGTCTCGATCATCCTGCTGGGCGTGTCGGTGTGGATCCGCATGCAGCTGAGCGAGTCGCCGCTGTTCCAGCAGATGAAGGCCGAGGGCAAGGGCTCCAAGACCCCGTTCCGCGACAGCCTCAAGGGCGGCAACTTCAAGCTGATGCTGCTGGTGCTGCTGGGCGCCACCGCCGGCCAGGCCGTGGTGTGGTACGGCGGCCAGTTCTACGCGCTGTTCTTCCTGACCCAGGCGCTCAAGGTGGATGCCACCACCGGCGCGCTGCTGATCGCCGGCGCGCTGGCGCTGGCCACGCCGTTCTTCCTGTTCTTCGGCTGGCTGTCCGACCGCATCGGCCGCAAGGTCATCGTGCTGGGCGGCTGCCTGCTGGCCGCGCTGCTGTACATCCCGATGTTCAAGGCGCTGACCCACTACGCCAACCCGGCCATCGAGGAGGCGCGCACCAGTGCGCCGGTGGTGATCAACGCCGATCCGGACACCTGCAGCTTCCAGTTCGACCCGGTCGGCAAGAAGACCTTCACCAGCTCCTGCGACATCGTCGCCACCGCGCTGACCAAGGCCGGTGTGCCCTACACCGTCAAGGCCGCCCCGCCGGGCACCATCGCCACGGTCAACGTGGGCAGCAACCAGATCAATTCCTACGAAGGCAGCGGGCTGTCCAAGGAAGAAGGCAAGGCCAAGGCCGATGCCTTCGGCAAGCAGCTCAAGGGCGCGCTGACCGGCGCCGGCTATCCGGAGAAGGCCGACCCGGCGCGCATCAACAAGCCGATGGTGATCGCGGTGCTGTTCGTGCTGGCGCTGTTCGTGACCATGGTCTATGCGCCGATCGCGGCCTGGCTGGTCGAGCTGTTCCCGACCCGCATCCGCTACACCTCCATGTCGCTGCCTTATCACATCGGCAACGGCTGGTTCGGCGGCTTCCTGCCGACCATCTCCTTCGGCCTGGTCGCGGCCACCGGCAACATGTACTACGGCCTGTGGTATCCGATCGGCGTCGCGCTGATGACCCTGGTGATCGGCGCGATCTTCCTGCGCGAGACCAAGGACGTGGATATCACGAAATAAATCCCTGGGAGGGGCGCCAAGGGCCGGGGCGAATCACGCCGGCCCACACCGACGCCGGTCCGTGGGGGGCCGGCGTCGCTGTTTGCGGGGCCTGGCCGCGCCGCGCCGCGCTATGCTCCGGCGCGGGGCAGGGGGACTGGCCTGGAACCTTCCGATGACGCAGAGCGACGGGCAGGGCGTGCACGCCCTGCTGGAGCAGCTGTTGGCCTTGCCGCCGGCGCAGCGCCAGGCGGCGCTGGCGCGCGCCTGCGAGGGGCGGCCGGATCTGCTCGAACGCCTGCAGCGGCTGCTGGCCCTGGCCGAGGGCGATGACGGCTTCCTGGACCGGTCTCCGTTCGGCGAAGGCGCTTCCCAGGAGGACGAACCGCGCACGCCCGGCCGCGTGGTTGGGCCCTACCGGCTGTTGCGCTGGCTCGGCGCCGGCGGTATGGCCCAGGTCTGGTTGGCCGAGCGCATCGCCGGCGGCTTCCGCCAGCAGGTGGCGATCAAGCTGATCGCGCAGATGCCCGATCCGCTGCAGGGCCGGCTGTCGGCCGAGCGCGACATCCTGGCCTCGCTCGTGCACCCGGGCATCGCCCGGCTCTACGACGGCGGGGTGACCGACGAGGGCCTGGCCTGGATGGCGATGGAGTACGTGCAGGGCCAGGATCTGGTCAGCTGGTGCCAGGCGCGCCACAGCGGCGTGGCCGAGCGCCTGGCGCTGTTCCTGCAGGTCTGCGATGCGGTGGCCTACGCGCATACCCGGCTGGTCGTCCATCGCGACATCAAGCCTGCCAACATCCTGGTCACCGACGACGGCCAGGCGCGGCTGCTGGATTTCGGCTTGGCCCGGCTGCTCGAGGACGCGCCGGGGGGCGCGGCGGCCAGCACCACGCGCACGCTGCAGCTGTCCCCGTCCTACGCCGCGCCCGAGCAGCTCGACGGCGGCCTGGTCGGCACCGCCACCGACGTCTACGCCCTGGGCGTGACCCTGTACGAACTGCTCGCCGGCCGCCTGCCCTGGGCCCTGCAGGGCAGCGCGCTGGCCACCGCGGTGCGGCGCCTGGCCGCGGCCGAACCGCCGCCGCCCAGCCGTGCCGTGGCCGCCGACGGCCTCATCCCGGCCCGCGCGCTGCGCGGCGACCTGGATGCCATCGTCGCTCGCGCGATGCGGCCTGCGGCCGAGCAGCGCTATCCCGACGCGCGCGCCCTGGCCGAGGACATCCGCCGCCATCTGGAACACCGCCCGGTGCTGGCACGCGCTGGCGCGCGCAGCTACCAGGCGCGCCGCTACGTGCGCCGGCACTGGCGCGGACTGGCGTTGGTGGGCGTGGCCTTCCTGGCGCTGGGCACCGGCTTGGTGACGCTGGCCTGGCAGGAGCGCCGCACCGAGCGCGAGGCGCAGCGGGCCGCGGCCATGCAGGCCTTCATGGTCGATCTGTTCCGCACCAACACTAGCCGCCAGGCCGACCCGGTGCGCGCGCGCCAGACCACCGCGCGCGAGCTGCTGGACATCGGCGCGGCGCGCATCCAGTCCGAGCTGGCCCAGGCGCCGGAGAACAAGCTGGCGCTGCTGCGCCTGTTCGGCAACCTGTACGACGAGTTCGCGCTGAGCGCCGAGCAGCTGCCGATGCGCCAGCAGGCCGTCGCACTGAGCCACCAGCTCTACGGGCCCGATTCGGTCGAACTGGCCAGCGACTTGATCGCGCAGGCGCGGATCAGCTTCAGCGATCACGACCAGGCCGAAGCCCTGCTCGCCCAGGCCCGTGCCATCCTCGACCGCCAGGGCGACACGCGCTCGCAGCTGCGTGGCAGGCTGCTGATCGCCTCGGCCGCGAACAACTACACCAACGATCCGGGTCGCGCTCTGGACGATGCGACCCAGGCGGCGGCGGTCCTGTCGGCGTATCCGCCTTCGTCCGAGCTGGCCCGCGCGCTGCAGCTGCAGGGCGTCGCCACCGCTTACCGCGGCAAGACCGCCGAGGCCGTCCCGGTACTGCGGCGCTCGGTGCAGGTCTCCATCCAGGCCGACGGCGATCCCAACCCCGCCCTGGCCGGCTACTACATCCAGCTGGGCGAAACCGAGAGCTACGCCTACGAGCACGCCGCCGCCGAGGCCGATCTGCGCCGCGGCATCCAGCGCGCTGAAGGCTCGACCGCGGAGAACGATCTGGCCCTGGTGCGCGCCCGCGCCACCCTGGCCGTGGCGCTGGTCAATGCCGATCGTGCCCGCGAAGGCCTAGTCGAAGCCGCGCTGGCCCGGGCGGCCGCGCCGCGCCAGGACACAGGCCCCGAGGCCTTGTTCCTCGCCATCCAGACCCTGTCCACCAGCAGCCGGGCCAAGGTGCGTGCCGGCGATCCGGCGGCGGCGCTGATCGATGCGCGGCAGGCCGTGCGCCTGGCGCGGCAGGCCGATCCGGGCGGTACCGTGCTGACCAGCAACCTGCAGCGGGAGGCCGAGGCGCTGGTCGAGCTGGGTCGCTACGACGAGGCCCGCCAGCGGCTGGACGAATGCGACCGGCTGATGGACGCGCTCGGCACGCCCGGCCCTAACGACTTCAACATGCTGCTGCGCGTGCGCGCGCTGCTGGCGCAGGGCCAGTTGGCCCAGGCGCAGGCCGGGTACGCCAGGCTCAAGCCGCCCAGTGGCGATGGCCCCAAGGCGCAGACCCGCCGCCTGCAGCGCGCGCTGGCCGAGGCCGAGCTGGCCCTGGCCAGCGGCGATGCCGCTGGCGCCGCGACGCGCGCCCACGCCGCGACCGAAGCGGCCCGCACCAGTGCGCTGGCGCCGTTCCTGCGCTCGATGATCGCCGACGGCCAGTTGCTCGAAGGCCGCGCCGCGCTGGCCCAGGGCGATGCCGTCGGCGCCGCGCGCCTGCTGGATGCCTCGCTGACGCTGCGCCGCACCCTGGACCTGCCGCAGAGCCCGCGCATCGCCCAGGCGCAGCAGCTGCTGGCCCAGGCGCAGCGCAAATCGGGCGCGCCCGCCAAGGGCACGCGCCTGGCGCTGCAAGGGTGAGTCACCCCGGCGCGCGCGGCGTGGGGCAGAATCTAGCCGCCATGGCTTCCGTCCCCCCCCAGCCAGATGCGTCCCTGGTCGATGATCTGGCGCGCATGTTCTATGCCGACCTCAAGCGCCTGGCCCGTCGCGAGCGCGGCCGGGCCTTCCCGCGCGCGGCCACGCTGGAGACCACCGCGCTGGTGCACGAGGCCTACCTCAAGCTGAGCCGCCACGGCGTCTTCGAAGGCCAGGCCCATTTCCTCAACACCGCCGCCCTGGCCATGCGCCAGGTGCTGGTGAGCCACGCCCGCGCGCGCCTGCGCCACAAGCGCGACCCGGGCCGCGCGCTGCTGGACATCGACACCGTCGAGGTGCTGGCCGAGAGCGACGAGCGCATCGTCGCCCTCGACGAGGCCCTGGCCGAACTGGAGCGCCAGCAGCCGCGCCTGGCACGCCTCGTCGAATGCCGCTACTTCGCCGGCTATTCCGACGCCGAGACCGCCCTGGCCCTGGGCGTTTCCGAGCGCACCGTGCAGCGCGACTGGGCCATCGCCAAGGCCTTGCTGTACGAAGCGCTGGGCACCTGAGCCAGGCGCCCGGACGGGGCCCGTCCAGCGCTCCGTCAAAGCCTTGGTTCTTCGCCGCAGTCGACCACGCCGCGCCCTCCTTGTAGAGCGGAGCTTGCTCCGCTGCCTTTCGACCAGAGCATCGGGAACGCCCCAGCGGAGCGAGCTCCGCTCTACAGGCGTCGGTCCGATGCTGCCCTTTCGCATTTGGCAAGGACGCATCGCACCGGCGTGCCGCCCCGCGCCACGCCGCGCCCTCCTTGTAGAGCGCGAGCTTGCTCCGCTGCCTTTCGACCAGATCATCGGGAACGCCCCAGCGGAGCGAGCTCCGCTCTACAAGCGTCGGTCCGATGCTGCCCTTCGCATTCGGCAAGGACACATCGCACCGGCGTGCCGCCCCGCGCCACGTCGCGCCCTGCTTGTAGAGCGGAGCTTGCTCCGCTGCCTTTCGACCGGATCATCGGGAACGCCCCAGCGGAGCGAGCTCCGCTCTACAGGCGTCGGTCCGATGCTGCCCTCTGGCATTCGGCAAGGACACATCGCACCGGCGTGCCGCCCCGAACCACGCCGCGCCCTCCTTGTAGAGCGGAGCTTGCTCCGCTGCCTTTCGACCGGATCATCGGGAAGGCCTCAGCGGAGCGAGCTCCGCTCTACAAGCGTCGGTCCGATGCTGTTCTCAGCCTTCCGCAAGGACGCATCGCCCCCACGCCGCGACCCATCGAACACAAGAAGAACAAAAACGCTCCACGCGTGGCGGCCCCCGCCCCCATGCGGCGTAACAGAGGACTGCGAGTCCGTGCGAGGCGGGCCCGCGCCGCCGTCCCGGTACCGGGGCGGCGGCTTCCTCGTCCCGCCATGGAGCAGACATGAATTCGATCCGGCGCAAGGCCGTGCCGCGCTATGCCGCACTGAGCGTTTCCATCCTGGCCGTGCTGGCCAGCCAACAGGCCGCCCAGGCCGCCTGCGTCCTGCGCACCGACCTGACGCCGCAGACCTGGATCTGCGACGGCCCCGCCAGCGCCAACACCAGCGGGCAGACCATCGTCTTCAGCCCCACCGTCACCACCGCCAGCACGGCCGCCGGCTTCGGCGTGGACACCGGCAACAGCGGCACCGCACTGACGATCAACGGCGCCGGCGGCTTCACCGATGCCAATCAGTCCTCGATCCGGGGCGGCGCGGGCATCTACTTCCGCTACAACGGCTACGACCCGGATCAGGGCGACGTGCCGCTGTCGCTGGTCAGCAACGGCAGCATCGCCGCGGTGCATGGGTTCGGCCTCTCGCTGGAGACCAGCCATGCCGGACAGGTGAGCCTGGATCTGGGCAGCGTGACCGGCGGCGATGGACAGGGCTACAGCTACGCTTACGGCATCCTGGTGTCGGCCCCCAGCGCCCCGGTCTCGGTCATCACCCGCGGCACGGTGTCGATGGCGCCCAGCAATGGCGGCGAGGCCGTCTCCATCAATGCCGGCGGTCCGGTCAGTGTGACGACCCAGGGCGCCGTCAGCGGCGTCGGCGGGGGCCGCGGCATCAACGCCGCCACGACCAATGGCGACATCGTGATCGCCGCCGCCTCGACGGTGAGCGGCTACACCGGCATCCAGGCCTACGCCGCACGCGGCGGGATCTCGATCACGGCCGACGGCCAGGTGACCGGCAACGGCGCCGCCAGCGTCGGCGTCAACGCGTCGCTGGGCAGTGCGAGCACGGGCGATCTGACCATCCGCACCGCCGGGGTGGATGCAGGCGCGCGCGCCATCAATGCGGACAACAGCGGTACCGGCTCGCTGAGCGTGATCGCCACCGGGCCGGTCAGTCGCTCGGGCAGCACCGCCACCTTCGGCACCGACGCCGCGGTCAATGCCCACAACGCCGCCAGCGGCCGCGACCTGATCCTGCAGCTGCGCGATGTCAGCACGCCCGGCGCCACGGCGGTCTACGCCTGGAACCAGGGCACCACCGGCAGGACCGCGGTCACGCTCGCCGGCGCGGTGACCCGCGGCAGCAGCAACCCCACCGGCGTGACCGACACGGTGGCGGTGTGGAACTCCGGCGTCGGCGGCGCCGATGTCGAAGTGACGGGCGCGGCCAGCATCAGCGGCCAGGGCAATGCGCTGTCGGTGCGCAACTTCAACGGCACCACGCGCCTGCAGCTGGACGGCACGCTGAGCTCGGCCAACGGCAGCGCCGTGAACCTGGAACAGGCGCCGCCCACCAGCGGGACCAGCACCGCCGATCGCACGGCGGTCGTGCAGGTCAACGGCAGCCTGAGCGGCCGCAACTACGGCATCGACTTCAGCAGCGGCTACCGCGATGCCACCGGCGCGGCCGGCATCGATCCGAGCCTGCGCATCGCCGTGGCCGGCAGCGTCCAGGGGGGCAGTGGCGTCCACCTGTTCTACGGCGGCAACGCCAGCATCGATGTGGCGCAGGGCGGCAGCATCACCGGCACCGGCGTCACCAACGTCGGGACCTTCTCGATCTTCGACCAGGGCACCTTGCTGCCCAGCACCCTGACGCTGACCAACGCCGGCAGCCTGGTTGGCGGCATCAGCGCGGGCAGCGGGCGCGCGCTGGTGCTCGACAACACCGGCAGCATCGACGGTGCGGGCGGTGCCGCGATCGTGCTCAGCAACAGCAACGTCCTGGACCTGCGCGGCGGCAGCGTGCGGGGCGACATCGTCTCCGGCTACATCATGGGTTCGGACACCACGGTGAACTGGACCGGCGGTTCGGTGACCGGCGGCATCGCGATCGGCTCGGGCAACATCCGCGTGAGCGGGCTGAGCGCGGCCGACCACGCCGGGCTGACCCGGCTCAGCAACGACTTCGGCGAAAGCACGCTCAGCCTGGACGGCCTGCAGTTCAGAGGCGGCAGCTTCAGCACCAATGATCCGTCCCAGGGCATCAATCTCGGATTCAACTGGCGCACGATCAGCCTGAGCAACGGCAGCGCCGCGGTCCTGACCGGCGACAGGCTGTCCCTCGCTGCCTCCTACGGCCAGACCGATGCAAGCTTCAACGTCGACGCCAGCTCCAGCCTCACCGTAGGCGCGGGCCAGACGCTTGGCGTGAGCAGCTGGCAGTTCGTCTTCAACAACGCCGGCACCCTGGACCTGAGCCAGTCCGGCGCGCCAGGCAACAGCCTGGAGGTGCTGGGCCGTTATGCGCAGGCCGCCAGCGGCACCCTCGTCGTCGGCGTGACGCCCGACGCGATCGACCAGCTCAAGGTCACCGGCGGCGCGGCCACGCTGGCCGGCGCGGTGGCCTTCGCCTGGGCGCCGGGCACCTACAGCAGCGCCTCGCGCAGCTTCGTCAACGCCAACGGCGGCGTCAGCGGCAGCTTCGCCACCCTCACCAATGCGGCCGGCACCACGCCGCCGGCGGACTTCCCGATCTCGGTCAGCTACGACGCCAACAATGCCTATCTGACGCTGGGCACGCCGACGCCGACCCCAACGCCCACACCGACACCGACACCGACACCGACGCCGACGCCGACTCCCACCCCAACACCAACCCCCACGCCCACTCCAACACCTACTCCCACCCCAACCCCAACCCCAACCCCGACACCGACACCGACACCGACACCGACACCGACACCAACCCCGACACCAACCCCGACACCAACCCCGACACCAACCCCCACCGCGCCGGTGCGCATCGCGCCCAACGATGGTGAGCTGTTCAGTCGTCAGGCCACCGCGCTGGCGCTGTCCAGCCAGGCCGATGCGATGGGCCTGCTGGCACGCATGCGGGCCGAGGGCGACGGCAATACCTTGTTCAACCGCGATGCCGGCCTCGACCCGGCGGCGCGTGGTTGGGTGCAGCTGCGCTACCAGGATCTGGATGTCGAAGGGGCGAGCGATCAGGTCGGCTTCGGCGCGCGCTCCACCGCCACGCAGGTGGGCACCGACTGGACGCTCGGCCAGGGCACGCGGCTGGGCCTGGCGGTCGGCACGGACAACGCCTGGCTGCATGACCAGATGGGCAGCCGCGGCCGCAGCGATGTCACGCGCGTGGCCGTGTACGGCTCGCAGCTGATCGGGCCGCTGGGCGTGTCGGCGATGCTGGGCTATGCCCATGCGCGCGAGCACGCCTGGCGCCAGACCGGCATCGGCCTGGCCTTCTCCAGCCGCGGCACGGACGCGGCCACCGCGGCGCTGCAGCTGGCGCTGCCGCTGGACGTCGGCCAGGCGCAGCTGACGCCGGTGGCCGGCGTGGTGGCCACGCGCCTGACCGGCGAGGCCTTCGTCGAGACCGGCGATGTGCCCGATGCGTTCAAGGTCGGCGGACAGGCCCGGCGCGAGACCCTGGTGTCGCCGTACGCCGCGCTGGGGCTGTCGCGCAGCTTCGATCAGGCCAGCGGGGTGCGCTGGACGCCGGAGCTGCACGTGGGCTATCGCCGCGCGCAGGCCGCGCAGGGCCAGCGCTACGCGCTCACCGCCGCCGACGGCACGCTGTTCGACGGCAACCGCGATGGCATCGCGCGCGATGTCGGCGAAGCCGGCGCGGCGCTGACCGGGCATCGCGGGCCGTGGACGCTGTCGCTGGCCTGGCGCGGGCAATGGGCCGACGGCTGGAGCGATCAGCAGGGCACGCTGAGCCTGCGCGCGACGTTCTGAGGCCAGCGCCGCGATGGAGCTGACCTGCTACGTCTATCCGGGCTGGAAGCCGCGGCTGCGTGCGGCCAGCCCGCGGCGCGCCTGGATGGACGCCAGCCCGGAGAGCTTCGCCTACCGCTGCCTGCCGCTGGGCATCGCCAATGCGCACGGCTGGGAGCTGCTCAGCCCGTGCGGCTTCCAGGCGCACTGGAACGGCGGGCCGCTGCCGCAGGACGTGCGCATCCAGGCCGATCCGGGCACGCCGGCGCAGGACGCGCCGGTGGCGCTGTTCGGGCAGGGCACCTTCACCTTCCATGTGCCCGGGCTGTTCCGCACCTCGCCCGGGCACAACCTGTGGGTGGGCGGGTCGCCCAACCTGGCCAAGGACGGCGTGGCCGCGCTGGGCGGGATCATCGAGACCGACTGGGCGCCGTACACCTTCACCATGAACTGGCGCTTCACCCGCGCCGGGCACGTGGTGCGCTTCGAGGAGAACGAGCCGCTGGCTTTTCTGTTCCCGCTGCCGCGCGACCTGCTCGACGCGGTGGTGCCGCGCATCGCGCCGATCGACGAGGCGCCCGAGCTCAAGCGCCGCTTCGAGCAGTGGAGCCGGGCGCGCGATGCGTTCCAGGCGCAGGTCGCCGCCACGCCGCAGGCCGCACCGGGCGCGAAGTGGCAGAAGTTCTATTTCCGCGGTACCGATGCCGACGGCGCGCCCGGGGCGGCCGATCACCGCAGCAAGCTGCGCCTGCCGGGCTTCGAGGGCGCCACGCCGCCGCCGGCAGACGCGCCGGCAGCGGCCTGCCCGCATGCGCGCGCGGCGGTCCCGGCCCTGCCGCCATCGCCGGAGGCGAGCGAGGTGCTCGTCCGCCTGCAGCGGCTGCGCGCGCTGTCGGCGCGCAACCGCTGCGTGCCGCGCCGTGGCGGCCTGACCGCCGGCGTGTTCCTGGACGAGTACTACGCCGCCAACTGGCCGGTGCTGCTGGCCGGGGAGATCGAGGAAGCCCTGGGACGCTGGGCGCCGCAGGCCCTGGTCTCGACCCACGGCGACGCGCCGCTGGTCGATGCCCACGGCCAGGCCAGCACGCTGGGCCGGTTCGTGCAGCAGGCGCTGCGGCCCGTGGACGCGCCCGGCCTTCAGCCGCGCCTGACCGGCGCGCTGGAGACGCTGCCAGACCTGGCCCCGCGCCTGGGCCACCTGATGCGCCTGCTGCGCGGTCACGACCCGGGCCGGCTGTGGCTGGAGGCGGCCGGCAGCGGCACCCTGGCCGCGCCCGAACCCTGCAACCGCCTGCTGCTGCAGCTGCACGGCCAGCGCCGCCTGTGGCTGGCGCCGCCGGGCGAGGCGGCGCGCCTGCAGCCGCTGGCCCAGGCTGGCGCGCTGGGCGACCTGACCGCGCCGGACCTGCACGAGCGCCAGCCGCAGCTGCGCGGGCTGGAACTGCATGCGGTGCTGCTGCAGCCGGGCGATGCGCTGTTCGTCCCGTTCGGCTGGTGGCGCCAGGGCGCGGCGATGGACTTCAGCGTGTCGGTGACGCGCGAGGACTTCCACTGGCCCAACCCGCCATGAGCGCCGCGGCGATGGCGGGCCGGCGCGCCGTTCGGCGTAACAGAGGGCAGACCGGCCCGCACACGGCCGGCCGCGGCCCCGCCGCGCTCCGTCTGCCCTCGCGCAGATCGCGCATCCGTCCATCCACCCATGAAGGAATTCCCATGTCCAGGACCTTGAAGCTGACCTTGCTGCTGGCGTTGTTCGCCCCATGCGCGTTCGCCCAGGCGCAGGAGCTCGACGCCCGCGCGAGGCAGCAGCTGCCGCAGGCGGCCGAGGCGGTGGGGCGCGCCATCGCCGCCCACGACCTGGCCGCGCTGAGCAAGCTCTGGTCGCCCAAGCTGCTGGTCAATTCGCCGGACAACTCGGTCCTGACGCGCGACCAGGTCTTCGGCGCGATCAAGGCGGGGATGCTCGACTACGAGCAGGGCTACACCTTCAAGCTCGAGCGCGCCGAGTTCTACGGCAACGTCGCCGTGTCGATGGGCGAGGACACCTACACCCCGACCTTCGGGCCGGAGAAGGGCCAGCTGCTGCACCGGCGCGCCACCAACGTCTGGCAGTACACCGACGGGGCCTGGGTGCTGATCGCACGCCAGGCCACGATCTACGACCCGGCGGTCAAGCACTACTGAGCCCTGGCGCCGCGCGCCGGCGGCGCGTGACGTCCAAGCGACCAAGGATGTCCTGACAGGAGATCGACGATGACCCTGCTGCTGGTGTTGCTGCTGATCGCGGGAGCGGGCGGTGCGGACAAGGGCGCGCCAGGCGCGTCGATGGGCCACCCAGGTGGACCGGCGCGCAGCGGTGTCGGAGGCACGACGGAGCGAGGATGAGCAGCCCCTCGCCGACACACCCGGCCGGCATGGACGCGACGTCGCGCCCGGCGCCGGCTCCCCGCAGGCGCGCGGACGATGTGTTCTTCACCGTCATGTCGCTGGCCATGCTGACGATCGTCTTCCTGGGGTTCGCTTCGAGCTACTTCCTGCGCGGCGCGGCGCTCTCGCATCAGCCCAGCGTGCTCGTGCACGCGCATGGGCTCGTGTTCTCGTCCTGGATGGTGCTGGTGGTGGTGCAGCCCGCGCTGGTGGCGACCGGGCAGCTGCGGCTCCACCGCAGGCTCGGCCTGGCCGGCGCGCTCATCGCCGGGGCGATGGTGGTGCTTGGCGTCCTCACCACGTTCGGGACGCTGGCGCGCGGGCTGGCGCTGCCGCCGGCGCTGGGCAGCCCGGCGTCCTTCCTGATCGGCAATCTCATCGAGCTGCTGTTCTTCGGCGCCTTCGTCGCACTCGCGGTCTACAGGCGCAACGACCGCATCGTGCACAAGCGCGCGATGCTCATCGCCAATGCCGCGCTGCTGCCGCCGGCGCTGTTCCGGATGGCCTTCCCCGTGGTGGAGCACCCGGCGCTGACGTTCCCGGTGATGGTCCAGCATCCGGCGCTCATCGGCCTGGTGCCGCTGGCCGCGATCGCCGCGCTGTTCGTCTTCGACCTGGCCACCCGCAGGCGCGTCTTCGCCGTGACCGTCATCGGCGGTGCGCTGCTGTGCGCGATGGGGCCGCTCGCCGAGGCCGTCACCGCGACCACGCTCGCACAGCGGCTCGCGGCCTGGGCCCAGCCGCCTTCCTGACCTCGATGCGTCGGCTGCCAACCCGGCGTGCGCGTCCTCCGACGCCACGCACTCATCCAGGCGAAGAGACATGCCGGACCGACGCTGCCTCCACTGACGACTCCAAAGGAAAACGCACATGACGCTGCCGCTTCCCTCGCGCACCGCCCGCTTCCTGGCATTGCTGCTGATCGCCTGCTGCGCCCCCGCCTCGGCGAAATGGAAGGCCGCCAACGACAGCGTCACCGCCGCGGCGGCCGACCCGCGCATCGCGCCGGCGCTGGCCGCCGTCGATGCGATGGACGCGGCCTTGATCCGCGACGACCACGCCGCCTTCGCCGCGGGACTGGGCCAGGGCCTGGTGGTCAACACTCCGCAGAACGGCGTGGCCGTGCGCGACGCGGTCGGGCGTCGCAACCGCAACGGGCTGATCGGTTACAGCCGGTATGCGCGCAGCATCGAGTACGCGGGCAGGCTCGACGACGCCGTGGTCCTGATGGGTGAGGAGCGTGTCGTGCCCAAGGGCGATGCGCCGAACGCCGGCCAGCAGGTCCGCAGGCGTTTCACCGATGTCTGGAAGCAGGACGGCGCGCGCTGGGTGCTGGTGCTGCGCCAGGCGACGATCCTGGGTATCGACGCGCCACCGCCCGCCGGCGCGGGCCCGGACAGTGAGGCCGCGGCGCCCGGTCCGGAGGCGCTGGTCGCGGCGTTCGTCGACGCCTGGAATGCGCACCAGGCGCAAGGCTTCGAACGGCTCTTCACCGAACAGGCGGTCTGGGTGCCGATCGCCGAAGTGCGCGACGAGGGGCGCGCGGCCATCGTCCAGGACCTGGCCGCCGCGCATGCGTCCTGGGCCGGCAAGACGACGATCGCGCCGTTCGGCCCCAGCACCGTGCGCATCCCCAAACCGGGCGTGGCCACGCTCTTCTTCCGGGTCAAGTTCCTCGACGCGCAGGGCCAGCCGATCGCCGGCATCGAGCGCGCCCTGCTGCTGGTGGCCGTCCAGACCGCCGAGGGCTGGCGCATCGCCGCCGGGCAGCTCACCAAGGAAAGCCCGGCGCCGAAGTGAGCGCCGGCGCCGCTGCCGCCGCGACTGCATGCGGGCATGGCGGCCGTTCGTCGGACGGCTGTCCGTGGCCGCCTAGATCTTTCGTCATGATGACGTCCGGGCATTCGCGGCGGACCGCGGTGCGGTCAGTATCGGTTTTGGTATCCCCCCCCTTCTCCCGTACGTCCTCAAAGGATCCGTGCATGGCGCTTGTCATCGAAGGACTGTCCAAGACCTATCCCAACGGTGTGCAGGCCCTGAAGGACCTGTCGCTGACCATCGGCAACCACATGTTCGGCCTGCTGGGGCCCAACGGCGCGGGCAAGAGTTCGCTGATGCGCACCATTGCCACCCTGCAGGATCCGGACGCCGGCAGCATCACCCTGGACGGCGTGGACGTGGTCCGCGAGAAGGACCGCATCCGCCGCGTGCTGGGCTATCTGCCGCAGGAATTCGGCGTCTATCCCAAGGTCTCGGCGCTGGACATGCTCGAGCACCTGGCCGTGCTCAAGGGCGTGACCCACAAGGGCGAGCGGCGCGAGATGATCGAGGCGCTGCTCAACCAGACCAACCTGTGGAACGCGCGCAAGAAGGCCATCGCCACCTATTCGGGCGGCATGAAGCAGCGCTTCGGCATCGCCCAGGCGCTGCTGGCCAACCCGCGGCTGGTGATCGTCGACGAGCCCACCGCCGGCCTGGACCCGGCCGAGCGCAATCGCTTCCTCAACCTGCTGGCCGGCATCGGCCGCGACGTCACGGTCATCCTGTCCACCCACATCGTCGATGACGTGCGCGAGCTGTGCCCGCGCATGGCCATCATCGCCGGCGGCCAGGTGCTGCTGGAGGGCGCGCCCAACGAGGCCATCGGCGCGCTGGACGGCCAGGTGTGGTCCAAGCTGGTGGACAGCGACGCGGAGCTGCGCGCCATCGAGGCCGACATGACGCTCATCAGCACCCATCTGGTCGGCGGCCGCCACGAGGTGCGCGTGCTGGCCGCGCAGGCGCCGGGCGAGGGCTTCGTGCCCGCCGGCGCCGGCCTGGAGGACGTGTACTTCACCCGGCTCGCCGCCGGGCGCGCCTGAGCAGGGGGGCGCGCCATGCACCAGTTCCTCGAGTTCCTGCGCTTCGAGCTGAAGCTGCGCTTCAAGAGTCCGTCCACCTACGTGTACTTCTTCATGTGGGCGGCATTCGCGTTCCTGTGCGTGGCCTCGGAGAACTTCGGGCCGGTGTCCAGCCAGAGCGGCAAGGTGATGCTCAACGGGCCCTGGGCGATGGGCTACAACATGTTCGGCGCGTGCATGTTCGGCATGATCGTGATGGCCGCGATCTTCGGCACCTCGATCCTGCGCGACTTCCAGCGCGACACCTTCCAGCTGCTGTTCACCAAGCCGGTGTCGCGGCTGTCGTATCTGGGCGGGCGCTGGTCGGGCTCGATGCTGGTCACCCTGTTCGCCTTCTCCGGCCTGCTGGTCGGGGCCTGGCTGGGCACCTACGCGCCGTGGGCCGACCATGCGCGCATCGGGCCGAACCATCTGGTCTGGTACCTGCAGCCGTTCTTCACCATCGTGGTGGTGCAGGTGTTCTTCATCGGCGCGCTGTTCTTCGCCGTGGCGGCGCTGACCCGCAGCCTGTTCGTGGTGTACGTGCAGGGCGTGGCGCTGTTCGTGCTGTACCTGATCGGCCTCACCGCCTTCTCGGCCACGCGTTCCACCGAGCACTTCTGGTCGGGCATCCTGGACCCCATCGGCCTGCAGCTGGCGCGCGTGGTCAGCGGCTACTGGTCGGTGGTGGAACGCAACAGCTGGCTGTTCCCGATGGACACCACCAGCGGCTACGCGCCGGGCGTGTTCCTCTACAACCGCCTGCTGTGGATCGGCTTCGGCGCGCTGGTGCTGGCGGCGCTGGCGCTGCTGTTCCCGATGTCGGTGGAGGCGCTGGGCGCGCGTTCGCAGGGACGCCGCGCGGCCAAGCTGCGCACCTTGGAACAGGCGCAGGGCGCGCCGGTGCGCACGCAGATCGCCACCCGGCTGCCGCAGGTGCATCCGCGCCACGATCCGGCCACGCGCTGGCGCCAGTTCCTCGCACTGGCGTCGCTGCGCACGCGCGCCATCCTCAAGGCGGTGCCGTTCTGGGCGCTGTGCGGCGTGCTGTTCGCCTTCATCGTCAACAACGGCTACTACGCCGGGCGCATGAGCGGCACCGACGTGTGGCCGGTGACCTATCTGATGCTCGAATCGGTGGAAGGCAACGCCTACCTGTTCCTGGTCATCGTCACCGCGCTGTATGCCGGCGAGCTGGTCTGGCGCGAGCGCGACGTGCGCTTCGACGGCATCTTCGACGCGCTGCCGCTGCGCCCGCTGCCCGACGCGGCCTCCAAGCTGCTCGCCCTCACCGCCGCGCAGGTCGTGATGCTGCTGCTGTCCATGCTCGGCGGCGTGCTGATGCAGACGGTGCTGGGCTACTACCACTACGAGCCGCTGCTGTACTTCAAGGAGCTGTTCGTGCTGGTCCTGCCGCAGCTGGTGGGCTTCTCGATGCTGGCGCTGTTCGTGCAGACGGTGGTGCCCAACAAGTTCCTGGGCCACGCCATCGTGATCGGCCTGTGGGTGATCGTGCCGATCCTGTACAACTTCGGCCTGGAGAACACGCTGTATCTGCCGGGCGCGACGCCGGGCTTCACCTATTCGGACATGAACGGCTATGGGCACTACGTGCCGGCGCTGTTCTGGTCGATCCTGTACTGGCTGGCGATCTTCGCCGCGCTGGGCGTGCTGTCCATGGCCCTGGCCCGGCGCGGTGCCGAGACCGGCCTGCGCCGCCGCATCGGCGCGGCGCTGCGGCGCCCGTCCGGCTGGCTGCCGGCGACCCTGGCCTGCCTGTGCGTGGCCGCCGCGGCCGGCGGCTGGTACTACTACAACACCCACGTGCTCAACGAGTTCCTCAGCAGCAAGGACCGGCGCGCCATCCAGGCCGACTACGAGCGCCGGTTCAAACGCTACCAGGACCTGCCGCAGCCCAAGGTCACGGCCGTGGACACCACGGTGGAGATCTATCCGGAGCGGCGCGCTTTCGAGGCCACCGGCACCTACACCTTGCAGAACCGCGGCAGCGTGCCGGTGACCCAGCTGCATTTCACCGACATCAACCAGTCGCTGCGCGCGCTGTCCTTCGACCGTCCCGCCCACCTGGTCAGCCGCGCGCCGCGCGGGCTGTACGTGATCTACGCACTGGACGCGCCGCTGCAGCCGGGCCAGACGATGACCCTGCACTTCAAGGTCGGCCACGACAGCCCCGGCTTCACCGACGGCAAGGTCGCCGACTTCTCCGGCGGCGATGCCGGCGGCAAGTTCGCCTACAACGGCACGTTCTTCGACCTGGAGTTCTTCCCGATCCTGGGCTACCAGCCCGGCAACGAGCTGGACGATCCGCGCCGCCGCCGCGAGCAGGGCCTGGGCCCGCAGCAGGAGATGGCCAAGCGCGGCGATCCGGTGCAGTCCAAGGTCAACCTGTTCAGTCCCAACGCCGACTGGATCAGCTTCCACACGGTGGTGGGCACCAGCGGCGACCAGACCGCGCTGGCGCCGGGCTATTTGCAGAAGCAGTGGCGCAAGGACGGCCGCCAGTACTTCGAGTACAGCATGGGCCAGCAGCCCATGCAGAACTTCTTCGCCTTCGTCTCCGGGCGCTATGCGGTGCACAAGGAGGTCTACCCCGGCAAGGAAGGGCCGATCAACCTGGAGGTCTATTACCATCCGGGCCACGCCTGGAACATCGGCACCCTGCTGGCGTCCTCGCGTGCGGGGATGGCCTATAACGAGGCGCACTTCAGCCCGTTCCAGTTCCGCCAGTACCGCATCCTGGAGTATCCGCGCTATCGCAGCTTCGCCCAGTCCTTCCCCAACACTGTGCCGTTCTCCGAGGCGCTGGGCTTCATCCAGCGCCGGCGCAAGGACGACGACGTGGACTTCGCCTACTTCATCACCACCCACGAGCTGGGCCATCAGTGGTGGGGCCATCAGCTGATCGGCGGCAACGTGGAGGGCTCGAACATGATGTCCGAGACCCTGGCCGAGTACTCGGCGCTGATGGCGCTCAAGCACCAGTACGGCCCGGACTACATGCGCAAGGTGCTGCGGACCGAGCTGGACGGCTACCTGCGCGGGCGCACCCGCGAACTGCGTCGCGAGCGGCCGCTGGTGCTGGTCCAGAACGAGCCCTACGTCTGGTACAACAAGGGCGGCCTGCTGATGTACACCCTGGCCGACTACATGGGCGAGGACAAGGTCAACGCGGCGCTGCGCGACCTGCTGCTGCGCCGTCGCTACGCCAACGCCGACCCGGCCGACGGGCGCGACGGCAGCTACCCGGACACGCGCGAGTTCGTGGCCGCGCTGCGCGCGCAGGCGCCGGCGGACCTGCAGTCCTTCATCGGGGACAGCTTCGAGCGGATCGTGCTCTACGACAACCGCGCCCGCTCGGCCACGGCGCGCAAGCTGGCCGACGGCCGCTACCAGGTGACCCTGCAGGTGCAGGCCGGCAAGGCCCAGGCCGACGGCGACGGCAACGAGACGCCGGCGCCGATGGACGACCTGGTCGAGGTCGGCGTGTTCGAGGGTGCGGCCGGCAAGGAGAAGCCGCTGGCCGTGCAGCGCGTGCGCCTGGGCGCGGGCCAGCGCGACTTCACCTTCACCGTGGACCGCCTGCCCACGCGCGCCGGCATCGATCCGTACAACAAGCTGGTCGACCGCATCGCCGAGGACAACCTGGTGGACGTCTCGCTGCAGTAGCGGCGAGCGCCGTGCCGCGGCCATGCTGCGGCGCGGCGGTATCATGGGCGCATGTCCCTGCCCGAATTCCCCACCCAGGACACCGTCCTGCAGCTGGCCGGCCCGGCCGGCGCGCTGGAGGTGGCCGTCGACTTCCCCGCGCCCGACTCGGCCCAGCTGCCGGTCGTGGCCGTGGTCTGCCATCCGCTGTCCACCGAGGGCGGCAGCCTGCACAACAAGGTCGTGACCATGGCCGCGCGCGCCCTGCGCGAGCTGGGCGTGCCGACGGTGCGCTTCAACTTCCGCGGCGTCGGCGCCTCGGAAGGCAGCTTCGACGATGGCCAGGGCGAGCAGGACGACCTGGCCGCGGTGGTCGAGTGGGTGCGGGTGATGCGCCCGCGCGCGGCGCTGTGGCTGGTGGGCTTCAGCTTCGGCGCCTATGTCTCGCTGAAGGCCGCCGGCGCGCTGCGGCCCAAGGCGCTGATCTCCATCGCGCCGCCGGCCGGGCGCTGGGATTTCTCGGAGATCCATCCGCCGGCGCACTGGCTGGTGATCCAGGGCGAGGACGATGAGATCGTCGACCCGCAGGCGGTGTACGACTGGCTGGGCGAGATCGGTGAGCGCGCCCCGCACACGCTGGTGCGCATGCCCGACACCAGCCACTTCTTCCACCGCAAGCTGATCGACCTGCGCGGCGCCCTCCAGCACGCGGTCAAGGGCTGGCTGCCGGCGGCCGGCGCGTGAGCGCTCCGCAGGTGGACCTGTTGCCCTCGCAGCGGTACGCGCAGGGCGCCCAGGCCGGGCAGTGGAGCGACGATCCGGCCCAGCACGCGGCCCTGGTCGAGCTGGACCGCATCCATACCGAGCTGTGCGACGAGGCGCAGGACGGCTTCCTGGACCGGCTCTCGGCGTTCTGGAAGAAGCCCCAGGCCGTGCGCGGCCTGTACTTCTGGGGCGGGGTGGGGCGCGGCAAGACCTTCCTGGTGGACCTGTTCTACGAAGGCCTGCCGATCCGGCAGAAGCGGCGCACGCACTTCCACCGCTTCATGCGCGATATCCACGACAAGCTGCGCGAGCACGCCGGCCAGGCCGACCCGCTGGCGCGCATCGCCCAGGACTGGAAGGATTCCCTGCGCGTGCTGGTGCTGGACGAGTTCTTCGTCACCGACATCGGCGATGCGATGCTGCTGGGCCGCCTGCTCGAGCGCCTGTTCGCCCAGGGCGTGACCCTGGTGACCACCTCCAACACCGCGCCGGAAAATCTCTACAAGGACGGCCTGCAGCGCGAGCGCTTCCTGCCGGCGATCGACCTGCTAGTCCGGCACTGCGTGGTGCTCTACGCCGAAGGCCAGCAGGACTACCGGCTGCGCGCGCTGACCCGCTCGCCGGTGTATCGCGCGCCGCTGGATGCCGACAGCGAGGCCTGGCTGGCCGGGCGCTGGCAGGAGCTGGCCGGCGCCCCGGCGCAGCGCGACGAGATCCGGATCGACGGCCGCACGCTGGTCATGCGCGGGCGCAGCCAGGACCTGGCCTGGTTCGACTTCGCCGAGCTGTGCGAAGGCCCGCGCGCGGCCAGCGACTACATCGCCCTGGCCACCGAGTTCCAGACCCTGCTGGTGGGTGGCATCCCGACCTTCGACCGCATGAACGAGGACGCCGCGCGCCGCTTCGTCAACCTGATCGACGAGGTCTACGACCGCCACGTCAAGCTGGTCTGCACCGCGGCGGCCTTGCCGGTCTCGCTGTATGCGGGCACGCGCCTGGCGGGGGCGTTCGAGCGCACCGCCTCGCGGCTGATCGAAATGCAGAGCGCCGAGTATCTGGCGACCGCGCATCGCGGGTAGGGGTTGGGTGCCGTGTGGCTTTGCTGTTGCTATTGCTTCGGCTGTTGCCGTTGCCTCCCTGTCTGAGCCGTAAAGCACGCCGAGCACCGCAGCAAAGCAGGGCCGAAGAGGCGCCCTGTTTGAGCGAAGCGAGTTTGGGCGCCGTGCCCTGCTTTGCGAGGAGCGCAGGGGACCGACGCGTAGCGTCGGCGTGCGTCCCGGCGAGAAGCGGTTTTGCTTCCTTTTGACAAGACAAAAGGAAGTCGCGCCGCAGGCGCGAAAGCTTTGCACTTGGCGCGCCGCAGGCGCGTTGCTTTCGTCCTACAAGTCCCGGCGCCAGCTCCTGGCAAGTCTTGCTTTAAATTTGCAAGCAAAACTTGAACGCCATGCAGGCGCTTCTTAGAGCAAAGCAAAAGCAAAGCTTTCGCACGGCTTCGCCGCGCGAGCTACTTTTGTCTTGTCAAAAGTAGCCAAAACCGCTTCTCGCCGGGACGCGAGCCGCCGCTTCGCGGCGGTCCCCTGCGCTTCTCGGAAGACGGGGCACGGCGCCCAAACTCGCTTCGCTCAAACAGGGCGCCTCTTCGGCCCCGTCTTCCTGCGATGCTCGGCTCGCTTTACGGCTCAGACAGGGAAGCAACGGCAACAGCCGAAGCAACCGCAACAGCAACCGCAACCGCTTGAGCGGTGCGTTACTTGCTCGCGACAGACTTGCTCCTGCACGGCGCAAACAGATCCCGCGACCGGTCGTACACCGACGTCTTGACGTCCATCAGCCCCAGCACCGACGAGAACAGATTGTCGTGGCTGGCCGGCGCGTCCGCGTGCTGGCGCAGGCACTGCACGTCCAGCCCCTCATCGCGGGCAAAGCCGTCGCCGAACCACATCACCATCGGCACATGGGTCTGCTCCCGCGGCGCGATCGCGTAGGGCACGCCGTGCAGGAACAGGCCCTTCTCGCCCAGCGACTCGCCGTGGTCGGAGACGTACAGCAGCGCGCTGTCCACATCGGTGCGCGCGGCCAGCTGGGCGATGGCGCTGGCCAGGACGTGGTCGGTATAGGTCAGCGCGTTGTCGTAGGCGTTGACGATCTGCTCGCGCGTGCAGCGGCCCAGGTCGGCCTGCTGACAGGCCGGGGCATAGCGGGCGAAGGCGGGCGGATAACGGTCGTAGTAGCTCGGCCCGTGGTTGCCCAGCATGTGCAGCACCAGCACGCGGTCGCCGCCCTTGGTCTTGGCCAGCTTCAGCGCGCCGTCCAGGTCCTTGAGCAGGATGCCGTCGAAGCAGCGCGTGCCGTTGCAGAATTCCGGATCGGTCGACTCGGTCACCGACTGGAACGGCAGGCCCTCGCACACGCCCTTGCAGCCGGCCTGGTTGTCGCGCCACACCACGCCGACGCCGGCGTGGTCCAGCACGTGCAGCAGCGACTGATGGCCGCGGATCTTGGCCTCGTCGTAGTTGGCCCGGCCCCAGGGCGAGAACATGCACGGCACCGAGACCTCGGTGGCGGTGCCGCAGGAGCTGGTGTTGGGGAAGTTGATCACCCCGGCCTGGCGCAGCTGCGGCGTGGTGTCGCGCGCATAGCCGTTGAGGCCCCAGTTCTGCGCGCGGGCGGTCTCGCCGACCACCAGCACCAGCAGGCGCGGCTTGGCGCCGGCCGGGCGCAGCGGCAGCTGCACCGCGTCCAGGCCGATGGGCTGCTTGGGTTTCTTGTCGCCGGGCGGACCGGCCAGGGTCACGCGCGCCAGCGAGATCATCCAGTTGCCCGGCGCGGCCAGGTAGCGCAGGTCGTGCTGGTTGCGCATCAGCGCCGACAGCGGCTGGTAGGCGGCCACGGCCGCCAGCACGCAGGCCAGCGCCGCGCCGCCCAGCAGCGCGCCGCGGCGCAGCACGGCGACCTTGAGCGGGCGCTGGCGTACGCGCACCCGCCACAGCAGCAGCACCGGGATCAGGGCCAGCAGCAGCGGCGGCAGCAGGGACGGGGTGAGTAGCTCGGACGACTCGCGCCGGTCGGTGGCCAGCACGTTGCGGATCATGTCCGCGTCCAGGTACAGGCCGAACTTCACCATGAAGTGCGAGGCGGCCGCGGTGACCAGCACGATCACCGTCAGCAGCGGCTGCGCGGTGCGGCGGGTCAGCAGCAGGCCCAGCAGCAGCACGTGCAGGCCGACCAGCAGCACCAGCAGCGCCAGCGCCATCGGCCACTGCTGCGTGGGCGAGGTGATCGCCGCCGACCAGAAGCGGGCGTTGCTGAAGCAGGCGAAGTACAGGCTGGCCAGCACCACCAGCGCATCGCTGGACAGCAGCGGGCGCTGGGTCAGCCAGGCCGGCAGGCGCAGGCGGCCGCGTCGCGCGTCCAGCGGCACCTCCATGCTCACGCCGGCGCGTCCGCGCGCGGCAGCATCAGCCGCGCCAGCAGCCACGACGCCGTCCAGCACACCGCCACGGCGGCGATGTCGTGCGAGGCGAAGTGCGCCCCGCGCAGCTGCTGGCTCAGCCCGAACAGCAGGCCCGCGCAGAGCGCGGCGACCAGCCCGATCCGGCCCCAGCGCGGCTGCACCGCGCCCAGGCCGAAGAACAGCGCCACCCAGCCGTAGGCGGCGCTGGCGTGGCCGGCCGGGAAGCACTGGCCCGGGCCATAGCCGGCCGGGCGCGACTGGAACAGCTCTACGTAGACATGCTTGCCGCCGTAGCGGGCCAGGTCCCAGGGGCAGTCCACGTCGGTCCAGGACTTCATCCACGACACCAGCAGCGGCCCGGCCACCGAGGCGATCAGCAGGTAGTCCAGCGGCCGCCACCAGGCGCGGGTCGAGGGCTCGCGCGCCAGCACGATGCGCAGCGCCGCCAGCGTCAGCCAGATCACCACGTCGGCGCGCTTGCCCCACTGGTGGACCAGGGTCTCGGTCGCCCAGGCGTGCTGCAGGGCCCAGTGCCCGCCTTCCCACGCATAGACATGGTCGGCCAGCCACAGATCGCCGCCGGCGCCCTGCAGCAGGGCGATGGCCACGGCCGCCGCACACAGCGGGCCCCACAGCAGCAGATCGGGATGGAAGCGGGCGGCCAACGACGCGCGCGGGCGGAAAACGGCAGGCATCTGCATGGAGAGCGCGCGAGACGAGGGAAGCGGTGGCGATGCTGTGCCGGGCGATGTCGGAGACATGTCGGAACCTGGCGCTCCCGTCATAGGCGTTCAGCCGCTGGAGCATATGGGACAATCGGCCGGCGCGCCCACACGGCTTTCCGACGTGCGGCCGTGCACCATGCGCGCCCGCGCCGCCCGCTTTCCTGCCGGCAGCCCCTGCAAGGACCCTCGCCATGCGTCTGCTGGTGATCGAAGACAATCGCAACCTGGTGGCCAATCTGTTCGACTATTTCGAACCGCGCGGCCATGCGCTGGACGCCGCGCCCGACGGCGTCACCGGCCTGCACCTGGCCACCACCCAGGCCTTCGACGCCGTCCTGCTGGACTGGATGCTGCCGCGCATGGACGGGCGCGAGGTGCTGCGCCGGCTGCGCGAGGAGCACGCCAGCACCGTGCCGGTGATCATGCTGACCGCGCGCGACGAGCTGCCCGACAAGGTCGACGGCTTCCGCGCCGGCGCCGACGACTACCTGACCAAGCCCTTCGCCATGCAGGAGCTGGAGGTGCGCCTGGAGGCGCTGCTGGCCCGCGCCGAGGGCCGCAACCGGCGCCGCGTGCTGCAGGTGGCCGACCTGACCCTGGACCTGGCCACGCTGGAGGTGCAGCGCGCCGGCCGGCCGCTGCACCTGTATCCGGCCTGCCGCAAGCTGCTGGAGGTGCTGATGCAGGCCAGCCCGGGCGCGGTGGCGCGCCAGCGCCTGGAGCAGGCGCTGTGGGGCGACGAGCCGCCGGACGGGGACATGCTGCGCTCGCATATCTACGAACTGCGCCGCAGCGTGGACGGGCCGTTCGAGACCAAGCTGATCCACACCCTGCCGCGCGTGGGCTACCGCCTGCACGCCCAGCCCATGGCGCGCGATGGCGCGTAGGCCTTCACTGCGGGCGCGCCTGCTGCGCTGGGCGCTGGTCTACCTGGTGGTGGTCACCGCCGCGGTGGTCATCGGCGGGGAGGTCGTCAACGAGCACGCCGAGCGCCAGGTCTGGCGCTCGCTGATGCGCTCGGACCTGCAGCATTTCGTCGAACGCCGGCGGGCCGATCCGGGCTACAACTGGATCGACGACCCGGCCGAGCACATGTACTTCCTGCAGCACGACGCCAACCTGCCCAAGAAGCTGGCCCGGCTCAAACCCGGACTGCACGACGACTTCTTCATCAACCACGTCAAGCACGTGGTGCTGGTGGAGGACACCGAGTTCGGGCGGCTGGCGCTGGCCCTGGACCTGACCCGGTTCGAAGGCGTCGAGGGCTGGGTGACCTTCTCCACGGTGGTGACCGCGGCGGTGGCGATCATCATCTTCGGCCTGCTGATGGCGCTGGGGCTGGGCCGGGCGGTGCAGCCGCTGAGCGCGCTGGCGCGGCAGATCGCCGGCCTGCGTCCGGACGCGACCCAGGCCCGCATCGACGTGCCGCCCGACGCCAGCGAGGAGCTGCGCGTGATCGGCGAGGCCTTCAACGGCTACCTGGAGCGCAACGCGCGCTTCGTCGAGCGCGAGCGCGCCTTCATCGACAGCGCCAGCCACGAGCTGCGCACCCCGGTGGCGGTGATCGCCGGCGCCAACGACCTGGCCCTGGAACACCCCGAGCTGCCGCCGGCCGTGCGCGCGCCGCTGCTGCGCGTGCGTCGCACCGCGCGCAAGGTCGAGCAGCTGATCTCGCTGCTGCTGGTGCTGGCCAAGGATCCCTCGCGGCTGACCCGCAACGCCGACCTGGTCGCGCTGCAGGACCTGATCCCGGAGGTGGTGGCCGACCACCAGCACCTGACCGAGGGTCGCGACCTGGAGCTGGTGATCGCGCCCATGGCCGAATGCGTGATCCACGCGCCGCTGGCCATCGTCCAGGCCGCCATCGGCAACCTGCTGCGCAACGCGGTGGAGAACAGCGACCGCGGCCGCATCGAAGTGGGCCTGGAGCCCGGCGCGACCGTGGTGATCCGCGATCCCGGCCACGGCATGTCGCCGGAGGAGATCAGCGCGGTCTACAGCCGCATGGCCCGCGGCGGCGGCCGCGACGGCGGCGGCATCGGCCTGGACCTGATCGCGCGCCTGTGCGAGCACCTGGGCTGGCAGCTGCGCATCGACTCCGACCCCGGCCGCGGCACCGTCGCCCGCCTGCGCTTCTGCGCGGCGGAGTGAATCTGCGGCGCCTGTGGCGCTGCGGTGGCCAGTCAGTCCGCTTGGTGGGAGCCGCCATGGCGGCGATGAGGCTTTTCCAGTAAAGCCCCATCGCCGGCATGCCGGCTCCCACCACAAGCGCTGCGCTGGTCGCAAAGGTCGCAAATTCCGTGGTGCTGACGCGCAACGGCCTGCAACGCCGTCGCTCCCCCGATCCTCCCAATCCGTCGTTCCCGCGAAAGCGGGAATCCATGGACGTTCGAGCGGGAGAACCAGGGCGTTGAAGCGCAGGAGCAAAGTCCCTGGATTCCCGCTTTCGCGGGAATGACGGTAGGAATTGGCTGGCGGCTGTCAGCGGCTCTGCGGGAGCCGGCCTTGTGGCCTTGTTGGCCAATGGCGGCGATGGACTTTCCCCGGGAGAGCCCCATCGCCGGCATGCCGGCTCCCACCACAAGCGCCGCGCTGGTCGCAAAGGTCGCAGATTCCGCGGTGCTGACGCGGAGCGGCCTGCAACGCCGTCGCTCCCCCGATCCTCCCAATCCGTCGTTCCCGCGAAAGCGGGAATCCATGGACGTTCGAGCGGGAGAACCAGGACGTCGAAGCGCAGGAGCAAAGTCCCTGGATTCCCGCCTTCGCGGGAATGACGGTAGGGGGGGTGCTGACGGCTGACGGTCGGTGCTTTTGTGGGAGCGACTGTCTCTCAGATCAAGCCGCAGCATCCTTGTAGAGCGGAGCTTGCTCCGCTGGGGCTTGCCGATGATCCGGTCGAAACGCAGCGGAGCAAGCTCCGCTCTACAAATGGGAGCCGCCACGGCGGCGACGGGGCTTTCCCGACGCCGCTCAGTACACTGGCCGCCGGGCGCGCCGTCCGCGCGCCACACATCCTTAAGGAACACGATGATCTCAGGCTGGGTCCTGCTGGGGATTTCCGTCGCCTATGCCGCGGTGCTGTTCGGCGTGGCGTGGCTGGGGGACCGCTATCGGCTGTATCCCAATCTGCGCTGGCTGCGCCCGGTGATCTATTCGGCGGCGCTGGCGGTGTACTGCTCGTCGTGGACCTTCTACGGCGCGGTGGGTACGGCGGTGCGCCATGGCCTGAGCTACCTGCCGATCTACTTGGGCCCGCTGCTGCTGATGCTGTTCGCCTGGCGCATGATCGAGCGCCTGGCGCTGCTGGCGCGCAGCCACAACATCGTCTCCATCGCCGACTTCATCTCCTCGCGCTACGGGCGCTCGCGCCGGCTGGCCGCGCTGGTGACGCTGATCGCGCTGTTCGGCGTCATCCCTTATCTGGCCCTGCAGTACAAGGCCGTGGCGATGAGCCTGGGCGTGCTGACCGGGCACAACCCGGAGACCACCGGCTTCTTCCACGATCCGGCGCTGTACGTGGCGCTGCTGATGGCGCTGTTCGCCGCGCTGTTCGGCACCCGCCAGGTCGATGCCACCGAACACCACCACGGCATGATGGCCGCCCTGGCGCTGGAGTCGGTGGTCAAGCTGGTGGCGCTGGTGGCCGTGGGCCTGGTGTCCTGGCAGTGGCTGAGCGTGCGCGACCACCCGCTGGGCGAGGCGGCGCGCACGCTGTTCGAGAGCCAGCCGCCGGCCGGCTTCCTCACCCAGACCCTGCTGGGCTTCCTGGCCATCCTGTGCCTGCCGCGCCAGTTCCAGGTGGCGGTGGTCGAATGCGGCGACGTGGGCGATGTGCGCCGCGCGCGCTGGATGTTCGGCGCCTACCTGGTGATCATCTCGCTGATGGTGGTGCCCATCGCCACCGCCGGGGTGGAGCTGTTCGGCGCGCACGGCGCGCAGGCCGGCGACACCTTCGTGCTGGCCCTGCCGCTGGCCATCGGCCAGGACAAGCTGGCCATGGCCGCCTACATCGGCGGCTTCTCGGCGGCCACCGGCATGGTGATCGTGGCCAGCATCGCGCTGGCGACCATGATCAGCAACGACCTGGTCATGCCGATCCTGCTGCGCCGCGGCTGGGGCGAGCGCCACGACGCGGCCGACGTGGCCACGCGCGTGCTGTGGGTGCGCCGGGTCACCATCCTGGTGCTGGCGCTGTGCGCCTATGCCTATCACCGCGGCAGCAACGGCGACAGCACGCTGGCCAGCTATGGCCTGATCGCCTTCGCGGCGGTGGCGCAGTTCGCCCCGGCGCTGATCGGCGGGCTGTACTGGCGCGGGGCCAGCAAGCGCGGCGTGGAGCTGGGCATGGCGGCGGGCTTCGCGGTGTGGGGCTATACGCTGCTGCTGCCGACGCTGTCGGCCTCGGGCTGGCTGGGGCCGGAGTGGCTGGAGACCGGGCCGTTCGGCATCGCCTGGCTCAAGCCGCAGCAGCTGTTCAACCTGAGCGGCTGGGACCCGCTCACCCACGGCACGTTCTGGTCCCTGCTGCTCAACACCGCCACGATGATGCTGGTTTCGGCGCGCTGGCGGCCCTCGCTGGACGAGCGCCTGCGCATCGTGCCGTTCCTGGACCCGTACGCGCAGCGGCGCGCGCTGATCGCCAGCGAGTGGCCGGGCAACGTGCGCGTGGCCGACCTGATGTCGCTGGCCCAGCGCGTGGTGGGCGAACGCCACGCCTCGCGCGCCTTCGCCGAGCAGGCGCGCGAGCTGGGGCGCGAGCTCAAGCTCGACGCCAACGCCGACCGCGCCTGGGTGCAGTTCACCGAACGCCTGCTGGCCTCGGCCATCGGCGCGGCCTCGGCGCGGCTGGTGCTGACCAGCGTGCTGCGCGGCTCGGGCATGGAGCTGGGCGAGGTGGTGGCGGTGCTGGACGAGGCCGGCCAGGAGCTGCGCTTCAACCGCGAGATCCTCTCCTCCACCCTGGAGAACATCAGCTCGGGCGTGAGCGTGGTCGACCCGGAGATGCGCCTGGTGGCCTGGAACCGCCGCTACCAGACCATGTTCGGCTATCCCGAGGGCATGCTCTACGTCGGCCGCCCGGTCGCCGACCTGATCCGCTACAACGCCGAGCGCGGCGAGCTGGGCGAGGGCGATGTCGAGGAACAGATCGCCAAGCGCATCGGCTACATGCGCGCCGGCAGCCCGCACGTGTTCGAGCGCACCCGCAGCGACGGCCAGGTGATCGAGATGCGCGGCCAGCCGCTGCCCGGCGGCGGCTATGTCACCAGCTACAACGACGTGACCGAGTTCAAGCGCGTCGAGCTGGCCCTGCTGGAAGCCAACGAGAACCTCGAACAGCGCGTGGCCCAGCGCAGCGAGGAGGCCGAGTCGGCGCAGCAGTCCAAGTCGCGCTTCCTGGCGGCCATCAGCCACGACGTGCTGCAGCCGCTCAACGCGGCGCGGCTGTTCACCTCGGCCCTGCGCGAGAGCGGCGGCGACGCGGCCGAGCAGGTGCGTCTGGCCGAGCGCGTGGACGCCTCGCTGCGCGCGGCCGAGGAGCTGCTCGACGGCCTGCTGGACGTCTCGCGCATGGACCACAACCGCCTGCGCGCCGAGCTGACCGACTTCGATGCGGCCGAGGTCATGCGCGAGCTGGCCGCGCAGTACGCGCCGGTGGCCGCCGGCCGCGGCCTGCTGCTGCGCGTGCACGTGCGCGACCGCGCCCCGGTGCGCAGCGATCGCCGCCTGCTGCGCCGGGTGCTGCAGAACTTCATCGCCAACGCGCTGCGCTACACCCGCTCGGGCCGGATCGTGCTGGGCATGCGTGGCCGCGGCGCGCAGCTGGAGCTGCAGGTGTGGGACACCGGCCCGGGCATCCCGCCGCAGCACATGCGCCAGATCTTCGACGAGTTCCAGCGCTACCAGCAGCCCTTCGACTGGGGCGAGCAGGGCCTGGGGCTGGGCCTGTCGATCTGTCAGCGTATCTCGCGCGTGCTGGACGCGCCGCTGGACGCGCGCAGCAACGTCGGCAAGGGCAGCATGTTCTCGATCACCGTGCCGCGCGCGGCCAGCATCAGCGCCCGCCCGGCGGTGCCGCGGCGCATGCCGGCCAGCGACTCGCTGACCGGGCTCAAGGTGCTGTGCGTGGACAACGACCAGGAGATCCTGGACGGCATGTGCGTGCTGCTGGGCCGCTGGGGCGTGAACGTGGTCACCGCCGCCACCGTCGATGCGGCGCTGGAGCGCGTGGTGGCCGAGGCGCCGGCGGTGATGCTGGTGGACTACCACCTGCACGACCGCCTGGAAGGCCTGGATACGCTGGATGCGCTGCGCGCCGCCAGCCCGGGCCCGATCGCCGGCGCGCTGCTGACCGCCGATGGCCGCGACGAGCTCAAGGCCGAGGCGCGCGAGCGCGGCTATCGCCTGCTGACCAAGCCGGTCAAGCCCGCCTCGCTGCGCGCCTTCCTGGCCGCCCACGGCGCCGCCGCGCGCTGAATCGCGCCTGCGTTTGTCGGCGCCGACTGACAGCGCCGACATGCGCGGCCGGGCTAGGCTCGCGGTCCCCTTCGTTTCGGATCCCGCATGCGCGCCGCGCCCGACCCGTCCACCACCGCGCTGGGCGACCAGCTGCAACAGGCCATCGACCAGCTGCCGCCGGACCAGCTCAGCCTGGACGCGCTGCTCGACCAGTTCGGGCCGCAGGGGTTGCTGCTGCTGACGGCGCTGCTGACCCTGGTGTTCCTGATCCCGGTGTCGATTCCCGGCGTGAGCACGGTGTTCGGCTTCGGCATCCTGCTGGTCGGCGTGTGCCGCCTGCTGCGCCGCCCGCTGTGGCTGCCGGCACGGCTGCGCGAACGCCAGCTGCCTTCGGACCGGCTGCGCAGCGCGCTGGGCCGCGGCATGGTCTGGGTCGGGCGGCTGCAGAAGATCAGCCGCCCGCACCGGCTGCCCGCCCTGGTCGATTCGCGCCCGGCCGAGACGGTCAACGACGCCGGCCTGGTGCTGGGCGCGCTGCTGCTGATGGCGCCGTTCGGCTTCGTGCCCTTCTCCAACACCTTGCCGGCGCTGGCGATCCTGCTGCTGGCGATCGGCCTGATGCAGCGCGACGGCGTCGCGGCGCTGCTGGGCCATCTGATGAATCTGGCCAGCATCGTCTACTTCGGCGTGCTGATTGGGGGTGGCGGCTTGGCGCTGCGTGAGGCGTTGCAGCGGCTGGCGGGCTAGCTCGCCGTTGCCGTTGCCGTTGCCGTTGCCGTTGCTGTTGCTGTTGCTGTTGCCTTTGCCTTTGCCTTTGCGGTTGCTGTTGCTTTACCTGTCTGAGCCGTAAAGCACGCCGAGCACCGCAGCGAAGCAGGGCCGAAGAGGCGCCCTGTTTGAGCGAAGCGAGTTTGGGCGCCGTGCCCTGCTTCGCGAGGAGCGCAGGGAACCGATGCGAAGCATCGGCGTGCGTCCCGGCGAGAAGCGGTTTTGGCTACTTTTGACAAGACAAAAGTAGCTCGCGCGGCGAAGCCGTGCGAAAGCTTTGCTTTTAAGAGGCGCCCGCAGAATTCGCAAGTATTGCTTGCATATTCAATACAAGTTGCACAGTGCAGAGCCACAACAAAGGCAACGCGCCTGCGGCGCGCCAAGTGCAAGGCTTTCGCGCCTGCGGCGCGACTTCCTTTTGTCTTGTCAAAAGGAAGCAAAACCGCTTCTCGCCGGGACGCGAGCCGCCGCTGCGCGGCGGTCCCCTGCGCTTCTCGGAAGTCAGGGCACGGCGCCCAAACTCGCTTCGCTCAAACAGGGCGACTCTTCGGCCCTGACTTCCTGCGATGCTCGGCTCGCTTTACGGCTCAGACAGGTAAAGCAAAAGCAAAAGCTCTTGAGCAACCACAACCGCAACCGCAACTGCAACCGCAACCGCAACCGCAACCGCAACCGCAAAAGCGAACGCTAGGCGCCTCAGGCTGTTGCCGGTTCCGGGGCGCCCTCGCGCAGCAGGGCGTAGACCGGGTCGGTGTCGGGGCGCACGCCGTGCCAGATCTCGAAGCTCTCGGCGGCCTGTTCGACCAGCATGCCCAGGCCGTCGACGATGGTGCGCAGGCCCGCGGCGCGGGCCCAGGCCAGGAAGGGGATGGCCACCTCGCCATAGTTGAGGTCCACCGCGCCGGTCATGTCGTTGCACAGGGCGAAGGGCAGCGACAGCGGGGCGCCGGCGTCGCGACCGGCCGAGGTGGCGTTGATGACCAGTTCGAAGTCGCCGATGCCGGCCAGGTCCTCCCAGTAGCGGGTATGGGCGCGGCCGGGTTCGCCCAGCGCGTCGGCCAGGGCGTCGGCGCGCTCGGGGCTGCGGTTGACGATGACCAGTTCGCGCACGCCGGCCTCCAGCAGCGCCGGGGCCACGCCGCGCGCGGCGCCGCCGGCGCCCAGCAGCAGGGCGCGGCGGCCGCGCAGGTCCAGGCTGTGGCGGCCGGTGAGGTCGCGCACCAGGCCGGCGCCGTCGGTGTTATCGCCGTACCACTGGCCCTCTTCCAGGCGCAGGGTGTTGACCGCGCCGGCGGTGCGGGCGCGTTCGCTCAGGCGCGTGCAGGCGGCGAAGGCGGCCTGCTTGTGCGGCACGGTGACGTTGGCGCCGCGGCCGCCGCGGGCGGCGAAGGCGTCCAGGGCGGCGGGCAGCGCGCCCGGCTCGACGTCCAGGCCGACGTAATCCATCGCGATGCCGGTCTGGCGGGCGAAGGCGGCGTGGATCTGCGGGGAGGGCGACTTGGCCACGGACCGGCCAAACAGCGCGTAACGACTCATGCGGGCACTCGGATGGGACGACGAGCGCCTAGTGTCCCATGCCGGGCTTCAACGCGGCATGGCGCCGGCCGCCGCCCGGGCCGTGCCCAGGAAGCCGACCGCCAGCAGGCTCAGGCCGACCACCGCGATCACGCCCAGGCCCATGTGGATCAAGCCGATCACCACGCCGGCCTGCTGCAGGCTGCCGCCGCCGGCCAGGGTGCGCTGCAGCAGCAGGGTCTGGCCCACGCTCACGCCCAGCGCCCCCACCTGACCGAGCAGCATCAGCGCCGCGCCCCAGCGCACCAGCGTGCGGCCGGGCACGCGCGGGGCGATCAGCGCCACCAGCAGCACGAAGGCCGTGGCGCAGACCAGGGGCAGGCCGAGCAGCGCCTGCAGGGCCATCCCGGCACTCATCGCGTCAGCCGCGCTGGCGCAGCACGCGGGCCGCGTCCAGGGCGAAGTAGGTCAGCACGCCATCGGCGCCGGCGCGCTTGAAGCCGAGCAGCGACTCCATCATCACCGCCTCGCCATCCAGCCAGCCATTGGCCGCGGCGGCCTTGAGCATCGCGTACTCGCCGCTGACCTGATAGACGAAGGTCGGGCGGCGGAAGGTGTCCTTGACCCGGCGCAGCACGTCCAGATACGGCATGCCCGGCTTGACCATCACCATGTCCGCGCCTTCCTCCAGGTCCAGCGCGATCTCGTGCAGCGCCTCGTCCAGGTTGGCCGGGTCCATCTGGTAGGTGAACTTGTTGCCCTTGCCCAGGTTGCCGGCGCTGCCGACCGCGTTGCGGAACGGGCCATAGAAGGCGCTGGCGTACTTGGCCGAGTAGGCCATGATCTTGGTGTGGATGAAGCCTTCGGCTTCCAGCGCGCCGCGGATGGCGCCGATGCGCCCGTCCATCATGTCGCTGGGCGAGAGGATGTCCACGCCGGCGGCCGCGTGCGAGAGCGACTGCTTGATCAGCGCCTCGATGGTCGCCTCGTTGAGGATGTAGCCGGTCTGATCGATCAGCCCGTCCTGGCCGTGCGTGGTGTACGGGTCCAGCGCCTGGTCGGTCATCACGCCCAGCTCGGGGAACCGGCTTTTGAGCGCGCGGATCGCGCGCTGGATGAGGCCTTGCTCGTCCCAGGCCACGCGGCCGTCGTCGGTCTTGGCCGCCGGGTCGGGCACGCCGAACAGGTCCAGCACCGGCACCCCCAGCTCCAGCGCCTGCTCGCCCACGCGCAGCAGCTCGTCGATCGACAGGCGCTCCACGCCGGGCATCGACGGCACCGGAATGCGGCCTTCGCCTTCGTGGACGAACACCGGCAGGATCAGGTCGTTGGTGGTCAGGGTGTGCTCGCGCATCAGGCGGCGCGAGAAATCGTCGCGGCGCATGCGGCGCGGACGGTGGGCGGGGTAGGCCATACGGGAAGAACTCCAGCGTCAACCCGACAAGGATACGCCCCCGCGCCGCGCGGACCGGCGCGGCGTTGGCGCGATCAGGTCAGGACGAAGCGTTGCGGCTGCAGCGGCGCCGGCAGTGCGGTCTCGCCCAGCGCGGCGCGCAGCTCGATCTCCACGGTGCGGGTCAGCGCGTCCAGCGGCAGGTCGTTGTCGGCGCGGCCGAAGGGGTCTTCCAGCTGGTCGCCCAGCGCATCCAGGCCGAACATCGCATAGGCCATCAGCATCGACAGCAGCGGCGTGGCCCAGCCCAGCGCGCCGGCCAGGCCGAACGGCAGCAGCGTGCAGAACAGCAGCGCGGTGCGATGCAGCAGCAGCGTGTAGGCGAACGGCAGCGGCGTGCCGTGGATGCGTTCGCACGCGGCCTGCACCTCACCCAGGCCGGCGACGGGCGCGGCCAGGCTCGGATACAGCAGCGGATGGACCTGCTGGTCGTGCAGGGCCTGGCCCAGCCGGCGGCTCATCCAGCCCAGCACCGCGTCGGTCGGGTTCGGCGCGGCGGCGATGGCGGCGGCCGTCTCGTCCGGCAGCCAGGGCGCGGCCGCGGCCGCCGTCTGGCCGCCGCGAAGGCGGGCGTTGAGCGCATGGGTGAAGCCGATGGCCGCGCGCAGCAGCTCGGTGCGCAGCTGCGGCGCCTGCGCTAGCAGGGCATCGGTCTGCCGCGCCAGCGCGCGGGTGTGCACCAGCAGCGCGCCCCACTGCTTGCGGCCTTCCCACCAGCGCTCGTGGCAGGCGCTGTTGCGGAAGCCCAGGAACAGCGACAGCGCGATGCCGATCAGGGTGAAGGGCGCGACGGTGATCTGCGCGAACGCGTGCGGCTGACGCTGGGCGAACCACGACGCCAGGCAGGCCACAGCGCCGACGAACAGCAGCCGCGGCGCCACCAGCGGCAGGATCGAGCCGCGCATCAGGTACAGCAGCTGCCAGGTGGTGGGGCGTGGACGCAGGATCATGCGAAGGGGGACAGGAAAACCGGACAGGCCATGATCGCCCCGACGCCCGCGCGGCGCCACGCGCCGTCTGGGACATTGCGGTTCAGCGCGCGGCGTGGATCATGCCGGCCTGGAGGGCCGTCCTCGCCCATTGCCGGAGTTTCGACCATGTCCAAGCGCGCCCTGTTCCTCGCCCCGCTGCTGCTCAGCCTGGCCGCCTGCGCCGGCACCACCAAGGTGATGCTGTCCTCGCCGCGCCCGCCGGTGGACCCGGCCACCGTGCGCGTCTACACCGCCGTGCCGCCCGGCGCGGTGCAGATCGCCCAGCTCGAGGCGCAGAGCGCGGTCGGCTTCGGTACCCAGGGCCAGACCGACGCAGCCATGCGCCGGCTCAAGAACGAGGCCGCCAAGCTCGGCGCCAACGGCGTGGTGCTGATCGGCGCCGGCGCCGGCGGGCGCTCGCCGGTGGGCCTGTCGGTCGGCGGCGGCAGCTATGGCGGCCATGTCGGCGGCGGGATCGGCATCGGCATCCCGACCCAGCAGAAGCAGGCCAACGGCGTGGCGATCTACGTCCCGCCGGGCGCCGAGCGCGCGGCCGAGACGGCGCCCGCCACGCCTTGACCCAAGGCCCTAGCGCGGCAGGTGCGCCAGCACGTTGAGCAGGTGTCCGGCCGGATCGCGCACGAAGAAGCGTCGCACGCCCCAGGGCTCGTCGGTCAGCGGATACTCGACCGGCGCGCCCAGCGCCTGCACCCGCGCATAGGCGCCGGCCACATCGTCCACCTCGATCGACAGCTGCGGCACCAGCGTGCCGCTGCCGCCCTCGCTGGCCAGCGAGACCTGGGGCGTCATGCTCGCCGCGTCGCTGGCCAGGGTCACGATCCAGCCGTGGTCCATCGCCAGCTCCAGATCGAACACCGCCCGATAGAACGCCGCCAGCCCGGCCGGATCGGGCGTGGCCAGATTGGCGACCACGCGGTGCACGACCAGCGGCTTCATGGCGCGGCCTTGCCCGCGTAACGCGGCACGAACTGCGTGCGCACCGCCTCGGCCAGCTGGTCGGGCGGCAGCAGTCCCTGGTCGAGCAGGAAGTCGTTGAACGCCTGCCGGTCGAACGCCGGCCCCAGCGCCAGTTCGGTCTGCATGCGCAGCTCCAGGATCCGGCTGTAGCCGTAGAAGTAGCTGCCGGCCTGGCCGGGCGCGTTGAAGGTGTAGCGGTCCAGCTCCTGGCGCGCCATCGCCGGCGACAGCCCGACGTCGTGCTCCAGCACCAGGCGCGCGCGCTCGCGGTCGATCAGGCCCAGGTTGAGCATCGGGTCCAGCATCGCGCGCGCCGCGCGCAGCAGGCGGAACTGCAGCGCGATCATCTGCCCCTCGGCCGGCTCGTAGGGCACCATCTCGGCCTCGGCGTACAGCGCCCAGCCCTCGACGTTGACCGAGTTGAACGCGAACAGCGTGCGCGCCAGCGACAGCCCGCGTTCGACCATCGCGGCGAACTGCAGGTCGTGGCCCGGGCGGCCCTCGTGCGCGCTCAGCGTCCAGGCCGCGGCGGCGAAGTTGAAATCGTCGTAGCGGCTGCCGGCGTCCTGGCCATCGGCCGACGGGTTGCCGATGGGCAGCACGAACTGGCCCTGCTGGCCGGTGTTGCCCACCAGTGGCGGCGGCAGGTAGTGCGGCGCGGGCGAGGCGGCGCTCTCGGCGGCCGAGCCCAGCCGCATCTGCAGCGGCCGCTTGGGCACGGTGACGATGCGCTCGCGCTTCATGATCGGATCGATCCGGTCGATCACATCGCGGTAGTGCGCCTCCAGTTGGTCGTTGGCGATGGTGCCGCGCTTGAGCGCCTTGATCACCGCGCGGTAGTCGGTGTCGCGCAGCCCCTGCGCCTTGGCCACCTGCGGCGCCAGCTGCTGCATGGCCGCGCGGGTCTCCATGAACTCCACCTGCGCGCGCTGCATCAGCTGCTGCGGATCGATGTCGATGCCGACCTGCTTGAGCTGGAAGGCGTACAGCTGCGGCGGCAGGCGCGTGTCGGTGCGCGCCTTGGGCAGCACGGTGCTGCGGGTCCAGTCGGCGTAGGCCTTGAGCTCGGCGGCCATGCGCGCCAGCGCCGGCTCGGCGCCGGCGATCTTGTATTCGGTGAACAGCTCGCGGATGCCGTCGATGTAGGTGTCCACGTTGGACAGCGCGCGCTCGACCTCGAGCCTGGTCGGCGGGAGCAGCGCCGGATTGGCCAGCTTTTCCTCGTAGCGCTGGCGCGCGAGCGTGGTGAACGGCGTGCTGCCCGGGGTCAGACCCACGTAGGCCTTCAGCCGGTCCAGCGCCTTGGCCCGGCGCGCGGGCGGCACCTGGTCGGAGAGCAGGTTGTTGATGCCGTTGAACACCGACTGCGGTGCGTCGACCCACGGCAGCAGCAGCGCCTCGTTGAGCTGACTACCCTGGAGTTCCATGTCCACCGCGTGCAGCAGGATCTGCAGGTCCTGGCGCACGTTGGCATCGCGCTCGGTCTGCAGCGCGGCCTGGAGCCTGGCGCGCGCCGCGATCATCGCGGCGCGATAGCGCGCCGGCTGGTTGGGCCCCAGATCGGCGACCCGCGCGTCGTAGGCCGACAGGCCCACCTGGCTCGCCATCTCCGGCATGAAGGCCGCCTGCGCCTCCAGCAGCGCCTCGGCGTAGGTGTTGCTGCGCGCGACCCAGGCCGGCGCGGCCGGCGAGGTGGCCTTGGCCGCCGCGCCGGGCAGCGGCGCGCACAGCGCCAGGGCAAGAGCGAACACCAGCGGCTTGATCATGGACGACACCTGGCAGGCAAGGAGAGTGCGGCGACGCTACGCACTGCTGTGGGCGGAGGCAACCATAGGCCCCCTCCCTTGCGCGTAGCGCAGGGGAGGGATGGGGAGGGGTTGGGGCTTTCCCGGGTAAGCCACAGAAGCAACAGCAAAAGCACCCCACCCCAACCCTCCCCTTCGCCTTCGGCGAAAGGGAGGGGGCGAAGCAGAGTCAGGGTCGGGAAGTCGCCGACTCGCGGCCCCCTCCCTTGCGCGTAGCGCAGGGGAGGGATGGGGAGGGGTCGGGGCTTTCCCGGGCAAGCCTCCGAAGCAAGAGCAAAAGCACCCCACCCCGGCCCTCCCCTGCGCTACGCGCAAGGGAGGGGGCGGAGCGGATGGCTGAAGCCGTCAGCCTGCGCTGCCAACGCCCAGCTTGCGCGCGAAGAAGTCTTCCATCATCCGGTAGCGGAACCGCGCGTCGTGTCCGAGCAGGCCGTGCCGGGCGCCGGGGAAGGCCATCAGTTCGAAGGCGGTGCCGCGCGCCTGCAGGGCGCTCATCAGGGCGGTGGCGTTGGAGAACAGCACGTTGTCGTCGGCCATGCCGTGCAGCAGCAACAGCGCGCTGGGGGCGATACCCGCTACATGGGTCAGCACGCTGGCCTGGGCGTAGCCCTCGACGTTGTCGCGCGGATGGCCCATGTAGCGCTCGGTGTAGTGGGTGTCGTACAGCGCCCAGTCGACCACCGGGGCGCCGGCCACGCCGCAGGCGAACCGCTGCGGCGCGCGCGCCAGCAGCATCAGCGTCAGGTAGCCGCCGTTGGACCAGCCGTACACGCCGATGCGCGCCGGGTCGACCCAGGGCTGCGCGCGCAGCCAGTCCACCGCCGCGCACTGGTCGTCCACCTCGACCGTGCCCTGCCGCCCGTACAGCGCGCCGCCGAACGCGCGCCCGCGCCGCGGCGTGCCGCGGTTGTCCACGCTGAAGACCACGTAGCCGCGCTGGGCCAGGACCTGGTCCAGCCAGGCATCGCCGCGCGTGGGCCAGCTCTCGGTCACCGTCTGCGCCGCCGGGCCGCCGTAGACGTGCACGATCACCGGGTGGCGCCGCGCCGGGTCGAAGCCGGGCGGCAGGAGCAGGCTGGTATGCAGCGGCGTGACGCCGTCGGCGGCCAGGCAGGTGCCGAACCGTGGCGGGCGATGCGCGGCGCGGTAGGGCGCATACGGATGGCGGGGATCGTCGAGGTCGTTGGCCAGCAGCGCGGCCAGCGGCGTGCCGTCGGCGCGATGCAGGACCAGCTGCGGCGGCACCGACGGGCTGGACCAGTGATCGACGAACACGCTGGCATCGCGCGCGAAGCTCACCGCGTGCACGCCCGTCTCCCGCGTCAGCGCCTGCGGTGCGCCGCCGTCGAAGGACACGGCGAACGCATGGGCCTGGGTCGGCGCCGCCTCGCCGTCGCGCATGCCGGCGCTGAAGTACACCTGCTCGCGCGCCGCATCGACGCCGAGCAGCGCGTCGACCGGCCAGGCGCCGGCGGTCAGCGGCGTGCGCAGCCTGCCGTCCTCCTCGTGCAGCGACAGATGCAGGAAGCCACTGCGTTCGGACGCCCACACGAAGCGCCCGTCGGCGAGGAAGTGCAGCGCATCGTGCAGCGGCACCCAGGTCGGCGAGGTCTCGGTGATCAGGGTGCGCTGCGCGTCGGTGCGCAGATCGTGCTCGATCAGGTCCAGGCGCTGCTGGTCGCGCGACTGGCGCTGGAAGGTCAGGCGCTGCGCATCGCGCCAGGTCACCCGCGCCAGATAGAAGTCCGCCTCGTCGCCCAGGTCGATCCAGCGCGGCGCCGCGCCCGCGCGGGGCGCGATCACGCCCAGCCCCACCCGCACATTGGGCTCGCCCGCGGCCGGATAACGCTGCTCGACCACCACGGTGCGGTCGGCGTGGATCTCGCTGCGCTGCTTGAGCGGCACCGGAGATTCGTCGATGCGCGCGAACGCCAGCGCGCTGTCGTCCGGGGCCCACCAGTAGCCGGTGTGGCGCCCCATCTCCTCGTCGGCGACGAACTCGGCCACGCCGTTGCCGATGACCGCGTCGCCGTCGTGGGTCAGCCGGTGCTGCGCGCCGTCGGCCAGGTCCACCACCCACAGGTCGCGTCCGCGGATGAAGCCGACGAAGCCATCGCGCGACGAGAAGCGCGCATCGGTGGCGAAGCCTTCCTCGGCGTGCGTCAGCGTCCGCACCGCCTGCGCGGGCGCCGCGCGCAGGTCGTAGAGGTAGAGCGCGCCGCCCACCGGGAACAGCAGCCGCGCGCCGTCCTGCGAGAACTGGTAGTCGACGATGCCGCTGTAGGCGGCGATGCGCTGGCGCTCGCGGCGCGCGGCTTCCTCGGCGCTGAGCCGTTCCCCGCCTGGCGGCAGCACGTGGTCGGCATCGACCAGCAGCCGGTGTTCGCCGGCCGCGACCTCGTAGCACCACAGGTCCAGCCGGTGCCGCGCGCCGTCGCGGCCGCGCAGATAGGCCACGCGCGCGCCGTCGGGCGACAGGGTGGGCTTGAGCAGGCTCGGGCCGCTCAGCGGCGCATCGCCGGTGATGGCGTCGAGGGTGAGTGGCCTGGGAACGAGGGGAGGAGCGGGCTTCATGTGGACATGATCGTCGATGCCACATGCGCTTGCTTGGCGGCTCCCCCCTGTAGAGCGGAGCTTGCTCCGCTGGGGCTTTCCCCACAAACCGAACGAAGAGCAGCGGAGCAAGCTCCGCTCTACAAGAAGGCCGCGGCTTGAACTGACAGACCGTTCTCCCACCGAGCAAGCGGCTTCCACCGCGCGGAAGGTTTACCGCGGGCCGAACATGTGCCGGCGCTGTTCCTCGGTCAGCGGTTCGCCCAGGGCGGGATTGACCTGCGGGCCCAGGGCGTAGGCGCGTGCGGTCGCCGGGCGCTGGCTGATGGCGTCGAACCAGCGCGCCACGTTGGGGAAGTCCACCAGGTCCATCTTCTGCTTGGCATGCGGCACGATCCACGGATAGGCCGCCATGTCGGCGATGGAATAGTCCCCGGCGATGAAGTCGCGCCCGTCCAGGCGCTTGTCCAGCACGCCGTACAGGCGCCGGGTCTCGTTGGTGTAGCGGTCCATCGCGTAGGGGATCTTCTCCGGCGCGTACTGGTTGAAGTGGTGGTTCTGGCCGAGCATCGGCCCCAGTCCGCCCACCTGCCAGAACAGCCACTCCAGCGCCTCGATCCGCGCGCGGGGCTCGGTCGGCAGGAAGGCGCCGGTCTTCTCGGCCAGGTACAGCAGGATCGCGCCGGACTCGAACACGCTCTGCGCCGCGCCGCCGTCGGCCGGCGCGTGGTCGACGATGGCCGGCATCTTGTTGTTGGGCGAGATGGCCAGGAACTCGGCGGCGAACTGGTCGCCCTTGCCGATATCCACCGGCTTGATCGTGTAGTCCAGCCCGGTTTCCTCCAGGAACAGGGTGATCTTGTGCCCGTTGGGCGTGGGCCAGTAGTACAGGTCGATCATCGCGCCGGTTCCTTACAGTGCTGAAAGAAGCCGAGTCTACGGCGCGGCTTCGCTTGGCAGTGTCATGGGCGGCTGGCTACGCTGCCGCGCCCACGAGACGAATCGTTCCGCCATGTCGCCCCAGCCGCCCGCCCGCCTCAACCCCATCGCCGGCCTGATCTTCGCCTCGCGCTGGCTGCAGCTGCCGCTGTACCTGGGGCTGATCCTGGCCCAGTGCGTCTACGTGTTCCTGTTCGGCAAGGAGCTGTGGCACCTGATCCACGAGGCGCCCAGCCTGGGCGAGCAGCAGATCATGCTGATCGTGCTGGGGCTGATCGACGTGGTGATGATCTCCAACCTGCTGGTGATGGTGATCGTGGGCGGCTACGAGACCTTCGTCTCGCGCCTGGGGCTGGAAGGCCATCCCGACCAGCCCGAGTGGCTCAGCCACGTCAACGCCAGCGTGCTCAAGGTCAAGCTGGCGATGGCGATCATCGGCATCTCCTCGATCCACCTGCTCAAGACCTTCATCGCCGCCGGGGCGCTGGGCGGGTTGCCGTTCTGCTCGCCCGAGCTGCTGGCCAGCGCCACCGCGGCCAGCGCCATCGGCACCACCGGCTGCTCCACGCTCACCCCGCAGGGCGTGCTGTGGCAGACCATCATCCACTGCGTCTTCATCCTGTCGGCCATCGGCATCGCCTGGACCGACCGCCTGATGCAGGGCGCGCAATCCGCGCAACGCGCCGCGCACTGAGCGCCACGGCGCCATTCGCGCCGGTGACCAACGTTGTCATCGCTTCCTAACGGAACGTAAACGATTCCAGCCCCGCGTGGCGGGCCTTTGCCGCCGGCGCCATCCGCGTCCGCTTCCGATGGCGGCGCATGCCCCTGCGGCGCGGTGCTGCGATGCGGCGTGACAGCGCTGTCACCCTCTGACAAAACGGCGCACCTGCCGTGTACGAGACCTGAATTCAAGGGCTCGGACGGCATTCGTCATATCCGCACCTGGGGAGGGTCGTATGAAGCAGATGGTTGCCATGCCGCGTCGGCGGTTGCTGGTGTCGGCGATGCTGGTCGCGTTGTCCGCGACGGCCGCCGCGCAGACCGCGCCGGAATCGAATCAAGCGCCGGCCAGTTCGGCCGCGCAGGCCACGCCTGGCAACGCCAGCGCGCAGTCCAACACCGATGCCACCAACCTGGACGCCGTGCAGGTCAAGGGCATCCGCCAGAGCATGATGTCATCGGCCAACCTCAAGCGCGATTCGCAGGGTGTGGTCGACGGCATCGTGGCCGAGGACATGGGCAAGTTCCCGGACACCAACCTGGCCGAGTCCCTGCAGCGCATCACCGGCGTGTCCATCGACCGCAGCAACGGCGAAGGCTCCAAGGTCACCGTGCGCGGCGTCGGCCCGGACTTCAACCTGGTGCTGCTCAACGGCCGCCAGATGCCGACCGCCACCGGCGGCCGCGCGTTCGAGTTCTCCGATCTGGCCTCCGAGGCGATCTCGGCGGTGGAGGTCTACAAGACCAGCCGCGCCAGCACCCCGGCCGGCGGCATCGGCGCGACGATCAACATCAAGACCTCCCGTCCGCTGGAGAACCCGGGCTTCCACGCCAGCGCCGGCGTCAAGGGCGTGGTGGACACCTCCGACGACGATCTGCCGGGCCATTACGAAGGCAAGACCGTCACGCCGGAAATCTCCGGCATCTTCAGCAACACCTGGGCCGACAACCGCTTCGGCATCTCGCTGAGCGCCAGCCGCCAGGACCGCGAGTCCGGGTCGGCCCTGGCCCAGGTCGCGCCGGGCAACGGCTGGCAGACCTACATCGATACCCCGCAGGCCAATGGCGTGGGCGGCCCGAACGCCGCGCTGGCCGCCTCGCCCAACGTCACCAACCGTCCGGGCCCGAACGATGTGTATTCGATGCCGCAGAGCCTGGGCTATTCGGTCAACTCGGTGCATCGCCAGCGCACCAACGGCCAGCTGGCCTTCCAGTTCGCCCCGACCGACAACCTGACCGCCACGCTCGACTACACCTACTCGGAAAACAAGATCCAGTCGGCGCGCAACGACATGTCGGTGTGGTTCAACTTCACGCCGGATCAGAGTTCGTGGACCAATGGCTCCGGCTCCTCGCCGCTGACCTATCACGAGACCTACGGCTGCACGCCGCGCGTCTATCCGGGTGGCGCGACCGACCCGGGCTGCTCGGACCTGGCCATGGGCGCGTCCAAGACCGCCGTGGTGCACGAGAACAAGTCGCTGGGCTTCAACGTCGACTGGCGGGTGACCGACAGCTTCAGCCTGAACTTCGACTACCACGACTCCAGCGCCGAGTCGCGTCCGGACAGCCCGTACGGCTCCAGCAACACCATGTCCACCGCCGGCTTCTTCCGCCAGGGCGCCGGCTTCGACATGAGCGGCGACTTCCCGATCCTGATGCTCAACCTGCCGCCCGGCATGAGCGAGATCGACCCGTCGATGATGCAGGCCACCGGCTCGGTGTTCCGCAACGACTACCAGAAGGCCAAGATCAAGCAGGGCCAGCTCTCGGGGCAGTTCCAGTTCGAGGACTACTCCAAGCTGAACTTCGGCGTGTCCAGCACCGAGTACAAGAACCGCTCGGCCTTCACCAACGTGCAGCTGGATACCTGGGGCGGCAACGTGCCCGCCGGCCCGGGCGCCTATGACGACTCGCTGTTCAAGCTGGCGCACATGGGCGACTACTTCGACGGCGGCGGCGCCAACAGCCCGGCCTTCTCCGATGCGTTCTTCCTGTTCGACTTCGAGGCCATGCGCCAGGCCGCGGCCAACGCCCGCACCAACGCCGGCCTGGGCGTGCCGGAGGACTATCTGGCCTCGACCGACTATTCCGGCGCCGCGGTGCCGGGCAGCTCGGCCAGCCGCACGGTGGGCGACAGCCGCGTGCAGGAGAAGTCGCACAGCGCCTACCTGGAGTGGAGCAACACCTTTGATCTGTCCATGCCGCTGAGCGTGGCCGTCGGCGTGCGCTACGAGGACACCAAGGTCACCGCCTCGGCGCTGCAGCCGGCGCCTGTGGCGGTCAACTGGGCCAGCGCCAACGAGTTCAATCTGGTCTACCAGGGCAACGAGTTCTACACCCTGGGCGGCGACTACAAGTACTGGCTGCCGAACCTGGACCTGGCCCTGGACCTGACCGGCGATATGAAGCTGCGCTTCAGCGCCGGCAAGACCATCGGCCGTCCGAACTGGGGCGACCTGAATGCCGCGCAGACGCTCGGCAGCCCGGCGCGCTACGACGGCGGCGGTGGCGGTTCGGGCAACCCGGCGCTCAAGCCGCTGGTGTCCAGGAATCTGGACCTGTCCTGGGAGTGGTACTACGCCGAGGGCAGCTATGTCTCGGTTGGCTACTTCTACAAGAAGATCGACAACTTCATCGCCCGCCAGACCCAGCGCGAGACCCCGATCCCGGATCTGTACACCCCGGCCGGTGGCGCGTACTGGAACGAGGCCGTGGCCGCCGGCTGCGCGCAGACCGACCGTCCCTGCATCCGCGACTACATCTTCGCCAACCACGACGGCGATCCGGGCGTGAACGCGGCCACGGGCAGCATCGTCGGCCAGCCGGGCGACCCGGTGCTGGCGTTCAACATCTCCAAGCCGGTCAACAACCGCTCGGACAAGCTCGATGGCTGGGAGTTCAACATCCAGCACGTGTTCGGCGAGACCGGCTTCGGTGTGGCGGCCAACTACACCAAGGTCGATTCGGGCCTGACCTACAACAACGGCGTGCTGGGCACCCAGTTCGCGCTGACCGGCCTGAGCGACACGGCCAACTTCGTGGTGTTCTACGACAAGGGCCCGTGGCAGGCACGCGCGGCGTACAACTGGCGCGACGAGTTCCTCAGCGCCCTGGGCGATGGCAAGGGCGACAACCCGCTCTACGTCGAAGCCTATGGCCAGCTGGATCTCAGCTTCAGCTACGAGATCAACGACCACTTCAGCGTGTCGCTGGAAGGCATCAACGTGACCGACGAGTCCACCCGCGTGCACGGACGCAACAAGCACCAGGTGTATTCGCTGGAGCAGTTCGGGCCGCGCTACATGTTCGGCGCGCGCTACAAGTTCTAAGCGCACGCTGAACCGTCATTCCCGCGCAAGCGGGAATCCAGTGCCTTCGGCGCTCCGCGCCAAGTCGCTGGGTTCCCGCCTTCGCGGGAACGACGAGGTGAGGTGAGTAGAGGCGTTGCAGGAAATGCCGCGTGGCGGGCGGACGCGGCGCACGGGCCACTGGCAAACCAGTGGCCCGTCGCGTTTGATAGGCAGGCTGAAGGTTCGGGAAGCGCGATGGACGAGGCAATCCGGCATGTGGTGATCGTGGGCGGCGGCTCGGCCGGCTGGCTGACGGCCGGACTGATCGCCGCCGAGCATCGCGATCGCCACGGCCCCACCCTGCGGGTGAGCGTGCTCGAGTCGCCGGACGTGCCGGCGATCGGCGTCGGCGAGGGCACCTGGCCGACCATGCGCGACACGCTGCGCCGGATCGGCGTGGGCGAGGCGGACTTCGTGCGCGCCTGCGATGCGACCTTCAAGCAGGGCTCGCAGTTCGTCGGCTGGGTCGATGGCGGCGCGCACGATCGCTACACCCATCCCTTCACCCTGCCCAAGGGCTATGGCGAGACGCAGCTGGCCGTGGCCTGGGCGGCGCAGGGCGAGGTGCCCTTCGCGCATCTGGCCTGCTTCCAGCCGCATCTGTGCGATGCCGGGCGCGGGCCGAAGCAGTTCGCCACCCCGGAATACGCCGCGGTGGCCAACTATGCCTATCACCTGGACGCGACCCGGCTCGGCGCCTTCCTGCGCCAGCACTGCGTCGAACGCCTCGGCGTGCAGCACGTCGTCGGCCACATGGACGCGGTGCTCAGTCACGAGAACGGCGACATCGCCGCGCTGGCGGTGCGCGACCAGCCCGCGCTGCAAGGCGACCTGTTCGTGGACTGCACGGGCCTGCGCGCGCTGCTGCTGGGCGCGCACTACGGCATCGCGCCGGTCGGCGTCGAAGACATCCTGTTCAACGATCGCGCGCTGGCCCTGCAGGTGCCCTATGCGGACCCGAATGCGCCGATCGCCTGCCAGACGCTGTCCACCGCCCAGCGCGCCGGCTGGATCTGGGACATCGGCCTGTCGGCGCGGCGTGGCGTCGGCCATGTCTACAGCAGCGCGTTCACCTCCGATGAGGAGGCCGAAGCGGATCTGCGGGCCTATATCCAAGCCAGCGGCGGCCCCGCCGCGGCGACGCTGCCGCCGGCGCGGCGGATCGATCTCCAGCCGGGCTATCGGCCCACGGCCTGGCACCGCAACTGCGTGGCCGTCGGCCTGGCCAGCGGCTTCGTCGAACCGCTGGAGGCCTCCTCGCTGGTGCTGGTGGAACTGGCCGCCGCGCGCCTGGCCGACGAGATGCCGGCCACGCGCGCGCAGATGGATCTGCTGGCCGCGCGCTTCAACGAGACCTTCGCCTACCGCTGGCAGCGGGTGATCGAGTTCCTCAAGCTGCACTACGTGCTCAGCCGCCGGCCCACGCCCTACTGGCAGGCGCATCGCGAGGACGCCAGCCTGCCGCCGCGCCTGCGCGAGCTGCTGCAGCTGTGGCGCCATCAGTCGCCCTCGCGCAGCGATTTTCCGCGCAGCGAGGAGATCTTTCCTTCGGCCAGCTGGCAGTACATCCTCTACGGCATGGGCGCCCGTCCGCACTCCCGTCCCGCGCGGCGCTCGGAAGACCTGCAGGCCGCGCAGGCCTGCTTCGCCGAAAGCGCGGCGCTGGTGCAGCGCATGCTGCCGGCGCTGCCCAGCCATCGCGCGCTGGTCGAGCACATCAAGGCCCATGGCCTGCCCCGTCTCTGATTCTCAGGAATGCCGATGCCGCGTCACGCCCTGCTCAACAACATCGACCATCGCGACCTGCGCGTCTCCACCCGCCACGGCGCGGGGGTGGACGATGCGGCGATGTCGGTGGTGACCTTCCCGGGCGAGTTCCGCGCGCTGCAGGCCTATTACCCGATCGTGTTCCAGAAGGACGCCCAGGGCGTGTTCCATCCGCTGGCGCTGCTGGGCCTGCAGCCGGGGCAGAACCTGTTCCTGCGCGGCGATCGCTGGGATGCCCACTACGTGCCGATGGCGGTCGAGCGCCAGCCGTTCGCGATCGGGCACGACGCGCAGGGCGAGCCGATGCTGCACGTGGATCTTGAACATCCGCGCATCGATCCGCAGGGCGAGCCCCTGTTCCTCGAGCACGGCGGCCATGCGCCGCTGCTGCAGCACATGGTCGCGCTGCTGCGCACCCTGCATGACGGGCTGGCCGGCAATGGTGCCTTCATCCAGGCGCTGTTGTCGCATGAGCTGCTGGAGTCGTTCGTGCTGGACGTGAAGCTGACGGGCGGGCAGGAGATCCATCTGCGCGGCTGCTACACCATCCACGAGGAGCGCCTGCGCGCGCTGGACGGCGAGGCGCTGCAGGCGCTGTCGCGCGCGGGTCATCTGGAGCCGGTCTACATGGCGCTGGCCTCGATGACGCATCTGCGCGACCTGATCGGCCGCCTCGAGCAGGGCGCGTGATGCAGCCCGCCACGCCGCGCCCGATCGAGGAACGCCACGGCCTGCGCGCCGACACGCTCGGCCCCGAGCTGCTGGCCTCCGATCAGCCGCTGGTGCTGCGTGGCGTGGTGGCCGACTGGCCGATGGCCAGGGCCGGTGCGGCGTCGGCGCAGGAGGCGGTGGCCTATCTGCGCCGCTTCGCGCGCCCCGACCCGGTGGTCGCCACCGTGGCCGCGCCCGAGACCGGCGGCCGCTTCTTCTATACCGACGGGCAGCAGGGCTTCAATTTCCGCCAGGAGCGCGTGCCGCTGCCGGTGGTGCTGGACACCTTGCTGGGCTACCTGCACGCGCCCGCGCCGCCGGCGATCTATGTCGGCTCGACGACCATCGATACCTGGCTGCCGGGCTTCCGCGCCGAGAACGATCTGGACCTGGGGGGCCGCGTGCCGCTGGCCAGCATCTGGATCGGCAACCGCACCCGCATCGCCGCGCACCAGGACATCCCCGACAACATCGCCTGCGTGGTGGCGGGCCGCCGCCGGGTCACGCTGTTCCCGCCCGAGCAGCTGGCCAATCTGTACATCGGCCCGCTGGACCGCACGCCGGCCGGGCAGGCGATCAGCCTGGTGGACTTCGCCGCTCCCGACCTCGAAGCCCATCCGCGCTTCGCCGAGGCGCTGCGCCACGCGCAGGTCGCGGTGCTGGAGCCCGGCGACGCGGTGCTGATCCCCTCGCTGTGGTGGCACCACATGGAAGGCCTGGCGCCGTTCAACATCCTGGTGAACTACTGGTGGCGGCGCAGCCCGGCCTATATGGATTCGCCGATGAACGCGCTGATGCTGGCGCTGCTGAGCGTGCGCGATCTGCCCACGCACGAGCGCGAACACTGGCGCGAGGTGTTCCGCCACTACGTGTTCGACGCCGATGCCGAGACGGTGGCGCACATCGCGCCCGAGGCACGCGGCGCGCTGGCGCCGATGGACGACATCCGCGCGCGCGAGCTGCGCGCGCGCCTGCTGCAGCGGCTCAACCGCTGAGCGCCACGAGGAATCGAGCCGCATGACGAACAGTTCGCAGCCTCGCCCGGTCAAGCGCGTGGTCATCGCCGGCGGCGGCACCGCCGGCTGGATGGCCGCCGCGGCCCTCTCGCGCACCCTGGGCAAGGTGCTGGACATCACCCTGGTCGAGTCCGAGGAGATCGGCACGGTCGGCGTGGGCGAGGCCACCATCCCTACGCTGGTGACCTTCCACCGCCTGCTGGACATCGACGAGCAGGCGTTCATGGCCGCCACCGGCGCCACGATCAAGCTCGGCATCCAGTTCGAAGGCTGGCGCGAACCCGGCCAGGACTACATCCATTCCTTCGGCACCACCGGCAAGGACCACTGGACCGCCGGCTTCCAGCATTTCTGGATGAAGGGCCGCCAGCGCGGGCTGGCGCGCGACTACGGCGACTACTGCCTGGAGCTGCGCGCCGCGCAGGAGCAGCGCTTCGCCCACCTGGCGCGCAACGGCATGAACTACGCCTTCCATCTCGATGCCGGCCTGTACGCCCGGTTCCTGCGCCGCTTCAGCGAGGGCTTCGGCGCCCGCCGCATCGAGGGCAGGATCGCCACCGTCCAGACCAGCGCGCAGGGCGACATCGCCGCGCTGGTGATGGAGGACGGCACGCGCGTGGAGGGCGACCTGTTCATCGACTGCACCGGCTTCCGCTCGCTGCTGCTGGGGCAGACGCTGGGGGTCGCCTTCGAGGACTGGTCGCACTGGCTGTTCGCCGACAGCGCGCTGGCCGTGCAGACCGAATCGGTCGCCCCGCCGGTGCCGTACACACGCTCGATGGCCGGCCCGGCCGGCTGGCAGTGGCGCATCCCGCTGCAGCACCGCGTCGGCAACGGCATCGTCTATTCCAGCCGCTTCATGGACCAGGAGGCCGCGCGCGCGGCGCTGCTGGACAACCTGGAAGGCCCGCCGCTGTTCGAACCGCGCCCGCTGCGCTTCACCCCCGGCCAGCGCCAGGTCACCTGGAAGCGCAACTGCGTGGCCCTCGGCCTGGCCAGCGGCTTCCTGGAGCCGCTGGAGTCGACCAACATCCATCTGGTCTCGCGCAACCTGACCCGGCTGCTGCAGTCCTTCCCGCATGTGATCCGCCAGGTGGACATCGACGAATACAACGCGCAGACCGAGGCCGAGATGGTCCACATCCGCGACTTCGTGATCCTGCATTACCACGTGACCCGGCGCCGCGACACGCCGTTCTGGCGGGCCTGCGCGCAGATGGACATCCCGGCCACGCTGCGGCACCGGATCGACCTGTTCGCCCAGACCGGCCGCGTGTTCCATGTGCCCAACGAGCTGTTCGCCGAGAACTCCTGGATCCAAGTGATGCTGGGCCAAGGCATCGCGCCGGCGCAGTACCACCCGGTCGCCGACCTGATGGACGATGCCGAGCTGGCGCGCTTCCTGGACGGCATCCACCAGCAGGTCGAACAGACCGTCGCCCGCCTGCCGACCCACGCCGACTACCTGCGCAGCTACTGCGCCCAGCCGCGCCCCGCGATGGCCTGAGCCGACAGCCTTCAACGCCTCTGCCGGCGCGACGGCGCGCCCGGTGGGAGCCGGCATGCCGGCGATGAGGCATTCCCGGCAAAGCCCCTCGCCGCCATGGCGGCTCCCACCTGTAGAGCGGAGCTTGCTCCGCTGGGGCTTTCCCATGATCCGGCCGAAAAGCAGCGGAGCAAGCTCCGCTCTACAGACAGGCCGCTGAGATTTTGGAGACAGTTGCTCCCACCGGGAGGAGTTCCGTTTTCTCAAGGCCTGAGGACGGCCCCGGTAGAATGGGCGGGCAATGGATGTCTCCCACCTGCTCGACGATCTCAATCCGGCCCAGCGCGAGGCCGTGTCCGCCCCTTCGGGGCATTACCTGGTGCTGGCCGGCGCCGGCTCGGGCAAGACGCGGGTGCTCACCCACCGCATTGCCTGGCTGAACGAGGTCCTGGGCGTGCCCACCCACGGCATCCTGGCGGTGACCTTCACCAACAAGGCCGCCGCCGAGATGCGCCATCGCACCGACGCGCAGCTGCGCAACGGCAGCCGCGGCATGTGGATCGGCACCTTCCACGGCCTGGCCCACCGCCTGCTGCGCCTGCACTTCAACGAAGCGCGGCTGCCCGAAGGCTTCCAGGTACTGGACTCCGACGACCAGCAGCGTCTGGTCAAGCGCGTGGCCCAGGCGCTGGAGCTGGACGAGGGCAAGTACCCGCCGCGCCAGATCGCCTGGTGGATCAACCAGCAGAAGGACGAGGGCCGCCGCCCCCAGCACATCCAGCCCGAGGGCCGCGACGAATGGCTCAGCGCCATGGTCGCCGCCTATACCGAGTACCAGGCGCGCTGCGACCGCGCCGGGCTGGTGGATTTCGCCGAGCTGCTGCTGCGCGCGCACGAACTGTTGCGCGACACCCCGGCGCTGCTGGCGCATTACCGGCGCCGCTTCGGTCAGCTGCTGGTGGACGAGTTCCAGGACACCAACGCCATCCAGTACGGCTTCATCCGCCTGCTGGCCGGCGACAGCGGGCAGGTGTTCGTGGTCGGCGATGACGACCAGGCCATCTACGGCTGGCGCGGGGCCAAGGTGGAGAACGTACAGCGCTTCCTCAACGACTTCCCCGGCGCCCAGACCATCCGCCTGGAGCAGAACTACCGCTCCACCGCCAACATCCTGGGCGCGGCCAACGCGGTGATCGCGCACAACCCCGACCGCATCGGCAAGCAGCTGTGGACCGATGCCGGCCAGGGCGATCCGATCGACCTCTACGCGGCCTACAACGAGGTCGACGAGGCGCGCTACGTGGTCGAGCGCGCGCGCCAGTGGGTGCGCGAGGGCGGCAGCTACGGCGAGGTGGCCGTGCTCTACCGCAGCAACGCCCAGTCGCGCGCGCTGGAAGAGGCCCTGCTGGCCGAACAGGTGCCGTACCGCGTCTACGGCGGCATGCGCTTCTTCGAGCGCGCCGAGGTCAAGGACGCGCTGGCCTACCTGCGCCTGGTCGCCAACCGCGCCGACGACGCCGCGTTCGAACGCGCGGTCAACACGCCGCCGCGCGGCATCGGCGAGCGCACCCTGGACGAGGTGCGGCGCGTGGCCCGCGGCGCGTCGCTGTCGCTGTGGGACGCCGCGCGCCAGGCCGCGCAGGGCGGCGACCTGGCCGGGCGCGCGCGCAACGCGCTGGCCGCGTTCGTGCAGTTGATCCAGGCGCTGGGCGAGGAAACCGCCGCGCTGGACCTGAAGGACAAGATCGACCACGTGCTGGCGCGCTCGGCGCTGCGCGAGCACTGGGCCCGTGAGAACAAGGGCGGGCTGGACGCCGAGTCGCGCACCGAGAACCTGGACGAACTGGTCTCGGTGGCCTCGCGCTTCGCCCGCGCCGAGGTCAATCCGCTGGAGCTGGACGACACGCCCGATGCGGCGCAGAGCATGGACGAGCTGGTGGCGTTTCTGTCCTACGCGGCGCTGGAGGCGGGCGAGGGCCAGGCCCAGGCCGGCGAGGACGGGGTGCAGCTGATGACGCTGCATTCGGCCAAGGGGCTGGAGTTCCCGCTGGTGTTCCTGGTCGGGCTGGAGGACGGGCTGTTCCCCAGCGCGCGCTCGGTCGAGGAGCCGGGCAAGCTGGAGGAGGAGCGGCGCCTGGCCTACGTCGGCATCACCCGAGCGCGGCAGAAGCTGGTGCTGGCCTACGCCGAGTCGCGCCGCATCCACGGCATGGACAACTACAACGTGCCCTCGCGCTTCCTGCGCGAGATCCCGCGCGAGCTGCTCAACGAGGTGCGGCCCAAGGTGCAGGTGTCGCGGCCGGCGTCGCTGGGGGCGATGCGGGGTGCGGGGGGGCATGCGGCGCTGGAGGTGCCGGCGCTCAAGCTGGGCGCCAATGTGTCGCATCCGAAGTTCGGGGCCGGGGTGGTCATCGACTATGAGGGGGCGGGCGCGCATGCGCGGGTGCAGGTGCAGTTCGACGAGGGGGCCAAGTGGCTCGTGCTGGCTTACGCGAATCTGTCGCCGGCTTGAGCGCAACGACTGAGCGACTGCGTTATCGGAAGTCGTTCTGTTTAGGCGGCGAAGCGGTGATCCTCAAAAGTTCTCGAGGGTCACGGGTAAAAGGGATGGTCTTGAAGTTTTTTAGATATGTCATCCCTCTTGCTTGGGGATTGGATGGATCGGCCTCGAAGATGAAGAAGTTAGTCTCATCGACCGGAACCCCGATCTTTCCGAGGAAGAAGGGAAAAGCCTGCAGTTGCGACAGGCGCACACGCGGTGTGGCGAGAACGACGGTGATTTTTGCGCATCGCTTGTGGAACTCGTCGAATGCTGCGGGCGGCGCAATGGCTTCGCCATTGAATTTGAGCCTTTCCATTCCGCCTCCATCGTTGTCGATCTCAACCACGATGATGTCGCGGGTATTGCATGAGGTTTGTGCCCTAATTGAGAGCGCAGGGAGAAAAGTTAACAGCAGCGACAACGAGACTAGTGTCTTCACACCTAGTTCCTTTGTGTGCGTCGAAAGACGTTGATCTTAATCAAGGATCTCCGGCGGCCGCAGGTATTCAATGATTTCTCCGTAGCGCTGGAGGTCCTGCCATGTACACACGCATCCTTATTGCCATCGACGGCTCGGAGCTGTCGATGCGCGGACTGGATCACGGCCTAAAGCTGGCCGCGAAGCTGGGATCGAAGGTCGACATCCTGACCGTGTCCGAGCCGTGGGCCGGCGGCATGGTCGATGCGCAGGGCTGGGTGGTGGGCTATGAATCCGGGCCCGAATACCGGGCCGAGCGCGAGCAGGCCGCCAACGCCATCCTGCAGCCGGCGCTGGACCAGGCCGAGGCGATGGAGGTGGAGGCCAAGCCGATCCATGTGCTGGACCGGTATGCGGCCGACGGCATCCTGGAGACCATGGCGGCACGCGGCAATGATCTGGTGGTGATGGCCTCGCACGGCCGCCGCTGCGTGACCCGCGTACTGCTGGGCAGCCAGACCGCCGAGGTCCTGACCCGCAGCACCGTGCCAGTGCTGGTGGTGCGCTGATCGGTCTGGCGCACCGCGCCGCGGTTGCGCACGTCCATGGACTCCCGCGTTCGCGGGAGTGACGCGTCCAGGGTGAGCGCCGGCGCTTGGGAAGAAGGCGCCATCCCCGCGAACGCGGGGATCCATGGACGTCCGCCCAGATCGCCTCAGACCTCATCTACCGCATCCACATCGGCACCACGACACGCCGCACGCGCGGATCCGGCGACCCCGACGCCGCTCAGACCGTCGCGGCCTGCCCAGCGGGCTCGAACAGCGCAGCCTGCTCGACCCGCAGCCGATCGATCAAGCGCCCCTGCGGCAGCTCCACATCGGCATAGGTCAGCACCTGGTCCTTGGCCACGTCGTGCCGGAGCACGCAGCCCTCGGCCACCCCCATCGGCAGCAGCGCGTCGCGCGCGGTCACGTCGGCGCGCTCGCACTGGCCATAGGTCAGGTAGCCGCCCAGCGCGTCGATCGTCTCGCCGGCGGCCAGGTCGCGCTTGGCGGTGGCGACCACCTCGACCAGCGGGCCGCCCAGCGGCTGCAGCACCGCATCGCGCAGCAGCACCACGCGTGCCACCGACAGCGGCACTTCGAAATGGCACAGGTGGTACGGCGTGTAGAAGCTGTACAGCGGACCCTCGCCCAGCTTGTAGAGGTTGAGGTAGTGCTGCTGCTTGGGATCGTCGTGACTGGCCAGCACGTACACGCCCGGGCTGGGCAGCGCGCCGACCACGTAGTCGACCGCGCCGCCAACCGCCTTGAGCGCGTCGATGTCGTATTTCTTGGTCAGCTCGTCCACGTGGCCACGGTGGTCGTAGCCGGTCATGCCGCGCTGCAGGATCGACATGCCGGTGCCGTTGGCGACGATGGCCTGCTCGAAGCTGATCTTGGTGCCGTCGGCGAAGCTGGTGACCATGTACGGGTCCTGGCCCCACTTGGCGGCGAAGCCGGCCTGCGTGGTCGGCGTGCGGTACGGGTCCTGCAGGCCCTTGATGTTGCCGCACATCAGCGGCGTCAGCCCGATCGACTTGACGAAGCGGAACAGGTTCATCTGCACGCCGGGCTGGTCGCCGTCGCAGGCGGTGAAGATCACGCCGGCCGCATCCGCCTTGCGCTTGAGCAGCGGGCCGAGAGTGCCGTCCAGCTCGGCGTTCATCGTGACCATGTCGCGGCCGTGGGCGATGGCGGCCAGCGAGATGTGCGCGCCGTACTCCACCGCGCCGGTCGCATCGACCAGGCAGTCGAGCAGGTCGCATTCGTACAGCAGCGCCGGGTCGTGGGTGACCGCGGGCACGCCGCTGGTGATGGCGTCGGCCAGCGCGCGGCCGGTCTCGACCACGCGCGCCTGCACGCCGGCCAGGGCGAAGGCGGCCAGCGCCTTGTCCACGTTGCGGTTGCAGATCACCGACAGCACCATGCCCGGCACCGAATGCACGATCTGGTTGACGATGCCCTTGGCCATGAAGCCGGCGCCGTACAGCCCGACGCGGATGGGGGTGCCGGCGGCCTGTCGCGCCTGCAGCAGTCGATCGATGACCATGGGGGAAACTCCTTGAAGCGTGGCTCAGTAGCCGATCAGCCGATCGACGCCGTGATAGGTGGGGTCGAAGTCCGGCCAGGCCGCATCCTTGTCCGAGACGATCCGGCCCGGCGCCGGCCACTGGATGTCGAAGGTCGGGTCGTTCCAGCGCAGCCCACGCTCGGCGCTGGGCTCGTAGAACGCGCTGGCCAGGTAAAAGGCCTCGGTGTCCGGCTCCAGCGTGACGAAGCCATGGGCGAAGCCGCGCGGCACGTAGTAGGCCAGCCGGTTCTCCGCCGTCAGTTCCACCCCGTGCCACTTCAGGTACGTGGGCGAATCCGGCCGCAGGTCGACGATGCAGTCCCACAGCGCACCGCGCACGCAGCGCACGATCTTGACCTCGGCGGCCGGCGGCAGCTGGTAGTGCATGCCGCGCAGCGTGCCGGCCTGCGCGTTGTAGGAGTTGTTGACCTGGACGAAGCGGTCCACCAGCCCGGCCGCGGCCATTTCCTTCTCGCAGAACACCCGCGCGAACCAGCCGCGCGCGTCGCCGCGCTGCTCCGGCTCGATCACATAGGCGCCATGCAGCGGCGTGCTGTGGAACTTCATGCCGCCGCCCGCAGATCGGGCGCCAGCACGCCGCTGTCGACCAGCCCTTCCAGGATGCGCAGGCGGATAAAGCCGCTCTGGCGGAAGTTACGGTCGGAGAAGGCGGTGCGCTGCAGCTCGTCGCGCAGCTCGGCGATGGTGCCTTCCAGCGTCTCGATCGGCTGATGGTCCGGTGCCAGCCGCTCGAACAGCGAGAAGTCCACGCGATAAGAGCGGTTGTCCGCCGGCGCATTGGTCGAGATGGAGACCTCGGCGGTGGGGATGGCCGCGCCCACGGCACGGGCCAGGTCGCGCACCTGCACGTTCCAGCGCTCCGAGCCGGCGTTGACGAACAGGTAGCGGCCGCCCTGCGCGGCCGGGCGCTGGATCGCCCACTCGATCGCGCGCGCCATGTCGCGCACGTGGATCAGCGGACGCCACGGCGTGCCGTCGGAGAGCACGTCGACCTTGCCGCTGGCCACCGCGCCGGCGACGAAGTCGTTCAGCACCAGGTCCAGGCGCAGGCGCGGCGAGGCGCCGCAGGCGGTGGCGAAGCGCAGCGCGGTGACGGTCATGTCCGTGTCCAGCGCCGCCAGCCCGGTCTCGGTGTCGATCTTGGAGTGGGCGTAGGCGGTCAGCGGCGCCACGGCGCTGGATTCCGAGCGCGGCGTGCCGTCGGCGGCGGCGCCGTAGACGCTGCAGCTGGAGGCGAACACGAAATGCTTCACGCCCGCCTCGGCCGCCGCGCGAGCCACCGACAGGCTGGCCTTGCAGTTGATCTGGTCGGTGACCTGCTCGAAGCGCTTGCCCATCGCATCGTTGGACACCGCGGCCAGGTGCACCACCGCGTCGAAGCCGGCCAGCTGCCGCGCGGTCAGGTCGCGCACGTCGCGGAACCACTGTTCGTCCAGCACCACCTCGGGCAGGCCGCGCTTGTCCGACAGGCAGTGGGCGAACCAGCCGCGGTCCACGCCGACCAGCCAGGACTGCGGGAAGCGCTGGCGCAGGTGCCTGGCCAGGACCGGCCCGATGTAGCCCATGTTGCCGGTGATCAGGATGCGCATCGTTGCTTACTCCCAGACGCGCCAGGGCGCCTTGTTGTGGTTCCAGAGATCGTTGAGGTAGTTCTTGTCGCGCAGGGTGTCCATCGGCTGCCAAAAGCCTTCGTGCTTGTACACGCTCAGCTGGCCCTGCTCGACCAGGCCTTCCAGCGGCGCGCTCTCCCACACCGTGTCGTCGCCCTCGATGAAGTCGGCGACCTTGGGCGAGAGCACGAAGAAGCCGCCGTTGATCAGGCCGTCGCCGTCGGCCGGCTTCTCGCGGAAGCCGGTGACCGCATCGCTCTCCACCCGCAGCGCGCCGAAGCGGCCGGGCGGCTGCACCGCGGTCACCGTCGCCAGCCGGCCCTCGCGCCGGTGCAGGGCGATGCCGGCGCCGATGTCCACGTCGGACACGCCGTCGCCATAGGTCAGGCAGAAGGCCTCTTCGTCCTTCAGGTAAGGCATCACCCGCTTGAGGCGCCCCCCGGTCATGGTGTCCGCGCCGGTGTCCACCAGGGTCACGCGCCAGGGCTCGGCGCGGCTGTCGTGCAGGGTGGTGGTGTTGCTGGCCAGGTCGCAGGTGATGTCCGAGCCCATCAGGTGGTAATTGATGAAGAAGTCCTTGATGACCTCGCCGCGGTAGCCCAGGCAGACGATGAAGTCGTTGATGCCGTGGTGGCTGTACATCTTCATGATGTGCCACAGCACCGGCCTGCCGCCGATCTCCACCATCGGTTTGGGCCGCACGGAGGTCTCCTCGGAGATGCGGGTGCCCAGGCCACCGGCCAGGATGACTGCCTTCATTGCTGCTCCTTCCGCGTCACGTCTTGGTCTCCTGCGAAAACGTCATGGCTCGCGCGTCCTGGCCGCGCCGGCGAAAGCACGGCGCGACGGGCGGCCCTGACCGCAACGCGCAAGGGGGACTGCCCGATCAGACGGCGACGTCGCGGCGACGCACCAGCGGCGTGCCATGCGCGACATCGACCATGCCGGCCATGCGGGCCAGTCGCTCGATCCGTTGTTGAAGACGCGGACTGCGGGGAAGGCCGGCCACATCCAGCAGCTGGCCCCAGCGATGGGCCCAGTCGTGGCGGCGCAGGGCCTGGCTGACATTGGTCGCGCGCGCCTGCTCCAGGCGCGCGCTCTGGCTGCCCAGGTCGGCCAGGAACGCGCCCACGTCCGGCGTGCCGGGCGGCAGCTCGATCACCGCATCGGGCCAGTCGAAGTGGTCGTCGAACTCCGGGCAGTGCTGGCGCGAGCCCAGCACGATCGCCCCGCCGGCCGTGCCCTCGAAGTAGCGCGTGGCCAGCGCGTTCTTGCGTACGCCCTTGAACACGCCGGTGGTGTCCACGGTGAAGTCGTAGGCGATGAAGTACTTGGCGCGCTTGATCATCGCCGCCGACTGGGCGCGGTGTTCGGCCCAGTCGGTGACCGCGCCGGCCTTGAGCACGTCGTGCACGTAGAAGAAGTTGCCGTCGTGCGCGGCCAGCGCGCTGAGCTTGGTGTGCAGCTCGGGCATGCGCCGGCCCAGGGAGAGCACGTCGATGCTGCGCGGCGGCGCCTCGGGGTAGGGGCAGGACAGCAGCGTGTCGCAGGCGCTGGGCAGGAAGGAGATCGGCGTGGAGGTGTACTGGCGCAGCGCCGGGATGCTCTCGGCGTTGAGCACGAACACATGATCGAACGCGTCGAGCATGCGCAGCTCCTGCGCCTGGTGCGGGAAACGCTCGGGCCAGCCCTCGAGCAGGTAGCAGTACGCCTTGCCGCAGCGCTCGCGCCAGCCCTTGATCCGCGCCAGCGTGGTCAGCTCGGGCGGGAACTGGCACACGAACACGAACACGTCGTAGTCGCGGCCGACCTGGGTCTGGCTGGCGTTGGACAGGCCCGGCCGGCCGAGCCGGCGCCAGGCCTGCGACATCGCCCGGTGGCGCAGCTCGTTCCAAAGATAGCCCACGCTGGGATTGACCCCGCGCCCGGCCGTATGCGGCGCGGCGGACGGGATCAGCAGGTCGGCGTTCTCGACCTGGGCGATCACGTTGAGGAAGGCGTAGGCCTGGCCGTTGAACGGCTCGGGCCAGGCGTTGTAATTGCTCGACAGCAGGACCGATCGGTCGGCCATGGGCATTCCTTCGTCAAGTGTGGGGAAACCTGACGCATCGCCTCGCGCCTTCCTGCAGGCGTCCGCCCATGCGCAGCGGCGCAGGGCGGACCGGACCTTCAGGAACGCGCGGCCACGATGGACCGGCACGGCACCGCATTCAGCCCACCGGTCGCGACCCGGCGCGCCGCCCGCGCGCGCCCCAGGTCGTGTCCCCCCGATGCCGCTGCACTGGCATCTTTCGGTGGCTTACTGCGGTTAACGCAGTCGCGCGTGCGGACAGGACAGCGGGACGCATCGCGCGTCCCGCGCTTCAATGGCCGGCGGTTCGCCGCCCGTGGCTCAGTAGATCTTGCGCTCGGCCGCCGGCGGCGGGCTGAACTGGTACAGCCAGGTCTCGCTCAAGGAGCCGGTGGCGTCCTTGAGGTACAGGCGCAGATCGATCTGGCTGCTGTCTTCCTTCTCCGGCACCACGTCGAACATCACCCGGTAGCCGTGCAGCTCGCGCAGCGGCCGGCACGACACCGTCTCCAGCGTGCCGCCGCGGATCTCCAGCGCCGGGTCGACCTTGGCGTTGGCCGCTTCCAGCGCGGCCAGCTTGCCGCCGACGAAATCCACGGCGAAGCGCTGCGACCACTTGCTGCGCTTCTGTCCCACCACGCCGCCCAGGCCGGTGCGGGTGGCCACGCAGTGCGCCTGCGGCGGCTGCGAGGGCGCGGCCGAGCCCCAGAACAGCTTGTAGCCGTACAGCAGCTCCTGGCCGGCCTGCGGCTTCTCCTTGGGGTTCCAGAACGCCACGATGTTGTCGAAGGTCTCATCGACCGTGGGGATCTCCACCAGCTGCACCGAGCCGGCGCCCCAGCCGCCCTTGGGCTCGATCCACAGGCACGGGCGCTTCTCGTAGAACACGCCGTCGTCCTGGTAGTGGTCGAAGTCGCGATCGCGCTGGAGCAGGCCGAAGCCCTTGGGATCGTTGTCGGCGAAGGCGTTGAAGCGCAGCTGCGGCGGGTTGGTCAGCGGGCGCCAGATCCACTCGCCGCTGCCGGTGTGCAGGGCCAGGCCGTCGGTGTCGTGGATCTCCGGGCGCCAGTCCCAGGCCATGCGGCGGTCGTTCTCGCCGGTCTGGTACATGCTGGTGCACGGCGCCAGGCCCAGGCGCTCGATGCTGGTGCGCGGGTAGAGCGCGCAGTCGATGTCCATCAGCAGCGGCTCGCCCGGGGTCAGCGCGAAGCGGTAGGCGCCGGCCACGCTGGGCGAATCCAGCAGGCCGTAGACCACCAGCGTGTTGGAGCCCTTGGCCGGACGCTCCAGGTAATAGGCGACGAAGTCCGGAAACTCCTCCGGCTTGCCCATGCCCGTGTCGATGGCCAGGCCGCGCGCGGACTGGCCGTACTGGCCCTCCTTGCCGACCGCGCGGAAGTAGCTGGCGCCCAGGAAGGCGGCGAAGTCGCGGTTCGGATCGTCCTTGGTGTTGAGGCGAAAGCCCGCGAAGCCCAGCGTGTCCGGCAGCTTGACCTTGGCCAGGCCGCTGTCGCCGTAGTCGAACATGCCCGCGTTGTACTTGATCTCGCGCGCCTGGCCGTCGGCGACCTCATGCATGGTCACCGGCCGCTTGAAGTACAGGCCCATGTGGAAGAACTGGGCCAGGAAGGCGTCGTCCTGGCCGGTCCACAGCGCATGGTCCTTGCGGTAGCGGATGGCCTGGTAGTGGTCCCAGCTGATCCCGTCCAGCGCCGCCGGCAGCGGGCCGCCATGCGGCTTGTAAGGCGCGCTGGCCAGCGCCCGCGCCTGGCCCTTCAGGCTGGCGTAGTCGAAGGGCTGGGCCGGGCCGAACACCAGGTTGGACTTGCCGGGCGCGGCCAGGGCGGCCTGCGAGGCCAGCAGCGAGGGGGGCAGGCCCAGGGCGGCCAGGGTCCCGGCGGCGCGGGTGAGGAATTGACGTCGGATCATGCAGGCGGGGGCAGGGCCGAGAGAGAAGGAATCGGGTAGATGCTAAGCGTTGTGGCGTTGGCGGTCTGCTGACAAAGCGGCCGTTGGCTGTCTGGCCTATTCATCTTCACGCGCTTTCACGGATTCTTTACATCTCAAACGGTCCACTTGTTGCGTGCTCTACAAGCACGCGTTTCGCGTGTCGGGTCGCAGTCCACAGCTGGGAGGGGGCGGCGCGCGACGGACGGGAAGCAAGCGGATGCTGTCGCATTAACTTTCGTAGAGTCCGGGTGAAGATCCGGGCTTCCCGTCACCCTCACCATAGCCCCATGTCCGTGTCCTTTCGGTCGCAGTGGCTGGATTGGCGTCTGCCTCTGCTGACGCTGATCGTCCTGCTCATCGTCATCCTGCCGACCCTGCTGCTGCAGCAGCTGTTCACGTCCACGCTCAACGCGGCGGCGTGGGTCACGCACACCCATCAGGTCGAGGCGCAGGTCAATGCGCTGACGGTGGAGCTGCGCGAGGCCGAGGAGTGCAGCCTGCTGCTGGCCATGGGCGCGGACGCCAATATCCCGCGCGAGCGCCTGAAGGCCTCCCCGGCCGTGCTCGAGCGCATGCTCGACCAGCTGCAGGCGCTGACCAAGGACAATGCCGACACCCAGGTGCGGGTGGGCCGCCTGCGCGAGATCGCGACCCGGCGCATCGCCCTGGCGACCGAGCTGCCGGACAGCGTCGGCCCGCGCCGCGCCCAGATCCTGAAGCTGCTGGCCAGCGACCTGCCGGCCCATCCGGTCCTGCAGGAACTGCTGCAGGACGAGCAGCGCATGAAGGCCCAGCGCGAGCGCGACTTCCAGGCCCGGCGCGAACAGGTGCGCTGGCTGGGCCTGGGCGCGATGGTGCTGCAGCTGCTGCTGCTGGTGCTGATCATCTGGCTGCTGGCCCGGCAGATGGGCCAGCGGCTGTCGGCCGAACAGGCCTCCTCGCGCGCCGACGCGCGCGCGGCCAGCGTGCTGCAGACCGTGCGCGAGCCGATCGTGGTGCTGGACCGCGACCAGCGCGTGCTGCTGCACAACGCGGCCTTCGCCGAGCTCTACGCCATCGACGAGGACGACCTGGCCGAGCGCCATCCGCGCCTGGACGAGCTCAGCGACGCCTGGGACGACGATGTGGTGCGCCAGCGCCTGGCCGACGTGCTGGCGCGCGGGCGCGAGCTGTGGGACTACGAGGTCCAGCAGCTGACCCGGGGCAGCGTGCAGCGCACCCTGCTGCTCAACGCCCGGCGTATGGCCCTGCCCGACGGCGGCGACGACGCGGTGCTGATGACCTTGAGCGACGTGACCACGCAGAAGACCAGCCAGCAGCGCATCATCGACCTCAACCGCCAGCTGGAAGGCAAGATCGAGCAGGTCTCGGACGTCAACCGCGAGCTGGAGGCCTTCAGCTACTCGGTCTCGCACGACCTGCGCGCGCCGCTGCGCCACGTGTCCGGCTTCGCCGACAAGCTGGCCCGCCACCTGGGCGAGGACACCGACGAGCGCAGCCGCCACTACCTGCAGGTGATCGGCGACTCGGCGCGGCGCATGTCGGCGCTGATCGACGACCTGCTGGTGTATTCGCGCCTGGGCCGGGTCGTGCTGCGCCTGCAGGCGGTGGACATGCAGTCGCTGGTGGCCGAGACGCGCTCGATGCTCGATGCGCAGGTCAGCGCGGACAAGCACGCCCTGCCGCTGCGCGTGGACTGGGACATCGACCCGCTGCCGATCCTGGTGGGCGACGAGAACATGCTGCGCCAGGTCTGGCAGAACCTGCTGGGCAACGCGGTCAAGTACAGCGGCAAGCGCGAGGTCGCCCAGATCCAGGTCGGCTACCGGCTGGAAGGCGATGGCGAGCATCACTTCTGGGTGCGCGATAATGGCGCCGGTTTCGACATGGCCTACGCCGGCAAGCTGTTCGGCGTGTTCCAGCGGCTGCACAAATCCAGCGAGTACGCCGGCACGGGCATTGGCCTGGCCAGCGTGCGCCGCGTCGTGACGCGCCATGGCGGCCGCGTCTGGGCCGAGGCCGAGCCCGACCAGGGCGCCACGTTCCACTTCATCATCCCCAGCTCGCCGGACGATGCGTTCGTCCCGCGCGGGCCCACCCCTGCAGAGTTCCTCTCATGAGTACCCCGATCCGCACCATCCTGCTGGCCGAAGACAGCATCGCCGACGCCGAGATGGCGATCGACGCGCTGCGCGAGGCCAATCTGGCCAATCCCATCGTGCACGTGGAGGACGGCGTGGAGGCGCTGGACTACCTGCTGCGCCGCGGCGCCTATGCCGAGCGCCCGGAAGGGCTGCCGGCGGTGCTGCTGCTGGACATCAAGATGCCGCGCATGGACGGGCTGGAAGTGCTGCGCGCGATCCGCGAGGACGAGGCTCTCAAGTCGCTGCCGGTGGTCATCCTGTCGTCCTCGCGCGAGGAAAGCGACCTGGTGCGCAGCTGGGACCTGGGCGCCAACGCCTACGTGGTCAAGCCGGTGGACATCGACCAGTTCTTCACCGCGGTCAAGACGCTGGGCACGTTCTGGGCCGTGTTCAACGAAGCCCCGGGGCAGGCCTGAACGGCATGCCGCTGAGCGCCGCCCCGATCGGCCCGGTGCGCATCCTCCTGGTGGAGGATTCGCCGGAGGACGCTGAGCTGACGTCCATGCAGCTGGTGGACGCGGGGCTGGAAGCCGAGTTCGAGCGGGTCGATACCGAGGCCGAGCTCGCGCGCGCGCTGGCGACGTTCAAGCCGGACCTGGTGCTGTCGGACCTGAGCATGCCGGGCTTCTCCGGGCATCAGGCGCTGCAGCTGGTGCGCGGCCATCAGCCGCCGATCCCCTTCATCTTCGTCTCCGGCACCATGGGCGAGGAGACCGCGGTGCAGGCGCTGCGCGAGGGCGCGGCCGACTACATCCTCAAGGACAAGACCGCGCGCCTGCCGTCGGCGGCCGCGCGCGCGATCCGCGAGGCGCGCAGCGAGCACGAGCGCGCGCGCGTGGAGAAGGAGCTGCTGCGCTCGCAGCGGCTGGATTCGATGGCGATGCTGGCCGCGGGCCTGAGCCACGACCTGCGCAACATCCTGCAGCCGCTGCTGATCGTGCCGGACCTGCTGGCCATCCACAGCGACAACCCCAAGATCCACAAGCTGGGCGAGGTGATCGCCGAGTCCGGCCGGCGCGGCCACGAGATGGCCGAGTCGATGCTGTCCTTCGTGCGCGGCGCGCGCAAGGCGCGCGAGGACGTGTCGGTGGGCGAGCTGTTCCAGGCCGTGCAGGTGCTGCTGCAGGGCACCCTGCCGGACAACGTGCGCCTGGACCTGCAGCCGCCGGCCACGCCGGTGCAGATCGACGCCAACTACGTCGAGCTGCAGCAGGTGCTGATCAACCTGTGCCTCAACGCGATCCAGGCCATGCCCACGGGCGGCACGCTGACCCTGTCGGCGCGGCCGGTCGAGGAAGGCGTGTGCATCCGCGTGGCCGATGAAGGCATCGGCATGGACGCCAAGACGCGCAGCCAGCTGTTCACCCCGTTCTTCACCACCAAGTCCGAGGGCACGGGCCTGGGGCTGATGTCCTGCCTGCGCATCGTCGAGCAGTACCAGGGCCGCATCGAGGTGGACAGCACGCCGGGCGTGGGCACGACCTTCGCGGTGGTGCTGCCGGTCACCGGCGGCGCCGCGCCGCAGTCCAGCGTGCCGGCCCCGGGCCAGGGCCAGCGCATCCTGCTGGTCGACGGCGACAGCACGCGCCAGTCGCTGCTGCGCAACGCGCTGGAAAGCCAGGGCTACGCGCCGGCCACCGCGCCCGACGGCGCCTACGCGCTGCGCGCGGCCGTGGTCGACGGCATGCCCGAGCTGTTCATCATCGACAGCGACTTCGTGCTGCTGCCGGCTACCGCGCTGGTGCAGGCGCTGGTCCAGCGCGGCTATCGCGGCCCGGTGCTGCTGCTGCAGGATCCGGCGCGCCCGTTCGACCGCTCCGAACTGCCCGCCGGCCTGCGCGCGCAGTTCCTCGACAAGCCGCTGGAAATGGGCCGGCTCTTTCACGCCGTGGCCGAGGCGCTGCAGCCCGCCGAGGGCTGAGCCGGCCGACGCATGGTGGACAAGCCGTTCGCGCCGTCCTGCGCGCGCAACCGCGACCCGATCCTGGCGGTGCTGCGTCCGCTGCTGGCCCAGGCCCACCGCGTGCTGGAGATCGGCAGCGGCACCGGCCAGCACGCGGTGCATTTCGCCGCCGCGCTGCCGCAGCTGTGCTGGCAGACCAGCGAGCGCGCCGAACACCTGCCGGGCATCGGCGCGTGGCTGGACGAGGCCGCCCTGCCCAACACCCCGCCGCCGCTGGCGCTGGATGTGGCGCGCGGGCCGTGGCCGGCGCAGCCCTTCGATGCCGTGTTCACCGCCAATACGCTGCACATCATGGGCTGGCCGCAGGTGCAGGCCTGCTTCGCCGGGCTTGCCGGTGTGCTGGAGGAGGGCGGCGTCCTGGTGGTGTACGGGCCGTTCAACTATGGCGGTGCCTTCACCAGCGACAGCAATGCGCAGTTCGACCAGTGGTTGAGGGCGCGCGATCCGGTCAGCGGTATCCGCGATTTCGAGGCGGTCGATGCGCTGGCGCGCGGCATCGGCCTGCGGCTGGAGGCCGATCATGCGATGCCGGTGAACAATCGCTTGCTGGTGTGGCGGCGGGGGTAGGGTTTGCTCCCTCCCTTTGGCCGCAGGCCAAGGGGAGCTCGAAGTCGCGGCTGGCGACTGAGGGGGAGGGGGGCTCTTCGCGGGAAAGTCAAAAGCAAAAGCACCCCCTCCCAGCCTCCCCCTTCGCTGCGCGAAAGGGGAGGGGCCTTGAAGCCAGAGCAACAGCAACAGCGCAGCGGATGCTTCAGGTCGTCATTCCCGCGAAGGCGGGAATCCAGTGCCTTTGCGCTTGATGCGCCATGTCGCCCGCAGACCTCCATCGGCACGGCGCCGTGCGCAACGTCGCAGCCAAAGCCCCGGCAGCGGCCCGCTGCTTACAATCGACGCTGGCAACGGCAGCGCGGGAGTGGATGCATGCGACGCAACCTGGCGGGAATCCTGATGGCCTCGATGGCCTCGATGGCGTGGGCGGCGCAGGCGCAGGCGCAGCAGCCGACCGTCGATGCGGGAGCCCCCAGCGACGCCGATCGCGCCGCCTACGCCAGCTGCATGGCGCGCACGCGAGCGGGCGCCACGGGAATCGAGCCTGCCGCGTTCGATCGCTTCATGGCCGGCGTGGTACCGGACATGAGCGTGCTGCCGCTGCTGGACAGCCAGCCCGAGTTCTCCACGCCGATCTGGGACTACCTGGCGCCGCTGGTCGACGCCCAGCGCGTCGCCGATGGCCAGGCGATGCGCGCCCAGCACGCCGAGGTGCTGGCGCGCGTGGCGCAGGACAGCGGCGTGGATGCGGCCACGGTGGTGGCGGTCTGGGGCGTGGAGAGCGACTACGGCCGGGTGCAGGGCAAGCGGCCGCTGCTGGTGTCGCTGTCCACGCTGGCGTGCTTCGGCCGGCGGCAGGAGTTCTTCCGCGGCGAACTGCTGGCGACCCTGGCGCTGCTGCAGTCGGGCGATCTGACCCCTGATGGGCTGACCGGCTCGTGGGCCGGCGCGTTCGGGCAGACCCAGTTCATGCCCAGCACCTACCAGCGCATCGCGGTGGACGGCGATGGCGACGGGCGCCGCGATCTGGTCCACAGCGTGCCCGACGCGCTGGCGTCCACCGCCAACTATCTCAAGCGCGCCGGCTGGCAGACCGGCCAGCCCTGGGGCTTCGAGGTGCGCGTGCCGGCGGGCTGGGACGCGTCCCGCGCGGGGCGCAAGGCCAAGCGCCCTTTGCGCGAGTGGGTCGCCGCGGGCATCACCCGCGCCGACGGCGGCGCGATCGCGGCCGACGACACGCCGGCCGCGCTGCTGCTGCCGGCCGGCGTGGCCGGGCCGGCGTTCCTGGTGTTCCGCAACTTCGATGCGATCTACAGCTACAACGCCGCCGAGAGCTATGCGCTGGCCATCGCGCTGCTGTCCGACCGCCTGCGCGACGGCGGCCCGCTGATCGCCCCCTGGCCCACCGACGATCCGCCGCTGGACCGCGCGCAGCGCAAGGAGCTGCAGCTGCTGCTGCTCGCGCGCGGCCATGACCTCGGCACGCCCGACGGCTTGGTCGGCGCGCAGACCCGCCGCGCCATCGCCAGCGAACAGCAGGCCCTGGGCCTGGCGCCGGTCGATGGCCGCGCCGGTCGGAAGATCCTGCAGGCCCTGCGCACGGCCGGGCCGCCGGTGCTGCTGCCGGCCTCCGCGCAGGGCGCGCCTTGACCGCGCCGGCGCAGCGCAATCCCGGCATCGACACGCTGCGCGGCGTGTCGATCCTGCTGGTGGTCGTGCACCACCTGGCGCTGCGCATCCCGCTGCGCGACACCGCGCTGGCCGACTGGCTGCCGCTGCGCCTGCTGCGCGCGCTGAGCTACAACGGCTACGAGGCGGTGTTCGTGTTCTTCGTCATTTCCGGCTTCCTGATCACGCTGCATGCCGTGCAGCGCTGGTCGTCGCTGGCGCGCATCGATCTGCGCGCGTTCTATGCGCGGCGCGCGGCCCGCATCCTGCCCGCGCTGCTGCTGCTTCTGGCGGTGCTGGCGCTGATGCATGGACTGGGCGTGCCGAACTTCGTGATCGACAAGCCCGGCCAGTCGCTGGGCGGCGCGCTGTGGTCGGCGCTGAGCCTGCAGCTGAACTGGTACGAGGGCCGCACCGGCTGGCTGCCCGGCGGCTGGGATGTGCTGTGGTCGCTGTCGATCGAGGAGGCGTTCTATCTCGCCTTCCCGCTGGTGTGTCTGCTGCTGCGCCGGCGCGCGCTGCTGGTGCCGGCCTTGGTGCTGCTGGCGCTGTCGTTGCCGCTGACCCGCGCGGCGATCGCCGACAACGAGATCTGGCAGGAGAAGGCCTACCTCCCGGGCTTCTCCGCCATCGCCGTCGGCGTGCTGGCGGCCCTGGCGGTGACCCGTTGGCCGGTGCCGGCTTCCACCGCGCGCGGCCTGCGCGTGCTCGGCGTGGTCGCGCTGGCGGCGGTGCTGCTGTGCGGCGGCGAGCTGTGGCGCTCGTTGGGCAACGGCTCCATGCTGGTGCTGGTCGGCGGTGCCGGCGCGCTGCTGGTCGGCCTGCACGCGATGCCGGCCCATGCGCCGCTGCGCGCGCTGGCGTGGCTGCGTGCCTGGGGCCGGCTCAGCTACGAGCTCTATCTGACGCACATGTTCGTCGTGTTCGCGCTGGTCGGGCTGTATCGCGCCAGTGGCGGCCAGGTGCGTCTGGGTGCGTGGTGGTATCTGGCGCTACTGCCGCTGTGCTGGCTGCTGGCCTGGGCGTTCGCGCGGCTGTGGACGCTGCCAGCCGAGCGCTGGCTCAAGCGGCGCTGGCTGCGTGCGCCGCCCGGGCCCGCCGCCGATGCGGCCGCGGCGGCCTGAGCGCCCTTCGCGACATGGCCCAGCGTGGTATGCCAGCATCGGGCCATGGCGATCTTTTCCCTGCAGCGGGTCACGCGCCGCTACGGCCTCACCGTCGCGCTCGATGACGTCGACCTCGAGATCCAACAGGGCCGCACCACCGCCCTGATCGGGCCCAGCGGCGCGGGCAAGTCCAGCGTGCTGCGCATGCTGATCGGGCTGGAATGGCCCGACAGCGGGCAGGTGCGCTTCGAGGGCGCGCCGCTGCAGCGCAAGACACTGCTGGCGCAGCGCCGGCGCATCGGCTACGTGATCCAGGAAGGCGGCCTGTTCCCGCATCTGAGCGCGCGCGACAACGCCGCGCTGCTGGCGCGTGCGCTGGGCTGGCCGCGTGAGCGCATCGAGACGCGCCTGGCCGAGCTGGCCGAGGTCTGCCAGCTGCCGCCTGCGCTGCTGGCGCGCTATCCGGCCGAACTCTCCGGCGGCCAGCGCCAGCGCATGGGGCTGGTGCGCGCGCTGATGCTCGATCCGCCGGTGCTGCTGCTGGACGAGCCGCTCGGCGCGCTGGACCCCATCGTGCGCCACGAGCTGCAGACCCAGATACGCGCCCTGATCGCGCAGCTGGGCAAGACCGTGGTGCTGGTGACCCACGACGTGGCCGAGGCGGCCTACCTGGCCGACACCCTGGTGCTGATGCGGGCCGGGCGCGTCGTCCAGCAGGGCAGCGCCCGGGCCTTGCTGGACGACCCGGCCGAGGACTTCGTCACCCGCTTCATGACCGCCCAGCGCACGCTGGAGGATGCCGCATGAGGCGGGCGGCGATGCGCGCCTGGCTGGTCTGCGTGCTGCTGTGTCTGCTGTCCCCGGCGATGGCCAGGCAGGTCACCGTCGGCTCGAAGAACTTCACCGAAGGTGTGATCCTGGCCGAGATCGCCGTGGCGCAGGCGCGCAAGGACGGCCTGGAGGTGGCGCACAAGCGCCAGCTCGGCGGCACGCGCATCCTCTGGCGCGCGCTGCAGGAGGGCGACATCGACGCCTACGCCGAATACACCGGCACGCTGCGCCAGGAACTGCTGCAGCAGCCCGACGCCACCGAGGCGCAGCTCGTCGCCGCGCTGGCGCAGCAGGGGTTGGGCATGACGCGCTCGCTCGGCTTCCAGAACACCTATGCCCTGGGCATGCGCAAGGCGCGCGCGCAGGCGCTGGGCATCCGCACGCTGGGCGACCTGGCGCGGCATCCCGAACTCAGGCTGGGCCTGAGCAACGAGTTCCTGCAGCGCGCCGACGGCTGGCCCGGCGTGCGCGCCGCCTACGGGCTGCCGCAGCAGGCCAATGGCTTGGACCACGACCTGGCTTATCGCGCGCTGCAGAGCGGGGCCATCGACGTCACCGACCTGTACAGCACCGATGCGGAGATTCCGTACTACGACCTGGTGGTGCTGGACGACGACCGCCATTACTTCCCCGATTACCAGGCGGTGTTCCTGTATCGGCTGGCGCTGGAGCGCAGTGCGCCGGCCTTCGTGCAGGTGCTGCGTTCGCTAGAGGGACGCATCGACGTGGCGGACATGCGCCGGCTCAACGCGCAGGTCAAGCTGGAGCATCGCGGCGAGGCGCAGGTGGCCGCCGCGTTCGTCGGCGTCGATGCGCCGCAGGGCAGCGGCCGCGTCGCGCGCATCGCCCAGCGCACCGGTGAACACCTCGCCCTGGTCGGCGTCTCGCTCGGCTGCGCGCTGCTGGTCGCGCTGCCGCTGGGCGTCCTGGCCGCGCGCCGCCCGCGCCTGGGTCAGGTCGTGCTGTCGCTGACCGGCGTGCTGCAGACGCTGCCGTCGCTGGCGGTGTTCGTCTTCATGATTCCGCTGTTCGGCATCGGTGCCAAGCCGGCGATCGCGGCGCTGTTCCTGTATTCGCTGCTGCCGATCGTGCGCAACACCCACGCCGGCCTGACCGGCATCCCGCGCGACCTGCGCGAGACCGCCGCGGCGCTGGGCCTGCCGCCGCGCACGCGCCTGTGGCGGGTGGAGCTGCCGCTGGCGCTGCGCACGATCCTGGCGGGGGTGAAAACCGCCGCGGTGATCAATGTCGGCACGGCGACGCTGGGGGCCCTGATCGGTGCCGGCGGCTATGGTCAGCCGATCCTGACCGGGATCCGGTTGGACAATCTGGGGATGATCCTGGAGGGGGCGGTGCCGGCGGCGGTGCTGGCGTTGCTGGTGCAGGGGGGGTTCGAGCTCTTCGAGAGGGTCATGACGCCCAAGGGCCTGAGGCTCGCAGCGCGGGCATAGCAGGTCGCTACTGTCGCCGTTGCCGTTGCCGTTGCCGTTGCCGTTGCCGTTGCCGTTGCGTTGCGTTGCGTTGCCGTTGCCGTTGCGGTGCTGTTGCTGTTGCTGTTGCTCAAGAGCTTTTGCTTACCCTGTCTGAGCCGTAAAGCACGCCGAGCACCGCAGCAAAGCAGGGCCGAAGAGGCGCCCTGTTTGAGCGAAGCGAGTTTGGGCGCCGTGCCCTGCTTTGCGAGGAGCGCAGGGGACCGATGCGCAGCATCGGCGTGCGTCCCGGCGAGAAGCGGTTTTGCTTCCTTTTGACAAGACAAAAGGAAGTCGCGCCGCAGGCGCGAAAGCTTTGCACTTGGCGCGCCGCAGGCGCGTTGCCTTAGCCCTACCAGAGCTGGCGCAGGTTCGCTGGCCAAACTTGTATTTAATTTGCAAGCAAAACTTGACCGCCATGCAGGCGCTTCTTAAAAGCAAAGCTAAAGCAAAGCTTTCGCACGGCTTCGCCGCGCGAGCTACTTTTGTCTTGTCAAAAGTAGCCAAAACCGCTTCTCGCCGGGACGCGAGCCGCCGCTACGCGGCGGTCCCCTGCGCTTCTCGGAAGACGGGGCACGGCGCCCAAACTCGCTTCGCTCAAACAGGGCGACTCTTCGGCCCCGTCTTCCTGCGATGCTCGGCTCGCTTTACGGCTCAGACAGGTAAAAGCAGAAGCTCTTGAGCAACAGCAACAGCAACAGCAACAGCAACAGCAACAGCAGAAGCTCTAGAGCAACAGCAACAGCAATAGCAACAGTAACGGCAATGGCAACGGCAACGGCGCTAGGCGCTAGCTGCGATCTCGACCACCTCCTCCATCTGCTCCGCCGCCACCATCAGATACGGCGCCAACCGCAAACACCCCTGCCGCCGCGAACAGATCACCCCCCGCCGCGCGAACGCCCCCGCCACCGCGTCAAACCGCTCGGCCGGCACCCGCAACCCCGCGATATGCGGCGCATGCCCCAGCGTCTTCCACGCAGACAGCCCACGCGCATCCAGCGCCGCATCCAGCGCGGCGGTGACCTCGCCCAGCGCCGCGGCGATGCGGACCGGCTGCCAGGCTTGCAGCTGGGCCAGGCCGCCGTGGGTCAGGAGCAGGCGCAGCGGATCGGCGATGCCACCGGCGTCGAAGCGGCGTGCGCCCGGCAGGTAGGGCGGCGGCGTGTCGAGCGGGAACACCCAGTCCGCGCCCGCATCGCGCGCGACCCAGTGCTGCTCCAGCGGCACGCCTTCGTCGCGCCAGCGCGGGCTGGCCCACAGCCAGGCCAGGCCCATCGTGCCCAGCAGCCACTTGTAGCCCACCGCCACCACGAAGTCCGGCCGCCAGCGCGCCAGCTGCAGCGGCAGCACGCCCAGGCTCTGGCTGAGGTCCAGCACCAGGGCCGCGCCGCGCGCGTGCACGGCGTCGGCGATGGCGTCGAGATCGAGCAGGCGGCCGTCGTGCCAGTAGCAAAGGGGCAGGGTGGCGATGGCCAGCTGGGGCGCGTGGTCGATGGTGCGCAGCACCGCCTCGGTGAGCGTCTCGTCCGCGCGCGGCGCGGCGCCGACCACGTGCGCGCCGGCCTGCGCGCAGCGCTGCTGCCAGGCGAGCAGGTTGGACGGGAACTGGCCATCCAGCACCAGCACCGCCTGACCGCGCCGCAGCGGCAGGTTGGCGGCGGCGGTGGCCAGGCCGTGCGCGGCCGAGGGCACCATCGCCAGGCCCTCGACATCGCCGTCGAACAGCACCTGCGCGGCCAGCGCGCGCGCGTCCTCGATGCGCCGCATCCAGTCGGCGTGCGGCAGCCACCACGGCGCGGCCTCGGCCTCCAGCATCGCGTGCGCGCCGTCCAGCACATGGCGCAGCCGTGCGCCCTTGGAGGCCGCGTCCAGGTAGATGGCGTCGGTCGGCGTGGCGAACGCACGCTGGCGCTGCGGCCACGGGACAGGGGCGGGGAACGTCGGCGTATCGCGCATGTGTGCAGCCTAGCTGCACAGGACGCAGGTGGGCATAACAGGGCGTTCACCGCCGCCCCCTAGCATGGGCCCATGCATGCCCTCCCACCCCGCCAGGCGCATCGCGACCGCGACGCGCGGTCGCAGACGCTGCTGTCCGCGTTCCAGACCATGCGCGCCCTGACCGCCCGGCTGTCCGCGCCGCTCAGCGCCGAGGACGCGATGGTGCAGAGCATGGACGACGCCAGCCCGGCCAAGTGGCATCTGGCGCATACGACCTGGTTCTTCGAGCGCTTCGTGCTGGGCGCCGACGCGGGCTATCGCGCCTTCGACCCGGCCTGGGACTACCTGTTCAACAGCTACTACAACAGCGTCGGGCCGATGCATGCGCGTCCGCGCCGCGGGATGCTGTCGCGGCCGACGCTGGCCCAGGTGCGCGCCTATCGCGCGGCGGTCGAGGAGGCGCTGTGCGCGCGGCTGCAGGCGCGCGCACTGGACGATCAGGCGCTGGACATCGTGCAGCTCGGCATCCAGCACGAACAGCAGCACCAGGAGCTGCTGCTGACCGACATCCGCCACGCGCTGTGGAGCAACCCGCTGCAGCCGGCCTATCGCGAGGATCTGCCCGCGCCGCGCGCCGCAGGCGCGCCGCTGCGCTGGTGCGCGCGCGAGGAACAGATCGCCCAGATCGGCGCGGCGCCCTGGCCGCAGGCGCAGGACTTCGCCTACGACAACGAATCGCCGCGCCATCGCACGCTGGTGGCCGCGCACGCCCTGGCCAGCCGGCCGGTGAGCAATGCCGAGTTCGCCGCCTTCGTCGACGGCGGTGGCTATCGCACGCCGGCGCACTGGCTCAGCGACGGCTGGGCGACGGTGCGCGGCCGCGACTGGCAGCGCCCGCTGTACTGGCACGAGGACGGCGCGCGCGAGTTCACCCTGGGCGGCTGGCGTGAGCGCGACCCCGATGCGCCGGTCAGCGGCCTGAGCCTGTTCGAGGCCGACGCCTTCGCGCGCTGGGTCGGCGCGCGCCTGCCGACCGAGGCCGAGTGGGAACTGGCCGCCACCGGCGTGCCGGCCGACGGCCATTTCGTCGAGGACGGCCTGCTGCACCCGCGCTCGCAGCCCGGCACCGACACCGGCCTGTCGCAGCTGTTCGGCGATGTGTGGGAATGGACCAGCAGCGCCTACCTGCCGTATCCCGGCTTCGCGCCCTGGCCCGGCTCGCTGGGCGAATACAACGGCAAGTTCATGAATGCCCAGTGGGTGTTGCGCGGCGGCAGCTGCGCCACCTCGCGCACGCATATCCGCGCCAGTTACCGCAACTTCTTCCCCTCCAACGCGCGCTGGCAGTACGCCGGCATGCGCCTTGCCAAGGACCTGCCTTGAACGCTGCCGCCTGCGCCATGACCCGCGCCCGTGACGCGCTGACCGACCTGCGCCCCAAGCCCGACGACATCACCGCCGATGCGCTGGAGGGCCTGTCGCGCGATCCCAAGACGCTGCCGTCCAAGTACTTCTACGATGCGGAGGGCTCGCGCCTGTTTGAGGCGATCACGCATCTGCCCGAGTACTACCTGACCCGCACCGAGCTGGCCCTGCTGGAGCAGCGCCTGCCCTCCATCGCCCAGGCCATCGGCCCGGGCGCGCACGTGGTCGAGTACGGCAGCGGCAGCGGCCGCAAGACCGAGCTGCTGCTCGAACACCTGCACGCCCCGGTGGCCTACACGCCGGTGGAGATTTCGCGCACGGCGGTGGTGCAGGCCACCGCGCGCCTGTCCGAGCACTTCCCCGCGATCGAGATGCTGCCGGTGTGCGCGGACTTCACCCGGCCGCTGGACCTGCCGCAGAGCGCGCGGCCGGCGCAGCGCACGGTGATGTTCTTCCCCGGCTCGACCCTGGGCAACTTCACCGACGAGGCCGCGCAGGCCTTGCTGGACGGGATGCGCCAGACGATGGGGCCGGGCGGCTGCGCCTTGGTCGGCATCGACCTGGACAAGGATCCGGCGCTGATCGAGGCCGCCTACAACGATGCCGCCGGGATCACGGCGGCCTTCACCCTCAACCTGCTGGCGCGGCTCAACCGCGAGATCGGCAGCGATTTCGACCTGGATGCGTTCGCCCATCGCGCCATCTACGTGCGCGAGCGGCTGCGCATCGAGACCTTCCTGGTCAGCCAGCGGGCGCAGACCGTGCACGTGGGCGGGCAACAGTTCGACTTCGCGCAAGGCGAGGCCATGCAGGTCGAATACAGCCACAAGTACACCGATGCGCGCTTCGCCCAGCTGGCCGCGCGCGCGGGGCTGAAGGTGACCCACGGCTGGAACGACGCCCGCGACTGGTTCGGCCTGCGCCTGCTGCAGCCGCTGTGACCGCGCCCGACGCACCGGCGTGCGTCGAGGCGACCATCCTGCGGCTGCTGGCCGAGCGCGAGGCGCAGGCCTCGATCTGCCCGTCCGAAGTGGCGCGCGCCCTGGGCGATGACGAGGCCGCCTGGCGCGCGCTGATGCCGGCGGTGCGCGAGGCCGCCGCGCACTTGGCGCAGGCGCAGCGGATCGAGGTCACCCAGCGGCATCGCCGCGTGCGGATCGAGGACGCCAATGGCCCCGTGCGCCTGCGCCGCGGCGAACGCTTCGACGCACCCTAGCCGCGTCTCGCGCGACGTGCGCCTGCTGGCCGATCGTGAAGCCAAGGCCTCGATCTGCTTCTGCCCCCTCCCCTTCGCGAAGCGAAGGGGAGGGCTGGGGAGGGGTTAGCTGTTGCCGTTGCTCGTGCCTGTGCCAACAGCAACAGCACCCCTCCCAACCTCCACCCGCGCTGCGCGCAACGGGGAGGGGCAGGGGCGCTACTTGCGCAGGAACAGCCGGTACACCGGGTTGTCGGTCTCTTCCACGCAGGGATAGCCCAGCGTGTCCAGGAAGCGGGCGAAGGCGGCGTTATCCTTGGCCGGCACCTGCAGGCCGACCAGGGTGCGCGCGTAGTCGGCCCCCTGGTTGCGGTAGTGGAACAGGCTGATGTTCCAGCTCGGCTTGAGCAGGGTCAGGAACTTGAGCAGCGCGCCGGGCCGCTCGGGGAACACGAAGCGCAGCAGGCGCTCGTCCTGGGCCAGCGTCGAGTGCCCGCCCACCATGTGCCGCACGTGTTCCTTGGCCAGCTCGTCGAAGGTCAGGTCCAGCGTGGCGAAGCCGTGGCGCTGGAAGTTGGCCGCGATCTTCGACGACTCGCCCTTGCCGTGCGTGGTCAGGCCGACGAACACGTGCGCCTGCGCAGCGTCGCTGATGCGGTAGTTGAATTCGGTGACGTTGCGCGGCCCGCCGGGCAGCTGGTCGACCAGTTCGCAGAAGCGCAGGAAGCTGCCGCGCTCCTCCGGGATGGTGACCGCGAACAGCGCCTCGCGCTCCTCGCCGACCTCGGCGCGCTCGGCGACGAAGCGCAGGCGGTCGAAGTTCATGTTGGCCCCGCACAGGATCGCCGCGTAGGTGGCGCCCTTGGTCTTGTGCGTGGCGACGTATTGCTTGATCGCCGCCACCGCCATCGCGCCGGAGGGCTCGACGATGCCGCGCGTGTCGACGAAGACGTCCTTGATCGCCGCGCAGACCGCGTCGGTGTCGACCACGACGAACGCGTCCACCAGGCCGCGGGCAATGCGGAAGGTCTCCCGGCCGACCTGCTTGACCGCCGTGCCGTCGGCGAACAGGCCGACCTCGGTCAGCGCCACGCGCTTGCGCGCCTTGACCGAGCGGACCATCGCATCGGAGTCGGCCATCTGCACGCCGATCACCTTGATCTCCGGGCGCAGGGCCTTGATGTAGTTGGCCACGCCCGAGATCAGCCCGCCGCCGCCGACCGCCACGAACACCGCATCCAGCGGACCGGGATGCTGGCGCAGCAGCTCCATGGCGATGGTGCCCTGGCCGGCGATCACGTCCGGGTCGTCGAAGGGATGGACGAAGGTCAGGCCCTGCTGCTGTTCCAGCGTCACCGCATGGGTGTAGGCGTCCGAGTAGCTGTCGCCATGCAGCACCACCTCGCCGCCCAGCGCCTTGACCGCGTCGATCTTCAGGCGCGGCGTGGTCACCGGCATCACGATCACCGCGCGCGTGCCCAGCCGGTGCGCGCCCAGCGCCACACCCTGGGCATGGTTGCCGGCCGAGGCGCAGATCACCCCGCGCTGCAGCTGTTCGGGACTCAGATGCGCCATCTTGTTGTAGGCGCCGCGCAGCTTGAAGCTGAAGACCGGCTGCTGATCCTCGCGCTTGAGCAGCACCTTGTTGTGCAGCCGCTGGCTGAGAATGCGCGCCGGCTCCAGCGGTGTCTCGACGGCCACGTCGTAGACGCGCGCGGTGAGGATTTTCCTGAGGTAATCGGCAGGCTTGAGCGGTGCGGTCATAGGGCCGCCATGCTACAGCGCGCGTTAGGTTTGCTGGGGCTTGGTTGCGGTTGGAAGCATCGCGCCGCTGCCTCTTCTGCTTCCGTGGGAGCCGCCATGGCGGCGATGGGGCCTTACCCGGAAAGCCTCATCGCCGCCATGGCGGCCCGCGCCTGTAGAGCGGAGCTCGCTCCGCTGGGGCCTTCCCCACGAACCGACGAAGGGCAGCGGAGCAAGCTCCGCTCTACAAGGGATTTGGGGAGGCCGTGGCTTCCACGGGAGTAGAAGACCCTCAGGCCGCCTGCACGATCGGGATGGCCTTCGGATTGCGCCACTGGGCCAGCAGCTGCGCCTCCTGCGCACGGGCCGCGTGCAGGTGGCGCTCCTTGATGTGGCCATAGCCGCGGATCTGCTCGGGCAGGCTGGCGATGCGCACGGCCAGCGGCAGGCGCTCGGCGTCGAGCGTGTCCAGCAGGCCGGCCACGGTGCGGCAGTAGTCCTCGATCAGCTGGCGCTCGGTGCGCCGCTCGGCGCTACGGCCGAACACGTCGAACACGCCGCCGCGCAGGAACTTCAGCCTGGCCAGCACGCCGAACGCGCGCAGCATCCACGGACCGTAGGCGCGCTTGACCAGCTCGCCCTTGGCGTCGCGCTTGGCCAGCAGCGGCGGGGCCAGGTGGAACTGCAGGGTGTAGTCGCCTTCGAACTGCTGTTCGAGCTGGCGCTGGAATTCCCCGCTGGTATACAGCCGCGCGACCTCGTACTCGTCCTTGTAGGCCATCAGCTTGAACAGATAGCGCGCCACCGCCTCGGTCAGCGCCGTCGAGCCGGGCGCCCGGGCGCTCTCGGCCTCGCGCACCCGGGCGACGAAGTCGGTGTAGCGCGCCGCGTAGGCGGCGTCCTGATAGTCGATGAGGAAGGCGCTGCGGCGCGCGATGGCCTCGTCCAGGGTGCGCGACAGGCGCGCGTCGTCCAGCGGCAGCAGCACCACACCGTCGGCCGTGGCCGCGGCGCTGTCGGGCAGGCCGCGCACGCTGCGCGCGTTGTCGGGATTGCGCGGCGCGCTGGTGGCGCCCCATTCGGTGCCCTCCCAGTCGCCCGGCGGCAGCACACGCAGGTTGCGCGGCACGTGCTCCTCGCGGGTCTCGGTGTTGCGCACCAGGCCGGCGGCCTGCTGCACGGCGGGCAGATCGACCGCGGCCAGGCGGCCCCAGGCGAAAGCGCTCTTGTTCATCTCGATGGCCGCGCCGTTGAGCTCGATGGCGCGCATCAGCGCCTCGAACGCGATCGGCACCAGCCCCTGCTGCCAGGCATAGCCCAGCATGAAGAGATTGGTGGCGATGGCATCGCCCAGCAGCGCGGTGGCCAGCTGGGTGGCATCGAGCAGCAGCGGGTCGCGGCCGCCCAGGGCGACGTTGACCCCGGCGATGATCTCGGCCGCGGGGAACTGCATGTCCGGGTGCGTGGTGAAGGTGCCGGGCATGGCCTCGTAGGTGTTGAGCACCACCTGCGCGCGCTCGCCGCGCACCTTGGACAGCACCCAGTAGTCGTTGACCACCACCATGTCGCAGCCCAGCACCAGGTCGGCCTCGCCGGCGGCGATGCGCACGGCGTGCAGGTCCTGCGGCGCGCGCGCCAGGCGCACGTGGGTGGTGACCGCGCCGCCCTTCTGCGCCAGCCCGGTCTGGTCGAGCACGCTGGCGCCCTTGCCCTCCAGGTGCCCGGCCATGCCCAGCAGCGCGCCGATGGTCACCACGCCGGTGCCGCCGACGCCGGTGATCAGGATGTTCCAGGGCTCGCCCAGGTCGGACTTGAACGCCGGCGCCGGCAGCGCCTCGAGCAGCGCGGAGGCCTCGCTGCGCTGGCCCTTGCGCGGCCGGCCGCCGTGCACGGTGACGAAGCTGGGGCAGAAGCCCGACACGCAGGAATAGTCCTTGTTGCAGTTGGACTGGTCGATGGCGCGCTTGCGGCCGAACTCGGTTTCCTTGGGCAACACCGACACGCAGAAGCTCTTCTGCCCGCAGTCGCCGCAGCCCTCGCAGACCAGCGAGTTGATCATCACCCGCTTGGGCGGATCGACGAGCTTGCCGCGCTTGCGGCGGCGGCGCTTCTCGGTGGCGCAGGTCTGCTCATAGATCAGCACCGACACGCCGCGCACCTGGCGCAGGCGATCCTGCACGCTGTCCAGCTCGGCGCGGTCGTGGAATTCGGTGTCGGGCGGGAACAGGTCGCGCCGCCGCGACCACTTGGCGATCTCGTCGGACACCAGCACGAGGGTCTGCACACCCTCGGCGCGCATCTGCGCGGCGATGTCCGGCACGCTCAGCGGACCATCGACGGGCTGGCCGCCGGTCATGGCGACCGCGTCGTTGTAGAGGATCTTGTAGGTGATGTTGACGCCGGTGGCGATCGACTGGCGGATGGCCAGCGAGCCGCTGTGGAAATAGGTGCCGTCGCCCAGGTTCTGGAAGACATGCTCGGTCGCGGTGAACGGCGCCTGCCCCGACCAGGTCACGCCCTCGCCGCCCATGTGGGTGAAGGTGTCGGTGCTGCGGTCCATCCAGGTGACCATGTAGTGGCAGCCGATGCCGCCCATCGCGCGCGCGCCCTCGGGCACGACGGTGGAGGTGTTGTGCGGGCAGCCGCTGCAGTAGTGCGGCACGCGCGGGAAGCTGGCGCGCGGCAGGGCCATCTCGGCCTCCTTGGCCTCCATCCAGCGCAGCCGCTGCTCGATCGATTCGGTCCTGGCGAAGCGCAGGATGCGCGCGCCGATCACGCCGGCGATGGTGGCCGGGGTCAGCTCGCCGGTGGAGGGCAGGATCCAGGCGCCGGCCTCATCGTACTTGCCCACGATGCTGGGCCGCGCGCCGGCGCTGGCCGGCCAGTTGTAGAACAGCTCCTTCATCTGCCGCTCGATGAAGGCCTTCTTCTCCTCCACCACGACGATGTCCTCCAGCCCGCGCGCGAAGGCGGTGATGCCCACCGGCTCCAGCGGCCAGCTCATGCCGACCTTGTAGACGCGGATGCCGATGTCGCGGCAGGCCGCCTCGTCCAAGCCCAGGTACTCCAGCGCCTGCAGCACGTCCAAGTAGCTCTTGCCGGTGGTGACGATGCCCAGCCGCGCGCGCGGCGAATCCACCACCACCCGGTCGATCTGGTTGGCGCGGGCGAAGGCCTGCGCGGCGGCCACCGCGTAGCGATGCAGGCGCATCTCCTGGTCCAGCGGCGGATCGGGCCAGCGGATGCTCAGGCCGCCGGCCGGCATGGTGAAGTCCTCCGGCAGCACGATCCGCCGCGCGAACGGATCCACGTCCACCGAGGCCGAGGACTCCACGGTCTCGGCGATGGTCTTGAAGCCGATCCAGCGCCCGGTGTAGCGGCTCATCGCCCAGCCGACCAGGCCGAGGTCGAGGATGTCCTGCACGCCGGCCGGGTTGAGCACCGGCATCATCGCGCTGACGAATTCCTCCTCGCTGCCGTGCGGCAGGGTCGAGCTGCGGCAGGCGTGGTCGTCGGCGGCCAGCGCCAGCACGCCGCCCAGCGGCGAGGTGCCCGCCGCGTTGGCGTGCTTGAACACATCGCCACTGCGGTCCACGCCCGGGCCCTTGCCGTACCACATGCCGTACACGCCCGCGACGGTGGCGCCCGGGAACAGCGTGGTCTGCTGCGTGCCCCACAGCATGGTGGCGGCCAGGTCCTCGTTGAGGCCGGGCTGGAACTTCACCTTGGCCGCGTCCAGGTGCCGGCGCGCGCGCCACAGCTCCAGGTCGAAGCCGCCCAGCGGGCTGCCGCGATAGCCGCTGACGAAGCCGGCGGTGTTCAGGCCGGCGGCATCGTCGCGCAGGCGCTGCATCAGCGGCAGCCGCACCAGCGCCTGCACGCCGGACAGGTAGATGCGCCCGTCGGTGCGCGTGTACTTGTGCTCCAGCGTGTAGTCGGCATCCAGCGTGGCCAGCGCCGGCGTGTCGGCGGACGAGGGCGAGGTGAGTTCTGCGGTGCTGGTCATGGGCTGGCCCGGTGGAAAGCGGCGTGGCGTGCGCGTGGCGATGGGCCTGGCGCGGCGGCAGTCTACAACCGCCTCGGTGCCGGCCTCATTTGGCGTTGCGGCAGGCGCGTTGCGACAATGCGCCCGATCCACGCTCCCGCGCCTGTCCGCGCAAGGAAACGCATGGCCTTCGATGCCTTCGCCCTGATCCTGGCCATGCTGGCCCTGGGGCTGCTGTTCGCGCGGCTGCGCCTGTTCCCGGAAGGGGCGGCGCATGTGCTCAATCTGGTGGTGCTCTACGTCTGCCTGCCGGCGGCGGTGCTGACCTTCGTGCCGCGCCTGCACCTGGATCCTTCGCTGCTTGGCCTGATGCTGACGCCGTGGATCCTGATGGGCGCGGTGTACGGGCTGGTCGCCATCGCCGGCCGCGCCTTGAAGCTGGCGCGCAGCGAACAGGCCGCGCTGCTGATCTGCGTGGGCTTCTCCAACTCCAGCTTCATCGGCTATCCGATGGTGCGGGCGCTGCTGGGCGACCATGCGCTGCCCTATGCGGTGGTGTACGACCAGTTCGGCACCTTCCTGATGCTGTCCACGCTCGGCATCGTGATCCTGGCGCGCTACTCGGGCGAGACGCCGCCGGGGGCCAGGCAGCTCGTCCTGCGGGTGGTGAAGTTTCCGCCGCTGTGGGCGCTGGTGTTCGCCGTCACGCTGATGCCCGCCGCGCCGCCGGCCTGGATCGCCAGCGGCCTGCAGCGCCTGGCCGATGCGATGCTGCCGCTGGTGATGCTCTCGGTCGGCCTGTCGATCCAGCTGCGGCTGCCGCGCCATGAACTCAAGCCGCTGGCCGTGGGCCTGGCGCTACGCCTGCTGGTGATACCGGCGCTGGCCATTCCACTGTCCTACGCCTTCGGTCTGCGTGGCCAGCTGTTCCAGGTCAACGTGCTCGAGTCGGCCATGCCGACCATGATCACCGCCGCGGCGCTGGCCATCTCGCACAACCTGGCCCCGCGCCTGTGCGCGGCGCTGACCGGTTACTCCATCGTGCTGTCGCTGGCCACGCTGCCTGTGCTGGCCTGGCTGTTGCCGCACCTGGCGCCTTGAGACGTGTCATCCTCAAGGTCGGGTTTTCAGGGACGAACCGACATGCGCCGCTTTGCTTTCGCCGCCGTTCTGCTGCTGGCCTTTCAGGTGCTCCCGGTCCGTGCGCAGGCGCAGGCCGCGGCCGACCAGACCGCTTTCGAGCAGCGCTTCAAGGCCTGGCAGGCGCGGTACGACCAGGCCCTGCAGCTGCACCTGCGCGGCGTGGCCTCCAGCGGCCAGGCGCGCGATCTCTACGCCGCCGCCGTGCTGTGGCCACGCGACGACGCCGACGCACGGCAAGGCACGGGCAAGCCGCCTGCCGCCGGGATCGACGAGCCCGGTGCCTGGATGCAGGCCGCGCTCGACGCGCGGCCGCGCGATGCGCTGGTCGCACGCTTCGAGGCGATGGGATGCCCCGGGGCCAACGTGCAATGCGACGCGGCCGGCGCGCTGGCGTTCCTGCAGCGCGAGGAAGGCGACAACCTGTTCGTGCAGCTGCTCACCTTCATCGAGGCCCAGCAGCGCGGCGATGCCAAGGCAGCGGCCAGGGCCTGGCGCGCGGCCACGCAGGCGACGCGCTACGACGCTATGGAGATCGAGTTTGGGGGTCTGTTGGCCGACGCGGTCTCCGGCCTGCCCGTGCCGCCGATGGATGCATCGCTGCGCCAGGCGCTCGCGGCGCAGAACGGTCTACCCGATGGCCCTCAGCTGGCGGACTGGCCCAGGTTCAACGTGCTGACCATGCTGGCGACGCGGCCGATCCCCAGTCTGGGCGTGGTCACCCGCTACTGCGATGAAACGCACACCCACGACGACCGCGAACGCTGGGAAGACTGCAAATCGGTGTTCGCGCTGATGGCGCGGGATGGCAGCGACCTGATCAGCCGCATGCTCGGCACCGCCCTGATGACGCGCCTGACGGCGGACACCCCGCAGGAACTGCGCTGGCGCGAGGAGCGGCGACAGCTGCAATGGCTCCTGGCCGAATCGTCCCGCCTCCGGTCATCGTCGACGGGCGAGGTCCCGATGGATACCTATCTCGACTGGGAGCTGCGCGACGGCGAGATCATCGCCTTGCAGCGCCTGCTGGAAGCCAACCACCGGCCGCTCACTCCGCCCGCGGGCTGGACCTCGACCAGGGCGACAGCGGCGGGGGCGCAGTAGCGCCCTCCACACCGCCGTTCTTCAGGCGGCCGCCATCTCCTGAGGTTGCGCCTGCGTCGGGACGGCGGGTGTGCGCTGGGACATGCACTGGCGGATCGCCGCCGTGACCCGCTCGAACACTGAGGCCGGGATGGCCAGCATCACCAGTTCGGCACCCAGTTGGGTGGCGGCGTCGCCGCGCTGCCCCTGGTGCCAGGCGGTGAGGTCGAGCAGGGCGGCCATGTTCAGGCGCTGCTCGGCCCCGGAGGGATCGCGCAGCTCGGGCGCGGCGTGCTCGCACACCAGCGCGACCACCGTGTCGCGGAAATCGCCGTCGCGGGCGAACAGGTCGGCGAAGCAATGCAGGTCGACCACGCGCGCGAAGCGGGCCACGGCCGCGTCGGTGGCGCGTTCGACCACGGTGAACGCCTCCAGGCCCTGGCGATGCGCCGCGCGCTGGCGCACCCAGGCATAGCGCGAGCGGCCCAGCCGATAGCGCACCCAGCGCAGTGGCGCCAGCGCGTCCAGCGCGCGGTACAGCAGGCTCTTGCGCTGCCACGGCGCGCGCGGAACCAGACTGAAGGGCGGGAAGCCGGACAGCAGCTTGCGCGCGACGGGGATGGGCAGGCGCACGGCGACTTCCTGCGCCAGCACCTGCACTTCGATGTGGCTGGCGCGCGCGGTGGCGGGCACCTGGCGCGCCAGATCGAGCACGGCGACGCGGCCGTCGGCCTGCTGATGCCGCGCGATCAGCTCGGCGGCCACCTGCGAGGGCGTGGCCTCCTCGCAGGTCTGGGGGTGGGGAAGGGAGTGTTCCATGGACTACGGGGCCGTTCCGTCGGGATCCGTCAGACCCCTGAGCCTACGGCAGCGCGGCCCTTGCGACAAGCGACAAGTATTTGAAATTACAGGGAAATGAGTGAGGATTGGTAGCGTCTTCCACGCGGTTCACCCCACCTGGGCCCAGCGGCGCGCCTGGCCGCCGTCGCACACCCGCGCCTCAGTGTGCCGGCACGGTGCGGCCGCGGGCCCAGTCGCGCAGCGCCTGGACCTGCTCGGCCATCAGCACCGAGAGCGGGCGGGTGGTGCGGATCTCGCGCATCAGGCCGTCGGTGTCCAGGGCGCGGCCCTCGGCGTGTGCGGTGTACAGGCCCGAGACGATGGCCTGCTCGATCTCGGCGCCGGAGAAGCCGTCGCTGGCCGCGGCCAGCGCGGGCAGGGCGAAGTCCTCGGCCACCAGCCTGCGTCGGCCCAGATGCAGCCGCAGCAGCTCGACCCGCGTGTCGGCGTCGGGCAGGTCGACGAAGAAGATCTCGTCGAAGCGTCCCTTGCGCAGCAGCTCCGGCGGCAGTTCGTGGACCTGGTTGGCGGTGGCCACGACGAACACCGGCGCGCTGCGCTCGGCCATCCAGGTCAGCAGGCTGCCGAGCACGCGCCGGGACACGCCGCCATCCTCGCCACTCCCGCTGCTGGCCAGGCCCTTCTCGATCTCGTCGATCCACAGCACGCACGGCGCCAGCTGCTCGGCCGCGGCCAGCGCCTTGCGCAGGTTCTTCTCCGTCTCGCCGTGGTACTTGTCGTACAGCGCGCCCATGTCCAGGCGCAGCAGCGGCACGCCGAACCCGGCCGCGGTGGCCTTGGCCAGCATCGACTTGCCGCAGCCCTGCACCCCCAGCAGCAGCATGCCGCGCGGCGGGTCCAGGCCCGGCGGCGGCGTGGTGGAGGCGAACACGCTGCGGCGCTGGGCGATCCAGCGCTTGAGCCGGTCGGCGCCGGCCACCTCGTCCAGCCGCGTGCCGTCGTATTCGTACTGCAGCTGGCCGCCGCGGCCGAGCAGCTCGAACTTCAGCCTGGCCAGCTGCGGCAGATCGCCGGGGCCGAGCACGCCGTCGTCGTAGATCAGGTGGCGCGCGATGCGCCGCGCGTCGACCAGGTCCAGCCCGGCCAGGTTGCGGATGATCTGCTGGGCCGCGGCGGTGTCCACCTCGACCCGCCGCCCGCCGTTCTCGGCCGGGTAGGCGGCCACTTCCTCGCGCAGCATCTTCAGCAGCGCCGCCGCATCGGGCAGGCGCGGGCTGAAGCGCACCGCCAACGGCTCGAGCGTTTCGGGCAGCTCGACCCGGGCGCCGACCAGCACCACCACGTGCGGCTGGCAATGGCGGCGCTGGACGATGTCGCGCAGCTGGCGCTGGTGGCCGGCGTATTCCAGATACGGGGCGAAGTCGAGCAGCAGGTAGACGCCGCGCTGCTCGGCCGCCTTGATCGCCTGCAGGGCCGCACCGGCCTCGGGCGCGCCTTCGGCCGCATCCTCGCGGTCCATGTCCAGCCGGCGCAGGCCCTCGGTGGCCGACCAGCGATACAGCGCGCGCCAGACCTGGGCCAGAGACTGGCGGAACAGGTCCACCACCCGCGCCTCGTCCTGGGTCTCGATGACGATCAGCGGCGTTCCGGCGCGGATCAGCGCGGTCAGGTCCTTCAGCTCGCTCATGGGCACTCCTTGCGGGGCGAGCGAACATAGCAGAGCCCTGCCTCGCCACGGGCCGGAGGCCGGCTGGTGGCTTTCACGGCCGACGGTGTACGCTCCGGCTTCCCGGACGAGTGCGAAGGCGTGAGCGCATGAAGACCATCCTGGTCGCCAGTTCCAAGGGCGGTGCGGGCAAGACCACGGTGGCCACCAACCTGGCCGCGTATTACGCCCTGCAGGGCCAGCGCACGGTCCTGGTGGACGCCGATCCCCAGGAATCGGCCACGCGCTGGGCCCAGCGCCGCGCCGAGCTTCCCAGCGCCGTGCTGCCGCTCAGCGGCACCGGCAAGAAGTGGGCATCCAGGCTGCCGGCCGACACCCAGACCGTGATCGCCGACGGCCGCGCCGGCGCCATGGCCGATGAGCTGGAAGCGCTGCTGGACGCCGCCGATGCGGTGGTGGTGCCGGTACTGCCCTCCGGCCTGGACATCGAGGCCACCGTCGGCTTCCTCAACTCGCTGTCCAAGGTCCCGCGCGTGCACAAGCGCAAGCTGCCGGTGGGCCTGGTCCTCAACCGCGCCAAGCCCTGGACCCACACCGCCCAGCAGGCGCTGGAGATGATGGGGGAATGGCCCTATCCGGTGGTCGCCACGCTGCGCGATACCCAGGCCTATGTGGTCATGGCCGGACTGGGACGCAGCCTGTTCGATTACCACTCCCTGCAGGTGCGCGATCACCAGCAGGACTGGCAGCCGCTGCTCGCCTGGCTGGATGCGGTCTGATCACGCAGCCCCCGATAAGGTCGTCCCATGCGTGAACTCATCCTCCTGCGCCATGCCCATGCCGAGCCCGCCCTGCCCGGCCAGTCCGATTTCGACCGCCCGCTGGCCCCGCACGGCCAGGCCGAGGCCGAGGCGGCCGGCCGCTGGATCAAGGACCAGCGCCTGATCCCCGACCGCGTGCTGTGCTCGCCCGCGCGCCGCACCCGCGAGACGCTCGAAGCGGTGCTGGCCACCACCGGCTACGTCGAACAGCGCCTGGAACAGGCCATCTACGAGGCCACCGCCGGCACCCTGATCGGCCTGGCCGATGCGCACCGCGATGTCGACCGCCTGCTGCTGCTGGGCCATAACCCCGGCCTGGAACAGTTGGCGGCGCTGCTGCACAGCGGCAGCACCAGCGACTATCGCGGCATGCCCACCGGCTCGGTGGTCGTGCTGACCTTCGCCGAGGACGGCCCGATCGAACCGGGCGCGGCGAGCCTGTCGGCGTTCTGGTGGCCGTGAAGGCGAAGGCCTGGATCCGGTTCTGTCTCGGCGCCGGGCTGACCCTCTGCACCGCCGCCGCCGCGCAGTCGCGCACCATGCCGCTGGACAAGCAGCACACGCGGCTGGGCTTCGCGCTGTCCACGCGCTGGGGGCAGACGCTGGAAGGCAACTTCCCGCGCTACGACGGGGTGGTGCACGTGCTGCCCGACGGCCGACACCAGGTGACTCTGCACATGTACACCGCAGACGTGCAGATCGGCGACCATACGCGCTATGCGCAGTGGGCGCGCGGCAGCGCGTTCTTCGATGCGGAAAAATGGCCGGAAGTGGTGTTCGTGTCCTACCCCTATGACAGTGCGGTGCTCAAAGGCGGCGGCCAGCTCGAGGGTGAGCTGGTGATCCGCGGCATCCGCCGCCCGGAGACCCTCACGGTCACGCCCGAGCCTTGTGCGCGCCCTGGCGTGGACTGCGATGTGGTGCTGTCCGGCGAGGTGCGCCGCAGCGACTACGACATGGACGGCTTCCGGCTGGCGCTCAGCGACAAGGTGCAGTTCCTGCTGCGCGCGCGCGTGCAGGCACCGGAGCGGGAGCCCAAACCTTGAGAAAGCTGTTGGGGGCCTTCGCCCTGCTGCTGTCCCTGCTGGGCAGCGGTTGCGCCAGCCTGTCCCAGGCCGATCATGCACGCGCGGTGCAGATCGCCCAGGCCGCCCGCTCGCAGGTGATCGATTGCCAGGCCGCCAACGCCTGCGCCGAGCCTTCCGCGCTGCGCGATCTGGCCGACAAGGCGCGCGCCGATTCCACGCCCAAGGTGCCGCGCCACTACGCGCTGCTGCTGGACCGCGGCGAGGATTCGCTGCTGGCGCGGCTCAACCTGATCCGCTCCGCGCGCCACAGCATCGACGTGCAGACCTACATCTTCGACACCGACGACAGCGCGCGGCTGGTGCTGGACGAGCTGCTGGCCGCGGCGCGCCGCGGCGTGCAGGTGCGGGTGCTGATCGACCAGCTCACCGCCATTCCGAATCTGGACATGCTGGCGGCGCTGTCCGGCGCGCACCGCAACTTCGCCCTGCGCCTGTACAACCCGACCTTCAACCAGGCCGTGCCGGGCTACCTGGACTATGCGGCCAGCGTGGTGTGCTGTTTCCGGCGCTTCAACCAGCGCATGCATACCAAGCTGCTGCTGGTGGACGATGCGGTCGGCATCACCGGCGGGCGCAACTACCAGGACGACTATTACGACTGGGATTCGGAATACAACTTCCGCGACCGCGACGTGCTGATCGCAGGCCCGGAAGGCGCGGACATGGGGCGCAGCTTCGACCAGTTCTGGGAGGCGCCGCGCAGCATCCCGGCCGAGCGGCTCAGCGATGTCGGCCGCACGCTGCTCGAGAAAGGCGTGCCGCCGATGCCGCCGGAGGCGTTCAAGCGCCCCGACCGCGTCGCCGACATGGGCGCCGACGCCAGCGACCCGGAGGTGATCCAGCAGCGCCTGGTCGACCGCGCGCTGGAAGTGGGCACGGTCAGCTACGTGGCCGACACCCCGCGCAAGCATCGCGCCGATGATCCCGAGACCGCCGCGCCCTCGGACTGGGAGCTGGGCACGCTGCTGACCCGCGCGCAGGACGAGATCCTGATGCAGACGCCGTACCTGATCATGTCCAAGCAGGCCAAGCGCTTCTTCAAGGGCCTGCGCACGCGGCCGGTGCCGCCGACGGTGGTGGTGTCCACCAACAGCCTGGCCGCCACCGACAATCCGATCGTGTATTCGGTGTCGGCCAAGTACAAGCGCATGTACCTGCGCGAGCTCGGCTTCCAGCTTTACGAATACAAGCCGTTCCCGGCCGACGCGCCGGTGGACGTGGCCACGCTGCTGCCGGTGCCGCCGGTGGCGCTGCCCGGGCAGGAACCGGCACCGATGCCCGAGCAGGACGTGCCGCGCAGCACCGCCATCCGCACCTCGATGCCCGGCAGCCGGCCCTTCGGCATGGTGGACCGCGACGAGCAGCAGGATCGCGCCACGCGCCGCGCGCGCGAACGCAACCGCGTGGACCGGCGCCTGCAGCGCGCCGAGGGCCGGCCCTCGTTCCTCAGCAAGGGCCCGCACAGCGACCCGCTGCCGCTCAAGCGCGCCGGCGTGCGCATGGGCCTGCATGCCAAGTCGATGGTGATCGACGACGACATCGCGGTGATCGGCACGCACAACTTCGACCCGCGCTCGCTCGACTACAACACCGAGGCGGTGGTGGTGATCCCCAACCGCGCCTTCGCCCAGCAGCTGGAGCAGAGCATCCGCCGCGACATCGAGCCGGAGAACTCCTGGGTGATCGCGCCCCGGCCCAAGCCGGGCGTGTTCTCGGGGATCAACTACAGCCTGGACAAGGTGTCCTCGGCGCTGCCGGTGTTCGACATCTGGCCCTGGCGCTATGCCACCAGCTACGAATTCGTGCCCAGCGAACAGTGCCCGGGCCCGCTGCCGGTCAAGGATCCGATGTTCCACGCCTGCTACAAGTCGGTGGGCGATTTCCCCGAGGTGAGCATCGGGCCCAAGCGGCTGTACGCGCGCATCCTGATCGCCTTCGGCGCCGGCCTGGTGCCGATCCTCTGACGCTTCACGTTTTAGAAGGACACTGCCATGACTTTCCGCGTCCCCGTCGATATCGACGCGCTCAATGCCATGTCGGCCGGCAACCTAGTCGGCCACCTGGGCATCGTCATCACCGAGGCCGGCCCGGACTGGCTGCGCGGCACCATGCCGGTGGCCGCGCACACCCACCAGCCGTTCGGCCTGCTGCACGGCGGCGCCTCGGTGGTGCTGGCCGAGACGCTGGGCAGCCTGGCCGGCGGCCTGAGCGTGCTCGATCCCGAGCGGCACGCCGTGGTCGGCCTGGAGATCAACGCCAACCACATCCGCGGCGAGCGCGCCGGCACCGTCACCGGCACCGCGCGCGCGATCCATATCGGCCGCAGCACCCAGGTCTGGGACATCCGCATCGAGAACGAGCGCGGCAAGCCGGTGTGCGTTTCGCGCCTGACCCTGGCGGTGGTGCCCAAGCCGGCGGCCTGATCCGCCGCGCGGGCCGGGCGCCGGCCCGGCGCAACGCTGCTTCCGGCCGGCTGTTGTAGCCGGCCCCGGACCCATCCGGTATCTTGCCCGGATGAGTCCCTCCCCCTCTCTGGCGCCTGCTGCCCCCGGTGCCGGCCGCGCCTTCCGCTATCTGCTACGCACGCCGCTGCTGCTGATCCATGTGCTGGTCATGCTGCCGCTGCTGCTGCTGACCATGGTGCCGCTGTGGGCCGGCCTGCCGCTGCGCGGGCGCACGGTCAAGCAGTTCTCCGTCGAGCACTGGTCGGCCGCGCTGATGCGCATCTTCGGTTTCCGCCTGCGTCGCAGCGGCACGCCGCTGCAGGGGGCGGTGATGTTCGTCTCCAACCACGTCAGCTGGGTGGACATCGAGATGGTGCACAGCCAGCGCATGGTCGGCTTCGTGGCCAAGCAGGAGATCCGCGGCTGGCCGGTGGTGGGCTGGCTGGCGCAGCGCGGGGAGACGATTTTTCACCAGCGCGGCAGCACCGAGTCGCTGGGCGGGGTGATGGAAGCGATGCTGGAGCGGCTGAAGGAAGGCCGCCCGGTGGCGGTGTTCCCGGAAGGCCGCACCCGCGACGGCAGCGAGGTCGGCCCGTTCCACGCGCGCATCTTCCAGCCGGCGGTCGAGGCGGCCGTGCCGGTGCAGCCGGTGGCCCTGCGCTACGGCGTGCGCGGCGATGCGCAGCAGGTGGTGGCCTTCGGCCCGCACGAGAGCTTCTTCGCGAACTTTCTACGCCTGTTGGGCGAACCTTCGCGCGTGGCCGAGATCTGCTTCCTCGAACCCATCTTCCCCGACCAGGTCCAGGGCCGTCGGCAGATCGCCGACACCGCCCGGGCGCGCATCGTCGCGGCGATGGAGGCCTGAGCATGCTGGGCTTCGGCGCACGCGCGGGCCTGATGGGCGCCTCCCTGGCGCCGGCGCAGTCCGACGTGGGCCAGGCGCCGGTCAGCGCCAGCAGCTACGCGCCGCCGCGCTGGCTACGCAACGCGCATCTGCAGTCGATCCTGAGTTCGAGCGACCTGCGCCGCCGGCGCGGTCTGCGCCGGCTGCAGGCGATGGGCGCGGTCAGCACCGAGCACATCTTCGACGGCGGCGCCGGCGTGCGCCTGCAGGGCTGGCACAGCGTCGTGCCGGGCATGGAGGTGCGCGGCCTGGCGCTGCTGCTGCACGGCTGGGAGGGCAGTTCGGAATCCAGCTACATGCGCATGACCGCCGCCAGCCTGCTCGAGGCCGGCTACGAGGTGGTGCGGCTGAATTTCCGCGACCACGGCCAGACCCACCACCTCAACGAGGACATCTTCCACTCCTGCCTGCTGCCCGAGGTGCTGCACGCGGCCTGCGATGTGGCGCAGCGGTTCCCGTCGCGGCCGATGGTCGCGGCCGGTTACTCGCTTGGCGGCAACTTCGCGCTGCGGGTGGCGCTGCGCGCGCCGGCGTTCGGGCTGCCGCTCAAGGCCGTGGCCGCGGTGTGCCCGGTGCTGGACCCGCAGTCCACGCTGACCGGGATGGAGCAGGGCCTGCCGCTGTACCACTGGTACTTCCAGCGCAAGTGGCGCCATTCGCTGGAGATCAAGCGCCAGCTGTTCCCCGAGCGCCATGTCTACGACGACACGGTGCTGTCGTTGAGCGTGCGCGAGCTGACCCGCTGGATGGTCGAGCACGAGACCGACTTCGGCACGCTGGAGAACTATCTGGACGGCTATTCCATCGCCGGCAACCGGCTGGCGGAGATGACCGTGCCGGCGCACATCCTGATGGCCCAGGACGATCCGGTGATTCCCTTCGCCGACTTCGCCCGCTGGCAGCTGCCGGCCAGCGTGGCGCTGGAAGTGGCGCGCTGGGGCGGCCATTGCGGCTTCATCGAGAACGCGCACTGCGACGGGTTCGGCGAGCGCTGGGTGACCGATCGGCTCACCCGCGACTAGCGTCCGCGCCGCGCCCGGCGCGCCGTCTTCCCAGCTTCCCTTCGATACGGAGACTTGCCATGCGCATCCATAGCGACAGTTTCGCCAACGGCGCCCCGATCCCGGCCGAGTTCGCCGGCGGCGACGCCCAGGGTTTCGCGCCCGACCGCAATCCGCACCTGGCCTGGGAGCAGGCGCCGGCCGGCACGCGCAGTCTCGCGCTGCTCGTGGTCGATCCGGACGTGCCGACGGTGCCGGAGACCACCAACCGCGACGACATGGAGGTGCCGGCCGACCAGCCGCGGCAGGACTTCTATCACTGGGTGATGGTTGACATCCCGGCCCAGGTGCAGGCGCTGGCCGCGGGCAGCTGCGCCGACGGTTTCGTCGCCGGCGGCAAGCGCACGCCTGAGGGTCCGTCCGGCGCGCGCCAGGGGCTGAACGACTACACCGGCTATTTCGAGGGCAATGCGCAGCTGGCCGGGCAGTACTTCGGCTACGACGGGCCTTATCCGCCGTACAACGATGCGCGCCTGCATCACTACCATTTCCGGTTGTACGCGCTGGACCTTGAGCGCGTGCCGGTGGAGGGCGCGTTCACCGGGCAGGACGTGCTGAAGGCGATCGAAGGCCATGTGCTGGGGCAGGCCGAGTGGGTCGGCACTTACACGCTCAACCCCAAGCTGGCGGGCTGAGTTGTCTGCGTCTGTTGCGAAGAATGTTCTTCTCTCGAGTGACGGGTCGCGGCGCCTGGCGTTCTTGGCTTCGGCAGGGCAGCGGTCCGGCGGGCGGCGGCCGCTTGTCCCTCAATCAGGGCATCCTGCCCTGATTCGGGCGCTCGGCGTCCTGCCTCGCTAGGCGCGGCCACCGCCCGCCGACCCGCTGCCGCGCGCGTCAGGTCACAGCGCTTCGGTTTGCGCGGTCGTTCGAGACCCTCGCCCATGCGCAGAGCGCGATCAGCGAAGGGAAGGGCTTGGACTTGAGGCCCCCTCCCTTGCGCGTAGCGCAGGGGAGCTCGAAGTCGCGGCTAGCGACTGAGGGGGAGGGGTCGGGGCTTTCCCGGGAAAGCCACCGAAGCAAGAGCAAGAGCAAAAGCACCCCACCCCGGCCCTCCCCTTCGCCTGCGGCGAAAGGGAGGGGGCAGAGCGCTTGCTCAATGCCTTCGTGGGAAGAAGTCCTGATCTGCACGCTCGCGGAGCCTCGACCCGGCCGGGCGCGCGGAGAGCGGGCCATGGATGGCGGACCGAGCCGAGGAGCCGTGCCCGGCCGGGTCGAGGCTGGTCGGCGAAGTGAGCTCAAGCCTCAGCGCTCGTGTCATCGACAGACCTGGGTGATGCGCTCCCGCAAGAAAAAAAGCCCGCGCATCGCGCGGGCTTTTCGTTCCATCGGTTGCCGCGCTCAGGCGCCGCTGGGCAGGAACAGCAGCAGGGCCACGCCCAGCACGATGCGATACACCGCAAAGCCGGTGTAGCGGTGGGACTTGATGAAACCCAGCAGCCAGCGCACCACGATGAAGCCGGTCACCGCCGCGGCCAGGAAGGCCACCGCCACCGCGGTCCAGTCGACCTGGCCCAGCTGTCCGTCCTTGGCCAGCTCCAGGAAGGTGTAGCCGCTGGCGGCGAACATGGTCGGGATGCCGACCAGGAAGGCGAATTCGGTCGCCGACGAGCGCCGGCTGGTGCCGGCCAGCATCGCGATGAAGATCGCGGCGGCCGAGCGCGAGGTGCCGGGGAACACGCCGGCCACCACCTGCGCCAGGCCGACCAGCACGGCCACCGTCCAGGTCACGTTGGGGCTGTCGCCGCGGCGCTCGGCCAGGCGTTCGGCCACGATCATCCAGAGGCCGCCGATGATCAGCGCCCAGGCCACCGGGGTCACCGTCTCGGGCAGCGCCCAGCCCAGCTTGCGCACCGCCAGGCCCACCACCGCGGTCACCAGGAAGGCGGTGCCGAGCTTGAACAGGTAGTCGCGCTGGACCGGATCGCGCCAGCCCAGCGCCAGGCTCACCAGCCGCTGCCGGAACACCAGCACCACCGCGATGATCGCGCCGGCCTGGATGACGATGTTGAAGAAATCGGTCTGCCGCGGCAGCCAGTGCTGGGCGATCAGCAGGTGCCCGGTGCTGGAGATGGGCAGGAATTCGGTCAGGCCTTCGAGGATGCCGAGCAGCAGCGCGGCCAAGAGTTCGGACATGGATAGGGCGCAACGTGGGGGAGGCCGAAGCATAAGGCGAATCGCATTTGCACGCTTTAGGTGCTAGTTTCAGTCGATGCACCTTCAAAGTGCATCCGGTTGGTGCGCGGCGTGAAGAGGATGTAGAGAAAACAGGGACTTAGCGCGCCCTCCGGGTTGGCACGCGGCTTGCGATAAGGCCGTCACACATTCCACCTCACCACCGATTCGAGGAGCAAAGATGTCCGTCGACAAAGTCGAAAAGCTGATCAAGGACTCCAAGGCGGAGTTCGTCGACCTGCGTTTCGTTGACCTGCGCGGCGTGCAGCAGCACGTGACTTTCCCGGCGAGCATCGTCGAGCCCAGCCTGTTCGAGGAAGGCAAGATGTTCGACGGCAGCTCCATCGCCGGCTGGAAGGGCATCAACGAATCGGACATGGTCCTGATGCCCGACGCCGACACGGCCTATCTGGATCCGTTCTACGCCGATCCGACCATCAACCTGACCTGCGACGTGCTGGACCCGGCGACGATGACCTCGTACCTGCGCTGCCCGCGCGGCGTGGCCAAGCGCGCCGAGGCCTATCTGCAGTCCTCGGGCATCGCCGATGTGGCCTTCTTCGGCCCGGAGCCGGAGTTCTTCATCTTCGACTCGGTGCGCTTCGCCAACGAGATGGGCAACACCTTCTTCAAGATCGACTCCGAAGAGGCGGCCTGGAACAGCGCGGCCAAGTACGAAGGCGGCAACAGCGGCTACCGTCCGGGCGTGAAGGGCGGTTACTTCCCCGTCCCGCCGACCGATTCGCTGCACGACATCCGCGCCGAGATGGTCAAGACCCTGGAGCAGGTCGGCATCGAGACCGAGGTGCACCACCACGAGGTGGCCACCGCCGGCCAGTGCGAGATCGGCACCAAGTTCAACACGCTGGTGAAGAAGGCCGACGAGCTGCTGATGATGAAGTACATCATCAAGAACGTGGCCTTCCGCAACGGCAAGACCGCCACCTTCATGCCCAAGCCGATCGTCGGCGACAACGGCAGCGGCATGCACGTACACCAGTCGCTGGCCAAGGGCGGCACCAACCTGTTCTCCGGCGACGGCTACGGCGGCCTGTCGCAGATGGCGCTGTGGTACATCGGCGGCATCTTCAAGCACGCCAAGGCGATCAACGCCTTCGCCAACTCGGGTACCAACAGCTACAAGCGCCTGGTACCGGGCTTCGAGGCGCCGGTGATGCTGGCCTACTCGGCGCGCAACCGCTCGGCCTCGTGCCGCATCCCGTGGGTCAACAGCCCGAAGGCGCGCCGCATCGAGATCCGCTTCCCCGATCCGCTGCAGTCCGGCTACCTGACCTTCACCGCGCTGATGATGGCTGGCCTGGACGGCATCAAGAACCAGATCGACCCGGGCGCGGCCTCGGACAAGGATCTCTACGATCTGCCGCCGGAAGAAGAGAAGCTGATCCCGCAGGTCTGTTCCTCGCTGGACCAGGCCCTGGCCGCGCTGGACGCCGACCGCGACTTCCTCAAGGCCGGCGATGTGTTCTCCGACGACCTGATCGACGGCTACATCGACCTGAAGATGCAGGAAGTCACCAAGTTCCGCGCGGCGACCCATCCGCTCGAGTACCAGCTGTACTACGCCAACTGAGCAAACGCGGCGATGGCGGTGGGTCCCCCCTCCCACCCACTGCCATCGCTGCACCTCATCTGAGCGCTTCCGGTGCACGGCCGACCGAAGCCGCAATGCCACGCTGGGGCGGCCGTGAACCATGCAGTGCTGGGGACGCGTCATCGAAGACGCCCATGGGCCGCACGCCCTCCCTCCCACGTCGTACGCACGGGTCCTTGCTCCCGCGCGCTCGACGCGGCCCTTGGGCGCTTCATCGTGGCGCCGGCGCGATGCCGGCGACCACCTTCGATTCGGCCTATCGCGCCGCTCTTTTGTCCGGCCCCGCGCCGGGCGCTCCAACCATCATCGGGGAATGTGCATGAAACTGATCACCGCCATCATCCGCCCCTTCAAGCTGGACGAAGTCCGCGAGGCGCTGTCGCAGACAGGCGTCTCGGGCATCACCGTCACGGAAGTGAAGGGCTTCGGCCGCCAGAAGGGCCACACCGAGCTGTATCGCGGCGCCGAGTACGTCGTGGATTTCCTGCCGAAGATCAAGATCGAAACCGTCGTCACCGAAGAGCGTCTGGATGCGGTCATCGAGGCCATCCAGCAGGCCGCCGGCACCGGCAAGATCGGTGACGGCAAGATCTTCGTGACCACGATCGACCAGGTCATCCGCATCCGCACCGGCGAAGTCGGCGCCGACGCGCTCTAACCCTTCCGGAGAGACCCCCCATGAAGACTCGTCTGCTCTCCGCCCTGACCACCCGCCTGCAGGTGCTGTGCGCGGCCGCCGCGCTGGGCCTGCTGGCCGCCGGTATCGTGTCCACCGTCGCCGCGCAGGAAGCCACCGCGCCTGCCGCCACGGAAGCCCCGGCCACCACCGCCCCGGCGGACGCCGCGCCTGAACCGGTCGCTGCCCCGTCCGCCGCCGCGGCCACGGCCGCACCGGCCGCCGAGATCGTCGACAAGGGCGACGTGGCCTGGATGCTGACCTCCACGCTGCTGGTGCTGATGATGGTCGTGCCCGGCCTGGCGCTGTTCTACGGCGGCATGGTGCGCGCCAAGAACGTGCTCTCGGTGCTGATCCAGGTCATCACCGTGTTCTCGCTGATCGCCATCCTGTGGGTCGCCTACGGCTACAGCCTGGCCTTCTCGGGCGACGGCAAGTGGATCGGCAATCTGGACAAGCTCTTCCTCAAGGGCGTGACCACCGAGACGCTGGCAGCCACCTTCACCAAGGGCGTCAGCCTGCCCGAGCAGGTGTTCGTCTGCTTCCAGCTGACCTTCGCCGGCATCACCGGCGCGCTGATCGTCGGCGCCTTCGCCGAGCGCGTGAAGTTCGCCGCGGTGCTGCTGTTCGCGCTGATCTGGTTCACGGCCGGCTATCTGCCGATCGCGCACATGGTCTGGGCGACCGGCGGCTTCCTGTTCGAGCGCGGCGCGCTGGACTTCGCCGGCGGCACGGTCGTGCACATCAATGCCGGTGTCGCCGGTCTGGTGGGCTCGTACTTCGTCGGCAAGCGCATCGGCTTCGGCCAGGTCGCGCTGCGGCCGCACAACGTCACCTACACCTTCGTCGGTGCGGCGCTGCTGTGGGTGGGCTGGTTCGGCTTCAACGCCGGTTCCAACCTGGAAGCCAACGCCGGCGCGGCGCTGGCCTTCCTCAACACGATGCTGGCGACCGCCGCGGCGATCCTGGCCTGGGCGCTGGCCGAGAAGCTGTTCAAGGGCAAGTCCTCCGCCCTGGGCGTGGCCTCCGGTGCGGTGGCCGGCCTGGTCGGCATCACCCCGGCCTGCGGCACGGTGGGTCCGTTCGGCGCGATCGCCATCGGCGCCATCGCCGCGTTCGTGTGCGTGTGGGGCGTCACCGGCCTGAAGAAGCTGCTCAAGGCCGACGACACGCTGGACGTGTTCGGCGTGCACGGCATCGGCGGCATCGTCGGCGCCATCCTGACCGGCGTGTTCTCGGCCGCGTCGCTGGGTGGGGTGAAGGGCGATGGTTACTCCATCCCGCACCAGGTGCTGATCCAGATCGAGGGCGTGGCGATCACCGTGGCCTGGATCGGCGTGGTGTCCATCGTGGGCTTCGCGATTGCCAAGCTGGTGTTCGGCCTGCGCGTGAGCGAGGACGCCGAGCGCGAGGGCCTGGACATCACCTCGCATGGCGAGGCGGCCTACGAGGCCTGACCGCGCCCGGCGGCGGCATTGCACTAAGATGGTGCAATGCTGCCGCCGGACTCCACGGACCCGCTTCCCGAACCCCCGGAACGCGCTGTGAGCGAGATTCCCACCCCGGACGCGCTGAGCACGCCGGTGGCCTGGGCCGATTCCGCCGGCACGGTCCTGGGCGTCAATGCCGCCTTCGCGCGCTGGCTGGGTGTCAGCCAGCGCCGCCTGGTCGGACGCCCCCTGGCCGCATTGGAAATGGATGGCGATGCCATGGCCCGTTTTCTCCGCAATACCGACCGCGACCTGCTGCGCCTGCACCGGGTCGCCCTGGGCTTCCCCGGCGGGGCCGCGCGCTTCGCCGAGGGCTGGCTCTCGCGTGCCGACGCCGGCGGCTGGCTGCTGGAAGCCCATCCGGTCGACGACTTCCCCGCGCTGGACCCGGCCCAGGCCATGCCCAGCGCGCTGGCCGCCGCCCTGCGCGGCCTGGCCCACGAACTGCGCAACCCGCTGGCCGGCCTGAAGGGCGCCGCGCAGCTGCTCTCGCGCCGCGCGCAGAACCGCGCGGACAACGAGGACGAACGCGCCCTGATCGGCCTGATCGAGTCCGAGGCCGAGCGGCTCAACGCCCTGCTGGACCGGCTGCTGTCGCCGACCTCGCAGCGCCCGCACGCCGCGCTCAACATCCACGCCGTGCTCGAGCGCGTGCTGCGCCTGGCCGAGGCCGAGGGCGCCTGGCACGGCCGCCTGCAGCGCGATTACGACCCCAGCCTGCCGGAGCTGCACGGCGACGCCGACCGCCTGACCCAGGCGGTGTGGAACCTGGTCGGCAACGCCATGCAGGCCGGCGCCGCGCTGATCACCCTGCGCACCCGCGTCGAGCACGGGCTGCGCATCCACGATCAGCTGCATGCCCGCGCGCTGCGGCTGGAGATCATCGACGACGGCCGCGGCGTGCCCGAGGAGCTGGCCGAGCACCTGTTCCTGCCGCTGGTCAGCGGCCGCGCCGAAGGCAGCGGCCTGGGCCTGGCGCTGGCCCAGCAGGTGGCGCGCGAGCATCGCGGCTCGCTGGGCTTCCGCTCGCGCCCGGGGCACACCGTCTTCACCCTGTTGCTGCCGCAATCGCGCGATGCCGGCGAGGAGGGACGCCATGCCCACTGAGGAAAGCCAGCGCATCTGGGTCGTCGACGACGACCGCTCGGTCCGCTTCGTGCTGGCCACCGCGCTGCGCGACGCGGGCTACGACGTGGACGGCTTCGACAGCGCCGCCTCGGCGCTGCAGGCACTGGGCACGCGCGGCGTGCCGGACCTGCTGTTCACCGACGTGCGCATGCCCGGCGAGGACGGCCTCAAGCTGCTGGACCGGCTCAAGCACGCGCATCCGAGCCTGCCGGTGATCGTGATGTCGGCCTATACCGATGTGGCCAGCACGGCAGGCGCGTTCCGCGGCGGTGCGCAGGAGTTCCTATCCAAGCCCTTCGACCTGGACGATGCGGTGGCCCTGGCCGCGCGCGCGCTACCCAGCCTGGAGCCCAGCGAGGCCGCCGTCGCCGAACCGGTGGCGGAGACGCGCAACGGCACGCCGGAGCTGATCGGCGACACGCCGGCCATGCGCGGGCTGTTCCGCGCGATCGGCCGCCTGGCGCAGGCGCCGCTGTCGGTGCTGGTCACCGGCGAGACCGGCACCGGCAAGGAGCTGGTCGCGCGCGCCCTGCACAACGAGTCCCCGCGCGCGCGCAAGCCGTTCGTGGCGCTCAACACCGCGGCCATTCCGGCCGAGCTGTTGGAAAGCGAGCTGTTCGGCCATGAGGCTGGCGCGTTCACCGGTGCGCAGCGGCGCCACATCGGCCGCTTCGAACAGGCCGACGGCGGCACGCTGTTCCTGGACGAGATCGGCGACATGCCGCTGCCGCTGCAGACGCGGCTGCTGCGCGTGCTGGCCGAGGGAGAGTTCTTCCGCGTCGGCGGGCGCGAGCTGATCCGCGTGGACGTGCGCGTGATCGCCGCCACCCACCAGGACCTGGAAGGCCTGGTGCAGGCCGGCCGCTTCCGCGCCGACCTGCTGCATCGCCTCGACGTGGTGCGCCTGCAGCTGCCGCCGCTGCGCGAGCGTCGCGGCGACGTGTCGCGCCTGGCCGAGAACTTCCTGGCCCAGGCCTGCGCCAAGCTCGGCATGCCGGCCAAGCGCGTGGCCCCGTCCGCGCGCGAGGCGCTGCGCGCGCACGACTGGCCCGGCAATGTGCGCGAGCTGGAGAACGTGTGCTGGCGCCTGGCCGCGCTGGCGCCGTCGGACACCATCACCGTGGGCGATGTCGAACAGGCCCTGCCGCATGGCGCCAGGTCGTCCACGCGCGATGCCGCCGACTGGGACGCGCTGCTCGGCCAGTGGGCGCGCGCGCGCCTGGCCGAAGGTGCCGATGGCCTGCACGCCGAGGCGCGCACGCGCTTGGACCGCGCCCTGCTGGAAGCGGCGTTGCAGTTCACCAACGGGCGTCGTGCCGATGCCGCCGCAAGGCTGGGCGTGGGCCGCAACACGATCACGCGCAAGCTGGGTTCCGGGCGCCGTCGCAGCTGATCGCGTGCGGGCAGGGACGGCGATGCGATGACGCGATGGTCACCGCGCCGCCGCGCGCTTGGCGCCCAACTTCATTGCAACTGAACGCCGCCGCCGATAGCGTGGCGGCCCGATGCCTCACCACCGCTTCCATCGCCTGCTGCTGCCGGCCCTCGCCTCGGGCGCGGCGCTGGCGCTGTCGGCCTGCAGCAGCGCACCGGCGCCCAAGCCCGCGCCTCCGGTCGTCGTGCCCGCCCAGGCGACGGTCCACGAGGCACAGGCGATCATGCGCTCGGCCTCGGCCAGCCTGGTCAGCGGCAAGCTGACGCTGAGCCCGGTGGCCGGCGGCGTGCGCATCGCCGGCACCATCGGCGGCCTGCCGCCGTCGGGGCGTTTCGGCTTCCATGTGCACGAGGTCGGCGACTGCAGCGCGGTCGATGCCAGCAGCGCCGGCGGACATTTCAATCCCACCCACCAGCCGCACGGCAACGCCAAGATCGGCGCCCACCATGCCGGCGACATGGACAACCTCACCTCCGATCTGGAAGGCGTGGCCCGGGTCGATACGCGTCTGGGCGAGGTCACCCTGGGCGGCGGCGCGCCCAACGACATTCTCGGCCGCGCGCTGGTGGTGCATGCAGACCCCGACGACTACGCCACCCAGCCGGCGGGCAAGTCCGGTGCGCGGGTGGCCTGTGGCGTGATTCAGGCGATCCGTTGACCGCGTGCCTCATGGCGCGCATTCCCTAGACGCAACACGAGGAGCGTTCCGATGAAGCGACTGACCCAAACCCTGCTGTGTGCCGCCACCGTGCTGGCCCTGGCCGCGTGCAACAAGTCCGAACCCGAGGCCGCGCCCGCGCCGGTGAGCGATCCGGCGGCCAGCTCGGCCCCGGCCGAGAACACGCCGCCGCCGAGCTCGCCGGCCACCACCGCCATGGCCTCGGCCAAGGCCACGCTCAAGCCGACCCAGGGCAACAAGGTCGCAGGCGAGCTGAACTTCATGGCGATGGAAGGCGGCGTGCACGTCACCGGCACGCTGACCGGCCTGACCCCGGGCGAGCACGGCTTCCACATCCACGAGAAGGGCGACTGCAGCGCGCCGGACGGCAGCAGCGCCGGCGGGCACTTCAATCCCGACGGCGTGGATCACGGCCAGGTCACCGCGCCGACCCACCACGCCGGCGACAGCAACAACATCACCGCCGACGCGCAGGGCAACGTGACCATCGACCAGATGCTCTCGGCCAATACCGACATCGGCAAGGGCGACAAGTACGACATCGTCGGCAAGGGCGTGATCGTCCACGAGAAGCCGGACGACTACAAAACCCAGCCGACCGGCGATGCCGGTGGCCGCCTGGCCTGCGGCGTGATCGAGGCTGCGCCGGCGGCGATGTAAGCCGCGCCATCGCGGGCGGCGCGATGCGTCCGCCCGTGAGGTCCGCAGGAAGAAAGAAGGCGCCCACTGGGCGCCTTCTCTTTTGCACAGGCAGGAAAGCCGCCTTCAGCTGCGCAGGTGCGCGCAGAGGTCGCCCTCGCCCGGGCAGTGCACGTAGGTGACCGGGATGCCGTGCGCCTCGAGCACCGCGGCCAGCTGGCGCTTGCGCATCAGATAGTGCTCGTAGGCGCGGGCCAGGCGCTCGGGCTCGTCGGTGCCTGGCGTATTGCGCGACTTCCAGGTAGCCGCGTCCAGCAGCGCCATCTGTACCTGGCCGTCGGCATAGCGCAGCAGCGGTTCGGGCGGCGCGTCCAGCCACTGCTCCTCGTCCGGCGCTAGCAGCGCGGTCTCGATCACCGGCCACAGGCCCTCCAGGTGCTGGTGCTGGTACTGCAGCGCCATCATCGCGGCCAGGTCGTGCAGGGTCATGAAGCGCACATGCTCGACCTTGGCGCCCAGCCCGTCCTGCAGCTGCAGCGCAGTGTCGGCGCCGGCCATGCCGCGTTCGATCAGCACCTCTTCCAATGCCTCGCCGACCGCATCGACATCTTCCGGCGTGCCGCTGAGCAGGAACGGCAGCACGCGCAGCGCGCCGCCGGTGAGGTCCGGGTCGGCCTGGAACGGCATCGGCACCTGGCCATCGCTGGCCGCGCCGAAGGCGATTACGCGCGGGCCCTGGTCGCGTCCCGGCGCGCGCTGGCGCAGCTCGTCCAGGCGGCGGTGCAGCGGCCAGCCGGGACGCAGCGCCTCGGCGGGGTCGAAGTGCGCGGCGGCCAGGGTCAGCTCCAGCGCGGTCACCTGCGGCACCAGGCCGGCCAGGTCGCGGGCGATCTTTTCGGCCAGCGCGCCGGCCTCGGCCTGGGGCAGGGCCGGCTGCCGCGGCGGGGCGCCGCCGGCCAGCTCAAGAGCGATCAGGCCCATCACCTGCGCGGTTTCGTTGGGGTGGGTCATGGAAGAAACGGCAAGGCCAATGCAATCTGTCGGCATTCTAGCCACCTGCCGGGTGACCGCCGCGACACGATGAACGCGCACGTGCTGTTCACGGCGCAGCAGAGAAGGTCGTTGACGCGCAATGACAGGCGTCGAACGACGCCGCTACACTTCCACCATACGCCTGCGCATGTGCGGGTCTCCCTTGAACATGGCCGTCCACCGAGGTCTTCCCATGCCAGTCGCCCGTCCCGTCGCCATCCTCGGCGGCGTTCGCATCCCCTTCTGCCGCCAGAACACCGCGTATTCGGATGTCGGCAACCTGGGCATGTCGGTGCGCACCTTGGGCGCGCTGGTCGAGCGCTTCGGCCTGCACGGGCAGACCCTGGGCGAGGTGGCCATGGGCGCGGTGATCAAGCACTCCAGCGACTGGAACCTGGGCCGCGAGGCCGCGCTGTCCTCCGGCCTGTCGCCGCTGACCCCGGGCATCACCCTGCAGCGCGCCTGCGGCACCAGCCTGGACACCATCGCCCACATCGGTAACAAGATCGCGCTGGGGCAGATCGAGGCGGGCATCGGTGGCGGTTCGGACACCACTTCGGACGTGCCGATCGTCTACGGCAAGAAGCTGCGCGCACGCCTGCTCGAGGTCAACCGCGCCAAGACGCCCAAGGACAAGGCGCGGGCCCTGCTCAAGGGCTTCCGCTTTTCTGAGCTCAAGCCCGAGTTCCCCGGCGTGGGCGAGCCGCGCACCGGCAAGTCGATGGGCGAGCACTGCGAGGACATGGCCAAGGAGTGGAACATCTCGCGCGATTCGCAGGACGCCTGGGCGGTGTCCTCGCACAAGAAGCTGGCCGCAGCCTATGAGCGCGGCTTCTTCGACGATCTGATCGTGCCGTTCCGCGGGGTGAGCCGCGACAACATCCTGCGCCCGGACACCTCGCTGGAGAAGCTGGCCACGCTCAAGCCGGCGTTCGACAAGACTTCCGGTCGCGGCACGCTGACCGCCGCCAACTCCACGCCGCTGACCGATGGCGCGGCGGCGGTGCTGCTGTCCAGCGATGAATGGGCGGCCGCGCATGGCCACACGCCGCTGGCCTATCTGAAGGACGTGCAGAGCGCGGCGGTGGATTTCGTTCACGGCGAGGGCCTGCTGATGGCGCCGACCGTGGCCGTGCCGCAGATGCTGGCGCGCCATGGCCTGAGCCTGCAGGACTTCGACATCTACGAGATCCACGAGGCCTTCGCCGCGCAGGTGCTGTGCACGCTGCGCGCGTGGGAGAGCGAGGAGTACTGCACCCATCGCCTCGGCCTGCCCGGTCCGATGGGCCGCATCGATCCGGAGAAGATCAACCCCAACGGCTCCTCGCTGGCCGCGGGCCATCCCTTCGCCGCCACCGGCGCGCGCATCATCGGCACGGTCGCCAAGGAGCTGGCCCAGCGCGGCGGCGGCCGCGCGCTGGTGTCGATCTGCACCGCCGGCGGCATGGGCGTGGTCGCCATCGTCGAGCGCTGAGGGGCTGCTCCGCTTTTCCCCGCTAATCGCAGCAAGTGTTGGGGGAGCAACTGTTTCATCAAACCCCGCAGCCACCTTCCTGTAGAGCGGAGCTTGCTCCGCTGGGGCCGTCCCCACGAACCGAACGAAGAGCAGCGGAGCAAGCTCCGCTCTACAGGTAGGAGCGCCATGGCGATGCGGCTTTCCCGGGAGAACCCTCGCCGCCATGGCGGCTCCCACCGAGCCCGATCCCGAGCGGGCAGGGGCCACAAGCACGACCAAGTACTAGCGTGCCCCTGAATGCCGCTTCCGAGGCACGTGTCCGTGCCCACAGCGCACGCGCCGCTGACTGGAATTCGGCAAGGCAGGTGCGGCATGCACCGGCTGCCAGGCGCATCATGTCCAGGCCCTCCCCCCGTTTGCCGGCGCGCGCATGACCTCGCGCGGGCCGCCGCGTGTCGCCTTGGACGATTCACCCGCTTCCCTGACGCCTGCAGATGCCGCCGCCGCGGTGCCTTCGCGCCTCACCCGCCGCGTGCTGAGCGTCGTGGTGTTCAACTTCGTCGGCTATTTCTGCGTCGGTTTGCCGCTGGCGGTGGTGCCGGGCTTCGTCCACACCACGCTGGGCTACGGCACGGTGCTGGCCGGCCTGGCAGTGAGCCTGCAGTACGTCGCCACCCTGCTCAGCCGCACCGTGGCCGGGCGCCTGTGCGACCGGCGCGGGCCGAAGGTCTCGGTGCTGCTGGGCCTGGGCGCGTGCGCGCTGGCGGGCGCCTGCACCGCGGCCGCCGCGCTGATGGTGGCCTGGCCGGCGGACAGCCTGGCGGTGCTGTTCGTCGGGCGCCTGCTGTTGGGCTGCGGCGAAAGCCTGATCACCACCGCCACGATCATCTGGGGGATCGGCGCGGTCGGTGCGATCCATACCGGCCGGGTGATCTCGTGGAACGGCGTCACCACCTACGGCGCGCTGGCCCTGGCGGCCCCGGTCGGCGTGGCGCTGGGGCAGCGCTTCGGTCTGGCCGCGCTGGGCGCGCTGACCGTCGTGCTGGCGCTGGCTGCCCTGGCCTGCGTGCTGCCGCGGCACGGCGTGTGGCCGGTGCCGGGCGAACACATCCCGGCCCGCCGCGTGCTGGCGCGGGTCCTGCCGTTCGGGCTGTGCCTGGGGCTGGCGTCGGTGGGGTTCGGTGCGATCACCGCCTTCATCGCGTTGTACTACGCCCAGCGCGGCTGGCCGCACGCGGCGCTGGCGATGACGCTGCTGGGGGCGACCTTCGTCTCGGTGCGGCTGGTCTTCCCGCGCGCGATCGACCGCCACGGCGGCTATCGCGTGGCGGTGGTCTCGCTCTGCGTGGAGGCCGCCGGCCTGCTGTGCATCTGGCTGGCGCCGCTGCCGGCCCTGGCCGCGGTGGGCGCGGCGATCACCGGCGCGGGCTTCGCCCTGGTGTTCCCGTCGCTGGGCAGGGAAGCGGTGCGCCGGGTCAGCGACAGCAACCGTGGCACCGCGCTGGGGCTGTACTCGCTATTCCTGGACCTGGCGCTCGCGATCACCGGCCCGCTGGCGGGCGCGCTCGCGCTGGCCTGGCGCTTCGGCGCGATCTACCTGCTGGCCGGCGTCGCGGCGCTGACCGCGGCAGCGGCCAGCGCGCTGCTGGCGCGCAGGGCAGGTGGGACGCTGCGCTGACTCCACGTTCCGTGCCCGTGCGCAGCGGCGTGTTCGACGAAACCAAGGCGAGCCGAACGGATGCGACGGCGAGCGAGCTCTGCGTTGATGCGTCGCTTGCGTAACCAGTTCAAGCCGCGTCATCCGCGCGGCTGACGCATCACTCGGGCAGGCGCGGCAGGCCGTGTTCGTCGCGGGTCTCGGTGACGGCCTGGTCGTGGATCTGCTGGCGCAGGTCGCGGTCGGGCGCGGTGGCGGGCAGTTCGCCGCGCTGGGCGGCCAGGGCGTTGGCGTAGCTGCGGCGGGCGAGCAGATCCTCGCCGGCAGCGGCGTAGCCGTGGCCCAGTTCCTCCCAGGCTTCGGCGCCGCCGCCCTGGGCCAGGGCGCGGTGCAGGAACTCCTGCGCCTGCGGCCACTGCCCTTGCTGGCGCGCCAGCCGGGCCAGGGTCAGCAGCAGCGCCGGGCTGTCGGAATGGGCCTGCAGCCAGCGCTGGGCACTGGCCCGGCGCGAATCGAGCTTGCCCACCGGCAGGCGGCCGTAGAGGGCGATCAGGTCTTCGTCCCAGCGGCTGTCCAGCGCATGTTCCAGGGCATGGGTGGCCGCATCGTCCCAGCGCAGCGCGGCGGCGCGGGTGGCGTAGGCGGCCACCACGGCGCGTTCGGTGCGCAGGGCCTTGGGCACCAGTTCCCAGCGCTCGGCCAGCGCATTGGCGTCGCCGGCCTGCTCCAGCGACTGCGCGGCCAGGCGCGTTTCCAGCTGGGCATAGTCCGGGGCCGACAGCGCCTTGTGCTGGCGCAGCGGGCCGAGCAGGCCCCAGGCATCGCCGGCGCGGCCGACCTCGGCCAGGGCCTGCGCGCGCAGCGCCAGGCCGCGCGGCGGCAGCGGCTGGGCGCCGGGTGCGTCCAGGGCGACCAGCGCCTGGGTCGGCATGCCGGCGGCCAACGCATCGTCGGCCAGCAGCAGGGCGTGGGCGGTGGGATCGCGCTGGGCCAGGGCCTGCAGATGGCGCTCCAGGGCCGGCGCGTCGGCGCGCGCCTGCGCGGCGCGGACCGCGGCGATGCGCGCCGCGCTGCCGACCTCGGGGTCCTGGGCGGCGCGGTCCAGCAGCTTCTCCGCCCGCAGCCAATGGCCGTGCTGGACCGCTTCCAGGCCTTCGATCAGCTGGGCGCGGGCGCGCTTGCGGCGATGCCGTCCCCAGGCGCGGAAGGGCAGGGCCAGCAGAGTCCAGACGATCCACAGCAGCACGGCGGCGAGGACCAGCGCCAGGATCGCCCCCGGCACGGTGGCGGTGACGTCGTAGCCGCCCACGCGCACGAACACCTCGCCCCAGTCGCGGACCTCGTCGCGCGCCAGCCACTGCGCGCCGAAAACGCCCAGGGCGACCAGGACCAGCACGATCACGACAAGACGCAGGATCTTCATGGCGTGGTCTCCGTTGGGGCCGGCGCGGTGGGCGCCGATGGCGGAGGGGGTGCCGGCACCGGTGCCGGCGGCACCGGTGCGGCGCCGGTCGCCTTGCCGCGCTGGGCCTGCAGTTGGGCCAGGGTGCTGCCCAGTTCGGGAATCTGCGGCTGCAGTGGCAGGGCCGCGATCTGCCGCAGCTGGCGCTCCAGCGCATTGGCCTGCGGCGTGGCCGGCCACAGCCGCGGGATCCAGCCGGCCGCGCGCAGCGCCGCGGCGCGGAAGCCCGCCGTGTCGTTGCGCTCGGCGGCGGCGCGGGCCAGGGTGAGTTCCAGCTGCAGGGCGTTGTCGAAGGCGGCGCGCTGGGCCGGCACCACCGCCACGCGCGCGCCGCTGGGACGCACGTCGACCAGCGGCGCGAGCACGCGCTGCCAGGCCGGGCGCGCGCCCGGATCGACCGGCACCTGGCGCGGCAGCTGGGCCAATGCCGCGCTGGCGGCGTCGAGCTGCTGCAGGGCCTGGGCCTTCGGGCCGGCGCCCAGGCGCAGGACCGCGGCGCGCTCCTGTTCCAGCGACTGCTTGAGATTGAGCACGCGCGGGTCGTCCAGGCCGGCCAGGGTGTCGGCAGCCAGGGCGTAGGCCTGCTGCGCACCGGGCAGGTCGCCGGCGATGTTCAGGCGCTGGGCGGCCAGCTGCAGCTCCAGCTGGGTCTGGTCCAGGCGCAGGGCGGTGGCGCCCTGGCGGGTGGAGTCGGCCAGCTTGGCTACGGTGTCTTCCAGCAGGGCGCCGCGCTGGCTTAGGCCGAGCATTTCATCGCGCAGCACGCGGTTGGTGGCGGCCGCGTCCTGGATGCGCTCGCCCTGGGCGCGGGCATCGCCGCGCAGGACATCGATGCGCTGGTCCAGCGCGGCCAGCTGGCGCTGGATCTGGCCTTCCTGCGCGGCGCGCCAGCCCTGCCATTGCTGCCAGCCGTACCAGCCCGCCGCCGCCAGGGCGGCGATGAGCAGCAGCACGATCAGGGCGGGCCAGATGCGGCGGCGCGGGCGCGTGTCGGACTCGGCGCTGGCGATGGCATCGTTCAAGGGGGGCACTCCAACAAAGAAGCCGTGGAACAGGCGCGTGAAGGCGCGGCGGGATCGGCCGCATGCTAGCCCAAGCGATGTGAGTACATGGCCTGTGCGGTGGCCATCAGCTGCGCAGGACGCGGGCCTTCGGCCTGCAGCACGTGTTCGAACCCGGCCTGCAGCGCGACGGTCGCCAGCCGCGCGCTGGCCACGATGGCCGGCTGCGCGCGCAGCGCCGCGGCCGCATGGCCTGGCAGGCGCTGGAACACCTCGCTCAGCGCGCCGCTGCTGGTCACCAGCACGCAGGCGGGCGCGTCCAACGCATCGAGCCGGGCGAGGGCGCGCGTCGACAGCGGGATCGGCTGGCGTCGATAGACCTCGGCCAGGTGCAGGTGCGCGCCGCGCCTGCGCAGCGCAGGGGCCAGCGTGCCGCGTCCCTCGGGCGCGGTGACCAGGCCGACCGTGCGCTGGTCCAGCGCGGCCAGTTCGGGCAGCGCGAGCAGCCCCTCGCTGTCCATGCGCGCAGGCGCGACGGCCTCCAGCCCCAGCCTTGCCAGCGCCGCGCGCGTGCCGCTGCCGGTGCCGACCAGCACCTGGCCGGGCCGCGCGGCGATGGGCGCCAGTGCGTGGGCGAAGCGCACCGCCGCCGGGCTGGTGAACACCACCACCTCGCAGGCCCGCGCCGCGTCCCAGGCCTGCCGCGCCGGTGCATCCGTACAGGCCGCCAGCGACCACGGCGAGAGCGCGATCACCCCGGCGCCCACACGCGCGGCGGCCTGGCGCAGCGCGGCGTGGCCGCCCTGAGGCCGCAGGGAGATGACGTACCATGCGCTCGCTTTGCCTTGGCCCATGAATCAAGAGTACGCGATGGATCACGACGCCTTGCTCGACGCGCTGCGCGCGACCTGCGCGCAGATGCCGCCGGTGGTGGCGATGCGCATCGCGCTGCGCGATTTCGACGGCACGCGTCTGCACATGAGCGCGCCGCTGGCGGCCAACGTCAACGACAAGGGCACCGCCTTCGGCGGCAGCCTGGTCGCGCTGATGACCCTGGCCGGCTGGGCGCTGACCACGCTGCGCCTGCGCCAGGCCGGACTGGAGGCCGAGGTCTACGTGGCCGACAGCGCCGTGCGTTACCGCGCCCCGCTGCTGCACGACCTGGCCGCTCAGGCCTGGCTGGCGCCGGAGGCGGACTGGGCCGAGTTCATCGACACCTTCCGCCGCCGCGGCAAGGCGCGCGCCCCGCTGCTGGCCCAGGTGCTGCTGCCCGACGGCGGCGTGGCCGCCGAACTGAGCGGCCGCTACGTCGCCCTGGCAAAGGGGTAGCATCCTTCGTTCACGCCTGGGGAGACACACGCACGTGGGACGACTTCTGTGGATGCTGCTGGCCGCGCTGCTGGTGCTGGCCAGCGCCGGCCCGGCCGAGGCCATCAGCAACCGCGCCAAGCAGCGCAAGCTCACCGATACCCAGACCCTGTTCACCAAGGCCATGCGCTGGGGCGAATTCGAGCAGGCCTGGAGCGTGGTCGACCCCGAGGCCCGCCAGGGCGCCGGGCTGAGCGCGCTCGAACTCTCGCGCTACCAGCAGGTGGAGATCACCGGCTACAGCGAGATCGGCAGCGCCGGCGAACCCGACGGCACGGTGGCGCGCATGGTCGACGTGCGCGTGGTCAACCGCCACACCATGGCCGAACGCACCGTGCGGGTGCGCGAGCGCTGGCGCTGGGACCCGGCGGCCGAGCAGTGGTGGCTGCAGGACGGCCTGCCGGATCTCTGGCAGGGGCAATAGTCGCCGGGGCTGTGCGACAATCGCCGGCCTTTTCGCGCCCAGCCGACGCTTTCCTGCCGTGAATTTCGAACAACTCAAGGCTTTCGCCGCCGACAACGCGATGCTGTCCATGGCCCTGGTGGGCCTGACCCTGGCGATTCTCGTCACCGAGGTCATGCGCCTGTTCCGCGGCTACAAGGGCGTGCGCCCCGGCGAGCTGACCGCGTTGATCAACAACGACAACGCGCTGGTGCTGGATCTGTCGGCCAGCGGCGACTTCGAGAAGGGCCACATCCCCGGCAGCAAGAACCTGGCCGGCAAGTTCGACCCCAAGCACAAGCTGCTGGCCGGCGCGGGCGATCGCCCGGTGGTGCTGGTCTGCCGCAGCGGCCAGACCGCGCCGGGCGCCGCCGCCCAGCTGAAAAAGGCCGGTTTCGCCAAGGTCTATGTGCTCGATGGCGGCGTTGGGGCCTGGCAGGCCGCCGACCTGCCGCTGGTCAAGGGCCGCGCCTGACACTGAACACGCGTCGCGTCGCACGCGGGCCTTGAAGCGGCCCGGGCGTGGCGCCACCCCATGCGATAATCCCGGGCTTTGGCCCATTCACCGCAACCCATTCGGAGTACACGATGTCCGACGAGACCCTCAACGGCGCCAACGAAGCCGCCACCCAGGCCAACGGCCCGAACTTCACCGTCGAAAAGATCTACGTCAAGGACGTGTCCTTCGAAGTCCCCGGCGCGCCGGCGATCTATTCGGAGAACATCGCCCCCGAGCTGAACCTCAACCTCAACCAGCGCGTGCAGCGCCTGGCCGAGAACGCCTTCGAGGTGATCCTGGGCGTGACCCTGACCTGCAAGGCCGGCGACAAGACCGCCTACGTGGCCGAAGTGCAGCAGGCCGGCGTGTTCGGCCTGGCCGGCTTCGACGCGCAGACCATCGACGCGCTGCTGGGCACCCAGTGCCCGAGCATCCTGTTCCCGTACGTGCGCCAGCTGCTGAGCGACCTGATCCAGGCCGGCGGCTTCCCGCCGTTCTTCCTGCAGCCGATCAACTTCGACGGCCTGTACGCCGAGACCCTGCGCCAGCGCGCCGCCCAGGGCCAGCAGGGCGTGATCGAGAACGATCCGCCGGTGGGCAACGCCTGATTTCGATGGCGTCTGTGATAAAGCTTGGCCCCCTGCACACAGGCGGGGGGATGCAATGAACGCGTTGAAAGTCGCAGTGCTCGGCGCCGGCTCCTGGGGGACCGCGCTGGCGGCCCTGATCGCCCGGCACGGCCACCAGGCCGTGCTGTGGGGACGCGATGAGGCGGTGGCCCAGGCCATCGACCTCCGCCACGAGAATCCGCGCTACCTGCCGGGCATCGAACTGCCCGAGACCCTGCGCGCCACCACCAGCCTGGCCGCGGCCATGGCCGACGCCGATCTGGTGCTGGTGGTCGTGCCCTCGCATGCCTTCACCGACACCCTGCGCGCGCTGGCGCCGCTGCGTCCTGCGCAGGCGGGCGTGAGCTGGGCGACCAAGGGCTTCGAGCCCGGCTCCAGCCGCTTCCTGCACGAGGTGGCCGAGGACGTGCTGGGTTCGGAGGTGCCGCTGGCCGTGGTGACCGGCCCTTCGTTCGCCAAGGAGGTCGCCCAGGGCCTGCCCACCGCGCTGACCATCCACGGTGCCGACGAGGCGTTCTGCCAGCAGGTCGCCGACGTCCTGCACGGCCCGACGTTCCGCGCCTACACCGGCAACGACATGGTCGGCGCCGAGCTGGGCGGCGCGATGAAGAACGTGCTGGCCGTGGCGACCGGCGTGGCCGACGGCATGGGCCTGGGGCTCAACGCGCGCGCCGGCCTGATCACCCGCGGCCTCAACGAGATGCTGCGCCTGGCCGCGGCCATCGGCGCGCGCCCGGAGACCCTGATGGGCCTGGCCGGCCTGGGCGACCTGGTACTGACCTGCACGGGCGACCTGTCGCGCAACCGCCGCCTGGGCCTGGCGCTGGGGCGCGGCCAGTCCATCGAAGAGGCCGTGCGCGAGATCGGCCAGGTGGTCGAGTCGGTGCAGACCGCCGACGAGGTCATGCGCCAGGCGCGCCGCTACGGCATCGACCTGTCGATCAGCGAGGCCGTGCGCGATGTCCTGCACGGCGAGATCACCCCGGCCGAAGGCCTGGAGCGCCTGCTGGCGCGCGAACAGAAACCGGAATACCCGGAAACCCTGTTCCAGTAGCCCTATCGCGTTGCGATCATGAAAAATCCCACCCGAACGGGTGGGATTTTTTTGTTCTTCGTCGAAGCGCATCGCGGGTGAACGCACTTCGTGGCGGCCCCGCCTTGGTCGAGCGCTCCTCGGTTCGCTCTTCGCAGAGGTCCACGGGTCGAGCTCCGCAGCGTAAGAATCAGGGTTTCTATCGACGAAGCCGTCGAGCCCGACGCGCGAGGCAGCGGTTCGGCGGGCGGTGGCCGCGCCTAGCGAGGCAGGAAGCCGAGCGCCCGAATCAGGGCAGGATCCCCTGACTGAGGGATAAGCGGCCACCGCCCGCCGGACCTCTGCCCCTCCGAAGCCAGAACGCTCAACCGCAGCAACCACTTGATCGCGAGCGGATGCATTTCTCCGGGACTCTCCCGCTTTCGGCCCACGCGGGCGCTGATTGGTTGGCCGGCGCGGCGCAGACTCAGCCCACCATCGAGCGCAGCAGATCGCAGGCGTCCGAACGCCGATGCGGCGACAGGCGACGGATCAGCTGCAGCACATGCGTTTCCACCTCATCGCGCGCCAGCCGCTCGGCAGGAGGCGTCGTCGGCGCGCCCGGCGACGCTTCGACCTGCGTGGCCTCACTGGTCATCGGACCACGCCCGGTGGCCAGCCACTCGAACAGGACCTGGGTGATCACCGCGATCTGCGCCAGATGCTCCACGCTGGGATGCGTGCCGCCCACCCGCTCCCACTGCGCCACGGCGCTGCGCTGCACGCCGACCTGTTCGGCCAGCTGGGTCTGCGACAGGGTCTTCAAGCGTCGAGCCTGACGGATACGGTCTGCCATGACATGCATCTTCCACCTCCTGTTGGGTTGTCATGCGATTGGCCGCGCCCGCGACGCGGGGGCGGCGCGCTTAATGGATGGTGCCTTCAGGCGTGAACGGCAACTGCGGCAGCCTCCTGCGAGGCTGCTCGCCAGCAACGCGCGCTTCGCGCACAAGGCAGGGTGAGGATTCGCAGGCGACGCGTCACATGACGGCATTGACAGCCCGGCATCGCGCGACGTCCGACGAAACCTGCACCCCTTCAGACCGAACATCGCGCCTGGGAAGTGATGCCGCCGTCAGGACGCCCATCCGCCACGCGGCGGACACCTGCGTTGCACGCTGTGCGTCCACGGTCTGTTGTGCAACGCGGGTGCGGCCGAGACGGCTGGCGCGGAAAGCCCAATAAAAAAGCCCGGCCTTGAAAGGCCGGGCTTTGCGGAGGTCGGATGCGGGAGAGAGGTCGCACCGCCTCGCCGTGATCGCCAGAGCCACCCCAGCGACCACGGGACCACTATCGGCGCCAGAGCCGAAATCCCACGTGAATATTGTACTTAACCGTTTATTAATTCAGGCGACAGTTTGGGAACTCTAGGCCCGGTGTCATTCGCGTGACGCGGTGTGTCCGCGCGCGTCACGCAAGACCGCTAGTGCGAGGCCATCAACAGGTCCACGTCGCCGCCCGCCGCCGTGGTGTTGACGGTGACGACAGACTCGGAACAGAAGCGTGGCAGGTAGTTGGGTCCGCCGGCCTTCGGACCGGTACCGGACAGCCCCTCGCCGCCGAAGGGCTGCACGCCCACCACCGCCCCGATCATGTTGCGGTTGACATAGACGTTGCCGACCTCCGCCTGTGCGGCGATGGCCTGGGCGCGGGTGTCGATGCGGGTCTGCACGCCCAGGGTCAGGCCGTAGCCGAGCGCGTTGATCTGCTCGACCAGCGTCTCGACCTCGCCTTTCCAGCGCAGCACCTGCAGCACCGGGCCGAAGACTTCCTCGCGTACCTGCTCCAGCGCGCCGATCTCGAAGGCCACCGGCGCGATGCTGTTGACCGGCGCGTCGGCCGGCAGCGGCGCGCGCGCGATCAGCCGCGCGCGGCCCTCGAGCGCGGCGATCTGGCCCTGCAGCTTGTCGAAGGCCTCCCGGTCGATCACCGGGCCCAGATCGCTGGACAGGCGCGACGGATCGCCGACCTGGAGCAGCGCGATGGCGCCGGCCAGCATCTCGATCACGCCATCGGCGATGTCGTCCTGCACGCACAGCACGCGCAGCGCCGAGCAGCGCTGGCCGGCGCTGCGGAAGGTGCTCTGCACCACCGCATCGACCACCTGCTCGGGCAGCGCCGTGGAGTCGACGATCATCGCGTTGAGGCCGCCGGTCTCGGCGATCAGCGGCACGATCGGGCCGTCCTTGTCGGCCAGGGTGCGGGCGATGGCCTTGGCCACCGGCGTGGAGCCGGTGAAGGCCACGCCGGCGATCTTCGGATGCGCCACCAGTGCCGCGCCGGTCTCGCCGGCGCCGTACACGCCGACCAGCGCGTCCTCGGGCACGCCGCAGCGGTGCAGAAGCGCGATCATCGCCGCGCCCACGCCCGGCGTCTGTTCGGCCGGCTTGGCCGCCACCGCGTTACCGGTGACCAGCGCCGCGACCACCTGGCCGGTAAAGATCGCCAGCGGGAAGTTCCAGGGCGAGATGCACGCCCACACTCCGCGCCCGGCCAGCGCGTAGGTGTTGCGCTCGCCGGTGACGCCCGGCAGCAGCCGCGGGGCCATCAGGCCGCGCGCCTGCAGCGCGTAGTAGCGGCAGAAGTCGGCGGCTTCGCGGACTTCGGACACCGCATCGCCCCAGGTGCGATGGCCTTCGCGCACGATCAGCGCGCACCACTGCGCCAGGTCGCGCTCGAGCGCGTCGGCGGCCTGTTCCAGCGCGGCTGCGCGGGTCTGGACCGGCGTGGCGTTCCAGCGCTTCTGACCCTTGGCCAGCGTGTGCACCAGGGCGTCGATCTGCGCGACCGGGGTCAGCGCCGGCGTCGGCAGCGCGGCGGCCGGGTAGGCGGCCAGCAGCGTCCTGGCCATCGGCTCGCAGCTCACGTCGGTGCCGGCGGTGTTGCGGCGCACGCCCAGGATGTCGGCCGGCAGCGTCACCGCGCTCTGCGGCGCGATGTGCAGCGGCGAGCTCACCAGCGCGCTGGCCGGCAGCGTCTCGTCGGCCAGCTGGTGGACGAAGGAGGAATTGGCGCCGTTCTCCAGCAGGCGGCGCACCAGATAGGCCAGCAGGTCCTTGTGCGGGCCGACCGGCGCGTACACGCGCAGGCCCACGTCCGGGTACTGCCGGTGCGCGGCCTCGTGTACCGCATCGCCCATGCCGTGCAGGCGCTGCAGCTCGAACGGCGCGCCGGCCGCGCGCGCCAGGTGCAGCACCGCGGCGATGGTGCCGGCGTTGTGACCGGCGATCTGCGGATAGATCGCATCGGGCATGGCCAGCATCGCCCGGGCGCAGGCCAGGTAGGACAGGTCCGTGTGGTGCTTGTGGGTGAACACCGGGAACGCGGCCAGGCCCAGCTCCTGGGCGCGCTTGATCTCGTAGTCCCAGTAGGCGCCCTTCACCAGGCGCACCATGAAGCGCACCTTCAGCGCGCGGGCGATACGGGCGACTTCCTCGATCGTCTCCAGCGCGCGGGTCTGGTAGGCCTGCACGGCCAGGCCGAAGCCGTTCCACTGCGGGTAGCGGGCCGCGGTGCGCGTGGCCACCGCCTCGAACACCTCCAGCGACAGCTCCAGGCGCTCGCTTTCCTCCGCATCGATGGTGAGGTTGAGATCGGCCTGGGCGGCAGCCTCGGCCAGCTCGCACACGCGCGGCACCAGCAGCGCCATGACATGGTCGTGCTGCACGGCCTCATAGCGCGCGTCGATGGCCGAGAGCTTGATCGAGATGCCGTCGGCCTGTTCCACCGACACGCCGCGATCGCGCGACTTGGCCAGCGCGGCGATGGCGGCGTGGTACTTGCGCATGTAGGCCTGCGCATCGGCGTCGGTGCGCGCGCCTTCGCCCAGCATGTCGTAGGAGAAGCGCAGGCCCTTGCGCGCCTTGCGCTGCTTGCGGGCATCGTCCAGCGCCTCGTCCAGGGTCTCGCCCATGACGAACTGCTTGCCCATCAGCTGCACCGCGCGCACGGTCGCGGCGACCACGGCCTTGGCGCCCATCCTGGCCAGGAACCCGGCCTTCTGGCCGTCCTCGCCCAGCATCTTCTTGGACAGGCTGATGGCCTGGTTGGACAGGGTGGCCAGCCACGACTGCGAGGCGCCGGAGAAATCGGCGCGGCCCAGCTGGTCGGCGGTGAGGGTCATGGCGGTGTCGGCGTCGGGCACGCGCAGCAAGGCCTCGGCCAGGCGCATCAGGGCCAGGCCCTCGGCGCTGGACAGCGGGAACTCGCGCAGCAGCGTCTCCATGGCGAAGGCCGACGGCTTGGCCGCGCGGACCTGCCCGATCCAGCCGATCGCATCGCCGCTGACCAGGGCCCAGTCCAGGTCCTGCAGGCGTTGCAGCAGGGGGGCGAGCACATCGGCTTCGGGCCGATAAGGGATGGGCAACCGCATAAATGACCGCCTGGAGAAGAATGAACTTGAGGATGTGCATTCTGATCGGCGATGCGCCGGATGAATCTCCGTTACGCGGGCTATGATCCGCGGATGAGCCAACTTCCTGCCGCCCTGGACCGGACCGACCGCAGAATCCTCGCCCTGCTCCAGCGCGACGGCCGGATCACCAACCTCAAGCTGGCCGAAAGCGTGCATCTGTCGCCCACCGCGACCCTGGAGCGGGTCAAGCGCCTGACCACCGAGGGCTACATCATCGGCTACCGCGCGCGGCTCAATCCGCACAAGCTCGGCGCCGGCATGCTGGTCTTCGTCGAGGTGCTGCTGGACCGCACCACGCCGCACATCCTGGAGGAGTTCCAGGCCGCGATCCGCGACCAGCCCGAAGTCATGGAGTGCCACCTGGTCGCCGGTGGCTTCGACTACCTGATCAAGCTACGCGCGGCCGACATGGCCGACTACCGCGACATCGCCGGCCGCGTGCTGTGGAAGCTGCCCGGCGTGCGCGAGACCCGCACCTATGCGGTGATGGAAGAGGTCAAGAACAGCGCGGATCTGTATCTGGATATTTAAGGCAGCCGGCCGAGCCGTCATTCCCGCGCAGGCGGGAATCCGGTGCCCTGTGCGCTTCCCGCGAAAGCCGCTGGGTTCCCGCTCTCGCGGAAACGAGGGCGGTGAGGCTTTGCAGCTCTCCAGCTTGGTGGGAGCCGCCTTGGCGGCGATGAGGCTTTCCCGGTGGAGCCTCATCGCCGCCATGGCGGCCCCTACAAAACACAAAAACACTTATGGACACGGCGCCCTTGGGCGCCGTGTCCGGTTGTGTAGCGGTGCGGGTCGATCAGACCAGCGTCAGCACCACATCCACGTTGCCGCGGGTCGCGTTGGAATACGGGCAGACCTGGTGCGCGGTGTCGACCAGCTTCTGCGCGGTCTCGCGATCCAGGCCGGGCAGCTCGATCTTCAGCTCGACGGCGATGGCGAAGGCGCTGCCGGCCGGGCCGATGCCGACCTTGCTTTCGATGGCCACGTCATCGGGCACCTTGATCTTCTCGCGCGCGCCCACCGCCTTCATCGCGCCGATGAAGCAGGCCGCGTAGCCGATGGCGAACAGCTGCTCGGGATTGGTGCCGGGGCCGCCGGCGCCGCCGAGCTCCTTCGGCGTGGACAGCTGCAGGTCCAGCGGACCGTCGGGGGTGATGCCGCGGCCTTCGCGGCCACCCTTGGCGATGGCGGTGGCGGTGTAGAGGATCTTGTCGGGCTTCATTGCGAACTCCTGGGTTGTTTGCGATTGAATCGCGTGCGATTTCATGGGAAAGACGAAGGGGAGGGTGGAGCGGTTCAAACGGCGGGGGTGGCACGCGAGAGCTTGTCGCGCAGGTCTTCCAGCTGCGCCTTAAGCGTGCGCAGCTGATCGGGGGAACAGTCCATGGCGCAGAACAGGCCTTCGGGGACGGACTGGGCACGGCTGCGCAGGGCGTGGCCGGCGTAGGTGAGGTGGATCTCGACCTGGCGTTCGTCCTGTGCGGCGCGGGTGCGGGTTACCAGGCCGGCCGACTGCAGGCGCTTTAGCAGCGGCGTCAGCGTGGCCGAATCCAGGAACAGCTTCTCGCCGATGGACGAGACGGTCTGCCCGTCGCGCTCCCACAGCACCAGCATCACCAGGTACTGCGGGTAGGTCAGTCCCAGGGCGGCCAGCAGGCCACGGTAGGTGCGGCTGAGCGCCAGGTTGGTCGAATACAGCGCGAAGCACAGCTGGTTGTCCAGCTGCAGCAGGTCGCGGGATGTGTCCGAGGAGTCCATGGGGCGCAAACTACATCGTGCGCGATTAAATTGCAAGCGATGGGTTTTGCCGGGCTTCAGGCGCCGCCGGCGAACCCCTGCTGGCGCCAGGCCTCGAACACCATGATCGCCACGGTGTTGGACAGATTGAGGCTGCGGTTGTCCGGCCGCATCGGCAGGCGCAGGCGCTGTTCGGCCGGCAGCGCGTCGAGCACCTCGGCCGGCAGGCCGCGGGTCTCCGGGCCGAACAGGAAGGCGTCGCCCGGGGCGTATTCGATCGTGTCGTAGCGCTGGCGGCCCCGGGTGCTGAGGGCGAACAGGCGGCGCGGTGCGATCGCGGCCAGTGCGGACGGCAGGTCGTCGTGGACCTGGAGCGCGGCGTATTCGTGGTAGTCCAATCCGGCCCGTTTGAGCTGGCGATCCTCCAGCGCGAAGCCGAGCGGGCGGATCAGGTGCAGGCGCGCGCCGGTGTTGGCGCACAGCCGGATCACGTTGCCGGTGTTGGGCGGGATCTCCGGCTGGTAGAGCAGTACGTCGAGCTGAAACGGCGCGCTCATGCGGCACCCAGACGACGGGCGGTCACCATGTAGCGAAAGACGCCGGAGCGCGAAAGAGCCATGCTGCGTAAGCCGAGGGGCGAAGGGCCAACAAGTCTAGGCTGCCTGCCGACCTCGAGGCGCGCGCGCCGGATCCCGCATCGCGCTGAAGGTCTTGCGATCAAGCTTGCATCGCGCGGACCCGACAAGCGAACGGTATTGCATGCGGCTCGTGCGCGACTTCGAAGCGTTGCCGACCTTTCCCTGCCACAACGCCCTCGTCGGGCGCCGGACGAGCCGGACGATCGTCAGGATGAGGCGGTAAATCGAAAACCTGCGCTGGCCCAGGCCAAGGGATCTGCCACTAGCACGGCGCCTTGCGAAACTTGCTCAGCATCGATAGGCCTGCCAAGCGCCCGCGTCGAGGGGTGTTGCGTACGGCTTGCGACAACCCGCGCGAGCGCTGCCATCGTCAACCTGCCTTGGGAGCTTCCGACCCTCGGCGAATGCTCAGGTGCTGCGAACTACAGAACGTGCGAACTACAGAAGGACTGCGCGAACCGGCTTCAGCGCGAGGCGGCGCCGCTGATCAGGCTGGCGGCCTGGGTGGCCAGCTGGGCGTTGACCTGCTGCGCCTGCACGGCGGCGACCTGGCCGGCCTGCTGGGACATGTAATAGGCCACGTCTTCGGCGGCCGGGCGGACGGTGACCGCGGCCAGAGTGACCACGCGCTCGGCGCCGCGGGAGGCCTGGTAGTAGGCCAGATCGCTCAGGTCCGGGGTGACCTTCACCGCCGGCAGATCGACCACGCGGGCGCTGCGGGTGGCGTTGAAGTAGGCCAGGTCGGCCGGGTCCGGGCGGACGCTGACGGTCGGCAGGTCGACGACGTGGGCGGCCTGGCTGGCCTGGGCGACGGGCGCGGAGTCCGGCGCACCGTGGCGGGACAGGAGCATGGAGCCGGCGCACAGGGCGAACAGGGAAGCGGCGGCCAGCGGGAGCAGGGTGTTGGTGTTCATGGTGGGTCTCCGTAGTGATGTCGTCAGGTGGTGTGGTAGTAAAGTAAAACACCTAATCAGTTTGGTCAAGCGCGAAGTGATCGGACTTCGCTTGTGTTCAGTAACTGTTCAAGTTTCGAGAGGACGGTGTTGCGCGGGGCAGAGCAACGCAGGACGCGTGCCAAATCCAAATGATTGTTTTTGAATGGAATTCCGCCGAGCGGTAGAATGTCCGGTGTCCGCAGTGGTGTCCGCGAACACCTGCTCCGATGCGCGAAACTGTCCGAGGGTTTGGATCGGACGGACTTGAATCGCCGGCGGCATGCCCGCCGAACGCCAGATCAGACGTCGAACCTGCGACGGGCAGGGGGCGAACACCTCGATCCCGGCCAGACCCCTTGCGCCAGCAGGCGGCGCGCCTGCGGCTGTCGCCATCGTCAGCGCCCGCATGGCTTGTGGCCTAGTGAAAACACCGGCGCCCGCGCCTAGCATCGCTGGGCTGTTCCTCGTCTACCCGCCCGGCATCGCGCCGCCGCGGGCACTGCATCCACAAGGAGTTCCATGCGCACTTCGACGCGTCCCCAGATCCGCCTGCTGGCCCTGGCCCTTTCCACCGCGCTGCTCGGCGGCGTGGCCACCGGCGCCGTCGCCCAGGCACCGGCCACCACGGCGACCGCCCCGGCCAAGGTCGACATCCCCTATGAGCAGTTCACCCTGCCCAACGGCCTGCGCGTGATCGTGCACACCGACCGCAAGGCGCCGATCGTGGCGGTGAACCTGTGGTACCACGTGGGCAGCAAGGACGAGCCGGCCGGCCGCAGCGGCTTCGCGCATCTGTTCGAACACCTGATGTTCAACGGCAGCGAGAACGCGCCAGGCGAGTTCTTCGCCCCGTTCGAGCAGGCCGGTGCCACCGACATGAACGGCACCACCAACACCGACCGCACCAACTACTTCGAGAACGTGCCCACCACCGCGCTGGACATGGCGCTGTGGATGGAGTCCGACCGCATGGGCCATCTGGTCGGCGCGATCGACCAGAAGACCCTGGACGAGCAGCGCGGCGTGGTCCAGAACGAGAAGCGCCAGGGCGAAAACCAGCCCTACGGCCAGCTGCGCGAGGTCATCGCGCGCACGATGTATCCGGTGGGCCACCCGTACCACCACACCACGATCGGCTCGATGAACGATCTCAACGCCGCCTCGTTGGACGACGTCAAGACCTGGTTCAAGACCTGGTACGGGCCCAACAACACCGTGCTGGTGCTGGCCGGCGACATCGACCTGGCCACGGCTAAGGAGAAGGCGGCCAAGTACTTCGGCGATATTCCCGCCACGCCGACCATGGCCCAGCCGAAGGTGGACGTGGCCGTGCTCAAGCAGTCCGGCCGTACCGAACTGGAGGACAAGGTGCCGCAGGTGATGGTGCGGCGCATGTGGAACGTGCCGCAGTTCGGCACCAGGGATGCCGACCTGCTCGACCTGGTCTCCGACGTGCTGGGCGGCAGCGCCAGCTCGCGGCTCGACGCGCGCCTGACCCACCAGGACAAGCTGGTGGACAACATCGGCACGGCCAACTACGGCTCGCAGCTGGGCGGCAACTTCTATGTCAACGCGCTGGTCAAGAAGGGCGTGGATCCGGCCAAGGTCGAGGCGGTCATCGATGAGGAGCTGCAGCGCCTGATCAAGCAGGGCCCCACGCCCGAGGAGCTGGCCCGCGCCAAGACCAACTACCGCGCCGGCTTCATCCGCGGCATCGAGCGCATCGGCGGTTTCGGCGGCAAGGCCGACGCCCTGGCCTCGTGCGCCACCTTCACCGGCGATCCGGGCTGCTTCCGCGAGTCGCTGGCCAACATCGAGGGGGCCAGCGTGGCCGACGTGCGCGCCGCAGCCGCCAAGTGGCTGGGCAATCCCAGCCACACCTTCGTGGTCAAGCCGGGCACGCGCACGCCGCTGGTGGAAGAACCTTCCGCCAAGCCGACGCCGTTCAACGCGCCCAAGCCCGATCCCAAGTACACCACCCTGGCCAGCACCGTGGACCGCAAGGATGGCGTGCCCAAGGTGGAGAGCTTCCCGGCGCTGAAGTTCCCGGCCCTGCAGCGGGCCACGCTCAAGAACGGCAGCACCGTGGTGCTGGCCGAGCGCCACGAGATCCCGGTGGTGGACATCGCCTACGACTTCGACGGCGGCTACGCCAGCGACCATGGCGGCAAGCTGGGCACGGCCGGCTTCACCAACAAGATGCTGGGCGAAGGCGCGGGCGATCTGGGCGCGCTGGCCTTCAAGTCGCGCGCCGAGGAACTGGGCGCGTCGCTGGAATCCGGCGCCTCGCTCGACGGCGCCACCGCCTCGCTGTCGGCGCTGAAGGAGAACCTGGACGCCTCGGTTGGCCTGTTCGCCAGCATGCTGCGCGCGCCGCGCTTCGAGCAGTCCGAGATCGACCGCGTCAAGGCGCAGTGGATCGCCGGCATCGCCCAGGAGAAGGCCCGTCCGCAGACCGCCGCGCTGCGCGTGCTGCCGCCGCTGCTGTACGGCGACACGCATCCCTATGGCATCCCGTTCACCGGCTCGGGCACGGAAGCGGCGATCACCTCGCTCACCCGCCAGGACCTGCTGAACTACCAGCAGCAGTGGCTGCGTCCGGAGAAGGCCACGGTGATCGTGGTCGGCGACACCACGCTGGCGCAGATCGTGCCGGTGCTGGACAAGTACTTCGGCGACTGGAAGGGCGAGGGCGTCGCCAAGGCCGGCGTGGACATCCCGCAGGCCAAGCGTCCGGCCAAGCCGCGCGTGTACCTGATCGACCAGCCCGGCGCGGTGCAGGCCAACATCTACGCTGGCGAGCTGCTGCCTTCGAGCAAGGATCCCGGCGCGGTCAAGCTGGAGATGAGCAACGAGATCCTGGGTGGCTCGTTCACCTCGCGTCTGAACATGAACCTGCGCGAGGACAAGCACTGGTCCTACGGTGCCCGCACCGTGCTGGCCGGCGCGCTGGGCCAGCGCCCGTTCCTGTCCATCGCGCCGGTGCAGATCGACAAGACCGCCGAGTCGGTGGCCGAGATGCAGCGCGAGATCGCCGACTACGCCACCGGCAAGGCGCCGGCGACCGAGGCGGAGGTCGACAAGGTCGTGGCCAACGAACTGCGCAGCCAGCCCGGTGCCTACGAGACCGCCTCGGCGGTGATGGGCACCATCGGCAGCATCGTGCGCTACGGGCGCCCGGACAACTGGGTGCAGGTGCGCAATGCGCAGGTCGCCGCGTTCACGCCCGAACAGGCCAACGCCGCGGCCAAGGGCATCGATCCGAACGCGCTGACCTGGGTGATCGTGGGCGATCTGTCCAAGATCGAGGCCCCGGTGCGCGCGCTGAAGCTGGGCGAGGTCAGCGTGGTCGACGCCGACGGCAAGCCGGTGACGGGCAAGTAAGCCGCCGCGCTGCGTGACCCAAGGCCCCGGTCCGCCCAGTGCGGGCCGGGGCCTTGTCTTGCTGTCAGGGCCTTCCGCAAGCGCTTCTATGGGGCTTTCTGCGGCACCTCTTTATTTGGAAGCAACTTTCTCTCAGGTCAGGCTGCGGCCTCCTTGTAGAGCGGAGCTTGTGGCAATCCCCTTTTGGGGACTCCGCTGCTCTTCGTTCGGTTCGTGTGGGGGAAGGCCCCAGCGGAGCAAGCTCCGCTCTACAGGGCGCGCGCGCCCATCCGGGTTTCGCCTTCCCCATTCATCCAGGCTGCGGCACCATGCAGGCCTTCCATCCGTCCTTGCCTTCGACCGGAGCTCCCATGCGCCTGCTCGTCCTGTCCGCCGCCCTGCTGCCCGTCCTGACCGCCTGCACCTGGGTGGAACTGACCCCGCAGGCCAGCGCGATCAAGGTGCTGCCGGCCGGCACGCCGAGCAGCTGCCAGAAGCTGGGCGAGATCTCGGTCTCGGTGAAGGACAAGGTGGCCTTCTACGAGCGCAATGAACTCAAGGTCCGCGACGAGCTGGAGACCCTGGCCCGCAACGAGGCCCTGACCCTGCAGGCCGACGCCATCCAGCCCCTGACCGCGCCCACCGATGGCGAGCAGCGCTTCGTCGGACTGCGCTGCCGCTGACAGTTCTGACTGAATAGGTTCACGATACGAGCCCGTACGGCGACGTAAGGCGCGCGCACGCGGCATTGCGCGCTGCGTCAAAGATGCGTTAAGGGTGGGAAACCGCTACCCTTGGCGCCCCTTCGCCTCTAGCCTGGGCACTCGTCCAATGCTTTTCCAGAACGTCTCCATCGCGGGACTGGCGCATGTCGATGCGCCGCATGTGCTGACTTCCAAGGAAATCAACGAACGCCTGCAGCCGACCTTCGACCGGCTGGGCATCCGCACCGACGTGCTCAACGACGTGGCCGGCGTGCACGCGCGCCGCCTGTGGGACGACGAGGTGCAGTCCTCGGATGCGGCCACCCTGGCGGCGAAGAAGGCGCTGATCGATGCCGGCATCGGTGCCGAGCGCCTGGGCCTGCTGGTCAACACCTCGGTCAGCCGCGACTTCCTGGAACCGTCCACGGCCTCGATCGTCTCGGGCAACCTGGGCGTGGGCGACCATTGCATGGCTTTCGACGTGGCCAATGCCTGTCTGGCCTTCATCAACGGCATGGACATCGCCGCGCGCATGATCGAGCGGGGCGAGATCGAGTACGCCCTGGTCGTGGACGGCGAGACCGCCAACCTGGTCTACGAAAAGACCCTCGAGCGCATGACCGCGCCCAACGTCACCGAGGCAGAGTTCCGCGACGAGCTGGCCGCCCTGACCCTGGGCTGCGGCTCGGTGGCCATGGTGATGGCGCGCCGCGAGCTGGTGCCCGACGCGCCGGTCTACAAGGGCGGCGTGACCCGCTCGGCGACCGAGTGGAACAAGCTGTGCCGCGGCAACCTGGACCGCATGGTCACCGACACCAAGATGCTGCTGATCGAGGGTATGAAGCTCGCGCAGAAGACCTTCGTGGCCGCGCGCCAAGTGCTGGGCTGGGCGGTGGACGAGATCGACCAGTTCATCATCCACCAGGTCAGCCAGCCGCACACCCAGGCCTTCATCAAGACCTTCGGCATCGACCCGAAGAAGGTCATGACCATCTTCGGCGAGCACGGCAACATCGGCCCGGCCTCGGTGCCGATCGTGCTGAGCAAGCTCAAGGAGCTGGGCCGCCTGAAGAAGGGCGACCGCATCGCCCTGCTTGGCATCGGCTCGGGCCTGAACTGCACCATGGCCGAAGTGGTGTGGTGAGTCTCACATTTGTTTGAGACTGATTTTTAAGTTGGGCGCCATTTCTTTCAAGTAAGGGCGCTTAACTTTACAATGCGCGGATGGCACGTCCCGGCCGCTCCGAAGAGATAGATCGAGCATTGCTCGCCAGCGTTGCCGAGCACTCGCATGATCTTGTGCGTGTGGTTGCCGAACAGCTCGGTATGAGCAGGGCGGCGATCGGTAGCCGTGCCCGCGCCCTGGTCGAATCCGGATTTCTCGAGCGTGAAGGAACAACCCGGCCTCGATACCGCTTCGGCGCACGCAGGCATGCGCGCTTCGAGTACCGCATCAACGGCCTTCAGGAAGATCAAGTCTGGGGCCGAGATGTGCAGCCAATGCTGGTGGGCATGGCAAGGAATGTTCTCGATATCTGCCATTACGGCATCACCGAGATGGTGAACAACGCGATCGACCATTCCGAAGGGCTGAAGGTCAGCGTGGAGGTCACCCGAGTAGATCAGCGCATTGCGCTTGAGGTGAGCGATGATGGAATCGGCATTTTCCGCAAGATCACGCGGGCCCTTGCGTTGCACGACGAGCGACTCGCTCTGCTCGAATTATCCAAAGGCAAGCTGACTACTGATCCTCGACGGCATTCGGGCGAGGGCGTTTTTTTTGCATCCCGCATGTTTGATCACTTCTCCATTCAGTCTCAGGGGCTGGTGTTTGATCATGATGCGATGGAGCCGCACGACGTGCTATTCGACCTGGACGAGGCGGAGGATCTGTCTGGCACGGTCGTGCACATGCAAATTGATGGCGCGTCTTCGCGGACGGCAAAGCAAGTGTTCGATGAATTCTCCAGCGGACCCGATGAATATGCGTTCGCAAAAACCATCGTCCCTGTGCGCCTGGCTAGGGTGGGCGATGAGAATCTCATCTCCCGTTCACAGGCGAAACGACTACTGCAGCGCGTAGAAAAGTTTCGATGCGTGCTTCTGGACTTCGATGGAGTCACGGCGATCGGGCAGGCATTTGCTGACGAGATTTTCCGTGTGTTCGCGAATGCCCATCCGGAAGTGGAGCTTGTCGCAAGGCATGCGGTGCCGGAGGTGCAGCAAATGATCCGCCGCGCCGAGGTGCTGAGAGACGAAGGCAATAATCAACTGCCTTTGTTGTAGCGCTTCATCTCCCTGCTCGGCATCGGCTCGGGCACGAACTGCACGATGGCCGAAGTGGCGTGGTGAGGCCATCGAGCCGAACCGTTACTTAAAAGACCTCAGCCCGCGCCAAGTAACGACGGAGACCCTTCGGCCTCCCGTGACTGACTGATCGAGCCCGCGGGGCGCTGCGGGGGCTCAGTTCGCCCCGCAGCACTTCTTGTACTTCTTCCCGCTGCCGCAGGTGCAGGGGTCGTTGCGGCCGGGGGCGGTGTCGCGGCGGATGGGGGTGCGCGGGGTCAGGGCGTCGACGCGGTGGTGGTTGAGGTCGGCCAGCATGCCCGGCAGGCTGGCCACGATCGCCAGTCGTTCCTGATAGCCGATCGGCGTGCCCGGCGCGCTCGGGTCGTCGGGGTTGATCGCCTCGCCGCTGGCCAGGCGATCGAGCTGGTCGAAGATCTCCTCGATCCATTCGTTCTCGTCCAGCCACTGGTCCCATTCGGCCTCACGCAGCTCCACGGCGGTGAAGAAGCCCAGCGCCCAGTCGTGGCCGACGTCCAGTTCGTCCTCGTGCAGGGCCTCCTCGCCGGTCAGCTCCGGGTCCTCGGGCAGCCACAGCAGCGGCGCGAGGTGGTCGGGCAGGCTGTCCTCGTCGTGGCGGGTGCGTGCGCTGGCCATGTTCCAGTGGCCCATCAGCAGGGACTGGGCCTGCGCCGCGGCCTCCGCGTCGTCCCAGCGCGGCGCCTTGCCGCCCCAGACCACCGGTTGCCATTCCTCCACGGGCACCGTGGACGGCGAGACGGCCAGCGCCGACAGGAAGCCGTCCAGCGCCTCCAGATTGAAGCCCTTGAAGGGCACCGCGCGCTGGTCGAGCAGATCGGACAGCTGCTCGATCTGGGCGTCGTCGAGGTAGGCGGGAGGAGCGGTAGGCGTGGACATGGCGGAGGCGGCACAGGGACAGTGAGGAGGCGCATGGTAGAGCGCATCGGGGACGCGCGTGTCGTGGCGCGGGGCCGGCCGCTACAATGCGCACCCGCAAACGCCCCTCAAGACCCGCGTGCGCTTCCCCGATTACGACTTCAGCAGCCACCGCTTCGAGGTGCGCCCCGGCATCGGCCTGCACTACCTGGACGAGGGCCCGCGCGAGGGCGAAGTCGTGGTCATGCTGCACGGCAATCCGTCGTGGAGCTATTACTGGCGCCATCTGGTGGCGGGCCTGCGCGATCGCTATCGCTGCATCGTGCCCGACCATGTGGGCATGGGCCTGAGCGACAAGCCCGACGACGGCGGCGGGTTGCGCCATCCGCACGGCAGGCGCGATGCGCACGGCCGCCCGCCGGCCTACGACTACTCACTGCAATCGCGCGTGGACGACCTGCAGGCGCTGCTGCGGCATGCCGGCATCGACGATGCCACGCCGGTGACGCTGGCGGTGCACGACTGGGGCGGCATGATCGGCTTCGGCTGGGCGCTGGCGCATGCGGCGCAGGTTCGGCGGCTGGTGATCACCAACACGGCCGCGTTCCCGCTGCCGGCGGCCAAGGCGATGCCGTGGCAGATCGCGCTGGGGCGTGATTCGCTGTTCGGCTCGTTTCTCATCCGCGCGTTCAACGCCTTCTCCGGCGGCGCCTCGCGCGTGGGCGTGGAGAGGAAGATGCCTGCCGACGTGCGTCGGGCGTATGTGGCGCCGTACGACAGCTGGGCGCACCGCATCTCGACCGTGCGCTTCATGCAAGACATCCCGCTCTCGCCGGCCGATCGCGCCTGGCCCTTGCTGGAGGCCGCCGGGCGCGCGCTGCCGTCCTTCGCCGATCGGCCTGCCTTCATCGGCTGGGGGCTGCGGGACTTCGTGTTCGACCGGCATTTCCTCGACGGCTTCCGCCAGGCGCTGCCGCAGGCGCAGCTGGCCGCCTTCGAGGATGCCGGCCACTACGTGCTGGAAGACAAGCACGCGGTGCTGGTGCCGCAGGTCCGCGCCTTCCTCGATGCGCATCCGGTGACTGGGGTCGCCTAGCGGTGCGCCCACCTGTAGAGCGGAGCTCGCTCCGCTGGGGCCTTCCCCACGAACCGAACGAAGCGCAGCGGAGTCCCCAAAAGGGCATTGCCACAAGCTCCGCTCTACAGGCAAGCCGCTGCGAGATCTAAGGAGACAGTTGCTCCCACCTACAAAGCTGAGGTTTCCTCAGTCCGCGGGCAGCGGATTGCGCTCGATGTCGCTGACGCCGATCCAGTCGGCCTCGGTCAGCGCGTGCAGGCCGTGCGCCAGCCGCGACTTGTCGCACTGCGCGCTGCGCTGGCCGAACTCCAGCGACGCCGGCACCGCCGCGCATACCGAGGGGCGGCGGTCGTGGATGGTGCAGCGGCTGTAGCGGCCGATGTCCGCGTCCAGCGCGATGCAGCGCGGATCGCTTTGCGAGGTGCCGCGCATGACGCGCTCGTGGGTGCGCAGGGACTCGGTCAGTTCGACGGGGACGTGTCCGCCCAGGGTCGGCTCGGCCTCGCTCCAGTGGAAGCTCACGCGGAAATAGGCGCAGCAGGCGCCGCAGCTGAGGCAGGGATGCATGGGGGCTGCCGGGCGGCGCGCGGCGAGGTCGGACAAGGGCGCGGATTCTGCCCGAACCGCTGGCGCGCGCAAGCGCTGCGCCTGGCTCAGGCGGGCGGCACGCGGCCCTTCACCGCCCAGGCCAGCGCGACATAGGCGCGCGGGCCGTCCGCCTCGCCGTCCAGATAGGCCGCGCGCATGGCCGCTTCCAGCCTTGCGCGCGCGGCCGCGTCGAGGCCGCCCACATAGGCAGCGCCGGGGCCGTCCTTGCCCAGGTACGGGCTCCAGTAGTCCTCGAAGTCGGCGAAGGCCATGCGGATGCCGACCTGCGTCTGCTCGACCTCGACCAGGCCGGCTTCCCGCCAGGCGGCGGCCAGTTCGCCCGGCCGCGTCATCGGCCGGGTGAAGTTGCGGGCGCGCTGCTGTGCCGCGCCCGGGTCCAGGGCGGCGGCGGTGTCGAAGAACATCCGGCCGGCGACGAAGCCGCCGCGCGCGTCCCACACGGCCGCCGCCACCGTCGCGCCGGGCCGGGCGACGCGCACCATCTGCGCAACGGCTTGCGCGGGCTGCGGGACAAAGTGCAGCACCAGCAGCGACAGCACCCGGTCGAACACGCCGTCCCGATACGGCAGGGCGCAGGCGTCGCCGACGGCCAGGGCCGGGTGCGGCGGCGGCAGATGCCGGTGCGCGTGGGCGACATAGGCAGGGGTGAGGTCGACCGCATGGACCTCGCAGGACGCCTCGCGGGCGAGCAACTGCGCCGACAGCGCGCCGGTGCCGCAGCCGACGTCCAGCACCCGTTCGCGCGCGCCGGTGCCTGCGAAGTCGAGGAAGGGCAGCGCGAGCTGGCGGCTCCAGCGGCCCATGTTGCGCTCGTAGCCTGCGCCTTCCGCCGCGGTGTAGGTGGTCGATGCGTGCATCGTCGGTCTACCGCGAAGGGGGCGCCCGCGGCCATTGTGTGCAAACGCCCGGTCGCGCGCCATGGGCTGACGCGATCCGCGCGCAGCGGCGACGGCGTGCGCGGCAGCGCCATCGGCGACAATGGCGCGATGACCACCGTCTGCAACATTGCCGCACGGCTGCCCGAACTGGCGCGCGAGCGCCCCGACCAGATCGCGCTGCGCTGCCCGGGCCGCGGCGGCCGCTACGACATCGCGCTGACCTATGCGCAGCTGGACGCGCGCAGCGACGCCATCGCCGCGGGCCTGGCCCGGCACGGCATCGGCCGCGGCACGCGCACGGTGGTGATGGTGCGGCCCTCGCCGGCGTTCTTCCTGCTGATGTTCGCGCTGTTCAAGGCCGGCGCGGTGCCGGTGCTGGTGGACCCGGGCATCGACCGGCGCGCGCTGAAGCAGTGCCTGGACGAGGCGCAGCCGCAAGGCTTCATCGGCATCCCGCTGGCGCAGGCCGCGCGCCTGCTGCTGGGCTGGGCGCGCAGCGCGACCCGGATCGTCACCGTCGGACCCCGGCTGGGCTGGGGCGGCGTCACCCTGGCCCAGGTCGAACGTGACGGCGCCGGCGCCGGCCCGCAGCTGGCCGCCACCGACGGCGAGGACGTGGCCGGCATCCTGTTCACCAGCGGCTCGACCGGCGTGCCCAAGGGCGTGGTGTACCGGCACCGGCATTTCGTCGGCCAGATCGAGCTGCTGGGCAAGGCGTTCGGCATGGTGCCCGGCGGCGTGGACCTGCCGACCTTTCCGCCGTTCGCGCTGTTCGACCCGGCGCTGGGCCTGACCAGCGTCATCCCGGACATGGACCCCACGCGCCCGGCTAAGGCCGACCCGGCCAAGCTGCACGCGGCCATCCGCCGCTTCGGCGTGACCCAGCTGTTCGGCTCGCCGGCGCTGATGCGGGTGCTGGCCGAGTATGGCCATCCGCTGCCGACGGTGAAGCGCGTGACCTCCGCCGGCGCGCCGGTGCCGCCGGACATCGTGGAGAAGATCCGCGCGCTGCTGCCGGACGATGGCCAGTTCTGGACGCCGTACGGCGCCACCGAATGCCTGCCGGTCGCGGTGATCGAAGGTCGCGAACTGGACGCCACCCGGCAGGCCACCGAGGCCGGCGCCGGCACCTGCGTCGGTCGCCCGGTCGAGCCCAACCTGGTGCGCATCATCGCCATCGACGATGCGGCCATTCCCGAGTGGCACGGCGTGCGCGAACTCCCGCCCGGCCACGTCGGCGAGATCACCGTCGCCGGCCCCACCGCCACCGACAGCTACTTCAACCGCGAAGCCGCCACGCGCAGCGCCAAGATCCGCGAGACGCTGGCCGATGGCGGCACGCGCGTGGTGCATCGCATGGGCGATGTCGGCTACTTCGATGCCGAGGGCCGTCTGTGGTTCTGCGGCCGCAAGACCCAGCGCGTGGAAACCGCCGCCGGCCCGCACTACACCGAGCAGGCCGAACCAGTGTTCAACGTGCACGGCGAGGTGCGCCGCACCGCGCTGGTCGGCGTCGGGACGCCGGGCGCGCAGGTGCCGGTGCTGTGCTTCGAACTGCTGCCCGGCGTCTCGCCGCAGCGCGCCGACGCCGTCGCCGCCGACCTGCGCGCCATCGCCCAGCGCCACGCGCATCTGCGCGGCATCGCCACCTTCCTGCGCCATCCGGGATTTCCGGTGGACATCCGCCACAACGCCAAGATCGGCCGCGAGAAGCTGGCGATCTGGGCCGCGGGCATGTCGCGCTGAGGCGGTCGCCGTGAGCGAGCGCTACCGGTTGGACGATCTGCTGATCGACGTGCCACGGCAGCGGGTCGAGCGCGATGGCGTCGCGCTCGAGGTGGCCGGGCTGAGCTTCCGCCTGCTGCATTGCCTGCTGCGGCAGGGCCAGCGCGTGGTCGGCTTCGACGAGCTGATCGCACAGGTGTGGGCGCCTGCGGTGGTCAACGAGGAAACCGTGACCCAGCGGGTGCGCCTGCTGCGCCAGGCGCTGGGCGACGATCCGCGGCGGCCGCGCTACCTGCGCTCGGTGCGCGGTCAGGGCTACCAGCTGTGCCCGCAGGTCCGAATCGAGGACGTGGCCTCGCAGGCGAAAGCACTGCGGCGATGGCGCATCGTCGGCCTCGCGGCCGCGCTCGTGTTGGCAACGGTCGCGCTGGCGTTCCTGCTGCCGCGTTCGCCGCGTCCGACGCCCGCGGTATCGCCCCTGCTGCAGCGTGCCGACTACTACGCCGGCATCGGCCAGCGCGACAACAACGAGCGCGCCATCGCGCTATACCGCCAACGCCGGCAGGAAGCACCGGACGACGCGCGGGCGATGGTTGGGTTGAGTCGCGCCTACAGCGTCCGTGTCTGCCAGTACGACGGCAGTCCCGACGATCTCACCCAGGCGCGTCAGCTGGCCGAGCGGGCCGTGGCGGCGGCGCCCGGGCTGTCGGCCGCGCACGCCGCGCTGGCTTACGTACATGATTGCGGCGGCGAGATCGCCGAGGCGCTGGACTCCTACGAGCGCGCGCTCCGGCTGGATCCCGGCGCCGACGCGACGCGCGGCTCGGCGGCCTATCTGTACGAGCGCAAGGGACGCCTGGCCGAGGCGCTTGCGACGAATCTGCAGGTGCGCGATCCGGCTAAGGTCCGCTTCCTGCCCATCCAGATCGCCAGCAATCTCAACCTGCTCGGCTACGTCGATGCCGCCGAGGCGCGCTATCGCGAGAGTTTCCGGCTGTATCCGGACAGCGTGTTCTCCAATCAGGCCTGGCCGCAGTTCCTGTTCTCGCACGGTCGCCCGGACGAGGCGCAGGCGGCGCTGGACGAAGCCCTGCGACGCGGGACCGGCAATGTCGGTCTGTCCCTGCTGCAGACCGAGCTCTCGCTCGCGCACGGCGATGTCCAGCGCGCGCGCCAGGTCAGCCTGCAGGCGCTGCGGCTGCGCCCCCGCAGCAGTTTCCCGCAGACGGTGGCATGGGCGGTGGGCGCGCAGGCGTCGCCGCAGCCGCCGGCACTACGCGCGCGGGCCGAGGCGCTGCTCAACGGGCTGGCGCGGGGAGCGGATCCGGTCGACGGCCTGGATGCCGCCTTGTTACTGGCGCAGGCCGGCGACGCCGATGCCGCGCTGGCCGCGCTCGAACGCGCGCGCCGGGCTGGCTATCGCGACGCCGCCTACCTGCGGGTCTCGCCGCTGCTGGCCCCGCTGCGCGCGCAGCCTGGTTTCGCCGCGCTGCTGGGGCGGATCGCGGCCGATATCGCCGCCCAGCGCGCCCAGGTCCGGCGCGCCGGGCTGCTGCCGAAGGAAACCGGGACCGCTACGGCAGCGCCTTGAGCACGTAGTCGGCGAACAGCCGCTGCGACTGCTGGTGCATCTGCCGCTGGTTGTAGGCGCGGCGGGTGATGACGGCCACCAGCCGTTCCTCCGGCAGCACGAACACGTAGTTGCCACCGTTGCCGGACATCGCCCATACGCCGCGCTCCACGCCGCGCACCGGAAACCGGAAGCGCCAGAGTAGATAGCCGTAGTCGGCGTCCTCGCGGGCCTGGGCGTGGACCGTGGTCATGGCCTCGACCCATGCGCTCGGCAGCACCTGCTTGCCCTGCCAGCGGCCTTGGTCGAGCAGCAGCTGGCCAAGCTTGGCCAGGTCGCGGCTGCGGTAGCGGGTACCGCCGCCGCCCATGCCGGTGCCTTCAGAGGCATGGTTCCAATGCGAGCCGACGATGCCGAGTAGGCGCTCCAGGGCCTGCTCGGCAAAGTGCTCCAGGGGCTGTCCGGTGCTCTTCTCCACGAGTGCGCCGAGTAGGAACGCTCCGGCGGTGCAATAGGCGAAGGCGCGGCCATGCGGACTCTCCGCGGGACGCTTCATCCAGGGCGCGTAACCCTTGACCGGCAGGTCCAGCGCGAACTGGACCCAGTCCGCGCTCAGATACATGCGCTCCTCGTTGCCGGTGGAGAACGCGTTGTCGTCGTCGCACTCCCACTGTGAGCTCATCGTCAGCAGATCCTCGACGGTAATCGCGCGCTTGCGCGGGTCGGGGTGCTGCCAGCGGCGGTCGTTGAAGAAGTCGTAGACCCGGGCCTGCACGCCGGGGAGCGCGCCCTGCGCGATGGCCGCGCCGACCAGCAGCGCGGTCACGCTTTTGGTCGCCGACCGGGTGTCCTGCAAGGTGTCGCGGGTGCTGTCACCGAAGTAACGCTCGTAGACCAGGGCACCGTCACGGGCGATCAGGAGGCTGGTGGTGTCCGGCGCCTGGCCGTCGGCGATGGCGCGTTCCATCGCCTGGAGCTGCTCGACGTGCCAGCCGGTGGCGACGGGGTCGGTCACCTTCCAGCCATCGTCCAGCGGGGGCGGCGAGGCGGCGTGTGCCAGGTGCGAGGCGGCGGCGAGCAGGGCGAACAGCGGCGGGATGCGTTTCATGACGGGCTCCAGATGGCGGTTCCGCAGTGCGCCACCGGCCCGGATGAAGTGCCTGATGTCCGGATGAAGAATTCTGAAGCCCAACGCATTCAATGACTTATGCCGCGGGCGTCGCCAGCGCGGCGGACTGCGACTATCGTCTGCGGCGGTCTGGCGGCGGTGCGATGGCGTAATGAAGATCCTGGTAACCGGCGGTGGTGGATTCCTCGGCCAGGCGCTGTGCCGCGGCCTGCTCGAACGCGGGCACGAGGTCATCAGCTTCCAGCGCGGGCATTACCCGGCGCTGGCGGCGATGGGCGTGGGCCAGATCCAGGGCGATCTGGCCGATGCGCATGCGGTCCGCCACGCGGTGGCCGGGGTCGATGCGGTCTTCCACAACGCGGCCAAGGCCGGCGCCTGGGGCAGCTACGACAGCTATCACCAGGCCAACGTGGTCGGCACCGACAACGTCATCGCCGCCTGTCGCACGCACGGCACCTCGCGGCTGGTGTACACCTCCACGCCCAGCGTCACCCATCGCGCGACCCATCCGGTCGAAGGCCTGAGCGCCGATGAAGTGCCCTACGGCGAGGACTTCCAGGCGCCTTACGCGGCCACCAAGGCCATCGCCGAGCAGCGCGTGCTGGCGGCCAACGACGCCTCGCTGGCCACCATCGCGCTGCGTCCGCGCCTGATCTGGGGGCCGGGCGATCATCAGATCCTGCCGCGCCTGGTCGAGCGCGCGCGCAGCGGCCGCCTGCGCCTGGTCGGCGACGGCATGAACAAGGTCGACACCACCTACATCGACAATGCCGCGCAGGCGCACCTGGACGCGTTCGATCACCTGGCGCCGGGCGCGGTCTGCGCCGGCAAGGCCTACTTCATCTCCAACGGCGAGCCCTGGCCGATGCGCGAGGTCCTGAATGCGCTGCTGGCCGCCACCGGCACGCCGCCGGTGCGCAAGTCGCTTTCGTTCAAGACCGCCTACCGCATCGGCGCGACCTGCGAGGTGCTGTGGAAGGCGCTGCCGCTGAAGGGCGAGCCGCCGCTGACCCGCTTCCTGGCCGAACAGCTGTGTACGCCGCACTGGTACAGCATGGAGCCGGCGCGGCGCGACTTCGGCTACGTGCCGCGCGTGTCGATGACCGAGGGCCTGGCCCGCCTGAAGAGCGCGTGGAGCAAATCCGGCTGAATCCTCACGCGGCCGCGATGCGCCAGGTCACAGGCTGGTCGCACGCCGATCCGGCGCGCCACAAGGAATCACCGCCGTGCTTCATTACGCCATCGTCTTTCTGGTCATTGCGCTGATCGCCGGCGTGCTGGGTTTCAGCGGCATCGCCGGAACCGCCTCCAGCATCGCCTGGGTCCTGTTCGTGGTGTTCCTGATCCTGGCCGTGATCTCGTTCTTCCGCAAAAAAGCGTAGACGACCGCGTCAGAGCGGGCAGGCGAAATAGCCGACCCGCTTGCCGCTGGGCAGATCGGCCTGGCCGACCTGCTTGAAGCCCAGTCGCTGGTGGAAGGCGACCGAGCCGGGATTGGGCGGGTCCAGATTGATCTCGCACACCAGGCGCGTCTGCCCTTGCAGGCGCGCCTGCTGCTTCAACGCCTCGTACAGCGCACCGGCCAGGCCGCGGCCCTGTGCGTGTTCGGCCACCACGACCCGGTCGATGTAGACGAAGCGCTCGAAGCGCGCCGACAGCCAGGCGAAGTTCGGATTGTCGTAGGCCGCGTCCTGGTCCAGCGCGATCAGCAAGGCATCGGCCTGGCCGCAGGTCCGGGCGAAGCAGGCCATCCCGATCAGTTGCGCGAACTGCCCCGGCGTCTGCCAGGACAGCGCCGCGGCATGGGCGTTGTTGAGCGCCAGCAGGGCCGGCAGATCGGTCGGGGCAACGTCTCGCAGTGGAGTGGCCCTGCTCACTTGCACAGCCCCGCGCTGCGAAGCTCGCCGTTGGCGCATGCAAAGCGCTGAAATGCCAAGACGCGTGAGGCCCAAATGCCTCCGAAGCACTTTTTCACGTGTGTATTGCCCATTGATCGTTCCACCGCTGCTCGGGGGCGCACAGCATGGCCCCGGGGCTGGCCGCTGCACAGCCTTGAGCATGGGAAGCTGATGTCACTCAGCTGGGAAGCCCTGTTGAGGACCAGTCTTCGTGTGGCTTGCCTGTCTTGAGTTGCGCGTCAGGGCGGGTGCGTCGGCCCTGCCTCGGCCTCGCATCGCTTCCATTTCATCTCGAATGCTCCGGCAACCCTTGTTCACCCACGGGCCGTGCGCGTCCCCCGGTTAGAATGCCCGCCATGTCGCCCACCCCCTTCGATGCCCTCAAACCGCTGGCCGGTCGCGCGCTGGAAGCCGCGCTCAACCGTGCCGTCGCGCTGGACCCGGACACGCGCGATGCGCTGGCGCCGCTGGCCGGCCGACGCATCGCCATCGCGCTGGATTCCCCGCCGCTGGCGCTGGAAATCGCAGTGGAGGCCCAGCGCCTGCACGTGGGGCCGGTCGATCCGGCCAGCGAGCCGGACCTGGCCGTGCGCAGCACGCTGGGCGGCCTGCTGGGCCAGCTGCCGTTCCTGCGCCGCGACGATGCCGCGCCGGTCGGCAAGTTGCGGGTGTCCGGCGATGCCGACCTGGCGCGGCGCCTGCAGACGCTGGCCAGGCGCTTCGACCCGGACTGGGCGCAGCCGCTGGTGAGCGTGTTCGGGCCGGTGCTGGGCGTGCAGATCGCCGGCGCGCTGCGCATCACCCTGCTGCGCCTGCGCGAGACCGGCAGCGAGCTGGCCGGCAGCGCCGCCGAGTTCGTCACCGAGGAATCGCGCGACGTGGTCGCCAAAGCCGAGCTGGAAGCCTTCCACGACGAGGTCGACGGCCTGCGCGACGATGTCGAGCGCCTGGCCGCGCGCCTGTCGCGCCTGGCGGCGCGCGCATGAGCATGGCGTGGCCGGGGATGAAGAGCGTGCGCGCCGCCGTGCGTGCCAACAAGATCGGCCGCGTGCTGATCCGCTACCGCCTGGACGCGCTGCTGGAGGACACCCCGGCCGGCCCGTGGCTGAGGCTGGCCCGGCCGTTCGTGCCGCGCGCCCGCGACGACGTGGCCGCGCTCAGCCGCGGCGCGCGCCTGCGCCTGGTGCTGCAGGAGCTGGGGCCCATCTTCGTCAAGTTCGGCCAGATCCTCTCCACCCGCCGCGACCTGATCCCGCCGGACGTCGCGCAGGAACTCACCCTGCTGCAGGACCGGGTCAAGCCCTTCGACGGGCAGCGCGCCCAGGCCATCGTCGAGCAGGCGCTGGGCGTGCCGATCGAGGTGGCCTTCGCCCACTTCGACACCACGCCGCTGGCCTCGGCCTCGATCGCGCAGGTGCATGCGGCCACGCTGCACGACGGCCGCGAGGTCGTGGTCAAGGTGCTGCGCCCGGACATCGAGGCGCAGATCGCCGGCGACATCGCGCTGCTCAAGTCCGGCGCGGCGCTGGTGGACTACGCGCATCCGTCGGCCGACAAGATCCGGCCCAAGGAGATCGTCGCCGAGATCGAGGCCACGCTCGCCGCCGAGCTGGACCTGCAGCGCGAGGGCGCCAACGCCAGCGTGATGCGCCGCTTCTGGCAGGACTCGCCCGACCTGTACGTGCCGGAGATCATCTGGACCCATACCGCCGAGCGCGCGCTGACCATGGAGCGCGTGGTCGGCATTCCGTCCGACGACATCGTCGCGCTGGACGCGGCCGGCATCGATCGCAAGGCGCTGGCGGCCAAGGGCGTGCGCGTGTTCTACACGCAGGTATTCCGCGACAACTTCTTCCACGCCGATGCGCACGCCGGCAACATCTGGGTCGATCCCGATCCGCTGCGCAAGGACGACCCGCGCTTCATCGCGCTGGACTTCGGCATCGTCGGCCAGCTCTCGCAGCAGGACCAGTACTACCTGGCCGAGAACTTCATGGCCATCTTCAACAAGGACTACCGGCGCATCGCCGAGCTGCACGTCGAGGCCGGCTGGATGCCGGCCACCGTGCGCATCGACGAGCTGGAGGCGGCCGCGCGTGCGGTATGCGAGCCGTACTTCACCCGGCCGCTGTCGGAGATCTCGCTGGCGCAGGTGCTGATCAAGCTGTTCCGCACCGCGCAGAAGTACGAGCTGACCCTGCAGCCGCAGCTGATCCTGCTGCAGAAGACCCTGCTCAACATCGAAGGCGTCGGCCGCCAGCTCGATCCGCAGCTGGACATTTGGGCGGTGGCCAAGCCGGTGCTGCAGCGCATCCTGGTCAAGCGCTATAGCCCGCTGCATGCGATCAACGAGCTGCGCAAGCGCATCCCCGAGATCATGACCCATGCCCCGGACATGCCGCGACTGGTGCATGCCTGGCTCAAGCAGCAGGTCGACGGCCAGCACGAGCTGTCGATGCGTTCGAAGGACCTGGCCGCGCTCAACCTGACCCTGCAGCGTCTGCAGCGGCGCGTGGTCACCGCCATCGGCGGCGCGGGCCTGCTGGTGGTGGCCGCGGTGCTGCACGCGTTTGGCGTCGGCGGCCCGAGCCTGTGGGGCGTGCCGCTGTGGACCTGGTTCACCGGCGCGCTGGGCACCCTGGCGCTGCTGTCGGCCTGGCTGCGGCGCTGAAGGCGCCGCGACGATGCGCGCCGACGCCTCGCTGCAGGCCCTGAAGGCCGAGCTGTTCGCCCACGGCGAGCGCAACGACGCCGTGCAGCAGGCGCGTGGCGCGCGGATGCTCAACATCACGCCGGACACCGGCGAGTTCTTGGCGGTGCTGGTGCGCGCCACCCAGGCGCGCCGGGTGCTGGAGATCGGCACCTCCAACGGCTATTCGACACTATGGTTGGCCGAAGCGGCCGCGGCCCTCGGCGGACGGGTCACCACGCTGGAATTCGCGCCCGACAAGTGGGAGCTGGCCCAGGCCACGTTCGCGCGCAGCGGCCTGGCTGCGACGATCACTTCGGTGCAGGGCGACGCGGGTGGATGGCTGGCAGCGGCGCAGACGGCGTCGGCCGACCTGGTGTTCCTTGACGCCGACCGCAGCCGTTATCCGGCCTGGTGGCCGGACCTGCGCCGGGTGTTGCGCCCCGGCGGCACGCTGGTGGTGGACAACGCCATCTCGCACGCCGCCGAACTGGCGGCGTTCGAGACCATGCTGCGCGCGGACGATGCCTTGACCTGCGCCCTCCTGCCGGTGGGCAAGGGCGAACTGGTCGCCGTGCGCGCGCCCGACTGAGCGTCCTCAGCCGCCCTTGGCGACCTTGCTGAAGAAGTCGTAGATGCCTTCGTCGCTCATCTTGCGGGCGTTGGCCAGCTCGCCGGCCTTGGTCGTGTAGACGACCTTGCCCGTGGGCGAGACCACGACCGCGGCGGGGATGCCCTTCTCGATCGGGTTGCCGTAGGTGTTGGCGATGTCCAGGTTGTGGTCCCAGTTGCCCACGTCGACCTTGACCACCTCGAAGTGCTGGTTGACCAGTGCCGCGTTCTTCTCGCTGTGCAGCGAGGTATCCAGCGCCCGGCAGTCGCCGCACCAGTTGGCGCCGAAGATCAGCAGGGTCGGCTTGTGCGCTTGCTTGCCAGCGGCCAGCGCCTGGGCGACCTCTGCCTTGGCGTTGGCCTGCGGGTTGTAGGGCAGGTCGGCGGCCAGGGCGGCGCCGGTGGCGGCGAGCAACAGCAGGGTCGGCATCAAGCGCTTCATGGTGGACGGGCCAATGGGGAAGGGAACGGCGATGGTTGGCGGACCGGGTCCCCGGCGTCAATGGCCCAGCGCACGCATGCGTGGAACGCGGCGTGGCGGGGGCGGGCATGCCGCGGCCTACGACTAAAGTCGAAGCCCAAAATGTAAATCTTTTGTTCTTGTAAGTAGCCTGCGCAGTCCCGCTGGGCCAGAATGGCCCCGTGCCGTGGCGTACGGCGAGGGCTAGGCACGCCGCGGTCGAACAAGTTGCAGATGAAATGAATCAAGGACGCGTGCCGATCGGCATGCAAGACAACGACAAACTCGTGGATCCGGAGGGGATACATGTTGAACAAGAAGAATGCGCTGGCCATCACCGTGGGCGCCATCTGCGCCGCTGCCAGCGGGGCGGGGTTCGCCTCGGCGCTTGACCGCTCCGGCCAGTCCATCGCGCCGTTCCTGAAGCCAGGCAACTACGCCGAGTACGGCGGCAGCTTCCTCAACCCCAAGGTGGACGGCAAGGACAAGAACGGCACCGAGACCGGCAACGTGGCCAACAGCTACAACTTCGTCGGCGGGGCGATCAAGTTCCAGCCCACCGAGAAGTTTTCCTTCGGCTTCATCTACGACGAGCCCTTCGGCGCGTCGGCCGAGTACCACGGCGCCAATGCCTTCACCGCCAATCCGCGCGACGTGGTGCTGAGCGGCCTGCCGATCGTGACCGGCCCCAGCGTCGTCAGCAACGGCCAGCTGGCCGCCTACGGCCTCAATGCCGGCATCACCGGCGATACCGACGTGGAAGTGCGCACCAAGAGCCTGTCGGCGCTGGTGGGCTTCCAGCCGACCGAGAACTGGAACCTCTACGCCGGCGGCGTGTACCAGGAGATCAAGGGCGAGGTGTCGCTGCGCGGTTCGACCTACTCGGCCTTCAACGGCTACGACCTGTCGATCCCGTCCAAGCGCGACTGGGGCTGGCTGGCCGGCATCGCTTACCAGAAGCCGGAAATCGCCCTGCAGGTCTCGCTGACCTACCGCTCGGAGATCGACTACGACATCAACGCCAACGAGTCCATGCCGTTGGTCACCGCGCTGGGCGCCAACCGCGCGCAGCTGGCCGGCCTGATCCAGCAGCTGGTGCTGGCCGGCCGCCTCCCGGCGGCCACCGGTCAGGCGCTGGCCGGGACGCTGGGCTCGCTGGGCGGCCTGAGCGGCGGCACCACCTCGATCACCACGCCGCAGTCGGTCAACCTGGATTTCCAGACCGGCATCATGGCCGACACCGTGCTGTTCGGTAACGTGCGCTGGGTGCAGTGGTCCAAGTTCGCGGTGCGTCCGGCCCAGTTCGGCCAGCTCGCCGAGGCCGTCGGCCCGCTGATCGGCAAGCCGGACGGCTTCAATCTGGTCGACTACTCCAAGGACCAGTGGTCGGCCAACCTGGGCCTGGGCCGCAAGCTGACCGAAACGGTGTCCGGTTCGTTCTCGGTGGGTTGGGACGGCGGCGCCGGCAACCCGGTGACCACCCTGGGCCCGACGGACGGCTACTGGAACGTGGGCGTCGGCCTGCGCTACAGCCCCACGCCCAAGATCGACCTGAGCGCGGGCGTGAAGTACTTCTGGCTGGGCGATGCCACCGCCGAAACCGGTGCGCACAGCTATGCCGGCGAGTTCAAGGACAACAGCGCCATGGCCGTGGGCGTGAAGATGGGCCTGCACTTCTAAGCACAGGCCGCATGCGCCGGGGCGTTGGACGCCCTGGCGATCACGAGGGCGATGCCATCCGGCATCGCCCTTTTTGTTGGATTGGGTCTTCGCTGGAGTGCGAGGCTGGCCCCACACTTCGGTAGCCAGCTTCGCCCAGACCGGTCGCGCGCCTCGGCTCAGTCGCCATTCCTGGCAGATTCTTCGACGGGAGAGGGTCGGCCGCGCCTTCTGCTTCTGTGGGAGCAACTGTCCCCGCACATCTCGCAGTGGCGTGTCTGTAGAGCGGAGCTTGCTCCGCTGGGGCCTTTCCCACGAACTGAAAGAAGAGCAGCGGAGCGAGCTCCGCTCTACAGGTATGAGCTGCCCTTGTGGCCTTTTCGGCCAATGGCGGCGAAGAGCTTTACCGGGAAAGCCTCATCGCCGCCATTGGCCGAAAAGGCCACAAGGGGGGCTCCCACGGGATCGGGTCGGCATTCCGCAAGGACTCGTTGATGGCCGGACAACCCGACTCGCGCCACGCCAGTCGGCCGAGGACAATGGCGCGATGAGCTTCGCTTCCGATTCGCCCTTGCCGCCCATCGCCCTCCTGTACCAGGACGCCCATCTGGCCGTGGTCGACAAGCCGGCCGGGCTGATGGTCCACGACAGCGGCCTGGCCCGCGGCGAGGAGGTGTTCCTGGCCGATCTGCTGCGCGCGCAGCTGGATCGGCCGATCTTCCTGATCCATCGCCTGGACCGCGCCACCAGCGGCTGCCTGCTGGTGGCCTTCGACCGCGACACCGCCTCGGTGCTCGGTCAGGGCTTCATGTCGCGCGAGGTGGAGAAGGACTATCTGGCCGTCTGCCGCGGCTGGCCCGAGGCCGAGTTCACCATCGACCACGCCCTGGACGGCGGCCCGGGCAAGCCCGAGAAGAAGCCGGCCATGACCGGTTTCGTGCGCCTGGCCAGCGGCGAACTGGATGTGCCGTCCGGCGGCTTCGAGACCTCGCGCTACGCCCTGCTGCGCGCGCGTCCGCACACCGGGCGCTTCCGCCAGATCCGCCGCCACCTCAAGCACGCCTTCCATCCCCTGATCGGCGACACCAGCCACGGCGAGGGTCGGCACAACCGCGCCTTCCGCATGCGCGGCGTGCATCGCATGCTGCTGCACGCGCGCCGGCTGGCCTTCCTGCATCCACACACCGGTGCACGCATCGAAGCGCTGGCGCCGCTGGATGCGCAGTTCATGCGCGCCCTGGACCTGTTCGGCTGGGGTCACCAGGCGCGATGAAGCGCGTGGCGCCTGCTCGATCGACATCGGGATGTCATGCCTGCTGCATGGTGTCGTCATCGCCATGAACGACCCTGACAGGCGAACATTCGCCAGGGGTTCGAACACGCATGGGGTACTTCCGTCACGCACTGGGTGAGGCGATCGGCCTTGCCCTGGTTTCCGGCGCGGTGCTGTTGTCCGGCGCACCGCTCGCGCATGCGCAGGAAGCGCCCACCATGCCCGACGACCGTCGCGACGCGGCCAAGGATCTGGACGCGGTCATCGTGACCGGCCGTGCCGGCGTCGGTCAGCGGACCAAGGCGCAGACGAGCTATTCGGTAACCAACATCGAGGAGGAGACCCTGCGCATGCAGGCGCCCACCAGCGTCACCGACGCGGTCAAGTCGGTGCCCGGGTTCTGGGTGGAATCGACCGGTGGCGAGGCCAGCGGCAACATCCGCGCACGCGGCATCCCGGTGGACGGCTATGGCTCGGTGAACCTGCTAGAGGACGGCATCCCGGTCGTGCACGACCCGGCGCTGGGCTACCTCAACGGCGATCAGGCCTTTCGCTTGGACGAGACCATCGACCGCATCGAGGTCGTGCGCGGCGGTCCTTCCTCGGTCTTCTATTCCAACGCACCGGCCGGCGCGATCAACTTCATCCCGCGCCAGGTCGGCGACCAGGCCTCGGGCCTGTTCAAGCTCACCGTCGGCGATGACGGCCTGCGCCGCGCCGACGTCTACTACGGCACGCCGCTGGGCGATGGCTGGAAACTGGGCATGGGTGGCTTCTACCGGATCGAGGACGGCGTGCGCGATCCGGGCTACCACACCAACGACGGCGGCGAGTTTCGGTTCAATGTCGCGCGGGCGTTCGAAGGCGGCCACTTCAGCGCGGACGTCAAGCACCTGGACGACAAGGTCATGCTGTTCCTGGGCATCCCGATGCGCCGGGATGGCGATGGCGACATCGTTGGCGTGCCGGGCTTTGACGCGCATTACGGCACGGTGGCCGGGCCGGAGACGCGCCGCCTGCGCATGCGCATGGGCGACGGCAGCCTGTACGACTTCGACAACGCTGACGGTACACACGTCAAGCGCGATCAGGGCACGGTCAAGCTGGATCTGGACCTGGGCGCCGGTTGGCAGCTGGCCCAATCCCTGCGCATGAGCAGGACCGACACCACCCGTAACGGGGTGTTCCCGAACGCATTGGGTCGCGCCACCGATTTCCTCGCCGCCAGCACGCAGAAGGCGTGGCTGGCCTCGGTGCCGGCCGCGAGCGCCCTGCAGCTGCGTTATGCGACCGACCCGGCGCAGGTATTCGACACCACCAGTCAGAACGGCAACGGCTTGATGATCCAGGGCGGCTTGCGCGGGCTGACCATGCCGGTGCACGAGTTCATCAGCGACAGCCGTCTGTCTCGCGTGTTCGAGGTCGGCGACCAGCGCCACAATCTGACGCTGGGTTACTACTACGCCAGCACGCGGGAAACCTTCGATCGCTATTCCAGTGTCGTGCTGCTCGATGCCCAGGATCGGGCGCGGCTGCTGGACCTGGTCGCGGTGGACGCGACCGGTAACGTGCTGGCGACCTATACCGACCACGGTGTGTACCGCTACGGTTACGAGTGGGAAAACGCCGCCGGCAACCAGACCACCCAGGCGTTCTACGCGGCCGACGAATGGCAGGTGACCGATGCGCTGCGCATCGATGCCGGCGTGCGCCATGAGCGCATGCGGACCGATGGCCGGGCCGAGGTCCGCAAGTCGGTCAACCTGGGCACGCCCAGCACCGCCAACGTCCTGACCGGGTCGGGCCAGTATGTGGACTTCGACCAGGCGTCGAACAAGACCGGCTGGACGCTGGGCGCCAACTGGCAGTTCGACGCGCGACGCGGCGCGTTCGTGCGCTGGACCTCGGCCTTCCGCCTGCCCAGCATCGGCAGTTACCTCACCCGCAACAGCAATTGCGCGCTGGCCACGCTGTCGGCCTGCGTGGCGGCCAACAGCGCCAATGCCATCACCCAGACCATGGACTTGGGCGAGGTGGGCTTCAAGTACGCCGACCGCACCTTCAACGCCTACGCCACCGTGTTTTACACCAAGTACGACAACGTGGGCTTCAGCAACTACGTGTTCAATGCCAACACCAGCACGTCGGTCAACCAGCAGGGCTACGCCAGCACCCGGACCTGGGGCCTGGAGCTGGAGAGCGGCTGGTATCCGGCCGACTGGTTCGACGTGCAACTCACGGCCACCTGGCAGGATCCGCAGTACCGCGACCTGGAGTACACCGAATTGGTGGCCGGCGCACCGGTGCTGCGCGATTACGTCGGCAACCAGCTGATCCGCGTGCCCAGGCTGGGCGCGCGGATCGTGCCGGGCGTGAACCTGCTCGACCAGAAGCTGCGCCTGCAGCTGGCCTACGAGTGGGAAGGCCAGCGCTATGTGGACACCGCCAACTCGGTGAAGCTGCCGTCCTACGGGCTGCTGTCCTTCAGCACGCGCTACGAGTTCGACGACCGCCTCAGCGTGTATGGCTATGTGGACAACGTCACCAACTCGCTCGGTCTGAGCGAAGGCAATCCGCGCGCGGGTGAGCTGCAGAGCGCCGATGTCGGCGCCAGCAGCTTCATCGCCCGCCCGCTGCTGGGACGTTCCTACAGGCTGGCGCTGATGTACAGGTTCTGAGCGTGGCCAGGCATCGGCATTCGGCCGCGCGCGGTCTGCTCGCCTGCCTGCTGGCGCTGCCCGGCGCGCTGGCGCCGCCGGCCGCGATGGCGCAGGGCGCGCCCGAAGTGCTGGAGCTGCGCGGCCGCATCACGGACGCGGACCTGCATCGCTACGTCGAGGTGCCGTTCCAGGTGCCGGCCGGCACCGCTCGCATCAGCGTGGACTTCGACTACGAAGGCCGCCAGGACCGGACCGTGATCGACCTGGGCCTATTGGACCCGGCGGGCTTCCGCGGCTGGAGCGGCGGAAGCAAGCGTGCCTTCACCGTGGCGCTGGACGATGCGACACCCTCCTACCTGCCCGGCGCCCTGCCGGCGGGAACCTGGAAGCTGATGCTCGGCGTGCCCAACATCCGACCCGGGCACGGCGCGGACTATGTGGCGCGCCTCACGCTGACCCGGGCGGACCAGCCTGAACGCGTGCCAGCGCTTGTGACGCCGACCCTGCGCGCGCAGCCGGGCTGGTATCGCGGCGACCTCCACATGCACAGCGCGCACAGCGACGCCAGCTGCGCCTCGCAGAGCGGGCGGAAGGTGCCATGTCCGGTGTTCCTGACGCTGCAGGCCGCGGCGCAGGCAGGCCTGGACTTCGTCGCCCTGACCGATCACAACACGGTCTCCCACCTGGCCGACATCCGCGAACTGCAGCCGTTCTTCGACCGGCTGCTGCTGATCCCCGGCATGGAGCTGACCACTTTCCAGGGCCACGCGAACGTGTTCGGCCTTCAGCAGTGGCTGGACTTTCGCCTGGGCAGCGCGGCGCTGCCGGACTGGAATGCGGTGCTGGATCAGGTCCAGGCGCGCGGTCTGCTGTTGTCGATCAACCATCCGATGCTGCCCAACGACGAGACCTGCATGGGTTGCGGCTGGACGCCGCAGGTCCCGGTGGACATGGCGCGCATCGCGGTGGTGGAAGCGGTCAATGGTCAGGATGCGGACACCCCGCATTCGGGCATGGCCTTCTGGCATCGACTGCTCGATCAGGGCCTGCAGGTGACCGGCGTGGGCGGCAGCGACAACCACGACGCCACACACCGTGTCGCGATGGCCGACAAGACCACGCCCGTCGGCCACCCGGTGACGGTAGTGCATGCGCAGGCGTTGTCGCAGGACGCGATCCTGGAGGGCATCCGCGCCGGACAGGTGTACATCGACGCACAGGGCGGGCGTGGGCGCACGTTGGAGGTCGTCGTGGATTGCGGGCGCGGTCCGCAACCGATGGGTGCGCGGATCAGGCAGGTGGCGGGTAGCCCGTGCCAGGGCCGGATCGAGGTCACCGGACTGGCCGGCGCCAGGCCCGTGCTGTGGCTGGATGGCGCACAGGTCGCGACGCTGCGGGCTGAAGGACAGAACGCCTGGAGGTTCCCGCTGCGGGCCGACGGCCACCGGCACTGGGTGCGCGCCGACGTGCGCGATGCGCAGGGGAGGTTGGCGCTGGTCGGCAATCCGATCTACCTGTTGCCCTGAAGCGACCAGGCGGCCCTGGAAACGACGCAGGCGCCATCCGGCGCCTGCATCGTGCCGCGGCGGCGTGCCTGATTCAGCGCTTGGCCGGCGCCTTCATCATCGCATCGCGCGCGGCCTTGAACGGATTGCCGTCGTACCAGTTGGGCCACTGGTCGCCACTGGCCAGCTCGCGGCCCACGCCGTAGACCAGCTCCAGGTCCTGCATGGTGCCGTCCAGCTTCCAGGTGTCCGGGTCGTACTCGTCGGCGGGCGAGTGGTAGCGCTGCTCGCCGTATTCCTTCGCGGCCGCCTTGCCGGCGGCCTCTCCGCCCTCGATCAGGTCTTCGCCGCCATCCACGTACAGCGCCGGCACGCCGGCCTTGGCGAAGTTGAAATGATCCGAGCGGAAGTACGAGCCGTTCTGCGGCGAGGCCTCGGCATGCAGCGTGCGGCCCTGCGCGGCGGCCAGCGGCTTGAGGAGGTCCTCCAGCTGCGAGGCGCCCATGCCGGTCACGGTCACATCGTGCGCCTTGCCCGCCACCGACATCGCATCGATGTTGATCACCCCGGCGATCTTGTTCAGCGGGAAGGTCGGATGGGCGACGTAGTACTTCGAACCCAGCAGACCCGACTCCTCCAGCGTCACCGCCAGGAACACCACCGAACGCTCGGGCTTGGGCTCCTGATGCGCGAAGGCATCGGCGATCTCCAGGATGCCGGCCACGCCGGTGGCGTTGTCCACCGCACCGTTGTAGATGTTGTCGCCGTCCTCGTTGTCGTGCTTGCCCAGGTGGTCCCAGTGGGCCATGTACAGCACGGCCTCGTCGGGACGCTTGCTGCCGGGCAGCACGCCGATCACGTTGCGCGACTTGGCCTGGCCGATCGTGCTCTTGAGGTCGAAGGACAGCTTGGCCTTCAGCGGCACCGGCTTGAAGCCGGGCTTGGACGCGTCCTTGTAGGCCTGGTCCAGATCCAGCCCGGCCTTGGCGAACAGCGTGCGCGCCACCTCGCCGGTGATCCAGCCCTGCGCCGGGATGCGCGGCGACGGATCGTCGGCGGCCGGCAGGTCGTACTGCTTGCCCGCCCAGGAGTTCTTGACCACGTCCCAGCCGTAGCTGGCGCCCTCGCTGTCGTGGATGATGATCGCCGCGTCGGCGCCCTTGCGCGCGGCTTCCTCGAACTTGTACGTCCAGCGCCCGTAATAGGTCATCCGCTTGCCGTCGAACAAGCTTTCATCGTGCGTGTGGAAGCCCGGGTCGTTGACGAACATCACCACGGTCTTGCCCTTCCAGCTCTTGGTCCCGGCGTAGTCGTTCCACTTGCGCTCGGGAGCGTCCACGCCGTAGCCGACGAAGACCAGCTCGCTGTCCTTGACGTCGATCTCCGGCTTGCCGGTGCGCGTGCCGATCACCATCTGCTCGCCGAAGGCCAGCGTCTGCGTGCTGCCGTCGGCCTCGGTGATGGTCAGCGTGGTCGAGGGATCGGCCGTGGTCTCCACCATCGGCACGTCCTGCGTCCAGCTGTCGCCGTTGCCGGGCTTCAGGCCGATGCGCTGCATCTGCTCGGTGATGTAGGCCACGGTCTTGTCCTCGCCCGGCGTGCCGGGGCCGCGGCCCTCGAAGGCGTCGGAGGACAGCGTCTTGACCAGTTCGCCGAAATCGCCGGCATCGATCTTCGGCGAGAAGGCATGCGGCGCAGGCGCGGATGCGGCCTGGGCGGGGGCGGGCGTGGAGGCGGCGGGCGCCGGCGGCGCGTCCGGCTTCTTGCAGGCGGCCAGCGCGGTCAGCGTGGCCAGGCCCAGCAGCAGCGTGCGGGACATGCGGGTTCCTTGCGGTGAACGGGAACCCGGGATTCTAGCCAGACTGGGCCGATCCTCGGCGCGCGGCGCCTGTCGATCCGGACAGGGCCGCGCGGGACGTCCGCCTGGGGCGGAGGCGAACCGGTAGTCGCAATGGAAGCGGGAACCCCGTGGTCTTGGAGAGAGAGGGCCAAGGCACGGGGTCCCCGCCGGGAACGGGGACGCGGCAGGCGCGGTTTACTCGGTCGGTGCGGTGTTGCCGCTGTAGGCGATCGGCGTGGCGCCGGTCACCGGACCGATCTTGGCGCTGGTATGCACGTACAGCCTGACCGGGCGTTCGAACACCAGCGCGCCGTCGACCACTGCGTTGGGGCCGATGATCACGCGCGGCGGGTTGCCCTCCTGCTTGCGGCTCGACCAGCCCTGGTTGCGCTCGATCTTGATGCCGCCGCGCACGTGCGAGCCGGCGCCGACGGTGAGATCGCCGTTGACCGTTTCGATGCTGCCGCCGACCTCGGTGCCGACGATGCCGATGGCGCCGTTGACGTTCTCGATGCCCTTGGCGATCTTGCCGCCCTGGTCGACGAAGACGCTGCCATTGACGGTCTCCAGGCTGCCGTTGACGGTGACCTGGCGGCCCAGCCTCAGGCTGCCGTTGACGGTCTCCAGGTCGCCGGTGATGGCCTTGTCCTCGACCTTGATCGAGCCGTTGACGGTGCCGGCTTCCTTGACCGTGGCGCCGGCCTCGATGGTGATGCTGCCGTTGACCGTTTCCAGGTCGCCGTAGGCCTGGCCCGACTGCGCGGTGATGCTGCCCAGGACCTTGTCGATGGACTGCTGGGCCGATGCGCCGCTGGCGGCCAGGGCCAGGGCGATGCCCAGCGCGACCAGGGCGGGGCGGGAGAACGAGACGGTCATGGGTGCGGTTCCTGTGCGGGTGATGTACGGGCTTGGATGCGGCCATCGTGCCCAGGGTTTAAACGCGCGGAGGGCGCCTGGACAGGATGCGACGGCGGCCCTGGCTACAATCGGGGCCTGCTCCGTCGTCGAAGATGCATCCGTGCCCCAGTCGTCTCGCTCAACGCCTGCCCGCCGCGCCACGCTGGCGGCGCTGCTGGTCCTGGCCGCGGGCGCCTGCGCACCGGCCTGGGCGCAGAGTCAGAAGGAAGCCCAGAAGAAGCTCGAGACCGTCCGCAAGGAGCTCAAGTCCATCGCCGCCGAGCGCCGCGACCTGGAGGGCAAGCGCGGCGAGGCCTCGCGCAAGCTGCGCGCGGCCGATGAACAGGTCGGCAAGTCCAGCCGCCAGCTCACCCAGACCCAGACCGCGCTGCGCAAGGAGGAGGCCGCCCTGGCGCAGCTGCAGGACAAGCGTGCGCAGATGCAGCAGCGCCTGTCCGGCCAGCGCGCCGAGCTGGAACAGCTGCTGCGCGCGGCCTACATGGCCGGCAGCAACGCACCGCTGAAGGTGCTGCTCTCCCAGGACAGCGTGGCCGACGCCAACCGCGCCATGGTCTATCACCGCTACGTGCAGGGCGACGTGGCCGGCAAGATCGCCGCGCTCACCGGCCAGCTGCAGGAGCTGCAGACGCTGGAGCGCGAGATCCAGGCGCGCCGCGCCGCGCTGCAGGACGCCCACAAGCGCCAGCAGACCCAGGTGGTTCAGCTGCAGCGCGACCGCAGCGCCCAGGCCCAGCTGGTCGCCCAGCTGGACGAGCGCTACGAGGACCGCAGCGACCGCGCCCAGGAACTGGGCCGCGACGCCAAGGCCCTGGAGACCCTGCTGGCCAACCTGCGCGCGGCCGCCGCGCGGGCCGAGGCCGAACGCCGCGCCGCCGCCGAGCGCGCGCGGCGCGAGCAGGCCGCGCGCGAGGCCGCCGCCCGCGAGCAGGCGGCCAAGGACCGCGCCGAAGCCAAGGCGGAAGGCCGTCCGCCGCCGCCGCCGCGCAAGGTCGCCCCGCCGCCGCCGGTGGTGGCGAGCGCGCCGGCGCTCAAGGTCGGCGGCCTGAGCTGGCCGACCTCGGGCAATCTGCTGGCGCGCTTCGGCGGGCAGCTGCCCGATGGCCGCACCAGCCAGGGCGTGCTGATCGGCGCGCCGGTGGGCTCGACCGTCTCGGCGGTGGCCGATGGCACGGTGGTGTTCTCCGAGTGGATGACCGGCTACGGCATGATCCTGATCATCGACCACGGCAACGGCTACATGAGCCTGTATGCGCACAACGAGGCGCTGCTGCGCGACGCCGGCGCGGTGGTGAAGAAGGGCGATCCCATCGCCAAGGTCGGCAGCTCCGGCGGCTGGGGCACGCCGGCGCTGTACTTCGAACTGCGCAAGGGCGGCTCGCCGGTGGATCCGGGGGCGTGGCTGCAGCGGCGCTGAGCGGAGAGCAGCGAGTGAAGCGGAGCGCGCGGTGAGCCGGTGCCGCCGCAAGCACGCGCTGCTCCTGCGCTTGCGCGCGCCTGACGCCGCCTCGCCCGCTGCGCTTTCCTTTCTCCCGCTTCCCGCATAATCCGGGGCGTTAGGTCCCTCACGATCCACCCGGAGTCGCCGCATGCGTGTGTCCCTGTTGCTGTCGTCCCTGCTGCTGGCGATCGCGCCGGCCCTGGCCCAACAGGCCGCGCCCGCCGCCCAGGACACGCCGCAGTCCGCGCCCGCGCCGGCCGCTGCGCCGGCCAAGCCGGCGGCCCAGGACAGCGACGAGGACGCCCCGGCCGTCCCCTCCAGCGACGATCCGGACGGGACCGAGGCCAAGACCTCCGAGGTGCCGCTGGACGAGATCCGCCGCTTCGTCTCGGTGTTCAACGCGGTCAAGCAGGCCTATGTCGAGCCGGTGGACGATGAGAAGCTGATGCACTCGGCCATCCGCGGCCTGCTGCTTGACCTGGACCCGCACAGCGCCTACCTGGACAAGGAAGACGCCAAGGATTTCGACGAGCAGGCCAACGGCGCCTACGACGGCGTCGGCGTGGAGCTGCTGGCCCAGCCCGACGGCACGCTCAAGGTGATCTCGCCGATCGACGGCACGCCGGCCGCGCGCGCCGGCCTGCAGTCCGGCGACACCATCGTGGCCATCGACGGCAAGCCGCTGGGCGGCATGAACGATCCGATGGAGCCGCTGCGCGGCAAGGTCGGCACCCAGGTCACCCTGACCATCGTGCGCGACAAGGTCGCCAAGCCCTTCGACAAGACCCTGACCCGCGAGACCATCCGCGTGGCCAGCGTGCGCTCGCGCCTGCTCGAGCCGGGCTATGGCTACATCCGCATCAGCGCCTTCCAGGCCGACACCGGCGCTGACTTCCAGAAGGCGGTCGACGGGCTCAAGGCCAAGGGCCCGCTCAAGGGCGTGGTGCTGGACCTGCGCAGCAATCCGGGCGGCCTGCTGACCAGCGCGGTGCAGGTGGCCGACGACCTGCTGGACAAGGGCACCATCGTCACCACGCGCGGGCGCATCGCCATCAGCGACGCCAAGTTCGACGCCACCCCGGGCGATCGTCTCAAGGGCGTGCCGGTGGTGGTGCTAGTCGATGCCGGGTCGGCCAGCGCGGCCGAGGTGCTGGCCGGCGCGCTGCGCGACAACGACCGCGTGCGCATCATCGGCAGCCGCACCTTCGGCAAGGGCTCGGTGCAGACCGTGCTGCCGCTGGACAACGGCGATTCGGTCAAGCTGACCACCGCGCGCTATTACACGCCCAGCGGCAAGTCGATCCAGGCCACCGGCATCGTGCCCGATGTGGTGCTCAAGCCCGACGAAGCGACCGACCGCGACATCCCGCCCTCGCTGGCCGACTACAGCGAGGCCAAGCTGCCCGGTCACCTGCGCGGCGATCAGGAAGGCGCCGAGGGCTATGCGGCCGGCGATGTGCTCAATGGCGACAAGCCCATCGAAGAGGCGCTGGCCGAGTTGAAGCACCCGGGCTCGGTCGCGGCCGCGCAGCAGGCCGCCGCGGCCAAGGCGGCCGCCGCCAAGCCCAAGCCCGCACCGAAGGCGCCAGCGCCGGTGCCGGAAGCCGCCAAGCCAACCGCCCCTGCGTCCGCCAAGCCTGTCGCCCCCACGCCCGCCAAGCCGGCCGAAGTCCCGGCCACGCCGTAACCCGGTGGGAGCCGGCATGCCGGCGATGGGGCTTTCCCGGTAAGGCCCCATCGCCGGCATGCCGGCTCCCACAGGGATTGCCGGGATCAGCGGTTGCGCGTCAGCGCTTCGGGATTGACCAGATTGCGCGGCGTGCCGTCGGCGAACGCCCGCACGTTGTCCAGCGCCGTGCCCAGGTACAGCGCGTAGCTGTCCTGTTCGACGTAACCCAGGTGCGGCATCGCCAGCACGCGCGGATGGGTCAGCAGCGGCTCGCGCTGCGGCACCGCGGGCTCGTGTTCGAACACATCCAGCGCCGCCATGCCCGGGCGGCCGGCCTCGAGCGCGGCCAGCAGCGCGCCCGGGGCGATCAGTTCGGCGCGGCTGGTGTTGACCAGCAGCGCATCGGGCCGCATGCGCGCCAGCAGCGCCGCGTCGACCTGGTGCCGCGTGGCCGGCACGAGGCGACGATGCAGGCTGAGCACGTCGCTGCGTTCGAACAGCGCCTCCACCGAGGCCGCCACGTCGACGCCATCGGCCTGCGCGGCGGCGCGCGCGGCCTCGCCGCCCCACACCAGCACCTGCATGCCGAACGCGCGGCCATAGCCGGCGACGAGACGGCCGATCTTCCCGTAGCTCCACACGCCCAGCGTGCGCCCGTGCAGCGCGCGGCCCAGGACCGCATCGCCGGTGTCCTGCCAGCGGCCGGCCTGCAGCGCCACGCCATAGGTGGGCAGGCGCCGCATCGCGGCCATGACCAGCGCCCAGGTCAACTCGGCCGGCGCGATCGGCGAGCCGACGCCTTCGGCCACCGCCACGCCGCGCGCGGTGCAGGCGGCCACATCCACGTGCGCGCCGACCTTGCCGGTCTGGCTGATCAGGCGCAGCTGCGGCAGGCGCTCGAGCAGCGCCGCGTCGATGCGGGTGCGCTCGCGGATCAGCACCAGCGCCTGCGCCGGCTGCAGCAGCGCCGCGCGCGCCTCCAGGGCCTCGGGCAGCGCGCCCAGCACCTGCACGTCCAGCCCCTGCGCATGCGCGGCCAGTGCCGGCAGCGCCGCGGTGGCGCGCTGGTAATCGTCGGCGATGAGGACGCGCATCGCGCTCAGCGCGGCTTGCCCGGCATCGGGAACGGCGTGACCACCTTCTCGCCGCTGGCGGCATCGCGGATCGCGCTGGCGCCCTTCTTCTCCACTTCCTCCACCCGCACGATGCTCTGCATCGGCAGGTGCAGCACGCGGGTGTCGCCGAACTCCTCGCGCAGGCGTTCCTCGGTCGGGTCCACCACCAGTCCGTCGTGCACGTCGAACACCAGCTCGCTCACCTCGGTGAAGCCCCACAGCGCATCGGAGCTCGCCACGCGGCGGGCGTAGAGTTCGTAGACCTTGCCGTGATTGAGGAAGGTCACCTTGTAGAGCGGCTTGGACATTGCAGCGTGCGAAAGGCGATGGAGGAAGTTCGGCAAGATCTGGGCACCGACGGCGCTTTGCAACCTCGCGCCGGGCGTGTCGCTCGCTAGAAACCGTAGCGCCGGCGCAGGCGGCGGGCGATGGCCGCGCGCACGAACAGCGCGAACACCACCCCGAACAGGAAGCCGGCCAGATGCGCCGACCAGGCCACCGCGCCGAACGCCGGGCCGATGTAGGCGAACACCACCTGCAGCACCGCCCAGACCCCGATCAGCACCGCCGCCGGCGCGCGCACGAACTGCAGGAACAGGCCCAGCGGCACCACCACGCCCAGCTTGGCGCCGGGGAACAGCGCCAGATAGGCGCCGATCACCGCCGACACCGCGCCGCTGGCGCCGATGATCACCCGATCCGGCGCGCCGATCGCCAGCACCGCGGCCAGATTGGACACCGCCCCGCCGAGCAGGAACAGCACCAGGAAGCGCCATGGCCCCATCGCCCGCTCCGCAGGCAGGCCGAAGATCAGCAGGAACACCAGGTTGCCGAGCAGATGCGCCCAGTCCGCATGCAGGAACAGCGCGGTGAACAGGCGCAGGATCGAGCCGTCGGTCAGGCCGGTGCGCCACTCCTGCAGGCTGTCCAGGCCGCCGGTCAGTGCGCCCCACTGCAGCAGCAGGCCGCGGTACATGCCCACCGGGCGGGTGATGGCCCACAGGAAGGCCAGCCACAGCAGGGCGAACAGCACGGGCGTGGCCCAGCGCACGGAGGGCTTGCGGCGGGAAGGCGTGGCGACGAACACGGGCAAGGCAGGGCTTCGAAGAGTCGGGAATGGCAGCGTGCCATCGTCGCGCACACGCGACTAAAATCTAACCGGCCAGCTGACGGCGCCGTTAGATTGCGGGGATATACTTGCATACGGCGTCGTATGTCGGGGAGGGAATTTCCGGCGCGCGGAAGTCCGGCGGCCGTCTGGCCGCGCCGGCCCGTGTTGCGGCGCAGGCGTTTTTTCTTTCGTCTTCCGGAGTCCATGCACATGCTGTCCTCGAACCTATTCAGAATTTCGCTTCTGGCCGCCGGCGTCGCCGGTGCCCTGGCCAGCGGCCACGCCCACGCCGCCGCCTTCCAGCTGAAGGAAAACAGCGCCAAGGGCCAGGGCCGCGCGTTCGCCGGTTCGGCCAGCGCCCCGGGCGATGTCGCCGTGGTCGCCAACAACCCGGCCGCCATGCGCCTGCTCGATGGCCGCCAGCTGTCCATCGGCGCCAGCGCGATCAGCTTCAGCGCCGACTTCAAGGGCTCCGGCCGCTACGTCGGCGCGACCGGCCCGGGCACCGGCGCGCCGGTGAGCGGCGGCGACGGTGGCGATGCCGGCACCATCGCCGCGCTGCCGGCGGTGTACTTCGCCATGCCGGTGGGCGACAACATGCACTTCGGCGCCTCGCTGACCGTGCCGTTCGGCTTCAAGACCGAATACGACCGCGACTGGGTCGGCCGCTACCAGGGCATCAAGACCGAGCTGCAGACCATCGACGCCGGCCTGGCGTTCTCCTACGACGTCAATCCGTGGGTGTCCTTCGGCGCCTCGGTGTTCGCCGAGCGTCTGGACGTGGACCTGACCAACGCCATCGACTTCGGCACCGCCCTCTACGCCCAGCGCGTGCCGGGCGCCACGCCGGGCAGCCAGGACGGCTTCGCCCGCGTCAAGGGCGACAGCACCGAGGTCGGCTTCACCCTGGGCGGCCTGTTCAGCGTCGATGAGAACACCCACATCGGCTTCACCTACCGCTCGCGCGTGGACCACAAGATCGACGACGGCAAGGCCACCTTCGACGTGCCGCCGTTCGCCAAGGCCGTGCTGGCCGTGGCCGCGCCGGGCCAGTACGTCAACACCGGCGGCAGCGCCAAGATCATCATGCCGGCCAGCGCCACGGCCAGCTTCACCCACATCATCAACGATCGCTGGACGGTGATGGCGGACGTGAGCCGCACGGCGTGGAGCAAGTTCGACAAGATCACCGTCGACTTCGACTCGGCCCAGGCCGACAACACGCTGGTGTTCAACTACCGCGACACCACGTTCGGCTCGATCGGCGCGGACTACAAGTACAGCGACACGCTGACCTTCCGCGGCGGCCTGGCCTACGACCAGACCCCGACTCAGGCGCGGTACCGCGACGTGCGCGTGCCGGACAACACCCGCAAGTGGGTGTCGCTGGGCCTGACCTGGACGCCGTCGCCGAGCAGCGAGTGGAACGTGGGCTATACGCACCTGTTCGTCTCCGACCCGACCGTCAACGAGACCGCGGTCACCGGCAGCTCGCTGGTGGGTGCGTTCGACGTGGGCGGCGACGTGCTGGCCGGGTCGTACACCTACAAGTTCTGATCCACGCTGCAAGCCGACGTTCGCGAACCCCGCCCTGTGCGGGGTTCGCTTTTTGTGCGCGGCGCAACCGGCGTCGATGAGGCCCTAGGGCGCCTCGTGCAGGTGCACCACGCAGTTGCGGCCGCCGCGCTTGGCCTCGTACAGCGCCTGGTCGGCCAGGTCCATCAGGTCCTCCACGGCGATGCGCCGCGTCGCGCAGGCCACGCCGACGCTGACGCTCACGCGCAGGCCCAGGTGCGGCAGCAGACGCAGCGCACCGGTGGACTGCCGGATACGCTCGCCCAGGCGGATGGCCTCCTCGCAGCTCATGCCGGCGGTGATCACCACGAATTCCTCGCCGCCCGTGCGCGCGAACAGGTCGTGCTGGCGGATGCAGGCGCGCACCGTGTCGGAGAACGCCTGCAGCACCTGGTCGCCGACCCGGTGGCCGTGGCTGTCGTTGATCTGCTTGAAGCGGTCCAGGTCCAGCGCCAGCACCGACAGCCCGTAGGGCGCGGCGGCGCCGCCGGGCGTGCGCCGCTCGTCCAGGCTGTCGCTCAGGCCGCGGCGATTGAGCGCGCCGGTCAGCGGGTCGACCAGCGCGCCGCGGCGAAGCGCCTCGGCGGCGTGGAAGCTGCTCAGCATCAGCATGCAGAAGTTGAGCATGAACCACAGCGCCAGATCAGCGCTGACCCACACATCGTTGATGTCGTAGTGGCCCTGGCCTTCGAACCAGTCCGACATTCCGCTGCTGTATATGCAGATCAGCAGCGCGCAGGTGACCATCATCATGCGCGCGGGCACCTTGTCCAGCGAGCCGCGCAGCCGACGCAGCTGCCAGATCATCGTCAGCAGGGCCACCACTTCGACCAGGCTCAGGGCCAGGCCCTGCGCATCGGTGGTGCCGGCCGCCAGCCAGGCGATCGCCGGCGGCACCAGGCTCAGGGGCATCCACGCCAGCTCCCAGCGGTGCAGGCGGCGCTGCTGGATGAATTGCACCAGCGCCCAGGCCAGCCCCGCCATGCCGGCGCAGGCCAGCATCGCGCCCAGGTTGATCGCCAGCGTGGCCATGAGCGGATGGCCGGCCTGGCGCAGCGCGCTGGCCAGGACATCGATGCTGTCCGCGCCCAGGGTGTAGGCCAGGTGCGCCAGGCCCCAGGTCGCGATGCCGTACAGCGTGCGCGAGACGTGGGCCACGTAGGAAAACAGGGCAAACAGCACCAGCGCCAGCAGGCAGTCGCTGATCAGGCTGAAGAACACCGAGTTGTCCATGGCGACGACTCCCCCTTTCGATCCCGGCGTACCCCCGCGCGCCGGTCCCTCATCATTGGTCTTACCTGCAGTGCAGCACAAAGCGTGCCAGCGGTTTTCCTCACGCGCATCCGGCCGTGCTGACGCCTGCCTGTCCGTTGTACACGGGCGATGGGTCGGCCGCCCGACTACGACCATCGTCGCAGCCATCGGGCAGGACCCGGACGCGCCGATCGAGGCCGGGTGCAAGTCATTGAGCCGGAAACGCTTTTATGTGCGTTTGCACAATTTCTTGTCGGTTGCCGCGCGCCGGATCGCGGGGCTACCATTCAGGCGTTTTCCGCAGCCAAGGGTGCGGCAGGCGCGATGATCGAAGTGGCGACACAGGGCCCGGAAGGGCGGGGAACGCGGCTGACGCTGCGACCCCCGCGGGCGCTGAATGGGCGGCAGTTCGTGACGTTGTTCGTGGCCTGCACCGGGCTGATGTGGGGCGCGGCGATCCTGGGCTGGCTGGCGGGCAACGCCTTCGCCCCGGTGTTCGCGGTGCTGCACGGCGGCCTGGTCGGGCTGGCGCTGCGGGCGGCGTGGCGGGCCGGCGAGCGCGATGAGGTCATCGCGATCGCGCCGGAGCTGGTGGAGGTGCGGCGGCGCGCGCAGCGCGATGCCGCGTTCCGGGCGCATCCGTACTGGGTGCGGCTGGGCGTCGGTGGCGATGCGTGCGTCACCCTGTCCTCCAGTGGCCGGCAGGTGGAAGTGGGAAGGCTGCTCGGCCCGGCCGAGCGGCAGGAACTGGCAAGGCAGTTACGCGTTTCACTTGCGGCCGCGGTACGGCCGTGACCGATGACACTGAAGGCGGGGTCTAGGCAATGACGCAAGGCAAGACAAGGGGAGGCAGCCGCGTCGCGCTGCTGGCGACATTGGCGGGCCTGCCGGGCCTGGCCTTGGCGCAGGTCGCCGATCCCAAGCCCTGGCAGCTCAACATGGGCCGGGGCGTCACCCACACCGCGCGCATGGCCTACGAGGCGCACATGGTGGCCCTGTGGGTCTGCGTGGCGATCGGCATCATCGTGTTCGGCGCGATGGGCTATGCGATGTTCAAGTTCCGCAAGTCCAAGGGCGCGGTCGCCGCGCAGTTCAGCCACAACACCACCGCCGAGCTGATCTGGACCATCGTGCCGGTGATCATCCTGATCGCCATGGCCTGGCCGGCCACGGCCAAGCTGATCGCGATGTACGACACGCGCGATTCGGAGATGACCATCAAGGTCACCGGCTACCAGTGGATGTGGAAGTACGAGTACCTGGGCCAGGGCGTGGAGTTCACCAGCCGCCTGGCGCGCAGCTCCGACCAGATGCGCCAGTCCGGCAAGGTGCCCGACGCCGCCAGCAACCCGCACTACCTGCTGGAGGTGGACCACCCGCTGGTGCTGCCGGTGGACACCAAGATCCGCTTCGTCATCACCGCCGACGACGTCATCCACTCCTGGTGGGTGCCGGCGCTGGGCTGGAAGCAGGACGCCATCCCCGGTCTGATCAACGAGGCCTGGACCAATATCGAGGTGCCCGGCACCTACCGCGGTCAGTGCGCCGAGCTGTGCGGCAAGGACCATGGCTTCATGCCGATCGTGGTGGAGGCCGTGTCCAAGGCCGACTTCCAGAAGTGGCTGGCCGCGCGCAAGCCGGCCGCGCCGGTGCCGCCGGCCCCGGCCGAAGGCTCGCCCGCGCCGGATGTGACGCCGGAACAGGCCGCGCCGGCCGGCGGCGACGCCAGCGCCAGCGCCGCGCCCGCCGCCACCGAAGCAGCGCCCGCCCCCGCGCAGGCCTGATCTCTTCTCGCGACACCCGCTGCTTTCGAGGAACACGCCCATGGCCCACGCCGCCGCAGAGCACCACGACGATCACCACGGCCATCGCCAGGGCTTCGTCGAGCGCTGGTTCTTCTCCACCAACCACAAGGACATCGGCACGCTGTACCTGCTGTTCTCCTTCGTGATGTTCGTCATCGGCGCGGCGATGAGCGTGATCATCCGCGCCGAGCTGATGGAGCCGGGCCTGCAGTTCGTCAAGCCCGAGTTCTTCAACCAGATGACCACCGTGCACGCGCTGGTGATGATCTTCGGCGGCGTCATGCCGGCCTTCGTCGGCCTGGGCAACTGGATGATCCCGCTGCAGATCGGTGCGCCGGACATGGCGCTGCCGCGCATGAACAACTGGTCGTTTTGGCTGCTGCCGGTGGCCTTCACCCTGCTGCTGATGACCCTCTTCCTGCCCGGCGGCGCGCCGGCCGGCGGCTGGACGCTGTACCCGCCGCTGTCGCTGCAGGGCGGCGCCAACGTGGCCTTCAGCGTGTTCGCCATCCACGTGGCCGGCATCAGCTCGATCATGGGCGCGATCAACATCATCGCCACCATCCTCAACATGCGCGCGCCGGGCATGGATCTGCTGAAGATGCCGATCTTCGTGTGGACCTGGCTGATCACCGCCTTCCTGCTGATCGCGGTGATGCCGGTGCTGGCCGGCGCGGTGACCATGCTGCTGACCGACCGCTTCTTCGGCACCAGCTTCTTCAACGCCGCCGGCGGCGGCGACCCGGTGATGTACCAGCACATCTTCTGGTTCTTCGGCCATCCCGAGGTCTACATCATGATCCTGCCGGCCTTCGGCGTGGCCAGCGAGATCATCCCGACCTTCAGCCGCAAGCCGCTGTTCGGCTACCAGGCCATGGTCTACGCCACCGCCTCGATCGCCTTCCTGAGCTTCATCGTCTGGGCGCACCACATGTTCGCGGTGGGCATGCCGCTGGGCGGCGAGATCTACTTCATGTTCGCCACCATGCTGATCGCCATCCCCACCGGGGTGAAGGTGTTCAACTGGGTCTCGACCATGTGGAAGGGCTCGCTGAGCTTCGAGACGCCGATGCTGTGGGCGGTGGCCTTCGTCATCCTGTTCACCATCGGCGGCTTCTCCGGGCTGATGCTGGCCATCGTGCCGGCCGACTTCCAGTACCACGACACCTACTTCGTGGTGGCGCACTTCCACTACGTGCTGGTGACCGGCGCGGTGTTCTCGATCATCGCGGCCACCTACTACTGGTGGCCCAAGTGGACCGGGCGCATGTACAGCCAGTTCTGGAGCAAGTTCCATTTCTGGTGGACGGTGGTGTTCGTCAACGTGCTGTTCTTCCCGCAGCACTTCCTGGGCCTGGCCGGCATGCCGCGCCGCATCCCGGACTACAACGTGGTCTTCGCCGACTGGAACTTCGTCAGTTCGATCGGCGCCTTCGGCATGTTCCTCACGCCCTTCATGATGGCCGCCATCCTGGGCTGGTCGCTGAAGAAGGGCGCGCCGGCCGACGCGCGCGCCTGGGAGAACGCCAGGGGCCTGGAGTGGACGGTGCCCTCGCCGGCGCCGGCGCATACCTTCACCACGCCGCCGGTGATCAAGCCGGGCGACCTGGCGCACGAGGACATCGGTCACTGATGGACAGCCCGCGCGCCCCGCTGCAGACCATGGCCGAGGCCGCCCGGCGGCGGCGTGGCACGCGCATCACCGCGCTGGTGGTGGGCGGCATCGCGATCGCGATCTATGCCGCCTTCATCCTGTCCGGGGTGCTGCGCGCATGAACGCCCGGGACACCGCCACCGCTTCGGCGCCGGATCGGCGCACCGCCGGCCTGCCGCGGCTGATCGGCGTGGCGGTGGTGGTGTTCGTGCTGACCTTCTCGCTGGTGCCGCTGTACCGGCTGGCCTGCGAGAAGGTGTTCGGCATCCGCCTGGACAAGGGGCCGGCCGCGGCCGGCCAGGTGGCCGGCGTGGCGGCGAGCAAGCGCCTGGTGACGGTGGAGTTCGATGGCGGCGTCAATTCGAAGCTGCCCTGGGCCTTCCACCCGGAGGTCCAGCGCATGCAGGTGGTGCCGGGCCAGCTGTACGAGGCGCAGTTCTTCGCCCGCAACGACGGCAAGCGCTCGATCGTGGGCAATGCGGTGCCGTCGGTGGCGCCGGCGCGGGCCTCGCAGTACTTCGTCAAGACCGAGTGCTTCTGCTTCACCGCGCAGACGCTGGAGGCCGGCGAGAGCCGCGACATGCCGCTGCGCTTCATGGTCGACCCGCATCTGCCCAGCGATGTCTCCACGATCACCCTGTCCTACACCTTCTTCAAGAACGATGCGCTGACCACCGCCCTGGCGGGCGCGGCGGCGAGTCCGACGGCGCATTCGGCGCCTTGATTGCCCAAGACCCTCAAAGGAACGCGTGATGGCGCAGACCCACTCCCAGGATGCCGATGTCTACTTCGTCCCGGCGCAGAGCAAGTGGCCCTTTGTCGGTTCGATCGCGATGTTCGTGCTGATGATCGGCGTGGCCAGCTGGCTCAACGACGCGGCCTGGGGCAAGTGGACCTTCCTGGTCGGCGTGGTGCTGCTGGCGGCGACGCTGTTCATGTGGTTCGGCGATGTGATCCGCGAGTCGGTCGCCGGTCGCTACAACGGCCAGGTCGACGTGTCCTTCCGCATGGGGATGGTGTGGTTCATCTTCTCCGAGGTGATGTTCTTCGCCGCCTTCTTCGGCGCGCTGTTCTACACCCGCACCTTCGCCCTGCCGTGGCTGGGCGGGCAGGGCGACGGGGTAATGACCAACGCGCTGCTGTGGGAGGGGTATTCGGCCGGCTGGCCGACCAATGGCCCGGCAATGGTCGGCGGCACCTTCCAGACCATCCCGGCCTGGGGCCTGCCGCTGATCAACACGCTGATCCTGCTGACCTCCGGCGTGACCCTGACCATCGGCCACCACGCGCTCAAGGCGGCGCAGCGCGGCACCGTGCTGCTGTGGCTGGGCATCACCGTGCTGCTGGGCCTGACCTTCCTGTACTTCCAGGTGACCGAGTACGCGCATGCCTACCACGCGCTCAACCTGACGCTGGGCTCGGGCATCTACGGCTCGACCTTCTTCATGCTCACCGGCTTCCACGGCGCGCACGTGTTCCTGGGCACGCTGATGCTGGCGATCATGTGGCTGCGCGTGCTCAAGGGGCACTTCACCAAGGACCACCACTTCGCCTTCGAGGCGGCCGCGTGGTACTGGCATTTCGTCGACGTGGTGTGGCTGGCGCTGTTCCTGTTCGTTTACGTGCTTTGAGGCGAGGGATCAGGGGCCGGAGGTCAGAGGTCAGAGGTCAGAGGCCAGAGGCCAGAGGCCAGAGGCCAGAGGCCAGAGGCCAGAGGCCAGAGGCCAGAGGCCAGAGGCCAGGGAGAGCGGGGCTGGAGCCTTTGCTTTTCCCTGACCCCTGGCCTCTGACCCCCGACCCCTGCCTTCACTGCCCGATGCCGTGCGGTTTGATCCAGCCGCTCCAGATGCCCAGCACGACCAGCGCGAACAGGGTCACCGACAGCCCGATGCGCCAGGTCAGTGAGCGCACCGTGCGCGTGGTCTGGCCGCGGTCGATCAGCAGGTAGTACAGGCCGGCGCCGAGGTTCCACACGATCATGATCAGGAAGGCGACGATCAGCAGGGTCTTGAGCGAGTCGTTCATGCGCACCTCTCGGGCGGCCGTGTGCCGCATGCGGGGATTATCGTCGCCGCCGGGCGGATGGGCGTGAGCCGGCGTCTGCCTACCGCCGCCGGCTGGGCGCTGGCGCTGCTGGTGGCCGCGGCCTTCTGCGGGCTGGGAACCTGGCAGCTCGGGCGTGCCAAGGAAAAACGCGCGATGCTCGCGCAGGTCGCCCAGGTGCTGCACGACCGCCAGCCGCGGCCGCTGGCTGACGCGGCGCAGCACGCCCGCGCGCAGGAGTTCGACTGGGCGGCCGGCAGCGGCCGCTTCGCGACGGGCCCGGCGGTGCTGCTGGACAACCAGACCCACCAAGGCCAGGCCGGCGTGCGCGCCTACCGGGTATTCGTGCCCGATGCCGCCGGCGCGCCGCTGCTGGTGGACCTGGGCTGGCAGCCGCTGGACGCGCAGCGCCAGCTGCCGCCGGTGCCGGCGCTGGCCGACACGCACCGCGTCGCCGGGCTGCTGGCGCCGCCGCCCGCGGCCGGGCTGCTGCGGGCGCCCGCGCAGGCCCAGGCCAACGGCGACCTGCTCGCCGTGGTGCTGGACCCGGCCGCGCTGGCGGCGCCGCTGCGCCAGCCGGCGCTGGCGCAGCGGGTGCTCAAGCTCGATCCGGCCCTGCCGGTCGGCTTTCCGCGCGATCTGGACGTGTTACCCAACACGCTGCCGCCGGAGCGTCACCTGGGCTATGCGGTGCAGTGGTTCGGCCTGGCGCTGGCGGTGCTGATCACCGCCGGCGTGCTCACGTGGCGGCGCAGACGCGCTGCGCGTGAGAAAATGGGGGCATGACCCCTTCCGACGTCGCTCCTGGCCGAAACCGTGGCCGGTGGATCCTGCTCGGCCTGTTCGTGTTGTTCTTCGGCAGCGTGGGCGCGGCCGGCGTGCTGCGCTTCGCCGGCTGGCAGCCGGCCGGGCTGAAGAACCACGGGGCGCTGCTGCATCCGCCCGTGGACGTGCGCGCGCTGCAGCCGGCGCTGGCCGGTGGCGGCACCTACAGCTGGCGTCAGCCGCAGCGCACCTGGCGCATCGTGCTGGCGCCGCCGGCCGACTGCGTGGCCGACTGCGTGGCCCTGTCGCACCAGCTGGACACGGTCTGGCAGCTGTTCGGGCACAACGCCGACCAGGTCCACATCCTGTGGATCGGTCCGCCGCCGGCGGGCGCGGCGCGCCCGGTGTCGCTGCGCGTGATCGCCGCCGGCGATCCGCTGCGCGCCACGCTGCCCGACGTGGACGACGGCGCGGGCGTGCCGGTGTACGTGATCGACCCCAACGGCTTCGTGATCCAGCGCTTCGCCCCCGGGTTCGACCCGGCCGACCTGCGCAGCGACGTCGCCAAGCTGCTGAAACTCCTTTAGAGCGAACCCCACCGTAATGCCTGTCCTCCCACGCCTGCCGTTCCGGCACTTCCACCGCATCGCCTGGCTGGCGGCGATCATGACCGCCAGCACGATCGTCTTCGGCGGCTTCGTGCGCCTGTCCGATGCCGGCCTGAGCTGCCCGGACTGGCCGACCTGCTACGGCCGCGCGGCGTGGCCGCAGGCGCCTTCGGAGATCATCGACCACGCCCAGCTGAAGATCCGCCCGCTGGAGACGCACAAGGCCTGGCGCGAGCAGGTGCACCGCTTCCTGGCCGGCATGCTCAGCATCGAGATCTTCGCCCTGGCGCTGATGGCCGCGCGCCGGCGCCGGCTGGGCGTCGCGCAGGTGATCGTGGCCGCGGTCCTGGTGGCGCTGGCCATCCCGCTGTACATGCGCGGCCAGCACGTGGCGGCCAGCGTGCTGGCCCTCATCGGCGAGGGCATCCTGCTGGTCGCGGCGTGGCGCTGGTCTTCGGCGTCCGCGCCTGGCGGCGCGGGCGATCTTGCGTGCGTGGCGATGCTGACCCTGGCGATGATCATCTTCCAGGCCCTGCTGGGCATGTGGACGGTGACCTGGCTGCTCAAGCCCATCGTGGTGATGGGGCACCTGTTGGGCGGCCTGGCGACCTTCGGCCTGCTGGTGTGGATGGCCTGGCGGGCGACCCAGCTGCCGATCACCCTGGTCGATGCGCGCGCGCTCAAGCGCGTGCTGGGCGTGGGCCTGGGGCTGCTGGTGGTGCAGATCGCGCTGGGCGGCTGGGTCAGCGCCAACTATGCGGCGCTGGCCTGCGGCGGCGGCAGCTGGCGCATGGCCAACTTCCCGCAGTGCGTGGGCCAGTGGTGGCCGCCGCACGACTTCCACGAGGGCTTCACCCTGTGGCGCGGCATCGGCGTGGACTACGAAGGCGGCGTGCTCGACGGCGCCTCGCGCATCGCCATCCAGATGGCGCACCGGCTGATGGCCATCGTGCTGGCCTGCTGGCTGGTGTTCTGCGCGCTGCGGCTGTGGCGCCAGCCGGGCATGCGCGGCTGGGGCGCCGGGCTGCTGGTCGCGCTGCTGGCCCAGGTGACCCTGGGCATCCTCAACGTCAAGCTGGCCCTGCCGCTGGGCGTGGCCGTGCTGCACAACGCCGGCGCGGTGGTGCTGCTGTTCGTGCTGGTCTCGCTGCTGGCGCGGCTGAGGACGCCGGAATGAGCGCCGTGCGCGCCACGGCCAAGGACTACTGGGACCTGACCAAGCCGCGCGTGGTCGCCTTGATCGTGTTCACCGCCTTCGTCGGCATGATCCTGGCGATCCCCGGCCTGCCCAGCGCGACCCAGGTGCGGCACGGGCTGCTGGGCTTCGTGGGCATCTGGATCGCGGCCTCGGCGGCGGCGGCCATTAACCAGCTGCTCGATGCGCGCATCGATGCGCAGATGGCGCGCACCTCGTGGCGCCCGCTGGTGGTGGGCAAGGTGCAGCCCTGGCAGGTGCTGGTGTTCGCACTGGTGCTGACCGTGATCTCGATGGCCATCCTGGTGCTGTGGGTCAACGTGATCACCGCGGTGCTGACGTTCTTCTCGCTGATCGGCTACGCGGTGATCTACACCGTCTACCTCAAGCGCGCCACGCCGCAGAACATCGTCATCGGCGGGCTGGCCGGGGCCACGCCGCCGATGCTGGGCTGGGCCGCGGTCACCGGCATGGAGGGGCCGTGGGACTGGGGCCACAGCCTGCTGCTGGTGCTGATCATCTTCGTCTGGACGCCGCCGCACTTCTGGGCGCTGGCGATCTTCCGCCGCGAGGACTACGCCAAGGCGCTGATCCCGATGCTGCCGGTCACCCACGGCGTGGTCTACACGCGCTGGCAGATCCTGTTCTACACCGTGCTGCTAGTGGAGGCCACGCTGCTGCCGGTGCTGTTCGGGCTCAGCGGCCTGTTCTACCTGGGCGGGGCGCTGGTGCTGGGCGCGGGCTTCCTGTGGTACGCGTGGAAGCTGCTGGATCCGCCGGACGAATTCTTCGCCATGCGCACCTTCCGCTATTCGGTCGTGTACCTGATGGCGCTGTTCGCCTTCCTGCTGGTGGACCACTGGCTGGCGCCGCTGCTGCCGGGCATCGCCGGGCGCAGCCTGTGAGCCCGTTGCGCCGGCGCCATGCGCGCGGGAGGATGGCCGCGCGGCGGTGCCGTTCCGCCGCCGCCACGTCCCTTCGAGTGATCGTCTGAATTCCATGAGTGTCGAGCGTCGCCGCACCAAGCGCAGCCCCCGTTTCACCGAGATCGCCATCGAGGCGGGGGTCAGCCCCAGCACCGTCGACCGCGTGCTCAACGAGCGCGGCAGCGTGTCCGACGCGCTGCGCCGCAAGGTAGTCGAGGCGGCCAAGCGCCTGGGCACCAACCGCCTGCTGCCGGACGTGCGCCATGGCGTGCTGCATTTCGACGTGGTGCTGGTGCACAGCGAGATCGCGCTGTTCCAGCGTTTCAACAACGCGCTGGACCGCTACGCCAACCTGATTGGCCCGCGTGTGACCGTGCACCGCAGCGCCTGGGGCGAACGCGACGACGAACGCCTGGCCGAGTTCCTGGAGAATCCGCCGTATCCGCGCCACGGCCTGCTGATCGTGGCCCGCGACAACGCGCGCATCGGCCAGGCCCTGCGCGCGGTGAATGCCGCCGGCACGCCGGTGGTGACCATGACCTCGGACGTGTCCGGCATCCAGCGCCTGGCCTACGTGGGCATCGACAACGTGCTGGCCGGACGCACCGCCGGCTACCTGTCCGGGCGCTTCACCCGCCAGGCGGGCAAGGTGTGGATGCCGGTGGCCTCGCTGGACTTCCGCTCGCAGCTGGATCGCGTGGAAGGCTTCACCCAAATCCTGGCCGAGCAGTTCCCGCACCTGGATCCGCTGCCGCCGGTGGAAGTGGCCGACGACAACGAGCGCGCCCATGCCCTGCTGCACGACACCCTGCGCCAGCGCCACGACATCGTGGCGATCTACAGCACCGGCGCGTGCTCGGGCGGCATCCGCCGCGCGCTGCGCCGCCATCCGCTGGCGGTGGCGCCGGTGTGGATCGGCCACGAGGCCACGCGCGAACACGCCGAGCTGCTGCGCGCCGGCGATCTGGCCGCGGTGATCGACCAGGATCCGGAAGGGCAGATCCTCTCCGGCCTGCAGCATCTGTTGCACGCCAACGAGGAACTCGAGCGCGCGCCGGAGCAGCGCACGCGCTTCCGCCTGATCACGCCCGAGAATCTGAGCCAGTTCGAGCTGTTCGCGTAGGAGCAGCGGTCAGGGGCCGGGGACCAGCGGCGCGCCTGCTCAGTCGGCGATCGGCGCGTCGGTGCGCGCCTTGCCGCGCGCATAGCGCTGGGCCACCACCGCGCAGGTGATCAGCTGCACCTGGTGGTAGATCATCACCGGCAGCACGATCGCCCCCAGCGCACCGCCGGCGAACATCACCTTGGCCATCGGCACGCCGGTGGCCAGGCTCTTCTTGGAGCCGCAGAACACGATGGCGATCTCGTCGCTGCGGGCGAAGCCCAGCCGGCGCGCCAGCAGTGTGATCAGGGCCATGGCCACGCCCAGCAGCGCCGCGGCGAAGCCGACCACGCCCAGCAGCGCCAGCAGCGGCGTGTGCTGCCACAGGCCCTCGACCACCGCCGCGCTGAAGGCGGTGTAGACCACCAGCAGGATCGTGCCCTGGTCGGTGTACTTGAGCACCGCGCGCCGGCGTTCGACCCAGCCGCCGATCAGCGGGCGCAGCAGGTGACCGGCCACGAACGGTACCAGCAGCTGCAGCAGGATCTTGAACATCGCCTGCAGCGGATCGGCCATCTGCCCTTGGGTTCCGGCGAGCAGGGTCATGATCGCCGGCGTCAGGAACACGCCCAGCAGGCTGGAGGCCGAGGCGGCGCACACCGCGGCCGGCACGTTGCCGCCGGCCATCGAGGTGAAGGCGATCGAGGACTGCACCGTGGACGGCAGCGCGCACAGGAACAGCAGGCCCAGCGCCAGGCCCGGCGTCAGCAGGTGCACGGCCAGCGGATGCACCAGCAGGCCCAGCAGCGGGAACAGCACGAAGGTGCAGGCCAGGATGGTCAGATGCAGCCGCCAGTGGGTCATGCCAGCGACGATGGCCTCGCGCGACAGCCGCGCACCGTGCAGGAAGAACAGCGCGGCGATGGCCACATCGGTGATGTCGTCCATCCACCCCGCCGCGGTGCCGCGCACCGGCAGCAGCGAGGCCAGCAGGACCGTGCCCAGCAGGCAAAGCGTGAAGGTGTCGATGCGCAGACGCTTGAGCAGGTTCACGAGCGGGGCAGTGGAGCGGTGGGGAGGTCGATTCTACCGGCCCCGTCGGTGAGTCCGAGCGCGCTTTGGAGCATGGGCTGTGGGTGGGAGCCGCCCTTGTGGCCTTTTCGGCCAATGGCGGCAATGTGGCTCTACCGGGAAAGCCCCTCGCCGCCATGGCGGCTCCCACACCAAGTCCCGTCATTCCCGCGAAAGCGGGAATCCAACGCCTTCCACGCGAACCAGCCAAAGTCCCTGGGTTCCCGCTTTCGCGGGAACGACGACGGGGAACCGCCAGCGCTCAATGCCCCGATGCGCGCGCCTTGAGCAGTTCGCGCAGTTCGTACTTGTCGGTGTCGTCCAGGCCCTGCGCGCGCTGCTTGGCCAGCAGTTCGTCCAGGCGCTGCTGCAGGGTCTGCTTCTCCAGCTGCACCACCGCATCGTGCAGCTCCTGGCGCCAGGTGGCTTCCTCGCCGGGCAGGGCCTGCATCATCAGCTTCTGCAGCGCGGGCAGCTCCTCGCGTTCGGCGAAGTGCTCCAGCAGCGCGCCGGGGGTGATTTCCGGGCGCGCCTGAATGATGTCCAGCAGCTCGGTCAGCAGCGCGATGCCGGGCAGGCGCAGGCCGGCGAAGGTGTAGGGCATCGGCACTTCCAGCGCCAGCGACGGCGCGTGCAGCAGCAGCAGGATCGCGCTGCGCACCAGGCTGGGCCGCTGCTGCGGGCCGGACGGGGCGCGCCGCGCGACCGGGCGCGCCGCCGCGGGCGCCGGCGGCGGGTTGGCGCCCACGCCGGTGATCCGCGCCAGCTGCGCCCGCATCAGGTCGCCGAAGGCGCCGTCGGGGATCTGCGCCAGCAGCGGCTTGGCGCGTTCGGCCAGGCGCGCCTTGCCGTCCAGCGTGCCCAGGTTGATCTCGCGCGAGAGCTCGTCGAAGAAGAATTCCGACAGCGGCGTGGCCTGGGCCAGGCGCGCGGCGAAGCCCTCGGCGCCTTCCTTGCGCACGATCGTGTCCGGGTCCTCACCATCGGGCAGGAACAGGAAGAACGCCTGCCGCCCGTCCTTCATCCGCGGCAGCACCGACTCCAGCGCGCGCCAGCCGGCGCGCTGCCCGGCCGCGTCGCCGTCGAAGCAGAAATACACATCGGCCGCATTGCGGAACAGCAGCTCGGCATGGTCCGGCGTGGTCGCCGTGCCCAGCGTGGCCACCGCGTACTTCACGCCGAACTGGAACAGGCTGACCACGTCCATGTAGCCCTCCACCACCACCAGCTTCTCGATCTTCTGGTTGGCCTGGCGCACCTGCCACAGGCCGTATAGCTCGCGGCCCTTGTGGAACAGCGCGGTCTCGGGGCTGTTGAGGTACTTGGGCCCGTCGTCCTTGTCCAGCACGCGCCCGCCGAAGGCGATGGTGCGCCCGCGCCGGTCGGCGATGGGGAACATCACCCGGTCGCGGAACTTGTCGTAGACGTGGCCGCGGTCGTTCTTGGAGAACATGCCGCCGCGTTCGAGCAGCTGCATCCGGCGCGCGTCGGTGCCCAGCGCGTCCTTCAGCGCCGAATAACCGTCGGGCGCATAGCCGATGCCGAAGGCCGCGCGCGTGGCCGCGTCCACGCCGCGCCCGTCCAGGTACGCCCTGGCCTTGTCGCTGGCTTCCAGCTGCCGCTGGAAGAAGCGCGCGCTGGCCTCCAGCATCGTGTACAGCTCGCGGCTGTCGTCGCTCTGGTTGCGCTGGGCGGTCTCGCGCGGGACCTCCATGCCGGCGCGCTTGGCCAGCTCGTCGACCGCGTCGAGGAACTCGAGGCGGTCGTAGTTCATCAGGAAGCTGATCGCCGTGCCGTGCGCGCCGCAGCCGAAGCAGTGATAGAACTGCTTGACCGGCGAAACGGTGAAGCTGGCCGAACGCTCGTCGTGGAATGGGCAGCGCGCCGCGTACTCCTTGCCTTGCCGCTTGAGCGGCACGCGCGTGCCGATCACCTCGACGATGTCCGTCCGGGCGAGCAGGTCATCGATGAAAGCGTCGGGAATACGGGCCATGGCAGACGACTAGGATGCCACGCCCGTCAAGCCGGCCACCTTGGCCCTCCCGCGCTACTGTTTTGGCCCCCTCCCTTTCGCCGAAGGCGAAGGGGAGGGCTGGGGAGGGGTGCTTTTCGCGGCAAACCAGCCCGTCTCAGCGTCCCATGTAACGCGGATCGCGCCAGAACAGGCACGCAGGCGACGCCAGCACCCCCAGCAACCGAAGACCCGGCGCTCCCCCGCCTCCAGACACAACCCTCAGGCCCGCGGCGCCCCATCCTGATGCGAAGGCAGCTCCTGCGCCGGCAGCGCCTGAGCGTCGGGATCGACCGCCTCGGGGCGCTCGGTGGAGCTCTGGCGCAAGACGGCCTCGCGCTCGGCGGCCCGGTGCGCGGCCCGGGCGTCCATCCGCTCGTCGATCACCGCGGTCAACAGCGCGCCGACGAAGAACACCACGGTGGCGTAGTACAGCCACACCAGCATGATCACCATGGCGCCCATCGTCCCGTAGGCGCTGCCCGGGTCGGTGCTCGCCAGGTACAGCCCGATGCCATAGCGCCCGGCGATGAACAGCCCGGCGGTGATCACCCCGCCCAGCAGCGCCTGGCGCCATTCCACCGGCCGGTCGGGCAGATAGTGGTAGAGGAAACCGAACGCGGCCGCGTACAGCACGAAGGTCAGCGCATTGCCCAGCACCGGCAGCAGCGAGGGCACGCTGGCCAGCACCACCTGCAGCGCGGTGGCGGCCATCATCGAGACGATCAGCAAAAAGCCCAGCCCCAACACCACGCCGAAGGAGAACACGCGCTTCTTCAGGAAGTCCCACACACCGCCCGTCAGCGCGGTGCGGTCGGTGTAGAAGATCAGGTTCAACGCGGCCTGCAGGCGCGCGAACACCGCCGTGGCGCCGACAAACAGCAGCAGCGTGCTCCACAGCCCGGCCAGCGATCCCACGCTGGGCTGGGCCTTGGCGTTGGTCAGCACGGTGCGCGCCACGGCCCCGGCCTGCGGTCCGGCCAGCCCGGCGATCTGCCGCAGCAGCTCGTCCTGCGCCGGCGGGTAGAGCGAAGCCACGATCCACAGCAGCAGCACCAGCAGCGGCGCCAGCGACAGCAGCGCGTAGAAGGTCAGGGCCGCGGCCTGGGTCATCAGGTCGCTCTCGGAGAAGCGCTTGGCCAGCGCCACCGGAAAACTGTCCTGCAGCTTCTGCAGGCGACGGCTCAGTTTGTCGGACGAGGGCAGATGCATGGCATTGATCGGCGTTGCGACGGTTGCCGATCAGCATGCCCCGCAGGGGTGTCACCAGTCGGTGATCGAATGGATCAGCCCGCGCTGGCGGGCGTCTGGGCCGACCACACGCTGTTGGCCTCGCCGGCACGAGCGCGACGGCGCGCGGCCAGGCCCATGCGCCAGTACGCGAGCGCCAGCAGCAGCGCGATCGCGCCCACGCCAAAGCGCGTCCAGTGCCCGTGCCACAGCGCGGCGAACAGATGCTCGCCGGTGCCGATCCACCCGGCCAACGGCACCAGCGCGGTCAGCGCCGCGCAGGCGAACAGCAGCTCCGCACCGGCCCTGGCCGGCGCACGTAGCAGCGCCCACAGCAGCAGCGCGAAGAACACCGCGTAGTAGGCGAACTTCGCCTGCGCCTCGGGCAGCAGGGCGCCGGCGATGAACAGCGCCGAGACCCCGCCCACGCAGCCCAGGCACACGCCCAGCGTCAGCCGCGCCATCACCTGCGTGCGCGTCGGCTGCTGCGGCGTGCGCCGCTTGCGCCGCGCCTCGATCCACAGCAGGTTGCCGCTGTAGAACAGGAACGCGCCGCCCAGGCCCAGCACGAAGTACAGCCAGTGCACGGCGCCGTGGCCGTAGTTGCCGAAGTGCAGCGCCTGCAGCCCGCGCAGCATCGCCGTGCCCGGCGACATCGCGCGCGGATCGACCACCCGCAGCACCTGGCCGCTGGCGCCGTTGAGCGCGACCACCGCCAGCGTGTTGAGATGGCGCTGGTCGATCTCGCCGTACAGCTCGATCTGGGCATTGGCATCGCCGGCGTCGTGGTAGGCGATGGAGTCCACCTCCATGCCCGGCAGCGCCAGCTGCGCGCGGCGGATCAGCTCGGCCACCGGCAGCGTCGGCGCGGCGACCTTGGCCGGCGCGACGTGCGGGACGACTTCGAAGTCCGACGCCAGCACCTGCATCAGCTTGCCGCCGAACACCAGGTACTGGAACGGCGCCAGCAGCACCAGGCCCAGCGTCAGCACCGCGCCCGACCAGGCGAAGATCACGTGGAAGGGCAGCGAGAGCATGCCGATCACGTTGTGCGCGTCCTGCCACAGGCGCTTGAGGTTGCTGCCCACGCGCAGCGCGAACAGGTCCTTCAGCAGCACCGGCGCGTAGGCCACCACGCCGGACACCAGCGCCAGCCCGTACAGCACGCACACCACGCCGAACAGGTAGGTGCCGAAGGTGCGCGGCAGGCCGGCGGTGAAGTGCAGGTCGTAGAGGAAATCGACGAAGCCCACCCGCTGCGGCAGCTGCTGCAGGGCGCCGTGTTCGTCGAGCCGGTACTGGAAGGTCTCCCGCCCACCGGGCGGCTGATGGAACACGCGCGGCAGCGGGCCGTGGTCGCCGGCCAACACCAGGAACATCGCATCGCGCGCGTCCGGATGCTGGCGCTGCATGGTGTCCACCAGGGCCTGCGCGCGGGCCAGCGTCTGCGCCGGGTTCGCCTCTTTGGCATCGGCCACCGCCGGGCGCGGCGCCCAGTCGTTCAAGTCGTGGGTGAAGATGCTGAAGGCGCCGGCATAGAAGGCGATGAACAGCGCCATCCCGGCCAGCAGCCCGGCCCAGGTATGCAGCGACAGGAAGCTGCGCAGGGTCGCGGCCTTCATGCCGGCAGCTCCGCGGCCCAGCCCAGCGCCTTGGCCGCATACAGCGCGGCGTAGGCCAGCACCGTGGCCCCGCCCAGCCACAGCCAGGCGCGCGCGCCGCTGCGGCAGGCGAAGGCCGCCGACATCGTCCCGATCCACACCGGGAAGAACATCAGCAACAGCGGCAAGGTGTGCACCTCCAGCCGGCCGGGCCACAGCAGCGCCGCCAGCCCCACCACGCCGGTGGACAGCGGCAGGCCCAGCAGGATCGCCGCCAGCCACTTGCCGGTCATGGCGCCACCTTGCGCGCCTGGCGCCAGGCATCCAGGTAAGGCAGCGCGACCAGGCCCAGCATCACCGCGCTCAATGCGGCGAACGCACCGGCCCACGGCCCCAGCACCGCGATGGCCAGCCCCAGGCAGGTCGCGCACAGCAGCCAGCCGGCCACGCGCAGGGCGCGCGCGTGCGCGCGCAGCGACGGCCGCAGGCGCTGATGCGCGCAGGCCAGGTAGAACGCCAGCGCGGCCAGCAGGCCGCCGAGCAGATACAGCACGGTCATCGGGTTGCCTCGCGCATGCGCTTCATCGCCTCACCAGTAGGCCTCGAACCCGATCCCGATCACCCGCGGCGCGCCGATCACCATGTTGGGCTGATCGGCCCAGGCGTACTGGACATAGCCCTTGTCCAGCAGGTTGCTGCCGAACACGTAGGCGCTCCAGTCCAGGTTGCCGTAGCCCAGCTTGCCGTTGACCAGCGTGCGCGAGGGCGCGCCCTCGGCGCCGCTGCCCACGCTGAACTTCACGCTGTCGCGGAAGTTGGCGTTGAGGTTGCCGAACCAGCCCTGCGCCCAGCGCCAGTTGCCGCCGGCCGCCAGCGTCCAGTGCGGCGCATAGGCGAACTCCTGGCCGCTGTAGTCGGTGATGGTCGCGCCCTGGACGGTCTTGAACTCGTCGTAGCGCGTGCGCGTGCCGCCCAGCGAGGCGTACAGGTCGAAGCCCTCGCTCACGCGGTAGCGCGTCTCGGCTTCCAGCCCGTACAGATGCGCGCGGCCGGCGTTGACGGTGTTGTAGTCGTAGGTGTTGAGGCCGAAGTAGGCGGTGACCTGCTTGTCCTTCCAGTCGATGTAGTAGGCGTTGGCGTTGAAGGTCAGGCGCCCGTCCAGCCACTGCGTGCGCAGGGCCGCCTCGTAGTTCCAGGTGTATTCCGGGTCGTAGGCGACCACCTGGCTGCGGGCGATGTTGAAGCTCGAACCGCCCGAGCGATAGCCGCGCTGCACCGTCAGCGCCAGCGACTTGTCCGCGGCGAAGTCCCAGCGCAGCCCGGCCTTGGGCAGGAAGGCGGTGAAGCTGCGCGTGGTCGGCGCCACGTAGCCGCCGCTGGCCGAACGCACCAGGCCCAGCACCGCCTGGTTGATGCCCACCACCGCCCGGTACAGCAGCGAGCCGGCCGCGCCGAAGCCGCCCGGATCGGGCAGGGTGCCGGCGAACACCGCATTGGTGTCGTTGGAGAAGGTGTAGTCCTGGCGGTCGTAGCGGAACCCGCCCAGCAGCGTCCACGCCGGCGCCAGCCGCAGCTGGCCATCGCCGAACAGCGCCTTGTTCTCCGACTCGGTCGGCGCATCGCTGTCGTAGTCCACCGGGATCACCGGCAGCGCCTGCGCGTAGCGCGCGGCGATGGCCGTGGCGTTGGCCGCCGGGAAGCCCGAGGCGCGCAGCACCCCGGCGATGGTCGTCACCGGCGTGGTCACATTGGTGCGGCTGGACTGGATGTTGCCATCCTCCGCGCGCGACCAGTACGCGCCCAGCAGCCCGTCCAGGCGCTCGCCGGCGTAGTGCACGCGCAGCTCCTGCGAGCGGCCGCGGTAGTCGCCGTCGGTGAGGGTGTGGGCGGAATCCACCGGTCCCAGGTCGTTGTCGGCGCTGCGTGCGGTCGTCACCTTGCTCCAGGCCGTCACCGAGGACAGGGTCCAGGCGTTGCCGAAGTCGTAGTCCACCTGCGCCGTGCCGATCTGCGCGTGGGACCGGGTGATGTTGGGAAAGTCGGAGGTGTTGATCGGATGGTCGAACGAGTCGCGCACATCGCTGCGTGCGTAGGTGTACATGTACGGCCCGTCGCGGTTGTCGTTGATCCAGGTCAGGCGTGCGGTCAGGCCCGGCAGGCCCTTGGGCGTCCACAGCAGCTTGAAGCGTGCATTGGTGCTCTCCAGCGCGTCCTCGCCGGTCTGGCGGGTCGGGTTCCACACGTAGCCGTCGAAATCGCGCTTCTCGGCGGCCACGCGGAAGGCCAGTTCGTCGCTCACCAGCGGGCCGCCGCCGGCGACGGCGTAGCGCTTGTCCGACGGGTCGGACAGCAGTACGCGGGCGCGGCCGCTCCAGTCCATGGTCGGGTCTTCGCTGCGCATCACGATCGCGCCGGCCAGGGCGTTCTGGCCCTGGATGGTGGACTGCGGGCCGCGGAAGATCTCGACCTGGGACAGGTCCCACAGGTCGGTGGGCAGGCTGTCGCTGGCCTGGCTGGGCAGCGCCGCGCCGTCCAGATAGATGGTGGCCAGCGGGTTGGGCGCGCCGGACTCGTCGGCGATGCCGCGGATGGTGAAGCCGCGCTGGCCGTACATCGGCGTCACGTTGGGCGTGCGGTTGATCAGGTCCGACAGCGAGAGCAGGTTCTCCTGCTCGATCCTGGCGCTGGTGGTCACCGCCACGCTGGAGGCGGTGTCCTGCAGCGAGCGGTCGGTCTTCTCGCCCTTGACGGTGACCTTGTCCAGGTCCGTGGCGGTGGCCGCCGTGGGCGCCTGCTGGGCCGCGGCGGGCAGGGCCGCCAACACGGCCAAGGTCAACAACGTCGGGCGCAGGCCGGCGCGGTGGATCGAAGCGGACATGTGGAACTTCCCCGGGAGGTCCTTGCAAGGCGGACCTGCTGGCGGGCGCGGCGAGAGGCTTGCACCCAGCCCGGGAAGTGTAGATGAGAATGGCTTTCGATTGCAGCCCGCGCAGGGCGGGCGGACGGCGCGCGGCCCGCAGGCGGCGCGCCGGGGCGCGGGCTCAGCCGGCCAGCTTCTGCTTGACCAGCTTGGACACCAGGCCCATGTCCGCCTGCCCGGCCAGCTGCGGCTTGAGCACGCCCATCAGCTTGCCCATGTCGGCCGGGCCGGCGGCGCCGGTCTGGGCGATGGCCGCATCGATCGCCGCGGCGATGGCGGCCTCGTCCAGCTTGGCGGGCAGGTAGGTGTCGATGATGGCCAGCTCGGCGCGCTCGATCGCGGCCAGGTCCTCGCGGCCGGCACCTTCGTACTGGCTGACCGAGTCCTTGCGCTGCTTGACCATCTTCTCCAGCACGGCCAGCACCGCGGCGTCGTCCAGCTCGATGCGCTCGTCGACTTCGCGCTGCTTGATCGCCGCGTTGATCAGGCGGATTACGCCCAGGCGATCCTTCTCACCGGCCTTCATGGCGGTCTTCATGTCTTCGGTCAGCTGCTGCTTGAGGCTCATGGCCATCCTCCGGGGCAGGGCGCGCGGGTCGAAACCCGCGCGGGAACAGGAATCTAAGGGACGACAAAAAGCCGGCGACGCTCGCGCGTGCCGGCTCTTGGTCTGGCTTGCCGCCGAGCCACCGCACCAAGCGGTGGCCGACGCAACGACCCGCCTTCGCTCAGTACAGGCGCTGGCGCTTGGTGACGTCGCGCGAGGAGCGACGCAGCTGGCGCTTCACCGCGGCAGCGGCCTTGCGCTTGCGCTCCTGGGTCGGCTTTTCGTAGAACTCGCGCTTGCGGGTTTCGGCCAGCACGCCGGCCTTTTCGCAGGTGCGCTTGAAACGACGGAGCGCAAACTCGAACGGCTCGTTTTCGCGGACTTTGACGCTGGGCATGGAATCTCCGGGACACAAAATGACCGGGCTCTGACCCGGTGAGCCGCGCACTATAGCGGCTCGTCCGGTGCCGTGCAAGCGCGCGGGCTGGAAAAGGGCCTGCGCCGGGCGCATCCTGTGGCCATGAAAGTCCTCGGCATCGAAACCTCCTGCGACGAGACCGGCGTGGCGGTCTACGACACCGCCCTGGGCGGCGCGGCCGGCCTGCGCGCCCATGCGGTCTACAGCCAGATCGCCCTGCATGCCCAGTACGGCGGCGTGGTCCCGGAGCTGGCCAGCCGCGACCACGTGCGCAAGCTGCTGCCGCTGATCCGCCAGACCCTGGGCGAGGCCGGCCTGTCCACCCGCGATCTGGACGGCGTGGCCTACACCGCCGGTCCCGGCCTGGTCGGCGCGCTGCTGGTCGGCGCCGGCGTGGCCCGCGCGCTGGCCTGGGCGCTGGACCTGCCGGCCATCGGCGTGCACCACATGGAAGGCCACCTGCTGGCGCCGCTGATGGAGGACGACCCGCCCGCGGCGCCGTTCGTCGCGCTGCTGGTCTCCGGCGGCCACACCCAACTGGTGGCGGTGGACCGGATCGGCGAGTACCGCTTGCTCGGCGAGACGCTGGACGACGCGGCCGGCGAGGCCTTCGACAAGACCGCCAAGCTGATGGGCCTGCCGTATCCGGGCGGCCCGCAGTTGGCGCGGCTGGCCGAGACCGGCACGCCGGGGGCCTACACCTTCGCCCGGCCGATGACCGACCGCCCGGGCCTGGACTTCAGCTTCTCCGGCCTGAAGACGCAGGTGCTGCTGGCCTGGCGCGACAGCGACCAGTCCGAGACCACGCGCGCGGACATCGCGCGCGGCTTCGAGGACGCGGTGGTCGACACCCTGGCGATCAAGTGCCAGCGCGCGCTGGAGGCGGCCGGCAGCGACACGCTGGTGATCGCCGGCGGCGTGGGCGCCAACAAGCGCCTGCGCGCCAGGCTGCAGGCCATGTGCGAACAGCGCGGCGGCCGTGCCTGCTTCCCGCGCCCGGCGCTGTGCACCGACAACGGCGCGATGATCGCCTTCGCCGGCGCGCTGCGCCTGGAAGCCGGCCAGCGCAGCGACGCGCAGGTGCACGTCACCCCGCGCTGGGACATGGCCACGCTGCCGGCAGTGGCGTAGCGCGGAGCTTGCTCCGCTGCGCTTCGTTCGGTTTGTGGGGAAGGCCCCAGCGGAGCGAGCTCCGCTCTACAGGCGGCTGCCACCCGCGCAAGCCAGCATCGGCGCCGCCTACAATGACGCGATGACCGAAGACGCTTCCCAGCCCCGCATCCAGCTCGAGCCTTCGTGGAAGGCGCGGGTGGGCGATTGGCTGCTGCGGCCGGAGATGCAGGCGCTGTCGGCGTTCCTGCGTCAGCGCAAGCAGGCCGGGGCGCATGTGTTTCCGCCGGGGCCGCAGATCTTCGCGGCGTTCGATGCCACGCCCTTCGAGGCGGTCAAGGTGGTGATCCTGGGCCAGGATCCGTATCACGGCGCCGGCCAGGCGCATGGGCTGTGCTTCTCGGTGCTGCCGGGCGTGCCGGTGCCGCCGTCGCTGCAGAACATCTACAAGGAGCTGGCCAGCGACATCGGCTTCACCCCGCCGGATCACGGTTGCCTGATGCCGTGGGCACGCCATGGCGTGCTGCTGCTCAACTCGGTGCTGACGGTCGAGGAGGGCCGCGCCGGCGCGCATCAGGGCAAGGGCTGGGAGGGTTTCACCGACCATGTGATCCAGACGCTGGCGCAGGAGCGCGAGCATCTGGTGTTCCTGCTCTGGGGCAGCTATGCGCAGGCCAAGGGCAAGGTGATCGATCCGCGCCGGCATCGGGTGCTGAAGGCGCCGCATCCTTCGCCGCTTTCGGCGCATCGGGGCTTTTTGGGCTGCCGGCATTTCTCGCAGGCCAACGAGTATCTCGATCGGCATGGGTTGGGGGCGGTGGACTGGCGTCTGCCGCCGCGGGCGCAGTTGGCGCTTTAGGGCTTCCGGTAGAAGCGCCTCTGTTGTTTCCCGCTTGGCGGGGAACGACTTCTTGATCAGCCATTCCTGAAGGGCGCGTGCTCTGCCCCCTCCCTTTGGCCGCAGGCCAAGGGGAGGGATGGGGAGGGGTTGCTCTTCGCGGGGAAGTCAAAAGCAAGAGCACCCCCTCCCAACCTCCCCCTTCGCTTCGCGAAAGGGGAGGGGCTGTTCTGGACTTCGGGGGGACGAGGGGGGCTGTTGGCGGTTCTGCTTCGTCTGCGTGCCGAGAAAGGCGTGAGGCTTTGCGGCTGCGGCTGCGGCTGCGGCTGCGGCTGCGGCTGCGGCTGCGGCTGCGGCTGGCGGCAAGGTCGCGGACGCCGTCTTCAGGGCTGCCGCCCTGCGCCGGAGTGCGGCGCTACGAGGCCTTCTTGGTCGTGGTGGTCTTCTTGGTCGGGGTCTTGCTGCTGGTGGCCTTCTTGGTGGTACTGGCCTTGGTCGAGCCGGACTTGCTGGTGCTCGACTTGCTGGAGCTGGACTTCTTCGTGCTCGACTTGGTGCTCGACTTCTTGCTGGTCGAGGTGGCCTTCTTGCGGGTGCTGCTGGTCGTGGCCGGCTTGCGGCGCTCCTCCGGCGGGGACACCGGCGGGGCGGGCAGGGGCTCGGCCGAGACGGTCTTGACCTCGGCCTGCAGCGCCTCGAGCTGCGGGATCATCTTCTGCTGGATGCCGACCATCAGGCTCTGCATCACCGCCGGCGTGCGGTCCAGCAGGCGCTGGCCGGCCTTGCTCTCGTAGAACTTGGTCATCGCCTTGACGTCGTCGTCGTCGAATGTCTTGCGGTACACGTCCAGATAGACCGGGCGCATCTGCTCCCAGGCCAGCGACTGGCGCACGATCTCGGAGGTCTTGGCCTGGATCTGCTGGATCTCGGCCTGCTGCTGCGGGGTCAGCGTCTTGCCCTGGGTCAGCTGGGCGAACTGCTCGCGCTGCATGGCCTCCACCTGGGGCTGGATCGCCGCCAGCATGCTCTGCGCGCGCGAAGCGGCCAGCAGTCGGTCGATCTCCTCGTCGGTCGGCACGCGGGCCAGCGCGGGCGCGCAGACCGCCGCCAGCAGGGACAGCAACAACAGGACGGACGTGAATCGACGGCGTGGCATGTGGATCTCGAAAAGGCGCGCAACGTGACCGGCGATGGTGCCGAGCCGGCGCGGGGTGCGTGTAAAAATTTCACTAAGCAAGGGCGGCGATTCTGCGTCGGTTCGCCTCGCTCGCAAAGCGCGATGACAGACTCGTCAGGTGCGCGCGCGGGCCGGGGTTCAGGACCGCGATGGGCGATAGCCCGCGTGTCGCGGCATCGCACGGCGTGTCATCGCCTTGTCCTACAATCGCGGCCATGCCGGCCGGTTCCCTCCAGATCACCCCTGCGCTGTCGATCCCCGAGGAGGAGTTGGTCGAGCGTTTCGTGCGCGCCAGCGGCGCCGGCGGGCAGAACGTCAACAAGGTGTCCAGCGCGGTGGAGCTGCGTTTCGACGTGGCTGGCTCGCCGTCGCTGCCCGAGGCCCTGCGCAGCCGCCTGCTGGCGCGTCGCGACCGGCGCCTGACCGACGAGGGTGTGCTGGTGATCGACGCGCAGCGCTTCCGCACCCAGGACCGCAACCGCCAGGACGCACGCGAGCGCCTGGCCGACATCATCGCCGCCAGCCTGTCGGTGCCCAAGGCACGCGTGGCGACCCGACCGAGCCGCGCCTCCAAGCTGCGCCGGCTGGATGAGAAGAAGACCCGTGGCCAGATCAAGCGCAACCGGACCGCACGTGACTGGGACTGACCCGACCCCGAGGCCGCCGGGCCAGATGCCGGCCACCCCCCGCAACATGCCGCGTGTGAAGCCAAACCGCTTCAATCGCTGGTGCGCGCGCACGCTGCTGCGCCTGAGCGGCTGGCGCATCGCCGGCGAGCTGCCGGACATCCCCAAGCTGGTGATGATCGTGGCCCCGCATTCGTCCAACTGGGACGGGCTGTGGGGCATGGCGGCCAAGATCGCGATGGGCTTCGAGGTCAAGGTGCTGGCCAAGGCCAGCCTGTTCTGGTGGCCGCTGTCGATCCTGCTGCACAAGCTGGGCGTGGTGCCGGTGGACCGCGCCAACGCCGGCGGTGTGGTCAGCACCGCGGTGGACACCATCCGCCGCAGCGAGCGCATCTGGTTCGTGGTCACCCCCGAGGGCACGCGCAACCGCGTGGACAAGTGGAAGGCGGGCTTCTGGAAGATCGCCCGCGCCGCCGATGTGCCGGTGCTGATGGCCTACTTCCACTACCCCGAGAAAATCATCGGTCTGGGGCCGGTGTTCCATACCAGCGCCGACATGGAGGCCGACATGGCCGCCATCCGCGCCTGGTACCGGCCGTGGATGGGGAAGACGCGCGGGACTGTCTGAGGAACGAGTCGAGAGGAACGAGGAACGAGTAGAGCGGATTGCCAGGTGCGCTCCGGCTCTCTCTCGTTCCTCGTTCCTCTTCACGCGTTCCTTAAAGCGCCTTGCCGCCGAACTTGTAGGTGAAGTCCAGATACAGGCTGCGCCCCAGCGAATCGAACCAGGACACGTCGTAGTACGGATAGGCGGTGTAGCTGGCGTCCCTGGGCGGCATCTTGTCCAGCACGTTGTTGACCGTCAGCGACAGGCGCGCGCGGTCGCCGAACTGCCGCGACAGCGACAGGTTGTAGCGCCAGGTCGCCTCGACCCACGGGCTCTGGCCCGAGTCCTCGTCGAAGTCCTGGTCGTAGGAGGCGTAGTTGGGCAGCTTGCCCAGGCGCTGGCCGTACACCGTGGCCGACCAGGCGGCCTTGCTCCAGCCCAGGCTGGCGCTGGTCTTGGTGCGCGGGATGTCGTAGCCGCTGTTGATGGCGAACTCGTCCACCATCGGATCGCCGGCATAGACCTGGATGTCGTGGCGGTGCACCCAGGTGTAGTCCAGGCCCAGCGTGAACAGGCCCATGCCGGTGTCCAGCTTCCAGTGCGCGGCCAGGTCGGCGCCGGAGGTGCGCTCGCGGGCGATGTTGATCGGTTCGACGGACACGCCGTAGAGCTTGCCGTCCGCCAGGCGGGTGACGCGCGAGAGCGCGTCCACGCACGTGCCCGAGCTGAGCGGGACGGCGCCGGTGAGGCAGTCGCGCTCGTTGCGCAGGACCACGTCCACGCGCAGGTCCTGCACCTGGTCGCGCATGTCGATGTCGAACCAGTCCAGGGAGATGTCGAAGCTCGGCGTGGGCGAGAACACCAGGCCGGCGGTCCACGCGGTGCTGGTCTCCGGCTTGACGTCGCGGTTGCCCACGCGCGTGCGCACGATGCCCTCGTCGCCGTAGCTGCAGTCCTCGTACGGCGTGCCCGCCTCCTCGGTGTCGCAGCGGTAGTAGTCCACGCCGGAGGTCTCGTCCTCGCCTTCCTGAGCGAACAGGTAGTGCAGATCCGGCGCGCGGAAGGCGGTGCCATAGGAGCCGCGCAGCAGCAGCGCATCGATCGGGCGCCATTCCACGCCCGCGCTCCAGGTCGGCTTGTCGATGCTGCGGCCGGCGAAGCGGTACTGGTCGAAGCGCCCGGCCAGGCTCAGGTTGAGGCGCTCCAGCAGCGGCAGGCGCAGCTCGCTGGCCACCGCCCAGCGGTTGCGACTGCCGTGGCCGTCGGAGTCCTTCCAGCTGTAGTAGTAGTCCTGCGTGGCCAGCGGATCGGGCTTGAGGTCGTAGCCCTGGCTGCCGAGCTCGGCGGTGGCCGACAGCCCGGCCGGTCCGCCGGGCAGGCCGAACAGCGCGGTGTTGGTCAGGGTGAAGGCCAGCGTGTCGTTGCGCGACTCGGGGTGGTAGGTGGAGCGCGCGAAGATGCCATCGTATTCGGCGCGGGTCAGCGGGGTGTACAGGCGCGCCGGGTCGGCGTCGTAGATGGGATAGCCCGAGTCCTCGTCGATGCCCAGCATCGGCCCCAGGAACAGGTCGTTGGCCTTGGACGCGACGATCTGCGGCCAGCTCACCGCCAGCGAGTACTGCGAATGCGACAGCGAGGCCTCCCAGTCCCAGGCCTGACCAAAGCGGCCGGCCAGGCCGGTGGTGAGGCTGAAGGTCTTCTGCCGGTTGCGGACCGTGCCGGTGTTCAGCCCGCCCATTTCCTCGGGCGTGAACTGGCGCTGCCAGTACTCCACCTGCTCGGTGGCCTGGTTGTAGAAGTAGCCGTCCTTCTGCCCGTTGGGCTGCTGGTAGGACCAGCTGCGCACGTCCCGGAACAGGTCGATGGTGTGGTAGCCGGCCTGCACGTCGGCGAACCAGCGCAGCCCGTCGCCGAAGTCGTAGTTGAAGCTGCCGTAGGCGTTGAGCCCCTCGCGCTTGCTGATGATGGTGCCGTAGCCGATCGCCTTGTCGCTGCCGCAGTAGTAGCCGGGGCCGTAGTCGTCCAGCGCGGGATCGTAGTCGCCGTAACGCGGGCGCGAGGCGTAGTAGGTGGAGTTGCCGTTGAGGCGGGCCAGCGCCTCGCAGGTGTCCCGGCCCGGGTCGAGGTAGGTGTCGTAATAGTCGGTGCGCAGGAAGCCGCGGCGCGCGATCCGGCCGCTGGCCACGGGGGAATCCTGCGAGGAGTCCTGGATGCCGCGCTGATAGGCCCACAGCGGGTTCTGTCCGGTGTACTCCAGTCCGTACACCGCGCTGAAGGCGCCGCGCTCGAAGCCGCTGGAGATGCTCAGGTCGAACGAGTCGGCATCGCCGCGGCTGGTGGTGCCGAAGCGGTAGTCAACGGTGGTGCCGTCGGCGTGCTTCTTCAGGATGAAGTTGACCACGCCGGAGATCGCGTCCGAGCCGTACACCGCCGAGGCGCTGCCGCTGAGGATCTCGATGCGCTCGATCATCCCCAGCGGGATGTTGGAGATGTCGGTGAAGTTGCTGCGGCCCTTGAACGGCAGCGGGAAGTCGGCGATGCGGCGGCCGTTGACCAGCACCAGGGTGTGGTTGGGCCCCAGCCCGCGCAGGTCCACCTGCTGGGCGCCGGGCGAGAAGTCCGCGCCGTTGGCCGACTGCTGGCTCTGGGTCTCGCCGCCGTTCTGGGTGATCGCGCGCAGCACGTCGGGCACGGTGGTGAAGCCCTTGGCCTTGATGTCCTCGGCGGTGATGGTGGTGATCGGCGCCGGGCCCTCGACCTGGGCGCGCGGGATGCGCGAGCCGGTGACCTGCAGGCGCTCCAGGTCGGTCGGGGCGTCGGGGTCGGCCTGCGGCGCGGGCGCGGGTTTCGGGCGCGCGCCGGGCGCAGGCCGCGGGGTCGCGTCCTGGCGGGCGATCAGCAGGGCGCCGGAGGCGTCGCGCCGGGCGACCAGGCCGCTGCCTTCGAGCAGGCGGTCGGCGGCCTGCGCCGGGCTCAGCTCGCCGCGCACGCCGCGGGTCTGCAGGCCGGCCAGCTGCTCGGGGCGGTAGAGCAGCTGCGCGCCGGTCTGGCGCGAGAGCGCCTGCAGGGCGCCGTCCAGGCTGCCGGCCGGGATGTCCAGTTGGCTGGCGGCCTGGGCCGGGGCGGACAGTGCCGCCGCACAGGCAGCGCTCAACAGCAGCGTTCGCAGCTTGGAATGCATTCGACTCTCCCCAGAGTGGCGGGCGTGCGGGGGGCGCGCCCATGCAAGGCTCAGGACGAACAAGTCCGCCACTCCCCCCACGCGATCGACGCGCGGCGTGCTCAGCGGCTGTGCAGCAGCACCGTCCCGGGGCGGCGTTCGGCGTGCACGGGGAAGCCGCGTTCGAGCAGGCGCACGAAGCCGTCGGCGTTGTCCCACTGGAAGGTGCCCGACACCCGCAGCGCGGCGGCCCGGGCGTCGGCCACCACCAGCTTGTGCGCGTTGTAGCGGTTGAACTCGGCCACCGCCTCGCCCAGGGCGGTGTCGCGGAAGCTCAGCAGGCCGCCGCGCCAGTCCAGCGCGGCCTCGGCCTCGGCCAGCGGCACGCTGCGCACCAGCACCCCGTCCGGGCCGGCGATGGCGATGCTGCCGGCCGGCAGCAGCGTGGTCGGGGCGGGGCGGTCGCCGTGGTCGTCCGATTCCAGCCGCACCGTGCCTTCGGTGACGACCACGCGGGTGGTGGCGCCGTCGCGGCGTACCGAGAAGCGCGTACCCACCGCCACCGCGCGGCGCTCGCCGGCCTCGACCACGAACGGCCGGTCGGCGTCCTTGGCCACCTCGAAGTAGGCCTCGCCGCGTTTCAGTGCGATGCGCCGGCGCGCGGCCGACAGCGCGACCTCGATCAGGCTGTCGCTGCTGAGCGTGGCGCGCGAGCCGTCGGACAGCGCCACCGGCTGCAGCTGGCCCAGCGCGCTGGCGTAACTCGCGCTTTCGGTGACCGCGTAGTGCCTCCAGCCGGCGCCGGCCACGCCCAGGGCGAGCAGCAGCACGGCCGCGCCGGCGAGCAGGGCGGGCCAGCGGCGGCGGGAGCGGGCGGGGCGCGGGGCGAAGACCACCTGCGACAGGTCGGCGCCCGGGCCGGGGGCCGCGGCGGGCGGTGCCGGCGTGGACGACCAGGCGCCGCGCGGCGGCACCGTGCCCGGTGCCACCCCGGCGCCGAGCGCGGCCAGGCGGCCGCTCTGCTCCCAGGCCGCCTCCAGCCGCAGGAAGGCGATGCGGTGCGCGGTGGCCTGCGCCAGCCAGGCCTCCAGCGCGTCCTGCGCCTGGGTGTCCCAGTCGCCGCAGTCGCGCCGCGCCAGCCACGCGGCCGCGCGAGACTCAATCCTGGCGCTGTCCGTCGACATGCCGGTGTCCGGTCGGTTGCGATGCGGCGGCGGGGCGCGCCGGACCCCCGCCGTGATAGGCCCCGGCCAGCAGGCGCATGCCCTTGGCCAGGTGCTTCTCCACGGTCTTCTCGCTGATGCCCATGCGCATGGCCGCCTCCTTCTGCGACAGTTCCTCCACCCGCCGCAGCCACACCACTTCCCGGCAGCGGTCCGGCAGCCGGTCGAATGCCTCGGCCAGCCGCCTGAGCACCTGCCGTCCACCGCACACGCGTTCGGGACAGGCCTCATCCACCAAGACGTGCAAGGCGTCCAGATCACCCACTGCCTCGATCGACACCACCCGTCCGCGGCGCAGCCGGTCGGTCATCAGGTGGCGGGCGGTGGCGAACAGGAAGGACTTGGGCGCGGTCGGCAGCGCCTTGCCGGCGGCCTCGTAGACGCGCACGTAGATCTCCTGGCGCAGGTCGTGGACCTCGTCGGGCCGCGACCAGCTGCGGCGCAGATACGCGCTCAGCGACGCCTCGTGGATCAGGATCTCGCGGATGAACCAGTCGTCCAGGGCGGTGCGCATGGCCTGCACCATAGCCGAGCGGGCGCGCTGTTGCCCATGGGGGGATCGGCGCTGCTCGTTCGTCCTGCATGGCTGTCGCCCTCCAAAGGAACCCCTGCCCATGCCGTCCGTTTCGCGCAAGTCCTGGCCGCTGCTGGCCGCGCTGCTGTGGTCGGGTGTGGCGATGGCCGCGCCGGCCTCGCTGGACCACTACCTGCTGGGCGACGCCAGGGCCGCCACGCCGGGCAAGGTCCAGCCGGGCCTGCTGCTGATGGGCGGCGGCGACCGCAACCACGATGCGCTGCGCTGGTTCTTCGCCAAGGCCGGCAACGGCCACCTGGTGGTGCTGCGCGCCTCGCAGGCCGGCGAGGTGGGCGAGGAGTTCTATCGCGAGGTCGGCGGCCCGGTGTCGGTGGAGACCTTCGTCTTCCACGACCGCCAGGCGGCCTACGATCCGAAGATGCTGCAGGCCCTGAAGCGGGCCGACGGCATCTTCATCGCCGGCGGCGACCAGTCGCGCTACGTGCGCTTCTGGAAGGACACGCCGGTGGCCGCCGCGCTGGATGCGCACGTGGCCGCGGGCAAGCCGCTGGGCGGCACCAGCGCCGGCCTGGCCATGCAGGGCGAGTATCTGTACGGCGCCATGGACGGCGGCAGCCAGACCAGCCCGCGCGCGCTGGCCGATCCGCTGGGGCCGGAGAACACCATCGAGACCGGCTTCCTGCACCTGGCCGCGCTCAAGGGCGTGGTCACCGACACGCACTTCAGCGAACGCAACCGGCTGGGCCGGCTGATCGGCTTCGTGGCCAAGGCCGAGACCCTGGCCGGGCATCCGCTGATCGGCCTGGGCGTGGACGAGAGCGCGGCGGTGGCGGTGGAAGGCGACGGCAGCGCCCGCGTGTACGCCACCGCGCCCGGCGCCGGCGCGACGGTGGTGCAGGGCGGCTTCACCGAGCGCCAGGCCGAGGACAGTCCGATGCAACTGGCGCAGGTGCGCACGCTGGGCGTGGGCGCCGGCTCGGTGCTGCATCTGCCGGCCGGCACGGTGGACGCGCCGGTCTTCCAGCGCCGCTACGCGGTGCGCGACGGCGTGCTGGTCCTGCTGGATGCGCCGATGCTGGTGATCCACGGCGGGGCCGGCGTGGAGCGCAAGGGGATGACACCGGCCGACGAGGCCGAGGCGCGCGCGGCGATGACCGCCGCGCTGCAGGCCGGCCATGCGCTGCTGACCCAGGGCAAGCCGGCGCCGGAGGCGGTGGCCGCGGCGATCACCGTGCTGGAGGACTCGCCGCAGTTCAACGCCGGCAAGGGCGCGGTGTTCACCCACGACGGCAGGAACGAGCTGGACGCGGCGATCATGGACGGCGCCAGCGGCAAGGCCGGCGCGATCGCCGGCGTGCACCGGGTCAAGAATCCGATCCTGCTCGCCAAGGCGGTCATGGACCACTCCCAGCACGTGATGATGGTCGGCGATGGCGCCGAGGTCTTCGCCCGCGAGCAAGGCATCACGCTGGTCGATCCGTCGTACTTCCGCACCGAGAAGCGCTGGCAGCAGCTGCAGCAGGCGCTGAAGGAAGATCGCCTGGGCCTGGCCCACCAGGACCTGGCCACGGCCAGGCACTTCGGCACCGTCGGCGCGCTGGCGCTGGACGGCGCCGGGCGGTTGGCGGCCGGCACCTCCACCGGCGGCATGACCGACAAGCGCTACGGCCGGGTCGGCGATTCGCCGATCATCGGCGCCGGCACCTATGCCAACGCGCAGTGCGCCGTGTCCGGCACCGGCTGGGGCGAGTTCTACATCCGCGCGGTGGCCGCCTACGACATCTGCGCGCGGATGAAGTACGCCGGCCAGTCGCTGGTGCGCGCGGCGCAGACGGTGATCAACCGGGAGATCCCGGCCGCCGGCGGCGACGGCGGCGCGATCGGGCTGGCCGCCGATGGCGTGGTTGCCTTCCCGTTCAATACCGAAGGCATGTACCGCGGCTGGATCGGCGCCGACGGCGTGCCGCACGTGGCCATCTACAAGGACGACGCGCTGCCGCTGCCGGCCGGCCAGGCGGCGCCTTAGGCGTGGCTGGCCCGGCGCCCGCGCCGGGCAGGCCGGGCCCGGGCGCCGGTGCGTCCTGACGCTGACCTTTGGCCCAATCGGCCAGCGTCCGGCACGTGCCAGAGACCGGCAGATCGGGTAGCGTGCGCGGCTCTTCCGCAATGGCTGGATCCCGCATGACCCGCACCCTCGCTCTTGCCACCGCCATCAGCCTGGCGCTGGCCGCCTGCCACGCACAAACGGAGGCCGATGCCGTGAAACCCGCCGCGTCCACCCCGGCCGCCGACGCCGCGCCGCAGCGCGCCAACCCGCTGCTGAGCGCCAGCACGCTGCCCTTCCAGGCGCCGCCGTTCGATAAGATCCAGGACAGCGACTACCTGCCGGCCTTCGAGGAAGGCATGCAGCAGCACCTGGCCGAGATCCGCAAGATCGCCGACAACCCGGAGCCGGCCACCTTCGCCAACACGCTGGAGGCGATGGAGCGCAGCGGCGAGACCCTGACCCGTGTCTCGCGCATCTTCTTCGGCCTGGTCCAGGCCGATACCAACGATGCGCGCCAGAAGATCCAGGAAGAGATCGCGCCCAAGCTCGCCGCGCACCAGGACGAGATCAACCTGGATCCGAAGCTGTTCGCGCGCATCAAGAGCCTCTACGACCAGCGCGACACCTTGAATCTGGACCCGGAGCAGAAGCGCCTGGTCGAGTACCAGTACCAGGAGTTCGTGCGCGCCGGTGCGCAGCTGTCCGACGCCGACAAGGCCACCCTGCGCAAGCTCAACATCGAAGAGACCACCCTGGCCACGCAGTTCCACACCAAGCTGGTCGCGGCCGCCGCCGCCGGCGCGGTGGTGGTGGACGACAAGGCCAAGCTGGACGGCCTGTCCGACGGCGACATCGCCTCGGCCGCGCAGGACGCGGCCGCGCGCAAGCTCGACGGCAAGTACCTGCTGGCCCTGCAGAACACCACCCAGCAGCCGGTGCTGGCCTCGCTGAAGGATCGCGACCTGCGCCTGCAGGTGATGAGCGCCTCGCAGACGCGCGCCGAGAAGGGCGACGCCAACGACACCCGCCAGACCGTGCAGCGCCTGGCCCAGCTGCGCGCGCAGAAGGCCAAGCTGTTCGGCTTCGACAGCTATGCGGCCTACAGCCTCAGCGACCAGATGGCCAAGACGCCGGATGCCGCGCTGAAGCTGCTCACCGACACCGTGCCCGCCGCCACCGCCAAGGCGCGCAGCGAGGCGGCCGAGATGCAGAAGGTGATCGACGCGCAGCAGGGCGGGTTCAAGCTCACCGCCGCCGACTGGGACTTCTACGCCGAGCAGGTGCGCAAGGCCAAGTACGACCTGGACGAGGCGCAGATCAAGCCGTACTTCGAGCTGGACAACGTGCTCAAGAACGGCGTGTTCTACGCCGCCACCCAGCTCTACGGCATCACCTTCAAGGAGCGCACCGACATCCCGACCTACCACGACGGGATGAAGGTCTACGAAGTGTTCGACCAGGACGGCAAGTCGCTGGCGCTGTTCTACACCGACTACTTCAAGCGCGACAGCAAGTCCGGCGGCGCCTGGATGGACGAGTTCGTCGGCCAGAACGGGCTGAGCGGCACCAAGCCGGTGGTCTACAACGTCTGCAACTTCACCAAGCCGGCGCCGGGCCAGCCGGCGCTGCTGAGCTTCGACGACGTCACCACGATGTTCCATGAGTTCGGCCATGCGCTGCACGGCATGTTCTCCAACGTGAAGTATCCGACCCTGGCCGGCACCGCCACCTCGCGCGACTTCGTCGAGTTCCCCTCGCAGTTCAACGAGCACTGGGCCTCCGATCCGAAGGTGTTCGCGCACTACGCCAAGCACTATCAGACCGGCGAGGCGATGCCGGCCGATCTGGTGGAGAAGATCAAGAAGTCGCGCACCTTCAACCAGGGCTATGCCACCACCGAGTACCTGTCGGCGGCGCTGCTGGACCTGTCCTGGCACACCCTGCCGGCCGACGCGCCGCTGCAGGACGTGGACAAGTTCGAGGCCGATTCGCTGAAGAAGTACAAGGTCGATCTGGCCGAAGTGCCGCCGCGCTACCGCACCACCTACTTCGACCACATCTGGGGCGGCGGCTATTCGGCCGGCTACTACGCTTACTTCTGGGCCGAGGTGCTGGACGACGATGCGTTCGAGTGGTTCAAGGAGCATGGCGGGCTGAGCCGCAAGAACGGCGACATCTTCCGCGACAAGATCCTCTCGCGCGGCAACACGGTCGACCTGGCCACGCTGTACCGCGACTTCCGCGGCAAGGATCCCAGCGTCGCGCCGCTGCTGGAGAATCGCGGGCTGAAGTGAGGCGGGTTTTTCCGCCGAGTTCGGCGGGAGATATGAAAAAGGACGGCTTCTGGCCGTCCTTTTTGTTTTTGTCGCGCTAGGGATTGCAGTGCGTGGGCGTTGCGACTTCGAAAGGGGCAAGCGGTCCGGCGGGCAGCGTCCGCTTTCCCCTCGGTCAGGGCATCGGCGCCCTGATTCGGGCGCTCGGCCTCCTGCCTCGCTCGTCGCGGCCACCGCCCGCCGGCCCGCTGCGGGGCGCTTCATGTCTCATGACTTCGGCTCGAAAGAAATCCTGACCTGTTGGCCGCAGAGCCTCGACCCGACAGGGCATGGCACAGCACGGGCCGCGCGCACAGTCCTCGCAAACCCTGTGGGAGCCGCCATGGCGGCGATGAGGCTTTACCGGGAAGGCCCCATCGCCGCCATTGGCTGAAAAGGCCACGAGGGCGGCACCCTCTGTAGAGCGGAGCTTGCTCCGCTGCTCTTCGTTCAGTTCGTGGGGGAAGGCCCCAGCGGAGCAAGCTCCGCTCTACATAGGCAGACCGCTGCGAGACTTGAGAAGACAGTTGCTCCCACCGAGCAGGAGTCGCGCTCAGTCCATGTGCAGGCCGCCGTTGACGGCGTAGTCGGCGCCGGTGACGTAGGCGGCTTCGTCGGAGACCAGCCAGGCGCACAGGCCGGCGACTTCGGCCGGCTGGCCCAGGCGGCGCACCGGCACGCTGGAGGCCAGGCGCTCCAGCATGTCGGGCGGGAAGCCGCTGATCGCCGCGCTGGCGATGTAACCGGGCGAGAGCGTGTTGACCGTCACCCCGCGTGTGGCCACTTCCTGCGCCAGCGCACGGGTGAAGCCGCCCATCGCCGCCTTGGCCGTGGCGTAGTTGACCTGGCCGATTTGCCCGCGGTGCGCGCTGACCGAGCCGATGTTGACGATGCGTCCCCAGCCGCGCGTGGTCATGCCGTCGATCACCTGCTTGGTGACGTTGAACAGCGCATTGAGGTTGCCGTTGATCACCGCCTGCCAGTCCGCGCGCTGCATCTGCCGGAACAGCTGATCGCGGTGGCCGCCGGCGTTGTTGACCAGCACGTCGATCTCGCCGACCTCCGAGCGCACCTGGTCGAAGGCGGCCACGGTCGAGTCCCAGTCGGCCGCGTTGCCTTCCGAGACGATGAAGTCGAAGCCCAGCGCGCGCTGCTCGCGCAGCCAGCCGGCCTTGCGCGGCGAATCGGGCCCGCAGCCGACCACCACGGTGTGGCCGCTATGGGCCAGCTTCTGGCAGATGGCCGTGCCGAGGCTGCCCATGCCGCTGGTGACGTAAGCGATGCGAAGTGTCATTGGATGGACCTTGGAAGTATCCGAAGAGGTTTCGGAACCCGGAAACCGGGCCCCGTGAAAAACGAGAGTTGCCTGTGAAGCGCCAGCGGCGTTTGCTTTCCCGAATCCCGAATCCCGAATCCCGAATCCCGAATCCCGAATCCCGAATCCCGAATCCCCCCACTCAAGCCACCAACGGAAACAACCCAAACACCAATCCCGCCGCCATCAGCACCAGCGAGACCAGCACCGCCCACTTGAGGGTGAACTTCTGGTGGTCGGCGAACTCCACCTTGGCCAGGCCCACCAGCAGATAGGTCGAGGGCACCAGCGGGCTGAGCAGATGCACCGGCTGGCCGGCCAGCGAGGCGCGCGCCATCTCCACCGGCGTGATGCCGTACTCGCCCGCGGCCTGCGACAGGATCGGCAGCACGCCGAAGTAGAAAGCGTCGTTGGACATGAAGAAGGTGAAGGGCATGCTGACCAGCGCGGTGATCACCGCCAGGTACGGGCCGCAGGCATCGGGGATCACCGCCAGGAAGCTGCGCGACATCGCCTCGACCATGCCGGTGTTGGACAGGATGCCGGTGAAGATGCCGGCGGCGAAGATCAGCGACACCACCGACAGCACGTTGCCGGCGTGGTTGACCAGGCGGCGGCGCTGCTCGGCCAGGTCCGGGTAGTTGATCACCAGCGCGACGGCGAAGCCGATCATGAACAAGACCGGCATCGGCAGCACGCCCACCACCAGCGCCGCCATCAGCGCGCAGGTGAGGGCGAAGTTGACCCACAGCAGCTTGGGCCGCTTGATGTGCTCGACATCCTCGACCGTGGGCAGCGCATCGCTGCCGTCCTCGGCCACCGAGGCATCCATCCAGTCCTGGCCCGGCGGCAGCTGGATCACGCCCAGGCGGCGGCGCTCCTGCAGGCCCAGCCACCACGCCAGCGCCAGGATGCTGAGCAGCGCGATGATCATCGCCGGCACCAGCGGCACGAACACATCAGCCGGGTCCACGTGCAGCGCGGTGGCCGCGCGCGCGGTCGGCCCGCCCCACGGGGTGAGGTTCATCACGCCGCTGGCGAGCATGGTCACGCAGGTCATGCGCAGCGCGTTCATGCCCAGCCGGTGGTACAGCGGCAGCATGGCCGAGGCGGTGATCATGTAGGTGGTCGAGCCGTCGCCGTCCAGCGAGATCAGCATCGCCAGGATCGCCGTGCCCATCACGATCTTCAGCGGATCGCCCTTGACCAGGCGCAGGATGCGTCCGACCAGCGGGTCGAACAGCCCCGCATCGATCATCACGCCGAAGTAGAGGATGGCGAACATCAGCATCACGCCGGTTGGCGCGATCTTCTTGATGCCCTCCAGCATCATCTCGTTGATGCCGCCGCCGAAGCCGCCCAGCAGCGCGAACACGATCGGCACCGTGATCAGCGCCACCAGCGGCGAGAGCCGCTTGGACATGATCAGGTACATGAAGGCGATGACCATCCCGAAGCCGAGCAGCGTCAGCATTCGCGTTTCCTCAAGGGTTGAAGGCCGCACCGGCGGTGCGGCGGGGGATCAGAAGTCGTACTGGAAGCGTCCGGTGTAGGCCAGGGTGTGGTCCAGCGTGGTGCCGGTGCGGTGGTCGCGGTTGCGGCTGTCGATCACGTCGAACATCACCCGCAGGTTGGGCTGGAAGTACCAGTTGGCGCCCAGCGTCACCGCCCGCATCGAGGCATCGATCGTGTCGGCCATGCCGTCGGGATGCTGCCGACCCCACATGCGGTCGTAGCGCAGCGCCAGTTCCAGCGCGCCGGTGCGGTGGCGCATGGCCTTGATGCGCGAGAAGCGCCCGGTCTTGCGGTCGTAGCCGCGCGACTCGCCGGTGACGAACCAGCTGACGAAGCCGTAGGCGGCCTGCACCTTCGCCTGTTGCGCGCCGTCGTCCAGCACCGCGCCGCTGTATTCGCCCTGCCAGGACAGCGGGCCGTGGACCTCGGCGTATTCCAGCGACCACTTGTCCACGTCGGTGTCGCGGCCGGCATCGAAGCGCGCCAGGGTCAGGCGGCTGTTGTCGGCCAGGTCGTTGGCCGGACGCGGCCGCAGCACCAGCGCCGCGGCCCGGCGCGTGCCCGGATGGTCGTAGGCTTCGTGCGCCAGCGACAGGCCCAGGTGCCGCAGCGTGCTGCCCGCATCCAGCGGCAGCCAGGTCGCGCGCCCGCCGACCGCCGCGCCCTTGGTCGCGCTGTTGTCGATGCTCTCCAGACTGTAGGCGCTCGCCGCCCAGGTGCCATGCGGCAGGGTGGCCTGCCACGACACCGCCTTGCGGTAGATCGGCGCCAGCGTGCTGGGGCCCATGCCGCGCTCCAGGAACGCGCCATAGTTGGAGCCGGTGCGATCGTCCAGGCTGAAGTACTGCTTGAACTGGCCCACCGTCAGCGTGCCGGCGTCGAACGCTTTGGCGATGTACACATCGCGCGCGACGATGCCGGCGCTGCCCGGCGCATCCTGCAGGCCGGCCAGATCGACCTCGGCCTTGTAGGTGAAGCCGTAGAAGCGCCCGGAGACATCCAGCCAGACCCGGCGGAACTGGGTGTCGTTGCCGTTGGGCACGCCGCGCTCGTCGTTGTCGAACACGGCGAAGTCCCAGTGCAGGCGGCCGCCCAGCTCTGCAGTGATCGGGCGCGTGTCCTCGCCCGCGGCCAGGGCCGGTGCGGCGACGCAGGCGCCCAGGACCGCGGCCAGCGCGGCGATGGTGTTGGTGGTGGTGGACACGGACCCTCCCAGGTTCGGATCGGTCGCCGCGGATCGAGCCCGGGCGCCGAGGTTGCGAGGCAGGCTAGGGGCCGCAAGCTGTCATGGTCCTGTCGCTGCGGCGCAGCAAAGGTGGGATGGACGCGGCCGCGCGCAGATGGAATCCTGCGGCGCCCCATGCCGTGCTGGCCGTGCCGATGCGCCTGCTGCTGGTCGAAGACAACGAGGACCTGGCCGATGCCATCGTGCGACGCATGCGGCGCAGCGGCCACGCGGTGGACTGGCAGCGCGACGGCCTGGGCGCGGCCAGCGTGCTGCGCTACCAGGCCTTCGACCTGGTGGTGCTGGATATCGGCCTGCCGCGCATGGACGGCCTGACCGTGCTGGGCGAGCTGCGCGAGCGCGGCGACGCCACGCCGGTGCTGATGCTCACCGCGCGCGACGGCATCGAGGACCGCGTGCACGCGCTGGACGTGGGCGCCGACGACTACCTGGCCAAGCCGTTCGACTTCCGCGAGTTCGAGGCGCGCTGCCGGGTGCTGCTGCGGCGCAGCCGCGGCCAGGCCACCGCCGCGATACAGGTGGGCACGCTGGTGTTCGACGCCGCCGCGCACACGGTGCACGTGGATGGCGTGGCGCTGGAGCTGCCCAACCGCGAGTTCCGCCTGCTGGAGATCCTGCTGGGCCGGCTGGAGCAGGTGGTGAGCAAGGACGAGATCGCCAAGGGCCTGTTCGGCTTCGACGACGAGGCCGGGCCCAACGCCATCGAGCTGTACATCGGCCGCCTGCGCCGCAAGCTGGGCGAACACGGCCCGCTGCGCATCACCACCGTGCGCGGCGTGGGTTACAAGGCCGAGGCCGCCGCGCCATGAGCCGCGTCGCGCCTTCGCTGCGGCGCACGCTGCTGCTGTATCTGGGCGCGCTGTCGGCGCTGGCCATCGCCGTGCTGTTCTTCGCCGCACGCGCCTACGGCAACCGCGCGGCCAACCAGTCCTACGACCACCTGCTGGTGTCCTCGGCGCTGTCGATCCTGGACAGCGTCGCCCTGGCCGATGGCCAGTGGCAGGTGGATCTGCCATACGCGGCGCTGGACATGCTGTCGATGGCGCCGGAGGACCGCGTCTTCTACCGCGTGCTCGACGGCAGCGGCCGCACCATCACCGGCTACGGCGACCTGCCGATGCCGCGCCGGCCGCCGCGCGATGGGCAGCCGGTGCTGTTCGACACGCGCTACAGCGGCGAGCCGGTGCGCGTGGCGGCGGTGGCGCGGCGCATCACCACGCCGGCCGCGCAGGCGCAGGTCCTGGTGGAGGTGGGGCACACCCGCCGCGCGCGCGAGGCGCTGGCCGGCGAGCTGGTGCTGCGCGCGCTGGCCGCGCTGGCGCTGCTCTCGCTGCTCAGCGCCGCGCTGGTCTGGCTGGGCGTGCAGCGCGCGCTGCGGCCGCTGGCGCGGCTGGAGGGCGACCTGTCGCGGCGCGAGCCCTCCGACCTGCGCCCGCTGCCCGAGGGCGCGCCGCAGGAGATGCAGCAGATGGTCGGCGCGCTCAATCGCTTCATGCAGCGCCTGCAGGCCAGCAACGAGAACCTGCGCGCGTTCATGGCCGAGGCCGCGCACCAGATGCGCACGCCGCTGGCCGCGCTGCGCGCGCAGGCACAGCTGGGCCTGGACGAGGACGATCCGGCCGACATGCGCCGCAGCCTGGTCGCGGTGGAGCGCAATGCGACCCACATGAGCCGCCTGCTCAACCAGCTGCTCAGCGATGCCAGCGTGCTGCACCGCTCCAACCTGCAGGACTTCACGCGCTGCGACCTGGCCGAGGCGCTGCGCCAGGCCTTGCACGATGCGCTGCCGGCGGTCGGCCCGCAGCCGGTCCTGGTGCTGGAGATGGACCCGGCGCCAGCGTACGTGCGCGGCGATGCGCTGCTGCTGCGCGAGGCGTTGAAGAACCTGATCGACAACGCGCTCAAGCACGGCGGCGCGCAAGGGCCGCTGGAGATCGCGCTGCGCGTGGAGCCGGCGCAGTGCGTGGTGACCATCGCCGACCACGGGCCGGGCATCCCGGCGGCCGAGGCCAACACCGTGTTCGCACGCTTCGCCCGCGGCGCGCAGGCCGCACAGGGCGGCGCCGGCCTGGGCCTGGCCATCGTCAAGCGCGTGGCCGACAGCCATGGCGCGCACATCGACCTGTCCAACCGGCCCGAGGGCGGGCTGGTGGTGACGCTGCGCCTGCCGAGGATCGCCTGATGCGCCCGATGCGTCTGTTCGCCGCGCTGCTGTTGCTGTGCGTGGTGCCCCTGGCCTGGGCGCAGTCGGACAAGGCACGCCGCTTCCCCGCGCCCTCCGGCAAGGCCGGGGCGCAGCTGCGCGTGCAGGGCTCGACCGATCTGCCGGTGTTCGCCAGCGTAATCGCCGACTACCAGCGCCTGCATCCGGACGTCGAGGTGCTGTACGAGGAAGTGGTCTCCTGGGAGATGTACGCGCGCTACCTGCGCGCTCCGAACGACGCGCACGGCCCGGATCTGATGATCAGCGCCAGCATGGACCTGCAGACCAAGCTGGCCAACGATGGCCATGCGCTGGCCTATCGTTCGCCGCAGACCGAGGCGCTGCCCGACTGGGCGCAGTGGCGGCACGAGGTCTTCGCGGTCAGCACCGAGCCGGTGGCCATCGTCTACAACACGCGCCTGCTCAAGCCGGCCCAGGTGCCGCGCACGCGCCGCCAGCTGCTGGACCTGTTGCGCGATCCCGACGCGCCGCTGCGCGGCCGGGTCGGCACCTACGACATCGCGCGCAGCGGCGTGGGCTATCTGTTCGCGACCCAGGACGCGCAGCGCGGCAGCGTGTCCACCGCGCTGCTGGCCGCGCTGGGCCGCAACGCGGTGCAGCTGGAGGAGCGCACCGGCCCGTTGCTGGACCGGGTCGCGCGCGGCCAGCTGCTGCTGGCCTACAACGTGCTGGGCTCCTACGCGCAGGCGCGCATCGACGCCGGCGCGCCGCTGGGTCTGGTGCAGCCGGAGGACTACACGCTGCTGGCGCTGCGCACCGCGGTGATCCCGCGCACGGCGCAGCATCCCGCGCAGGCGCAGTCCTTCCTGGACTATCTGCTCTCGCCGCGCGGCCAGCGCGTGCTGACCGAGCAGGCGCGCCTGGGCTCGGTCCTGCCGGCTGGCGAGGCACTGCGACCGATCGCGCTGGGGCCGGGCCTGCTGGTGTACCTGGATACGCTCAAGCGCCGCCAGTTCCTGGAGAACTGGCACGCGCTGGTCCAGCCGCAGGCGCCTTGAGGCCGATCGCGCGCCGCAGCGGATGCGCGGGGCATGAACGGAACCGTTCCGGGCCCGGCAAGTACGACATCGTCCCGACATTTTCTGCCAGAAAATGGTCACCGATGGGCCTGGGCTCGCCAGCGGATTCACGCCGCGCCGGCCTATGCAGCGCCGGCGGCAACTGCCGGCGAGGCCTGGCCGCCTAGGACCTCAGACCATGCATGTGCGCTTGATTCCTCTCCTGCTGGCGGTGCCCGCCCTCGGCACGCTGGCGGTCTTGCCCGCCAGGGCGCAGGACGCGGCCGTCACCCAGCCGACCAGCGATAACGAGCAGGTGATCGGCATGGCCGCCCAGCTCGAGTCGCGCTATCCGGGCGGCGGCGGCAGCCGCTTCGCGCCCATGCCGGTGTTCTCGCTGCAGCACGGCGTGCTGTTCGCCGATCAGGAACACGGCGCCGGCCTGCAGTTCCAGCTCGGGCCGATGTTCACCCTGTCGCAGTCGGTGGCCTACGACTTCGGCCGCGTCGATCACGACAGCCGCTGGCGCTCCGGCAGCACGCGCCTGGCCGGCATGGGCCAGGTGCCCGACGCCTTCACCTCGCACACCATGCTGGAGGCGCAGTTCACGCCCTGGCTGTCGGTCAGCGCCGAGGCCGAGCGCACCTTGCGCCAGTCCGCGCCGCGCACCCAGTTCCACCTGGGCACCGAGCTGGGGCTGTTCCAGACCGCGCACGACGGCATGGCCGTGGACGTAGATGCCTGGTGGGGCGATGCGCATTACAACCAAGCCTGGTTCGGCGTGACGCAGGCCCAGGCCGCGCGCTCGGACTTCGCGCCGTTCCAGGCCGATGCCGGGCTGTACGCAGGTTCGCTGGGCCTGGGCTGGGAACACAAGTTCGACACGCACTGGACCTCCACGACCCAGCTCACCTCCACGCGCTACGGGGGCCAGGTGCAGGGCAGCCCGCTGCTGGTGCGCCGCACCGAGCCCGGCGCGGTCTGGGCGATCACCTACACCTACTGAGCGCGGTTACGAGCGCTTGCTGCGCGTCGGCGCGGGCACTAGGGCCACATCGTGGTCCACGCCGATGTCGTCGGGCGAACCCAGCCAGGCGCGGATCTGCATGTCGTCCACCTCGCGGTCCAGGTCCAGGCTCATCTCGATGCGGCCGGAAGGATCGGGCAGCGCCCAGTGCTGGGCCAGCACCTTGCCCTGCGCATCCATGGCCTCGATCCAGAACGCGTGGCTGGGCCGGTGCGAGGTGGTCAGCGTGACCTGGTAGTGGCCGGGCGCGGTCTGGCGCAGCGCCGAGCCGACCATCACCGGCTGGCGCGGCTCCAGCCGCGCGCCGGCCATGCGCTGCAGCGGCGCGTCCACGCGCACGCCGTGCGCCAGCTCGCCGCTGCGGTACAGCCGCGCATCGCGGGCGTTGTTGATCAGCAGCGCGCACCAGCCGCTGTCGGGTGAGTCGTTGTCGAAGGCGGTGCAGCGGTCGACATAGGCCAGCGTGTTCTCCGGGCTGGCCTTGCGGAAGCGGCGCGGCGTGTCTTCCAGGGTGATGTTCTTCAGGTTCCAGCTGCTGTCGTAATCCAGCAGCACGGGCGGGCGCAGCTCCTGGACGCCGACGACCAGGCGATCGTCGTCCACGCGCAGCGTGCGCGTCTGCCGCCCGGTCCACAGCTGGTTGGCATAGGCCAGATAGCGGCGGTAGTCGCGGCCGTCGGCCTGCGCGAAGGCGGCGCTGGCGCTGGGCTTGGCGTGCGGGTCGAGCAGCGAGCGGCCGAAGCCGATCGCGCCCAGCGCCGGATCCAGCAGCGACAGCAGCGTGGCGCCGGAATCCAGCGTGCTGCCGCCGCCCGTATCCACCTGCCTGGGCGCGATGCCCGGGCCCAGCATCAGCAGCAGGTTCTCGCGGTGCAGCGTGCGCAGCGTGTCGGCCAGCTCATTGGGCAGGGCCAGGTGATCGGAGGCGACCACCACCACCGTGTTGTCGGCCCAGCGGCTGCTGCGGATCCTGGCGACCAGCTCGCCGATCAGTCGGTCCGAACAGGCGATCGCCTCGCGCATGCTCACCGCGTCCTGGCCCTGGCGCTGACACGCCACCGGCAGGTGCCCGGCCGGATGGTGGGTGTCCATGGTCAGCGTGGTCAGCATGAAGGGCCGGCCCGAGCGCGACAGCGCCTGGAACCTGTCCCACACCTGGTCCAGCAGCACGTCGTCGTGCACGCCCCAGGCCGAGAAGTGGCGGCGATCGATGCCCTGGCGCTCGAACCAGGCCAGATCGCGCACATCGTCGTAGCCATGGCTGGCCAGGAAGCTGCCCTTGCCGGCGAACGCGCCATCGGCGCCGCCGATGAAATCGTTGCGATAGCCCTGCGTGCGCAGATAGTCGCCCAGGCACTGCGCCTCGGGCAGGAAGCTGTGCATGCGGCCGAAGCTGTTCTCATCGCCCGGCGCGGCGGTCAGCGGCACGCCGCACTGCGAGGACACCATGCCGGCGATGGTCCAGCCGCCGCCGTCGGCCGAAGTCACATTGCGGAAGTCCAGCCCTTCGCTGGCCAGCTGCTGCAGGTGCGGCGTGATCCCTCCGAAGGCCTTCCGATCGAAGTAGGTGCGCTCCAGGCTCTCGCCATAGATCCACACGATGTTCTTGCGCGTGGGCAGCGGTGCGCGCGGGACGCGGTACTCGCCGGCCACCACGCTGCCATCGACCGGCTGACCGAGGCGATACAGGCGCATGCCATCGCGCGGCAGCGGACTGGCGGTGATGGCGATCGCGGCAGCGGCGAGGAAGGCGGCGGAGGTGGCGCGCGCATGGCCGTGCAGGCGCCAGCGCCGCACACGCGCCAGACCCAGCGGCAGCAGCGAGGCCAGCAGCAACGCGACATAGGCGGCGATGTCGCCGGCGAAATCCGAGACGCCCGCGCCTTCCATCCCGGCCCTGAGGTGATACAGCGTGGCCGCGTTGAGGCCATCGCCGCTGAGCCGGTCGATGAACCACCACGTGCTCAGCAGCACGCCCAGGAGCGAGAGCACGCACGCCTTCCACACTCGCCCGCGGCCGGACATCAACAACAGACAGGCCATCGCCAGCAGGGCAAGGGTCAGGACGAACGAGGACATGCGGTGGGTGTCTTTCCGTACAAGCGACATCCCGAGACTAGCCACGAATTTCTCGGGTCGACAAGCGATGCATGAACGTTGCATGACAAGCGCAGTCCATCGCGACGATCGCGCTGGCGACGCTTCATGGATTCTTTACATCGGCTTCAACGACGCGAAGCGTTACTGCAGCAAGTGCGAGCAACCTTGATGTGGTGAAAAATTGTCCACGGGATGCCTGCGCATGTCCGGCGCGTTTTACGAATCCACAACAACCCGCATGCGCGGGTCCGGCCACATGGCGAATCCGACATCTGCGCGCGGCGCCGGCCTGAGCGCCGCCCGCCCGCGGTGTCCTAGACTGTGCGGATGACGCCACCGACCCTGCTCGTCGCCGACGACCATCCGCTGTTCCGCGCCGCGGTCCTGCACGCGCTGGCTTCGCGCTTCCCGGGCGTGGCCACGGTCGAGGCCTCCAGCGTCTCCACCCTGGGCGTGGCCCTGGAGCAGCATCCGGACGTGGCCCTGGTGCTGCTGGACCTGGCCATGCCCGGCGCGCGCGGCCTGTCGGCGCTGGCGCTGCTGCGCGGCGAGCGCCCTGAGCTGCCGGTGGTGGTGATCTCCTCCAACGACGATCCGCGCGTGATCCGCCGCGCCCAGCAATTCGGTGCGGCTGGCTTCATCCCCAAGTCCTCGCAGGTGGAAACCATCGGCGAGGCGGTGGCCACGGTGCTCGAGGGCGGCACCTGGTTCCCGCCGCTGACCGCTGCGCGCTCGGAGGCCGACGCCCAGCTGGCCGCGCGCCTGGCGCAGCTGACGCCGCAGCAGTTCCGCGTGCTGATGCTGGTGGCCGAGGGCCTGCTCAACAAGCAGATCGCCGCCGCGCTGGGGCTGGCCGAGAACACGGTCAAGATCCATGTCGGCGCCGTGCTGTCCAAGCTCGGCTGCCGCTCGCGCACCCAGGCCGCCGTCATGGCGCGCTCCCTCGAGCTGGACGACGTCCCCAGCCCCGATGACCCCTTTTAGGGTCTTGGTAGGAGCAACTGTGTCCTCAAATCTCGCAGCATCCTGCCTGTAGAGCGGAGCTTGCTCCGCTGGGGCCTTCCCTACGAACCGAACGAAGCGCAGCGGAGCAAGCTCCGCTCTACAGAGGGTGCCGCCCTTGCGGCCTTTTCGGCCAATGGCAGCGATGAGGCTTTACCGGGAAAGCTTGATCATCCCCGGCGACAAGACCAGCTCCCCCAGCCTCAGCGCAGCCTCCCACTCGCCATCAGGCGCTGGGTCAGCACCGCACGCAGCGCAGCCGGCGTGATCGGCCGCGCGAGAAAGCCGTGGCCGTGCTCGAGCGCCTCGGCGCGCTCGCCCGGCGCGCCGATCAGCACCAGCGGCGGCACCGGATCCAGCGCAGCCACGGCCGCCGCGCCGCGCCCGTCGCGCCAGAGCAGATCCATCAGCACTAGGTCGGGCGGCGCCTCCTGGCCGGCCAGCGCCTCCAGCGCCTGCGGCGCGCTGCCGCCGGCGACCTGACAGCCCCAACTGCGCAGCAGCGCCGTGAGCGCCTCGCAGGCCTGCGCATCGGCATCCAGGCACCACACCCGCGTGCCCTGCAGCGGCTGCGCGGCCAGCGCGCCCGGCACCGGAACGCGTGGGACGGTCGCCGCAGGGGTCGCCGCCGCTAGCGGTACGGTGATCGCGAACACGCTGCCGCGTCCGGGCCAGGAGCGCAGCGACAGCGGATGCTCCAGCAGCCGCGCGGTGCGCTCGACGATCGAAAGGCCCAGCCCGGCGCTGCGGCGGTCGTGGCGCAGGCCGTTGTCTAGTCGCGCGAACTCCTCGAAGATCGCCGCGTGCTTGTTCTCCGGGATGCCCACGCCGGTGTCCCACACCTCCACGCGCACCGCGCCGGGCACGCGGCGGGAGCCCAGCAGCACCTTGCCGTGCGGGGTGTAGTGCAGCGCGTTGGACAGCAGGTTCTGCAGCACCCGGCGCAGCAGGGTCGGGTCGGTGCGCACCCGCGCGCGGGTGCCCACCGTGTGCAGGACCAGGCCCTGCGCCTGGGCCAGGATGCCGAACTGCTCGGCCAACCCGGCCAGCAGCGGGCCCAGCGCCACGTCCTCCAGCTTGGGCTGCAGCACGCCGGCCTCCAGCCGCGACACCTCCAGCATCGAGGCCAGCAGGTCGTCCTGCGCGGCCAGCGCGGTCTGCGCGCGCTGCATGAGGTCGCGCTCCTCCTCGCCGTGCAGCTTGCCGCGCAGCGCGCCCAGGAACATGCGCGCGGCGTTGAGCGGCTGCAGCAGGTCGTGCACGGCCGAGGCGACGAAGCGCGCCTTGTAGCGGTTGGCGTTCTCCGCCAGCGCGGTGGCCGCGCGCAGATCGGCCGTGCTCTCCTCCACGCGCCGCTCCAGCGTGCTGGCCAGCGTGCGCAGGTCGCGCGCGGCGGCCACGTAGGTGGTGATGTCGGCGAAGCTGGTGACGAAGCCGCCGTCGGGCATCGGATTGCCGCGGATCTCCAGCACGCGGCCGTTGGGCAGCTCGCGCTCATGCATGTGCGCCCCACCGCTGCGCAGATGGTCCAGGCGGCGCTGGATCGCCTCCTCGACCTGGCCCGGCCCCAGCCAGCCCTTGCGCGCGTTGTGGCGGAAGAAGTCCTCGATCGGCCGGCCCACCTGCATCATCTCGGCCGGGAACTGGAACATTTCCTGGTAGCGGCTGTTCCAGGCGATCAGGCGCAGCTGCGCATCGACCACGCTCACGCCCTGCGGCAGATGTTCCAGGCTGGACTGGCCCGAGGCCGCCGCGCGCGCGGCATCCACCAGCCCGTCCTGGGCCGAACGCAGCGCCTCGGCGTGGTGGGCGACCATGCGTTCGAGTTCCTCGCGGCTGCGGCGGCGGTGCTCGGCCAGGCGCACGCGCTGGCGCACGAACAGCCCCAGCAGGATCAGCGGCAGCCAGCACGCCACCGCCACCGCGACCGCGCTCCAGGCCGCGGCGACGCTGCGATCGCGGCGCAGCGCGTGCAGGGTCCAGGCGGGCCCGTCCAGCGGCAGCGACTTCCACAGCCACAACCCGCGTGCGCTGGGGTTGCGCAGTTGCACGCGGCGGTCGCCGCCGGGCAGCGTATCCACCACCTGCAGGCCGGCCAGATGCAGCGGCTGGCCCGCGTACTGGCGCGTGGCGTTCAGGTCCTCGTTGTCGCGCTCGGTCAGCGGGCGCAGCTCGCTGTAGCGCCAGCGCGGCTGGCTGGCCAGGAACACGATGTCGTGGCTGTCGCTGAGCAACAGCAGGTCGCGGCTGTCGCGCCACTCGGTCTCCAGCGCGTCCAGGGTGATCTTCACCGCGATCACGCCGAGCCGGCGCCCGTGCGCATCGCGGATCGCCTCGGAGATGAAGTAGCCGGCCACGCCGGTGGTGACGCCGATGCCGTAGAAGGTGCCGGTGCCGTCGCGCATCGCGTTGCGGAAATACGGGCGGAAGGCGTAGTCCTGGCCGACGTTGCTGCTCGGGTCGTCCCAGTTGCTGGCCGCCACGGCGATGCCGTCGCGGTCGATCAGGGTCAGCGTGGACACGTGCGTGGCGCCGTTGGCCACCACCAGCTTGCGGTTGAGCGCGGCCACATCGCGCGCCTGCTGCGGCTGCTGCAGCGCCGCGCGCAGCTCCGGATCCAGCGCCAGCACGGTGGGCATCACCCGGTAGCGCTCGATCAGCCGCTGCAGCGACTGCGCGCGCAGGTGCAGCTGGTCGGCCAGCGCCCGCTGCTCGCTCTCCAGCGCGGCCTTCCGCGCCAGCACCGCCGCGCCGACGGCGGTGGAAGCGATCGCCACGGCCAGCAGCGACCAGCCGGCGATCCGGATCAGGCGTGGAGAGAGGCGGGACACGGCTGAGGCATGGAAGCGAACGCGCAGGGCACGAGCGCGGCATGGTCGCACACGGCGAGCATGCCGCGACGCAGGCGCCGCGCCGCGCCGCGATTAGGGCGAACCAAGCGAAAGAGCGCGCTGCTCCTGTACGCCAAGAGCAAATGGAAAGCGGAGCCTGAGCGCGCGCACTCCTCCGGCATGTGCGAGAGACCCGCAGAGCGCAAGACCGGCCCCCTCCCTTTCGCCGCAGGCGAAGGGGAGGGCTGGGGAGGGGTTGCTTTTGCTTCGCCTCTCCAGCCACCGCGCAAAAAAGCGACCCCCTCCCAACCTCCCCCTGCCCGCGCTGCGGACAAGGGGAGGGGCAAAAGCGCGGCCTAGCGCGAGCGTCGCCTCCCGGCCTCCTACGTCGCATCCGAAGCGCCAGCAGCCCGCAGGAGCGGTCGCTTCCTTTCGCCGCAGGCGAAGGGGAGCTCGAAGTCGCGGCTAGCGACTGAGGGGGAGGGGTTGCTTTTGCTTCGCTTCTCCAGTCACCGCGCAAGAAGCGACCCCCTCCCAACCTCCCCCTGCCCGCGTTGCGGGCAAGGGGAGGGGCGAAAAGCGTCGTGGGCGTGCGCGGAAACGCCGCCAAAGGCCTGTTAATGGCGCTTAGTACCAATGTGCTAATGCCCGCCGCCGCGGCAGGGGCTACCGTGCGCCTCGTTCCGTGGGTCGCACCGTCCGCCCGCGCCCCTCTCCTCAGGAGTCCACCGACCATGCACATTCCCAGCGCCGGCGTGGCGCCGACCAAGCCGCTTCCGTTCTACCGGCACCTGTATTTCCAGGTGATCGTGGCCATCATCATCGGCGTGCTGGTCGGCTACTTCGACCCCAAGCTGGGCGAGGCGCTCAAGCCGCTGGGCGATGCCTTCGTCAAGCTGGTGAAGATGATCATCGGCCCGGTGATCTTCCTGACCATCGTCACCGGCATCGCCGGCATGACCCATCTGCGCAGCGTGGGTCGGGTCTTCGGCAAGGCGATGATCTACTTCCTGTTCTTCTCCACCCTGGCGCTGATCGTGGGCATGGTGGTCGCCCACGTCGTGCAGCCGGGCGCGGGCATGAACGTCAACGTCGCCGACCTGGACCACACCAAGGTCGATCAGTACGTCAACGCGACCCACGACATGACGGTCACCGGCTTCTTGATGGACATCATCCCCAAGACGCTGATCAGCCCGTTCGTGGGCGACAACATCCTGCAGGTGCTGTTCGTGGCGGTGCTGTTCGGCATCGCGCTGGCGATGACCGGCGAACGCGGCCGGCCCGTGGTCGATTTCCTCAACGCGCTGGTCACCCCGGTGTTCCGCCTGGTGCACATCCTGATGAAGGCCGCCCCGATCGGCGCCTTCGGCGCGATCGCCTTCACCATCGGCAAGTACGGCCTGGCGGTGCTGGCCAACCTGGCCTGGCTGGTGGGCAGCTTCTACATCACCTCGCTGCTGTTCGTGCTGGTGATCTTAGGGCTCGTCTGCCGGCTGTGCGGCTTCTCGGTCCTCAAGCTGATCCGTTACCTCAAGGCCGAGCTGCTGCTGGTGCTGGGCACCTCCTCGTCCGAGTCGGCGCTGCCCTCGCTGATGGAGAAGATGGAGCAGGCCGGCTGCAAGAAGTCGGTGGTGGGCCTGGTCGTGCCGACCGGCTACTCGTTCAACCTGGACGGCACCAACATCTACATGACCCTGGCCGCGCTGTTCATCGCCCAGGCGACGAACACCGAGTTGACCCTGGGCCACCAGATCACCCTGCTGCTGGTGGCGATGCTCAGCTCCAAGGGCGCGGCCGGCGTCACCGGCGCGGGCTTCATCACCCTGGCCGCCACGCTGTCGGTGGTCCCGGAGGTGCCGGTAGCCGGCATGGCGCTGATCCTGGGCGTGGACCGCTTCATGTCCGAATGCCGCTCGCTGACCAACTTCACCGGCAACGCCGTGGCCACCATCGTGGTCTCGCGCTGGGAGAACGCGCTGGACCGCGACAAGCTCAACGCGGCCCTGGACGGCAAGCTGGAGTCCGATCCGGACCGCCTGCCGATCACCGCGTAAGGCCCTGCCGCGCCAGATGCCTCGAGAGGCCGGGCCCACAAGCCCGGCCTCTTGCGTCTGACGCCATGACCGAGCGCAAGTGCCCGGTTCCCGCCAGGTGGGACCCCCCACCGCCGCCACTGCCGGTCCACTCAGGATCGCGGCGCTAGAATCCAACCCCCATCGAAGATGCCCACCACGCCGATGTCCAAAGAAGAATTCAAGCAAGCCGCGCTGGATTACCACAGCCAGTCGCCCGCCGGGAAGATCAAGGTCATCGCCACCAAGCCGATGATCACCCAGCGCGACCTGGCCCTGGCCTATTCGCCCGGCGTGGCCTATGCCTGCGAGGAGATCGCCGCCGATCCCAACGCCGCCAGCACCTATACCGCGCGCGGCAACCTGGTGGCGGTGATCACCAACGGCACTGCGGTGCTGGGCCTGGGCGCGATCGGCCCGCTGGCGGCCAAGCCGGTGATGGAAGGCAAGGGCGTGCTGTTCCAGAAGTTCGCCGGCATCGACGTGTTCGACATCGAGATCAACGAGACCGATCCGGACAAGCTGATCGAGATCATCGCCTCGCTGGAACCGTCCTTCGGCGGCATCAACCTGGAGGACATCAAGGCCCCGGAGTGCTTCAAGGTCGAGCGCACGCTGCGCGAGAAGATGAACATCCCGGTGTTCCATGACGACCAGCACGGCACCGCGATCATCGTCGGCGCGGCGGTGCTCAACGCCATGATCGTCACCGGCAAGAAGATCGAGGAGGTCAAGCTGGCGACCACGGGCATGGGCGCGGCCGGCATCTCCTGCGTCAACATGCTGGTCTCGCTGGGCCTCAAGCCCGAAAACATCCTGGCCCTGGACCGCGAAGGCGTCATCCACACCGGCCGCACCGACCTGGATCCGGACAAGCAGCGCTACGCGCGCGACACGGACAAGCGCACCCTGGCTGAGATCGTCGAGGGCGCGGACATCTTCCTGGGCCTGTCCGCTCCGGGCATCCTGACGCCCGAGATGGTCAAGTCGATGGCGCCTCAGCCGATCATCTTCGCCCTGGCCAATCCCAACCCGGAGATCATGCCCGAGGTCGCCAAGGAGGCGCGCCCGGACGCGATCATCGGCACCGGGCGTTCGGACTATCCGAACCAGATCAACAACGTGCTGTGCTTCCCCTACCTGTTCCGCGGCGCGCTGGACTGCGGCGCCACCGGCATCAACGAGGCGATGAAGGTCGCCTGCGTGCGCGCCATCGCCGCCCTGGCCCGGCGCGAGGCCTCCGACCTGGGCGCGGCCTATGGCGGCGAGACGCCCAGCTTCGGCCCCGATTACCTGATCCCGCGTCCGCTCGACCCGCGCCTGCTGGTGGAGCTGTCCAGCGCCGTGGCGCAGGCGGCGATGGACTCAGGGATAGCAGAGCGCCCCATCGAGGACATGGAGGCCTACCGCAACACGCTGAGCCAGTTCGTCTATCGCACCAGCCTGATGATGAAGCCGGTGTACGACCGCGCCCGCGCCGATCGCAAGCGCGTGGTCTACGCCGAGGGCGAGGAGGAAGTGGTGCTGCGCGCGGTGCAGACCGTGGTCGACGAAGGCGTGGCCTTCCCGATCCTGATCGGCCGCCCGGAGGTGATCGACCAGCGCATCGCGCGCATGGGCCTGCGCCTGGTCGCCGGCCAGGATTTCGAAGTCACCAACATCCACGACGACCCGCGCTTCAACGAGTACTGGCAGACCTACCACGCCCTGACCGAGCGCCGTGGCGTGACCGTGGCCGCGGCCAAGGAGCTGATGCGCTCGCGGCCGACCCTGATCGCGGCGGTGATGGTGGCCCGCGGCGAGGCAGACGCCATGCTCACCGGCATCGTCGGACGCTTCCACAAGAAGCTCGGCTACGCGCGCAGCGTCATCCCGCTGGAGCCGCGCGTGAGCTCCACCTCGGCCATGACCGGCGTGATCAACCAGCAGGGCGCGTTCTTCTTCGTCGACACGCACGTGCAGGAAGATCCGACCGCCGAGCAGATCGCCGAGGCCACGCTGCAGGCCGCCTTCCGCCTGAAGCTGTTCGGTATCGAGCCCAAGGTCGCGCTGCTGTCGCACTCCAACTTCGGCAGCCACGACTCGCGCGACGCTCTGAAGATGCGCGCGGTGCGCGAACTGCTGCTCAAGCGCCGGCCCGACCTCAACATGGACGGCGAGATGCAGGGCGACACCGCCTGGGACGAGACGCTGCGCCGGCAGATCATGCCCAACAGCACCCTCAAGGGCCGCGCCAATCTGTTCGTACTGCCCAACCTGGAGGCCGCCAACATCGCCTACAACCTGGTGCGCGTGTTCACCGAGGGCGTGGCCATCGGCCCGATCCTGATGGGCGTGTCCAAGCCGGTCCACATCCTCACCGCCAGCGCCACCCCGCGCCGCGTGCTCAACATGACCGCCATCGCCGCGGTCGATGCCCAAATCCGCGAGCAACTGGCCAACCGCGGCGAGGGCGAGTAAGCCGGTCGGGCCCAGCGCAACGCGGGGCCCTGGCGTGTACCGGGTCCCAGGCATCTACCGGGCCCCAGGCATCGCCTCACCGCCACCGCATGCGGGCAGGTTCGGATAACCCGTCGCGAGTCTCCACTCGTCGCGCACGCCTGCGGCGACCCGGAGAGTGCAAGGCCGCGCCGGGATGATCCGGTTGTTGACGACACGGTAGGAGCCGCCACGGCGGCGATGGGGCTCTCAAGGTAAAGCCTCATCGCCGCCGTGGCGGCTCCCACAGGAGCCTCATCAGCCCGTCATTCCCGCGAAAGCGGGAATCCATGGACGTATCGCTCACCACCTGCGATCCACAGCACCCATTCCGCGCGGATGCCCGGCCGGGCCCATCGTATCGCCCGCCACACAACCAGGCCGAGCTCCTCTTCCCGCGCACCGTCGTGAGGACGAACCAAGTCCCCCTTCGTCTCCGCGCGCCCACACCACAAACCTGCACGCCCGCCAACCGCGCCAAGCCCCGCGCTTGAAACAGCCCCAGCCCGCACGCATTCCCTTGCCGCGCCCGCGGATGGGCGCTCTTAGGAGAAATGCATGCCGCACCATGAAACCGTCGCGCTGACCGGCGTCATCGAACACGTCTTCGCGCATCGCTTCACCCTGCAGTCCGGCGACCAGGTCCACCTGGCCGACCTCGGTCCCAAAGGCGCCGAAGCCTTCCCCCTCCAGCAGGGCCTCTCAGTTAAACTGGAAGGCGAACAACGTCCCTCGGAGATCAAGGTCACCCGCATCAGCAAGAAGGGTGGACGCTTCGTCGAGGTGGAGCACAAGAAGCCCCATCACGGACCCAAGCATCACCACCATCACCACCCGGATGTGCCCGCCGATCCGCGAGCCGCCCTGGCCGCCGTCAAACAGGCCGGATGGACCACGCATGGCAAGCCGGAACGCAAGCCGAAACACTTCGAAGTGCTCGCCTATCAGGGAGAGGGCAACTGGACCGAGCTGCACGTCGACTTCGCCGGCACGATCTACAAGCAAAAGCCCGCCGACCCCGACAAGTGGGGCCTGGAAGCCTGACCCACCAAGCGCCCCGGCCCCGCCGGGGCGCTTTTGTTCGCGGGTGCTGCTGGTGAAGTGTTCGCCCTTGAATGTGGTCTGTCACAGCGCAGTGACTGGGTAGCAATGACGTGAGTAGAGTTAGGACTCTAGCAGCCCAATTTGCGATAGCTGGAAGCAATAGTCAGAACCAAGAAGCCTTTTGAGCAGCACGAAGTTCATCAATGAGATCGTCAGCCCCCAGAGATCAGGTCTGCGCCCAGTTGGCGGCTGTGATCAGCAAAGCGAAGTAAGTCCGGCCGAACGAGTCGACTTAGGTGTGTGCCCTGCTGCGCCATCAAATAGTGACCAGTTAGACCTTCGCGCCTTGCGTGTATGGGCGCCGCGCTTTGCGAAGATGCCCTGCCTGAAGCTGTTGCGATTGCAAGATCAGTAGCGCAGGTCGGCAATGGCTTCGTGCAAGGTGCGTTGACTCTCTGGACTGCCCTACTCCTGATTCGCGCGTGTTCTCCCATAGCACGGATGTTGAGCCGATGCGGCTGAGCCGCATCGGCTGATAGCTTCGGATGCTTGTCCATTTCGCCTACTGGCGTGTGAAGGACGTATTGCAGCGCTGCCCGAAAGCAGTGGCTCGAAATGGGCCAAAGTTTATTCATGAACAGTGACTTTCGTCACAGAAATTTGAGATTGTTTATTGGAGATTTACTAAGGTGAAAACGAGGCGGCATGGAAGCGATGAAAAGAATTCAGCTTTTAGCAGTAGGCTTGTGCATAAGCCTTCCGGCTCTTGCAGATACGAACAGCGAGATCACCGTCGCAGACTATCAAAAGTTGATACGTGGCCGTGGTGATGTTGTCTCACTAGGACCGGATCTATTTGGAGATCGCACAAGTCTATATATGGGCGATCTGGAATTCGTCCAAACAGATATCTCCCTTCCTGGGAACAATGATCTCCCAGTATCGATTGCCCGTCGCTTTGTCGTGAACTCAAGCAACTTGGTCGTCCGTCTATTCAATGACTGGGAGCTTGATATACCAAAGATCCACGGGGTTTTTGCGTACAAATCCGCTCCTAATACACTGGGCTGGGCGCCTGATCGATGCTCTAATCCGTGGGCGCCCGAGGGAGTCTCTGGTTCCGAGGGATCTTTTTTCCCTGCCGATTCCCTTTGGCATGGGACATATGTCTACGTGCCCGGTTTGGGCGACATGGAACTGCTTCGCAGAGGCGGCGACGTAAAGCCTCAGGATGGTCGAAGCTATCCATTGGTCACGAAAGACAACACCCTGTTTCGTTGCGTCGCGTCGCTCGACGCATCAAGTGTCACCACAGGTGAAGGGTTTGAGATGGTTAGGCCGGATGGAACTGTCTACCGGCTGGATCACATGATTCAGCACGCCGAGACGAGCTTCATGGATCCCATGGACAAGCCCATCAAGCGCAATGATCTGATCATTTTGCCGACTAAGGTAACAGATCGATTCGGGAATACAGTGACTTATACCTGGTCTGGTGAGCGACTGGTAAGCATCGTGGCCAGCGATGGACGGGCCCTTTATCTGACTGGCTTCCCTGTCACAAGTATTACGGATGGAACGCGAACTTGGACTTATCAGTACGCGAATATGGGAGGGTATGGAAATAACCTCTCGGTAGTGGGCCTGCCGGACGGTTCGAGTTGGAGCTTTTCTATGAGGGGCTTGTACGGGGAAGCCCCGGTGACGGTGGACACAACATGTGACAGCGTTAACGCACCTGACCCCTCGGCCAGCAGTGTGCTCACTGATCGCCGTGTCGGCGCAATGACCCATCCCAGCGGCGCTGTGGGTGAGTTCACGGTTGCCGGTGGCTTTGCGGGACGATCCTGGGTTCCTGGCGAATGTCGATCGCCGTTCAACGACGATGCCGGCAAGACTGCAGTTGACCCGCGGGTTATTCCTATATGGAGAGTATTTAAGAAGAAAATCTCCGGTCCTGGTATAGGCTCGAGCGGTCTTGTCTGGAGCTACAATTTTGGGCCAGCAAATTATTGCTGGAGTGGCGCGGATACGGCCAGTTTCTACCCGCTCCAGCCGAGCAAGTTCTGTACTTCAAGTTCGCCTACGACCCGAGAGGTTCAGGTGTCAGCCCCTGACGGCGCTGTGACTCGATATGTGTATGGAAATCGGTTTAGAGTGAATGAGGGCAAATTGTTGCGTGTAGATGATGGATGGAATGGGGGCGCTGCAATCCGTACAACCTACTACTCCTACAGGTCTTCTGACGCAGGCCCATACTTGAAGTCGAATGGAGACAGCTTGCAGAAGAGGGGTGATTATCTCGTGACAAATAGCAACATGCCGCAAGAATCGGTACTAATTGATGAGGGAGGGGTTAGGTACTCATCACAGGTGAATGAGTTCGATTCGTTCGCAAGGCCAATAAGGGTCACGAAGAGCTCAAGCCCCTAGCTGCGATAATAATGGTGGGTTGCAGGGATGATGACCAGTCAGGGAACAGTGATGAAGAGTTCGCGTAGGTGGTTGATCGCATTGCCGATAGTGACTGTCATGGCGTCACTGTCTTGTGGCGTTCATGCCGATACTAGAGTTGAGGTAATCAGCTATGCGGACAACTTGCAGAAATGGATATTGGGACCTGTTTCGCAGTTCACGGTTAACGGTTCCGTCGTGACACAGCGGAGCTTTAATGCCGCTTCGCAGCCCGTCGAGGTGAAAAGTTTTGGTTTGGTAGTTGGCAGTTATACCTATAACGCCGATGGGACAATGTCTTCCTCCAAGGACGGCAACGGGCATGCAACGACATATACCAGTTGGAAGCGAGGAATTCCGCAGGCGATCACCTATGCGGATGGGAAGAGCCAGGCTGCAACAGTGAACGATCAAGGCTGGGCCACCGCAGAGGTGGATCAGAACGGCTACCGGACCGAATATGCGTACGATTCTCTGGGTCGGATCACGTTGATCAAGCCACCGGCGGAGGACTCCGGGACTTGGAATAACACTTCGCATATATTCGAGCGGATCGCCACGGATGAGTTTGGTGTCGCCAGTGGGCACTGGCGCAAATCCACGAATATAGGCAACTTGCGGAAGATCGTCGTCTATGACGCCTTTTGGCGTCCAGTCGTCACGCAGGAGTACGACGCCGCAAATCAGGCCGCAACCCAGCGTTTCCAGCGCTTCGCTTATGACGCGGAGGGTAGGCAGGTTTTCATATCGTACCCAAGCAGCTCGAGTAGCGTTACAAGCGGAATCTGGAAAAGCTATGACGCGCTTGGCAGGCTCAAGTCCTCTTCGCAGGACGGCGAGGGCGGAACGCTGACGACGCTGACGGAGTATCTGACTGGCAACATGACGCGGACAACTGATCCGCTGGGTCATAAAGTGGTGACGAGTTTCCAGGCGTTTGACACACCGAGCTACGAAACTCCGGTCGTCGTCGAAGCGCAGGAGGGGGCGAAGACGACGATCGCTCGTGATGTCTTTGGCAAGCCGACAAGTATCAGCAGGACCAAGCCCGGCAGCTAAACGCCGTCAAGCCTTTCTAGTCGCGATCGGACATTCAAAAGGCCCAATAGAGGGATCTGGGGATATGAACTTTGTGAAGCAGGGCTCGCGAGACGTTCGCGGCCACGTGTGTGCTGTTGCCGTGTGTCTTCTGCTCGCGCTCCATGCAGCCCCCGCATGGGCCGCGAGAAAGTGCCCCGACGGTTCGACTGCAGGCTCCGGCAACATCTGCCCAGACGATCCGCCCGCGGACAACACCCCTCCGCGCGATGCGGCTTTCGTGTCGCAGAGCGTGCCAACGACCATGGTGGTGGGGCAGACTTATGGTGCGTCGTTGGCGTTCAAGAATACGGGCACGATGACATGGACTTCGGGTTCCGCATTCAACCTCGGCTCCCAGAACCCTGGCGATAACAGCACATGGGGCACGGGCCGAGTAGGGCTGCCGGGCGCCACGGCCACTGGCCAGACGGCGACCTTCAACTTCAATGCGACCGCGCCAAGGACGCCGGGCACCTACAACTTCCAGTGGAAGATGGTCCAGGACGGCGTGGCGTGGTTCGGCAGTTCTTCGACCAATGTGTCGATCCAGGTACTTGAGTCGGTCATCAAAGGCAATATCGACGGGATCGGCGGCGGCAGCATCAATGGTTGGGCGTGCTCCACGCGCCTGAACACCTCGATCGACGTGCATCTGTATGTCGGTGGTCCCGCCGGCGGCGGAGGTACGATGCTTGGCGGGTTCAGGGCGAGCAACGCAAGTGAGACTGGTGTGGCCAGCGCCTGCCAAGCGGGTGGATCCGCCTATCGCTTCAGTATTCCTATCACCAACGCGATGGTGACGCAGTATGGCGGACAGACCATCTATGTCCATGGCATCTCACCCGTAGGCGCTTCAAACTCGGCGATCGCGGGCTCGGGCAACTTTCGGATCCCCGTGAACGCGGTGCCGACGGCGCAGCTGACCGCGCCGGGCGGTGGGGCGATCATCGCGGAGGGTGGAACGTTCTCGCTGGCCGCGAACGCCTCGGATGCTGACGACGGCGTGGCCTCGGTTGCCTTCCTGGGCGATGGAAACGTACTGTCGAGCACCAGCAGTTCGCCTTATCAGGGCACATGGTCGTCCGTAGCAGAGGGCGCTCATTCGCTCGCTGCACGTGCGACCGATACGCGTGGCGCCAGCACGACAAGTTCTGCGGTGACCGTCTACGCATCGCGCGTGATCGGCGACATCGGTCAGCCGGACAGCTATCGGATCTGGGGGTGGGCCTGCTCCACCTACTTGGCGAGTTCGATCCAGGTCCATCTTTACGTCGGGGGTCCTTATGGGACCGGGACTTACGCTGGCGAGTATTCAGCGAACAAGGCGTCTGGGACGGATGTCGCCGCTGCGTGCAGGACGCAGGGCTCCGCGTACATGTTCGAGATACCTCTTACCGATGATCTTGTCCGGCAGCACGCGGGCAAGAGCATCTACATCCATGGCATTTCTCCACTTGGCGGCAGCCACAATCTTATCGGGCACTCGGGCTCGTACACGGTCCCTCAGAACCAGGCCCCAATCGCACAACTGACCGCACCAAGCGGCGGCGCGATCATTGCCGAGGGCGGCTCCTTCAGTCTCGCAGCAAACGCCTCGGATCCGGACGGCCCCGTGGCCTCGGTTGCGTTTATTGGCGACGGAAACGTCGTTGCGACCGACAGCAGTGCGCCCTATCAGGGGACATGGTCTTCGATCGCCGAGGGCGCCCACACCGTGGCAGCACGGGCCACCGATACCCGCGGCGCAAGCACGACGAGCGGTGCCGTGACCGTCTACGCGTCCCGGGTGATCGGTGACATGGCCCAGCCAGACAATCACCACGTCTGGGGCTGGGCCTGTTCGACGTATGTTGCCGCGTCGATCACCGTGCACATGTATGTTGGTGGAGCAGCGGGAACTGGCGCCTTTGCTGGGGAGTACGTCGCCAACCGCGCGTCTGGCCAGGACGTGGCGGGAATCTGCAAGACGCAGGGGACCGCGTATGCCTTCGACATCCCGTTCTCCGACGATCTGATCCGGCAGCAGGCGGGCAAGAGTATCTACATCCACGGGTTGTCTCCGCTCGGTGGCGGCAACAACCTCATCAGCCACTCTGGATCCTTCGCTGTCCCGCAGAACCAATTGCCCAGCATCACCTTGACGGCCCCGACGGGGTCCCCCCGCATGGCCGCGCCCGGTTCGATCCAGATGTCGGCCACCGCCAGCGACGCGGACGATGCGGTGGTCAAGGTCGAGTTTCTGTCCAACGATCAGGTGGTGGGCTCCTCCACATCCGCCCCCTATCAGTACACCCTGACCGGTCTGGCTGCAGGGACCTACAACCTGCGCGCCGTCGCCACGGACCGGCGCGGCGGCCAGACCACGACGGCGACCGTGACTGCGCAGGTCATCGGGCCAGCCTCACCTGCCTCGGTGACCCGCTCCTACGTCTACGACCAGTACCAGCGTCTGTGCAAGACGATCGAGCCCGAATCGGGCACGACCGTGGTGGACTATGACGCCGTCGGCAACGTGATCTGGAGTGCGAGTGGCCTGTCGCTTCCTTCGACCACCAGCTGCGATCGCGACCAGGTGCCCGCTTCGGCCAAAGTGGTACGCACCTACACCGTGCGCAACCAGGTCGAAAGCGTGTCTTTCCCCGACGGCATCGGCAACCAGGTGCTGACCTATACCCCCGATGGACTGGTTGAGGCGATCGCCACCAACAACAGCAACGGGGGCGGGACGGTTACCAACAGCTACCTCTACAACCACCGGCGCCTCATGACGCTAGAGCGGCTGGACGCCGCCGGCACGGCGACCGACTACGCCTACGGTTACGACAGCAACGGCAGTCTGGCCAGCAACACCTGGCACGGCATGACCGTAGACTACGCGCCCAACGCGTTGGGGCAGCCGACCAAGGCAGGCTCCTTCGCCACGGACGTCAGCTACTGGCCGAACGGCGCGATCAAGCAGTTAACCTACGGCAACGGCATCGTCCACACGATGCAGCAGAACGCCAGGCAGCTGCCCGAGCGTTCGACCGATGCGCTGGGCGACGTGCGGCCGCTGGACTCCGGCTACGCCTACGACGCCAACGGCAACGTCAAGCAGATCACCGACTACAGTGCTGGCGGCCGACGCAGCGTCTCCATGTCCTACGACGGTCTGGACCGTCTGACCTATGCCTCGTCGCCCATGTTCGGCACCGCGGCCTACGGCTACGACGCGCTGGACAACCTCATCAGCGCACAGATCACTGGTGGCAACAGCGCCCGCAACTACTGGTACATCTACAACGCGCAAAACCGACTGGCCAGCATCACCGACGGGCCCGGCGGCGCAACCGTCGTCGGCCTGGACTACGACGCCCGCGGCAACCTGAGCAACAAGAACGGCGTGCTGTATAGCTTCGACACCGGCAACAGGCTGCGTAGCGTGTCTGGTAACAAGGGCGCTTACCAGTACGATGGTAAGGGGCTGCGGGTGCTTGACACTGTCAACGGCGTCGCCAAGCGAAGTCAGTACAGCAGCAGCGGAGAGTTGGTCTACGCCAGCGATGCGCGCACCAATACTGTGTTCGATTACATCTACCTTGGCGGCAGCCTAGTGTCCATCCGCGAGCAGAGTACCGGAGGCGGCGCATTCAAGACCAAGTATCAGCACACCGACGCGCTTGGCTCACCGGTAGCCGTGACGGATCAAAGCCGGGCGTTGGTCGAAACGAGTGAGTACGAGCCCTACGGTAAATTGGTCAACCGGCCTGAGAAGGATGGTCCCGGCTTCACTGGACATACCCAGGATGCCGCGACAAGCATGACCTACATGCAGCAGCGCTATTATGATGCACAGGTGGGCAGATTTCTCTCTACCGACCCACTGATGCCGCTGCAGAACCCTATCACGGGTTTCGGTAGGTATGCGTACGCCCAAGGAAATCCGCTGCGATATACCGATCCCGACGGCCGTCAAAGCCGTGAAATGGGAAGATTGATTAGGGCATATATAAACTCCAAAGGAGATGAGAAGAAGGCCAGGGAGGAGATGGATAGGCTGCATGAAGCAGATAAAACTATGGCTAATGGCGTTATTAGTCTTACTCCCGCTGGCACCATTAAGGATGGCATTGAGATTACTGTAGATGTTTACAATGGGAAAAAACCTGTTGGCAAGGCGTCAGGCGTCGTGACAGGTGAAGTGGCAGGGCAAGTGACAGAAAAAGTGCTGGATGGAAAAATTGGCGGGCCGGCTGCTGAGGTTGTTGGCGCGGTGGTAGGTAAAATAGTTGGAGACGTGACCGAGTCGGGTGTGGATAAAGCAACTCAAACAGATCCGAATAGCAAACCCAAAGGGTTGCCTGTTCCACAAGATCAGGGTCCGCCGCCGCAACCTCCGGTTCAGCGGCCAGAGCCGTACAATCACAGAAGGCCGGATTAAAGAGTTTAAATCATGAAGAAGGTTAATTATACGAAAGCGCTTGCTTGCTCACTCGCTTTGGTGGTTTCTGACGTGATAATAAGCGCAATAACATCCGTGGATCCCGCAAATGTCTCTAGTAAAACCTTCTTAATCGCGTACCTTGGAGATCTTTTGGTATCATTATCTTCGACCGCACTCATCCTATTTATATTCGCGAGAGGGTTGCTTGACGGAATTATTAAAAACTCAATCGCTGTAGCTTGCTTTTACATCGCCATCTCAATTGCGGCGAGCTATGCCGTGCTGGGATACTTTCATCTTTCATTAATATATTTCATAGATTTGGGCGTCACGGTTCTAGGGGCACTAACTGGAATAGTTCTTGGGAGGTTAATCCCCAGGAAAATAAGGGGCGCGGAGTCTTTGCCTTCCGGCGATTAAGACTGGTGCTCGAAATGTGAAATAATGTGCTATCCAATTTTTTTCTCCATCCAAAGAAATGGGGTCAGAATGCACTTTCGGCGCCTGACCTTTGGAGGCTTCCCTCCCCGCGCCTCGGGTTCTGCGCATCGTCCGACCTATCGTTCGATGGCAGCGCGAAGCGAGCATTCCCCGGCGCGCGCTGGCGCCGCAGGTTGAAGCGGATAGTGGCCCTATTCTGAATCAGACCCAAGGCCGTCCAGGGGTCTGCAACATGGGTGGGAGAGGCCTCCGAACGCCAAGGGGGGCGGAAGCAGAGACTAAAACATTGGTCAGATCATACTTTCGGGGCGTGGGGCCCTGATCGCAGCAGTTAATCAGCGCTGGCCCTTTGGCCGCTCCTTGAACTCGGCAATCAGCTGCGCGAGGTCGTCGTCTTCGGCATAGAAGTAGGCGACGGGAAGCCCGAGGACGGCGGCGAGCCGCTGCAGGGTCTGCAGGTCGGGCTGGTGGACGCCGGTCTCGTAGCGGTTCACGCGGGTGCTGGCGACGAATTCGTCCAGGCCGGCGGCGATGCCGAGGGCGCGCTGCGAGATCGCATGCGTCTCGCGCGCCTGGCGAAGCCTGCGGCTGTAGACGGGGAGCGACGGCTTGTCAGCCACGGGCGCGTACTCGTGTGCCTTCCATGCAGGAAAGCTTCCGGTCGCCCGGGCTGCCTCGATACTACGATTTACGTAGCCTAGCGAGCGCGGCGATGAAGTTGCGCAAGTAGAACGCGGCGTGCAGCCAAGTTTGTCTTGGTCGGCCGCGGTGCGGCTGCACGTGCCGAGACGCATGTCGTGGCCTGGTGCGTGCTGACTCTGCTAAAGAACTGCTTCAGCGCTTCTTTGGTCAGCGGTTGCCTGATGGCTTCGACGTGGCCGTCGAGTCCGCGTCGTCAGACCTTTCCCATGACCAACTTCCTCGAAGATCAGGCCTGCCCCAGCTGGCGCATGACCCTGGCCAGGGAGCGGATGGGCTCCTCACTCCGATGCGCGTCCAGGACGCTCAGCGCTTCCGCGTCATCCTCGATGTAGAAGAAGCTGATCGGCAGCGCCAGCACGTCGGCGAACAGCTTCTGCAGCCCCAGCTTGGGCTGATGGACGCCGGTTTCATAGCGACTGATCCGCGCACTGGCGCCGGACTCATCCAGGCGCGCGGCGACCGCCAGATGGATCTGGGAGAACCCGTAGAAATCCCGCGCCTCGCGCAGGCGTCGGCCGTAGACATTGCCTGGCGGCTTCCGCGTCATGCGTGCATATCAGTCCTCGATATGCGGAAGCTTCAGAAACGGCGCTTGACATCGATACTACGTAAAACGTAGTGTTCACGGTGCTACGTATATCGTAGTCATGGGACCTTTCGCCTTGAGAGCTGGCGCGTGCGGCCGCCGCTCGGCGTGGGCGTGGGGAAAGCAAGTCAACAGACGGGAATACGCCTTCGTTTGCGGCTGTCCGACAGCCGCAACGCTCAGGTCGTGCCTGTCGGATGCCAACGGGGAAGACGCATCATGGATTCGCGGCAATCACGACATGTCGTTCGCAGCATGCTGTTCTGGATCGCCGTCGCGCTGAGCGGCGCGGTCGACGCACAGGAAGTCACACGCAAGACCGATAGCGACAAGCAGCCCACGGACTCAGGGCAGGACGACCCGTCGACCCCGTCCGCCGTCCAACTCGACACCGTCCAGGTCACCGGCACCCGCATCAAAGGCGGCACCACGCCTTCGCCGGTGATTACCATCGACAGCACGCGCATCCGCGAGGAAGGCTTCACCGACCTGGGTGAGTTGATCCGCAGCCTGCCGCAGAACTTTGGCGGCGGGCAGAATCCGGGTGTGGCCACCGGCGCGGCGGCGGGCGGCCCGGCCAACCAGAACATCACCGGGGGATCGAGCCTCAACCTGCGCGGCCTGGGCCCGGATGCCAGTCTGACCCTGCTCAACGGCCGCCGCCTGGCGTACAGCGGATTCGCGCAGGCAGTCGACCTCGGCGCGATTCCGCTGGATGCGGTCGATCGGCTTGAGATCGTGCCCGACGGGGCCTCCGCGGTGTACGGCTCCGACGCGGTCGGCGGTGTCGCCAACGTCATCCTCAAGCGTGACTTCGAGGGGATCACGCTCGGCGCACGCTATGGCGGCGCGACCGATGGCGGCCTGGCCACGCATGAGGCCACCGCGACCGCCGGCACCACCTGGGCAGGCGGTGGACTGGTGGCGGCGTGGAAACAGGGCTCGAACGACCCCATCCGTTCCGATCAACGGGACTACACGGGTGCCATGCTGCGCCCCTCCACGCTGTGGCCCGATGGCGAACTGCGCAGCGGCGTGCTGAGCCTGCACCAAGCACTGGGAGAGACGCTCGAGCTGCGGCTGGACGGCCTGCGCAGCGCGAGGGAAACGCAGACCTCCCAGTCCTACGGAAGCGTCTATTACCCCTATCGGGCCAAAACCCATACCACGCTGGTGGCACCGAGCCTGCTATGGCGCCTGAGCGACGACTGGACCCTGCAGCTGGACGCAGCGCTCGGCAAGGACAAGACCGCGTTCGCCCAGCCGGCGATCCTGGCCGCGACAGGACAGTCGCTGAGCAGCGGCACCGGCGCCTACAGCAACGCCAGCCACAGTTATGAGCTTGGCGTGGAGGGCGCGCTCCTTTCCCTGCCTGCCGGTGATGCGCGGCTGGCGGCTGGCGCGGGATACCGTTCTAACGATTTTCTCTACCAGCGATATGCCGACGGCGCCCAGGCCAGCCGCTTCGCCTATGCGGAGGTCAGCGTCCCACTCATCGATGCCGCGCAGGGCGCTGGTGGGGTGGACCGTCTCGAACTGACCGGCGCGGTCCGCACCGAGGATGGCGATTACGGCAGGGTCAACACGCCCAAGCTGGGGCTGATTTATTCGCCGAGCTCCGGAATCACGTTCAAGGCGGCGTGGGGTCGGTCATTCAAGGCCCCCACGTTGATGCAGCGATTCTCCGGGCAGACCGGTATCTATTACCTCGCTTCGACGTTCGGCGCGACGGGCCTTCCGGCGGATGCCACCGCGCTCTGGCTCTCCGGCGGAAACCGCGATCTGCGACCGGAACGTGCGCGGACCTGGAGCGCGTCGCTGGCCTTGCATCCCGAGGCCCTGCCGGGGCTGGAGACCGAGCTGACCTGGTTCGACATCGATTACACCCAGCGCATCCTGCAGCCCATCACCTCCTACGATGTGTTCGGCAACGCCACCTATGCGGATTTCGTGACGCTGGCGCCGACGGCCGGCGAGCAGTCCGCGGCACTGGCCGGGGTGAGCGATTTCTACAACTACGCCGGCTCGCCCTATGACTCGAACAAGGTGGTGGCAATCATCGATGGCCGCTATGTCAATGCGTCGCGCCAGCGGATCAAAGGGGTCGATCTTTCCGGCGCCTATCGCTTCGGGGCCGGCGAGGGCGACCTGACGGTCCGCGGTGCGGCCAGTTGGCTCGACAGCAAGCAGTCCATCGCGGCGGATCAGGCACCCGTTGCGCTGGCAGGCACGCTCTTTCATCCGGTTCGCATCAACGCCCGGCTGGGAATGGTGTGGGACCGGCGGGGCATGACGGCGAGTGTGTTCGGCAATTACAGGGAAGGCGTCAGGGATGCGACGCGCGATATCCGCGGCGCCTCCTTCACCACCCTGGACGCCACGCTCCGCTACGAGACCGGCCCCGGCAGCGGCCCCTGGCATGAGCTTGCGTTCGAGCTTGCGGGACAGAACCTGCTTGATCGCGCGCCGCCCTCCTATCTCGCGCCCTCGCCGAGCTACGCACCTTACGACTCGACGAACTACTCGGCCGTCGGGCGCTTCCTCAGCATGTCCATCTCCAAGCACTGGTGATGGCGATGCGACGGCTGATGTTGCTGACCCTGCTGGTGCCCGGATACGCGGCCGCCATGACCGCGGTCCAGCCACGGGATCTTGTGGAAGTCGCGGATTTCGGGGTGCCGGTGATTTCGCCCGATGGCCGCTCGGTGGCTTATCGGGTCGAACAGGCCTCGGTGGAGCGCAATACTTACGACGCCTTCTGGTACGTGCAGTCGCTGGAGCCGGGCGCCTTCCCCAGGCGGGTCGCCGACGGGGGTGTGGTGCTGCGCGATTCGGCCGGCACGCCCTTGCCCGCCACGGTGCTCTGGTCTGGCGATGGGCGATGGCTCTACTACCGCGCCTTGATTGACGGCAGGCTCGATGTCTGGCGTGCCTCGGCCGATGGGCGCGGGGCGCGGCCCGTCACACAGGACTCGGCGGATGTGCGGGCATTCTCGCTCTCGCGGGATGGTCGGAGCCTGCGTTACAGCGTTGGCGCCAAGCGCGAAGCGGTCGTGGCCGCGGAGCAGGCCGAGTACGACCAGGGCGTGCGGATCGACGGCACGGTGCCCATCGGCCAGGGGCTTGTGCGCTCTGGCGCCGTCGACGGGAGGCTGGCGACCCAGCGCTACGCTGGCGTCTGGTTCGATCGTGCCTCTTTGCTGGCCGATGTGCCGGACCGCTGGAAGACCTTGGATCTCGGGACCGGAGCGCTCGTAGAGGCCGGGCAGGCGTCGGAGGGCGACAGCCCGGAAGAAGCGCGCATCGTCCGTCGTTTCCCGGATGCGTGGAAGACCGCCGGGTCCTCCGACGGTCGCTGGGTCGCTTTGCTGACCCGCTTCGGCGAAAAGGCCGGTCTGCAGTCGCCGCCCAACGTCAGGCTGTCGGCGGCCACGCTCGATGACCGCCGCCCGCCCGTCGTATGCACGCATGCGCTGTGTACGGGTCAGGCGATCTCGGCCATCCAGTGGCGGCCGGGACGCGACGAGGTCCTGTTCACCGTGACCGATCGTCTGGCCGGCGGCGCGCAGTCCATCTTTCGATGGAATGTGCGGACGGGCGAGGTCCACGCGGTGGCCAGGTCGGCTGGGCTGCTCAACGGCGGCCGCGAGATCGGCAGCCGATGCGGGGCATCCGCCCACACGCTGGTGTGTGTCCGCGCCAGCGCGAATCAGCCGCCACGTCTGGAAGCCATCGACATCGATCGGGGAACCACGCACGTGTTGTACGATCCCAACGCCGCCCTGGGTCATGCGCTCGCCGTTTCGACGCCCGCCGTCGCCCTGCGCTGGAGCGACGCGCGCGGGCAGGTCTTCACCGGCCAGTTCTATGCCGCCAGGTTATCGCCTGGGCAGCCGGCGCCGCCCTTGTTCGTCAACTACTACCTGTGCTCGGGCTTCGTCCGCGGCGGGGTGGGCGATGAGTGGCCCTTCGCCAGCCTCGCGGCGAACGGGATCTCCGCACTGTGCATCAACGACACGCCGTATCGGCTGGATCCGCTGTCGCGCTATCAGGATGCGCGCTCGGCTGTGGAGAGCGCGGTTAGGCAGCTTGCCGGCGAGCATCGCATCGACCCGCACCGAGTCGGCATGGGCGGCCTGAGCTTTGGCAGCGAGGTGACGCTGTGGGTCGCCATGCAAACCGATCTGCTCTCGGCGGCGTCGGTCAGTTCGCCCTCGGTCTCTTCCACCTACTATCTTTTCGGATCGTTGAAAGGCGATATGTTCGCGGCCGGGCTGAAGGAACTCTGGGGCTTGGGTGCTCCCGACCAGACGCCCAAGCGCTGGAAATTGCTGTCGCCGGAATTCAATGTGAACCGCATCCAGGCGCCGATCCTGTTCCAGATGCCGGAGCAGGAATACCTTCCGGCGTTGGACTATGCGGCGGAGCTGATACGACGGGGGAGGGCGGATCTCTACGTGTTCCCGAACGAGCCGCATCAGAAGTTCCAGCCCCGGCACAAGCTGGCGGTCTATGAGCGCAACCTGGACTGGTTCAGGTTCTGGCTGCAGGGCGTCGAAGACCCGTCCCCGAACAAAGAGGCCCAATACGTGCACTGGCGTGAGATGCGCAGGCAAGGCAATGCCATGCCCGGCGAGAGTTCCGCACCGTCGCGTCAGCGTTGATGACGCACCCAGTTCTCGATCATGCAGAGATCGAAGAGGCGCATGAAAGTGTCGTCCCGCGCGACCGGGGGTTGTGTCAGATAGCACTCGAGCGCCGCTCGATCCAGCAGGCCGTGGGACTGAAGGCTACCCTCCAGCAGGAAGCTGGCGATGGCCTGCCTGCGCCTGCGGTACACGCCGGCGGTGTAGTTCATGAAGGTGCCCTTGCTGCGTCGGTTGAGGATGGCTTTGGGCAGATCCCCGCAGAACGCATCCCGTGCGATGGCACGGTTCCGTCCGCCGTCAATCCACATCCAGCTGGGGACGCGCAGACAGGCCTCCACCACGGGCTGGGCGAGCAGGGGCATACGGACGCGACGCCCGCCGCCCCGCGGCGCTGCGTCGCCGAAGAGTTGGGTGCCGATCAGCCCCCCAGCGAGCGCGTTCCGAGGCGCTTCGAACCAAGGATGGAGTTTCAAGGAAGGCAATTGCCAGCTCGCGCTGAGAAACCGTGTGTCCGGTGCAGGCGGGTAGTGGGGTCGCCGATAGAGCTTGCGCAGGGTCAGCCATGCGGCCTTGGCCAAGGTGCAGCCGTGCAGTCGGCTGAGGTTGCCGATTGCCTTGAATCCCTCCGTCAATCCGCATGCCCGGAACGCGTCCGCCGCTGGCGAGGCCGTGCTCAGGTAAGCGAACACCGTGTCTCCGCCACCGCCGGAGAACATTGCGCTCACCGCCGCCTTTTCGGCCGCCTCATCCATGATCCGGCCGACACTACGACCTAGGACCCATACGGCCGGGCGCAGCGACGACGCTGGCACCGGGAAGTCGATCTGTGCATCATCGAAGTCCAGGGTGCATGCGTGAAGTTCCACATCCAGTAGCTCGGCGATCAGCGCGGCATAGCGGCGCTCGTCCGCCCCGCGCAGCGGCGTGACCGCGGTGCAGCACGACACTCGCGCGGACGTCTTGGCCAGGCATGCGCCGACGATGGAGGAATCCAGCCCGCCAGAAAGCTCGAGCAATAGGCCGTCATCCTCGCTGGCCAGGGTATCGACCACCTTAGTTACCGCCTCACGTACCGCGTCGGCCGCTGCCTCAGGATCGCGCTGGTGCTGCGTTCTTCCCATGAATTGCCACGGGGTCCACATCGCTTGGACGTCCGCGTGGCCTCGCGCGGTCAGGGTCACGGTGTTGCCGGGAAGCAGCTCCTGGATGCCGCCCAGCCCGGTACGTTCCAGCTTGAGGTGAGGGTAGGCCACACAGTGTTGGATGAACACCCAGTCGATCACGTTGCGATACAGCCCAACAGCGGCGGCGATGGCGACGCTCGAGGTCAGGAAGCAGCAAGACTCACGCGCCTGAAAGGCGCAACTCACGGCGCCGGAAGGATCACGCAATACCGAGATGGCCTCGCTCTGGTCGTCGTCAGGAAGCAGCAGCACATATTGGCCCCAGAAGTGCTCGAGCAGCCATCTGAATATGATTCCTTTCTCCGTCCGCTGCGGAAGGATTGATGTGAGCTCAGCCTCACGCCCGCGACTGTCGTAGAGCTTTCCCACGCATAGACCGCCGCCGGGCAGCTTTGCCACAGGCGTCGTGTACGGCGCGAAGAGCGTCACCCGGCCAACCTGGCCGCGAGGCCGCATCCCTAGGCGGGTAAGCTCATCGAGGACGCTTGCGCGTTCTGCATCTTCTGCGAATAGCCCGATGTAGTCGTAGGGCATCAGATCACCCGGATCGGCACATGGGACTCCGCGGAGCCCAGCGTGTCGTTCAGTACGCAACAGCCGCTTTGTACCCACGCGTGCGCGGAGAACGGATCGCACGCGAGGCCAATCACCAACTGTGCGTCATGTCCATGCTCCTGCAGGAAGCGAATCAGGGCCAGAGAGTCGATCAGGCAGCGCATCTGGATGGGGACGTAGGGCCGGACGATGTTGAAGCTGGCGGCCAGCAGGAGCAGTTCGTCGCTCGGCGCTGTGCGATCAGAGGTCGTGCCGTGTGTCCGGTTCCTGCTCAGCGCTCTGGCGACCTCTCCAAGGGTGCGTGTCCCGAGCCAACGTCGCGCCCCGATCACAGCGCGAAAGACATCGATGATCACTCGAAACGGAATCGCCCTCTGCGTCCAACTCGCCTCCACTGCGCTCCACTCCGGAGTTTCAAGAGGCGCGAGCGGATTGGCGAAATCTGTTGGCGGCTCCTGTTGCAGAATCCTGTGCGCGACGAGGCGTTCGATATCCGGGTCTTGCGGATTGTGAGTCTCGCGGTAGCGGCGAAAGCTGCGCTCGAGCTCCTCGGAAAGCGAAAAGTACCGGTCCTTTTCGATATCCAGAAAGACGAGCCGGCCATCCAGCTCGCAGAACGAGAGATCAGGATTCAACTGGATGCTCATGCGGCCCCCGGGAAAGAGGCGCGCCTTTCGGCGCGCCCCCTGCCTCACTCCTCGGAAATCCCCGGGCCGGGGTGACCCCCTATCGGCTCATTGGTACCGACACTCCCGCGGGTTTCCACACTGGCCACGCCCAGCTCGATGATGTCCGTGGACGCGGTGTCGCGTGCCTTCTCGTTGGTGTCCATCGCTCTCTCCTTGGGTTGTGTCATGGCGGATCCATGACAGGGCCAGCCTGGAACGGCGATGCGGTGTTCTCAAGTAATTTCTGTTGTGTACTCGAAGAATTCTTTTGGATGCTCAGTGCAGCCGGTCGCGGCGTTCGGCCAGCAGAGCGACGATCTGCGGGACCAGTTGCTTGCGGTGGGCGTGATAGTCACGCAGCGCCTGTTCGAGGCGTTGGAAGTCATGGGCGACGAAGAGCTGCTGGAGCCGATCCAGCTCTTCCGGCACGTCGATCTTCAACTCCGGCGTGGCGCGGCGGATCGGCGCCAAGCGGTCGTTGTGCCGGCGCACGGCCTGATGCAGCGACCACTGTCCGCTGCTGCGCGCAATCGCGTCGAACAGTTTCCACGTCCGCTTCGGCAGGTCGTCGTCGACGGCGGCCAGCACATTGAAGTGCGCCGATTCCTTGCGTACAGGCGAGGCGCAGGCCATGACCAGCAGTTGCTCCATCCAGTCGTACTGGTCGCGCAGACCCAGCTCGGTAGGCAGCGGCACCTGGAAGCCGTGGCGGGGGTGGTCGACGATCACGCCTTCGCCCGCGAGACGATACAGCGCGCATCGCACGGGTGTCGGGCTCATATGAAACTCGTGGGCGAGCGATGCCGGGTCGATGCGTTCGCCCGGGACATAGCGACCGGACTGAAGGGCGCGCCTGACCGTGCTGTACAGCAGTGCCGTCTTGGAGCGTACTGGATCCATCCTGCGTGTCCCCATCCGTGTCGCGCCGCCTCCCCGCGCCCGATCGTACACGCATCGCCAGGAAGTTTTGGAAGCGGATATTGCGAAGATGCGTGCCTCAACAATGGTCGGCGGTAACCCTGGGTATCGACGTGACCGCAAGGCACGGGGCGCGTGTCGTCGACGAGCGTTTTCGTACGTGCCCCTCTTTGCTCAAGCCCGCCCGGAGCTGGGACATGCATCACCCGCCGTGCCTGGCGTAGGATCCGCCGATGGCCTCCCTCCAGCGGCTCCCCGTCCCTGCGCTGCGCGGCCTGGTGGCATCGGTCTGGGCGCACGAACCCGCTGCGCCAAGGACGGATGCGCCGGCCACGATGCGCGAACATGTGCTGCCGACCGGTGCCACGCACCTGGCGGTGCGCATCGGCGGCGCGCCATTGCGGGTGTTCGATCATGCTTCGGATCGGTGTGGTCATCTTCTGGGCCACGCGGTGGTAGGAGGCGTGCGCACGGCTTACCACGTGCGCGATGTCGCGCAGCCGTCCATCTCGGTCGGTGCGATGTTGCGCCCGGGTGCCACCGCGGCACTGTTCGGCGCGCCCGAATCCGCCCTCGCCGGGCATCACACCCCGCTGGAGCTGCTGCTTCCCGCTGGCGAGGTCGACGCACTGCTTGCGCTGTTGCATGCCTGCGGCGACGGGTCGACGCGACTGGCGGCGTTCGAGGGCTGGCTGATCCGGCGCGCCGGCGGCCAGCGGCCGATCTTGCATCCGGCACTGGCTGTGGTGCTGCGGCGGCCTTGGTGCGCGGATCTGCGCGTCGAGGACATGGTGCGCGCCAGCGGGCTCAGCCATCGCCACTGCATCGCCATGTTCCGGCAGGCGACCGGTTTGGCGCCTAGCCAATGGCTACGGCTGCAGCGCTTCTCCCATGCGATAGACCTGGCGTGCGGGCAGGCTTCGAGCTGGGCCGAGATCGCCGCCTTGTGCGGATTCGCTGACCAGGCGCATCTGGCCAATACCTTTCGCGATGTGGCCGGGCTGACACCCTCTGCCTGGCGGCGGCTGGCCGATCCTGCGGCGCCAAGGCACGTGCCGCGCTGAGCCGCGCCCAGGTCAATTCCTTGCAAGACCATGCAAGGGCGGCGTCACAGAATAGGGACCCAACCCAGACGAGGAATGCGCATGGCAATCCAAGAACTCTATGCCTACCTGTGCGTGCGCGATGCCGCCGCAGCGATGGATTTCTACGCCCGCGCGTTCGGGGCACGCGAGCTGTTCCGCCTTACCGAACCGGACGGTCGCATCGGCCATGCCGAGGTGGATCTGGATGGGCATACGCTGATGCTGTCGGAGGAGTATCCCGACATGGGGGTTCGCAGCCCCGAGCACCTTGGTGCCACGCCGGTCACGCTGCATCTGCACGTGGACGATGCCGATGCGCTGGTGGCCCGTGCTGTGGCGGCGGGCGGGACGCTGGAGCGTGCGATGCAGGACCATTTCTACGGCGAGCGCTCCGGAACCGTGCGCGATCCCTTCGGACATCGCTGGCTGATCGGCCATGCGATTGAGTCGGTCACCCCGGAAGAGATGCAGCGACGCTACACCGCCCTGTTCGCAGCCGAGCGATAGGTCCCACGACGACCAGGCTCGATCCGTCGGTGCGGGAACCGGTGACGACCGCAGCTTGGACATCCTCGGGCGACCGTGGGCCCGGGCCGGGCATCCGTCAGCAGGCGCCCCGACGTGTTCGGTCGACACAGTGCTCTGGCAGGCGGTCAGACGCTCGGCCGCGCGCGCGGCCTCATCAGCATCATGGCGGCCAGCCCCGGCAGACCGACGAATCCGCAGAACACGATCCAGGCGAGGCGGACTCGTCCTGCAAGAGCTCTGCGGTGCGCGTAGTAGGCGGCGCACGCGGCGGAAGCCAACAAGAGGCACCCTGCGAACGCCATGATCGGCATGGGCAGGGGCGCGGGCGTCGCAGCGGACAATGGCGAGGTGGGCGCGAACACGGCGCGCGCCTGCTCCAGCGCAGCGTGCAGCGCCGGCGAGGGCCACCAGCTTCGGTAGCGGTGCAGGGCGGGGTAGTCGAAGGACAGGGACGTGGAATGCAGCACGGGGGGGCGCCCGTCATCGAAGCCGCGCAGCAGGAACAGTGAGGGTCGCGTGCCGTCCTCGGTATGCGCCAGTTCCGAGTCCACCAGGCAGACCAGGACACCGTCGCTCAGGGCGATCATGTCGAGGCTGCTCAGTCGTGCGGTGGCAGCAGGTAACGCGATGCGCGTCAGGAGTTTCGGCGAAGCCGCCTCAGCCAGGGCCGCATCGGCACGGAAGAAGTACAGTGCCTTGTCGCTCATCAGGGCCCATCGCCCACCGATGCGGCCGACGCCTGCGATGGTTTCGTCGTTGGGCACACCGAGCCAGCGCGTGATGGTCCGGTCGGCGCTGTCGTACCGGTACAAGGTGTCGCGTGCAAGCAGCGCCGTGTCGTCATCGGGCAGGCCGGGCAGGTGACCGATCGGCACGGCGACGTACGGAAACGCCTCGCGCTGCGGCCCGATGCCCAACGTGCCGACGGCGCGCCCGTTGAGCAGGTTCTCGCCCTGCAGGCGCATCCGGTCATGGCTGAAGGTCCAGCGGACGTGGCGCTCCGGATCGTCGAACTGCAGGGATGTGAGGTTGCTCAATGCGTTGCGCTGGGGCAGCTGCCGGAATCGAACAGTCAGGCCCTGCGGCTTGCCCGCCGCGACCGCAGCCTGCAGTCGCTCCAGATCGGCAGGCCGCGCGTCGTGCAGGGCCCTCAGCATGCGCGCGCGCGGCTCCATCTTCTCCGCCTCCGTGTGGCCGCCGGGCGGCGGCACGGCGGTGTTGAGGGGATGCGAGCCCTGCGCGATCCACAGGAACTCCGCGCCGAACAGCATCAGCAGCACGACCAGATATGCGCCCGCGCTCAGCGGAAGCGCCAGCAGCGCGCTCGCCCACGGGCCACGCGGCGTGGCCTCGACATCGGGCCTGAAGGCGCACAGCACCAAGGCGAGCAGCCAGGCGGCGACCAGCAGCTCGACCGCCAGCATCGCGATGCCGGTCGCATCGGCGAACGCGAGCCAGGCCAGCAGCGCCACGGCCGCCAGCGCGGTCCGCGGCCCGCGCAAAGCCCAGAAGGCACCCGCCAGATAGCCCGCCATCGCGCTCAGCCATGCGGCGCCGGGCAGCAGCCAATGACGCAGATCGACCACGCGCGCGGTCGTGCCCTGCTGCCAGGCGGCAAGCAGCAAGGTCGGCAGCAGCACCGCGACCAGCAGAACCACGCCTGCCGCGCCGCATAGCGTGAGCGCGATGCGCGTCGGCGGCACAGGGCGATGCAGCAGCGTGACCCAGTGACTGCCGCGGCGATAGCCGCCTATCTGATACAGCCCCAGCAGCGCACCGGCCAGCGCGTAGACGCCGCCGATGGCGCGATGGATGGGCAGAGTCTGCTGCGCCAGATCCATCAGGCGGGTGCCGAAGCCCAGCGCGCACAGGTGCACGAGCGCGGCGATGACGGCCCAGGTGCGGAAGCGCACGCATTCGACCTTGAACAGGCTCCACATGATGTGTCTCCAGGACTGGCGTCAGTGGACGGGCGGGGCCGCGTGGCGCATCGACAGGAAGGCGTTGACCGCGCGGTCCAGGCTGACCGGCATGGCGTCGATCGAGCGGGCGCCCGCGGCGCGCAGGAAGTCGGCGAAGGTCTCGTCCTGATCCAGCACCAGATAGTGATGCAGGCCGTCGAGCCGGCGCGCTTCCATCAGGCCGGGAATTGTCTCGTGCGGCGGACCCTTGAACGGGATATCCGCGATCCAGTAGGTGACCCGCTCGCAGAAGCCTTCCGGCGCCGACATATGCCTGAGCCTGCCATCCTCGAGCAGGATGAGGTTGTCGGCGACGCGCTCGATCTCTTCCATCTGATGCGAGCAATAGATCACCGTGCGGTCTTCCATGACGTTGCCGTGCAGCAGCGATTCGAGGAAGGCGCGCTTGGCGACCACGTCCAGTCCCAGGGTGGGCTCGTCCAGGATCAGCAGTTCCGGGCACTGCGCCAGGCTCAGGGCCAGGTTGAAGCCGGCGCGTTCGCCGCGCGAGAGCTGGGCGATCTTCTGCGTGGGCAGCAGCCGGTAGTGGCCGATGACCTCATCGAAGATCGGCTGCCGCCACTGCGGATACTGGCGGCGCTGCATCGCGGTGATCTCCTCGACCCGCATCCAGCCCGGCAGCGTGTGTTCTTCGTTGACGAAGCCGATGCGGGCGCGGTCGGCGGGCGTCAGCCGCTGGCTGTCGCGGCCCAGGATGCGCGCCTGTCCGCCGCTGGGCGAGAGGAAACCGAGCAGGATGCGGAACAGCGTGGACTTGCCTGCGCCGTTGGCGCCCACCATGGCGTGGATCTGGCCGCGCTGGATGCGCAAATCCAGCCCGTCCAGTGCGAACTTGTCGCCGTAGCGCTTGCTCAGCCGCACGGTTTCGATCGCCAGATCGTGCGCGCCGTCCCTGGCGCCGAACGTGTCGGAAGTCTCCATCACGCACGCTTGCGCGGAAGCGCGCGCTCGAACGCGTCGGCGATGCGCTGCTGCACGGTCTTGGCCGGCAGTCCGAGCGGGACGACGTCGTTGACGAACGTGGCGACCGCTTCATCCAGCCGGCGCTCGCGCTCGGCATCGGAGAGCCGTTGCCGCGGCGGCGCGACGTAGAAGCCCATGCCCTGCCGCGAATCGAGCCAGCCTTCGGACACCAGCTCGGCATAGGCCTTGGCCACGGTGTTGGGATTGATCGTCAGCTGCTGCGCCAGCCCGCGCACGCTGGGCAGCTGCTGCCCGTGGGTCAGGTCGCCGGTCGCGATCCGCATGCGGATCGCATCGGTGATCTGCCGCACGATGGGGCGTGGATCGCCGGTGGCGATCTGGATCATCAGCGCTGCGGTACGGGCCACCTCGTCGCTCCTGTTGATGTGTACTAATACAAATAGTACAGTTGCCTTCGACGGCTGTCCAGCACGGTTGGCCGATCGCCACGGCGCCTGCATCGGCAGGCGTCTTTTTTTATCCGATCTGTACTAATTGTAGTAGTACAGACAAACAGAGGAAACTCCGATGGATGCTCTACGCAAGCTGGCTCAGCGCATGCCGCGCCTGGCCGTTGTCGCACTGTCCTGTGCGGTCCTGCCCGTGTTCGCGCGCGTGCCCGACGCGGGCCCCGCTCGGTTCGCCGAGGTCGCGCGCTATTTCGAGAACTGCCATGCCGTGAGGGTCTGCAATGGCAGCTTCCTGGTCACGCAGCACGGCAAGGTCGTCTATCAGGGCGCCCTGGGAGAGGCCGACGCCAGCGCGCAGGTCGCGCTGACGGTGGGGGATGCCTTCGACATCGGCTCGGTCAGCAAGCAGTTCGCGGCCGCGGCCGTGCTGCGTCTGGCCGAGCGGGGCCAGCTGGCCCTGGACGACCCGGCTGCCAGGTACCTGCCGCAGCTGCCCTATGCCGACATCACGCTGCGCCAGCTGCTCACCCACACCTCGGGCGTGCCCGATGTCTTCCCGCTTTACACGCAGCTCCTCAAGCGGGGCGAGGTCGCCACGGCGATGCGCGGCGACGAGGCGGTCGCGCTGCTGGCGCAGCACAAGGCGCCGCCGCTGTTCGCGCCCGGTTCGGCCTTCGAGTACAGCAACACCGGCTACATCCTGCTCGCGCAGATCGTCGGCCGCGTCTCGGGCATGGACTACGCCGAGTACCTGCAGCGGGAGTTCTTCAAGCCGCTGGGAATGATGCACACGCGCGTGCGCCTGCCGGACAACGATGCGCTGATCCAGCCGCGCGCATGGGGTTTCATCGTCCGCCCGGACGGCAGCCGCAAGCCGTTCGACCAGATTCCGAACTTCTATCCCGTCGGTCCCGGCGGCATCTATTCCACCACGCACGATCTGCAGCTGTGGGCCGATGCGCTCCAGCAGGGCCGGGCGATGTCCAAGGCCAACTGGGCGCTGGCCACGACGTCGGCCACGCTGTCAGATGGCAGCAAGGTGCCGTACGGCTTCGGCTTCAAGTTGGTGGACTCCGCGCTCGGCCGGCGCATGGTCACCCATGGCGGCGATTGGCGGGGCTTCAAATCGGATCTGACCCTGTTGCCCGAGCAGGGCATCCAGATCGTGATGCTGACCAACAATGCGCAGGACGACAGCGTCGAGGCGGCGCGCGACGCCGTGGAAGCCATCCTGGCGGGCAAGCCGCGCCCGATGCTGCGCATGTCAGTGCACTGGGACCTGTACAAGCAGGTCGACAGCCTGGATGCGGCGCAGATCACGCGCTGGCTCGATCGGCAGTGGAAGGCGGTCCCGCAGCGTTACGACTTTCCGGGTCAGCCGCTGGAACAGGTCGCCGGCGAGCTGCTCAAGCGCAAGGCGGCGGACAAGGCCGTGGCCGTGCTGGAGTTCAACGCCCGCATCCATCCCAAGTCGCTGGACGCGTTGGATGGTCTGGTCGATGTCTATCGCGAAACGGGAAACCGCCAGGCGGCCATCGAACAGCTGCAGAAGATGATCGCGCTCAAGCCCGAGTCCAGGCGCCTGCGCCAGCGTCTTGCGCAGCTGCAGGGGGAGTGAGCGGCCGGCCACCCGCCATTACCCCACCATCCCGGGACATCGCACCGCCATTCACGCGAAGGCGGGAATCCAGGAACTCCGCAGGGAAGCATCGAGGCGCTGGGTTCGCGCCTACGCGGGAACGACGGTTTGCAGGGGTGCGCGGGCTCCGACTGCAGCCTGTGATCCAGGCAAGCTCCGCACGGAGCTCGCAGCCGCGGCTACCTATTTCCTCCACTCACGCCTTCGACCGCAACAGCGAAAGCGATGAGCGCAACGTCCATGGATTCCCGCTTTCGCGGGAATGACGGCATGTAGGTGCAGCTTCGGCGTTACGGTTCCTGCGCGGCTTAGTCGCGCTTGCCCCGCAGCCGCTCCAGCACGCCTTCCAGCGTGTCCAGGTCGGTGTAGTGGATCACCAGCTTGCCGCGGCCGTTGCGGCCGTGCGCGATGGCCACGGTCGTGCCCAGCGTCTCGGACAACTCGTTCTGCAGCGACGCGATATCCGCCTGCGGCACGGCCCGGGCCGGCTTCTTCTTGCCGCTGACCGGCACGCGGCCGGCGGCGAACTGCGAGGCGCGGTGTTCGACCTCGCGCACCGACCAGCCTTCGTCGGCGGCCTCGGCGGCCAGCTTGCTGGCCAGCTCCGGCGACAGGGTGAGCAGCGCGCGGGCGTGGCCCATTTCCAGCCGGCGCGCCTCGAGCAGCGCGCGGATCGCCGGCGGCAGCTCCAGCAGGCGCAGCAGGTTGGACACTGCCGCGCGCGAACGGCCGACGGCCTCGGCGGCCTGGCCGTGGGTCAGCGAGAATTCGTTGATCAGCCGCTGCAGCGACTGCGCCTCTTCCAGCGGATTGAGGTCCTCGCGCTGGATGTTCTCGATCAGCGCCATGGCGATGACGGTGCGATCGTCCAGCTCGCGCACCACCACCGGCACCTCGGCCAGGCCGGCCTGCTGCGAGGCGCGCCAGCGGCGCTCGCCGGCGACGATCTCGTAGCGGCCATCGTCCTGCTGGCGCACGACGATGGGCTGGATCACGCCCTGGGCCTTGATCGAGTCGGCCAGTTCGTCCAGCTTGGCCGGGTCCATCGCCATGCGCGGCTGGTAGCGGCCCGGCTGCAGCTGCCCCACGGGCACGTTGCGCAGGACTTCGCCAGGCTGGGCCTCGGCCGGTGCGGTCTCGGCGGCCTTGGGGCCGAGCAGCGCTTCCAGGCCGCGGCCCAGGCCGCGCTTCTTCGGGGCGGCGGACATCAATAGGTCTCCATGGGGGATTGCTGCGCACGCGTACGCTCCTGCTGGCGACGGATCAGTTCACCGGCCAGGCCAAGATACGCCACGCCACCGCGCGAGGTCCGGTCGTAGCCGACGATGCTCTGGCCGTGGCTGGGCGCCTCGGCCACGCGCACGTTGCGCGGCACGATGGTGCGGAACACCTTGTCGCCGAAGTGTTCGGTGAGTTCGGCCGAGACCGCGTTGGCCAGGTTGTTGCGTACGTCGAACATGGTGCGCAGCACGCCTTCGATCTCGAGCTTCGGATTGAGCCGGCCGCGGATGGCGCTGATGGTGTCCATCAGCGCAGACAGGCCTTCCAGCGCGTAGTACTCGCACTGCATCGGCACCAGCACCGCATCGGCGGCGGTCAGCGCGTTGAGCGTCATCAGCGACAGCGCCGGCGGGCAGTCGATCAGGATCCAGTCGTAGTCGGCGCGCAGCGGCTCCAGCGCCGACTTCAGGCGCTGCTCGCGCTCGGGCTGGTCCATCAGCTGGATCTCGGCGGCGGTCAGGTCGATGTTGGCCGGCAGCAGGTCGAAGTCCTCGGCCGTGCGCACGATCGCCGCGCGCGCCTCGCATTCGCGCAGCAGCACCTCGAAGGCCGAGGCCTCGATCTGGCGCTTGTCCACGCCGCTGCCCATGGTCGCGTTGCCCTGGGCATCCAAATCCACCAGCAGCACGCGCTGCGGCGTGCGGGCCAGGCCGGCGGCGAGGTTCACGGCGGTGGTGGTCTTGCCCACGCCACCCTTCTGGTTGGCGATGGCGACGATGCGGGCCATGCGAGGGCGTGTCCTGGGGGAATGGGAAAGGAACGGGGGATTATGCGGGTTTCGGTCAGGCGCGTCCCACCGTGACCAGGTGACGCTCGCCGTCCTGGCCGGGCACGGTCAGCGGCGTGGCCTCCACCAGCCGCCAGCCGGCGGGCAGGGCGGCGATCTCGGCGTGCGGCATCACGCCCTTCATCGCCAGCAGCAGGCCATCGGGCTTGAGCAGGTGGCCGCCGACCTCGACGATGCCGGCCAGCGTGTCCAGCGCGCGGGCGGTGAGGCGATCGAACGCGCCCGGGCGATCCAGCGCCTCGGCGCGGCTCTCGGCCACGCTGGCGTTGGTCAGCCCCAGCTGGCGCACGGCTTCGCGCAGGAAGCGCGCCTTCTTGCCGTTGCTCTCCACTAGGGTCACCTGCAGGCGCGGATGGGCGATGGCCAGCGGGATGCCGGGCAGGCCGGGGCCGGTGCCTAGGTCGGCCAGCGTGCCCTCGGAGACGAAACGGTGCATCGCCAGCGAATCGAGCAGGTGGCGGGTGACCATCTGCCGCGGGTCGCGCACGGCGGTGAGGTTGTAGGTGCCGTTCCAGCGCACCAGCAGGGCCAGATAGGCCAGCAGCGGCGAGGCCAGCGCGGTGGACAGGCCGAGTTCGGCCAGCCCGTCGCGCAGCGGCGCGTCCAGGCCGGCGGGGAGGGAATCGTGGGTCATCGCCGGCGATTTTATCGCAGGCCCGGGGCCGCGCCGTCCGGCGCCGCGCGCCAGGCCACCGCGGCCAGGTAGTGCGGATGCGGCTGCCACTGGTGCAGGGTCCAGTCCGAGGGTGCGCCCAGGCGCGGATCGCAGGCGACCAACTGCAGCGGCGTGGCGTCCAGCGCGTCCAGGCCGCCGACGGGCGCGAACGTCAGCCGCTCCAGTCCGAACGAGATGCCATGCCCGTGCGCCTTCAGCAGCGCCTCCTTGGCGCACCACAGGCGCAAGAACGCGCTGGTGCGTTCCTGCTCGGGTAGCGCGCGCAGTGCCTGCGTCTCGGCAGGGGCGAAGAAGCGCTCGGCCAGCTCCAGCGCGCGTGGACGCGGACGCAGGCGCTCGACGTCCACGCCCAGCTGCACCTGCGGCCCGGTCGCCAGCAGCAGCGCGTCGCCGCTATGGCTCCAGCCCACATCGTGCGCGGCCAGCGCGCCTTCCAGCCGCGGGCGCCCGCGCGGATCGCGCCGCAGCGGCAGCGCCTCGGGCGCGGTGTCGAACCACGCCGCCAGCAGCGGACGCGCGACCGGCTCGCCCGAACCGCGCGCAGGATGCGAGGTCCACCACACCTGCAGCGGCCCGATGTGGTGCTGCGCAAAGAACGTTTCGCTCGGTTCAGCCATGTGCATGCGACAGGCCGCGCGATGGAAATTCGTCGGAGAACCAGCCCTGCGTTTGTGAAGGCCGCCGCACGCAGCGGCCCGCGCGGCCCTGATTTTCAAGGGGTTTGGCGCGTGCGGTGTGTCCTTCGTATACGACGGTTTCACGCCTGCGGCCGCCAAATCGTCCCACCCCCGCGACGGGGCTTTTCACCCTACGAATCGAGGAGAGCATCATGGGCATCATCATTTGGCTGATTGTGGGCGGCGTCGTTGGCTGGCTCGCCAGCATCATCATGCGTCGTGACGCCCAGCAGGGCATCATCCTGAACATCGTCGTCGGCATCGTCGGTGCCGCCATCGCCGGTTTCCTGGGCGGCGGCAGCATCAACCAGGCCATCACCGTCGGCACCTTTCTGTGGTCGCTGCTCGGCGCGGTGATCCTGCTTGCGATCGTGAACCTGTTCACCCGCAAGAGCGTGCGCTAAGCGCAGCTGGGTTGGCGCGCAACGCGCGCCAGCCAGGAAGCGAGAAGACCCGGGCCCTGCCCGGGTTTTTTCTTGGGCGCTGTGTCGCCATGGCGCCTGTCAGGCGATCTCCACCCAGGCCGGGGCATGGTCGCTGGGGCGCTCTAACTTGCGCGGGGCGCGGTCGATGCCGGCCGCTGTCACGCGCGGCTTGAGCGCGTCGGAAACCAGGGTCAGGTCGATGCGCAGCCCCAGGTTGCGGCGGAACGCGGCCATCCGGTAGTCCCACCAGCTGAAGACGCCGGCTTCCTCGCTGTGCAGGCGGAAGGCATCGTGCAGCCCGAGGCCGAGCAGCGCCTGCAGTGCCTCGCGCTCGGCGGCCGAGGTGAGGATATGGGTCTCGTTCCAGACCTCCGGGTCGTGCACATCGCGCGCGTCGGGGGCGATGTTGAAGTCGCCCAGCACCACCAGCTGCGGGTGCACGGCCAGCTCGGCCTTGATCCATTCGCGCACCGCCTCCAGCCAGCGCAGCTTGTAGCCGTACTTGTCGGTGCCCACGTCCTGGCCATTGACCACATAGAGGTTGATCACGCGCACGTCCCCGACGGTGCCGGCGATCACGCGCTTCTGCTCGTCCTCGAAGCCGGGGATCCCGATCTGCACGTCCTCGATCGCCCCGCGCGCCAGCAGCGCCACGCCGTTGTAGGTCTTCTGCCCGGCGAACACACTGCGGTAGCCGGCCGCGGCCAGCGCCGCATCGGGGAACTTGTGGTCCTCCAGCTTGGTTTCCTGGATGCCGACCACATCCGGCCCGAACTCGGCCAGCCATTGTTCCAGGTGCGGCAGGCGCACGTTGAGCGAGTTGACGTTCCAGCTGGCGATCTTCATAAGGGAAATAACTATTGATCCGTTGTCTTTTCTTCAGGGCCGTTGGTGCCTAACCCCCAGCAATACCCCACAGCGTTTCCTGGTCGAAGCCGTCGATGGCTTGACTGCCAAGTGCAGTGGAACCTCATTTCACCACATGACCCCGTTGGGGCATTGGTGGACGTGGCCCGTGTCTGGAGACTCGAGTGGCTCCGGACTTATGCGTCAGAATCGATATTCTGCATTTATTTAACCTGGCGCATAAGGGCAAATTATGCGTCAATCTTCATATTGACCGTTTATCGGAAATAACGCATATTCGGCGGCGAGGAGATCGCCATGCACGCCCTTGCCCGTACACCCAAGCAGATCGGCGCCACCATCCGTCTAAATCGGAAGCGCCTCGGCATCAGCCAGCGTGAGCTGGGTGATCGCGCTGGCTTGCGACAGGAAACGATCTCGTTGATCGAGAACGGCAATTCGGCGACCCGGCTCGATACGATGCTGGCGGTGCTGGCGGCACTCGATCTGGAATTCCAGATCGCCGCCCGCAGCCGCGGTGCCGATCTCCAGGACCTGATCTGATCATGGCCAGGACGCGTCGACATCCGCCGCTGCGCGTGTACCAGAACGATCGATTGGTTGGACATCTGCTGAAAGATCCCAGCGGCGCGATCGAGTTCCGTTACGACCGCCAATGGCTGGATCGCGGCAAGGCCTTCCCGGTATCGCTGTCGCTGCCGCTGCGCGAGGAGCCCTGGCGGGGCGAGCGAGTCGTCGCGGTCTTCGAAAACCTGTTGCCGGACTCGGAAGAAATGCGAAGGCGCGTGGCCGAGAGAGTCGGTGCGGCCGGCGCTGACGCCTACAGCTTGTTGGCAGCGATCGGCAGGGACTGCATCGGCGCCCTGCAATTCCTCGTCGGCGATGCGGCGCCGGAAGGTGCGGCGAAGATTTCCGGGGAGCCAGTCGACGAGGAGGCCATCGAACGGCTGCTCAAATCGCTGGCCCAAGCGCCTCTTGGTCTGAGCCGGGACGAGGACTTCAGGATCTCGGTCGCGGGCGCGCAGGAAAAGACCGCATTGCTCTGGCTGGACGGCCAATGGCTCAAGCCGCATGGCACGACGCCGACCACGCATCTGTTCAAGACGCAGATCGGCAGGTTGCCGAACGGCGTCGACCTCTCCAACAGCGTCCAGAACGAGTTCTACTGCCTGCGGTTGCTGAGACGCCTCGGCTTACCGGTCAACCATGCCGAGATCGCGATGTTCGGTCAAACCATGGCGCTCGTGGTCGAGCGCTTCGACCGCGCATGGGGCGATGGCCGTCTGATCCGCCTTCCGCAAGAGGATTGCTGCCAGGCGTTGTCGGTCCCGCCGGCGCGCAAGTACCAGAGCCACGGTGGCCCCGGCATCGTGGCGATCGCGGAGCTTCTCAAGGGCGCCGACTCGCCCGCGGACGATCACCGCACGTTGCTGCAGGCACAGCTGGTCTTCTGGCTGATCGGCGCGACCGATGGGCACGCCAAGAACTTCAGCATCTTCCTGCACCCAGGTGGAGGTTACGCACTGACACCGCTGTACGACGTCCTGACTGCGCAGCCCAGCCTCGATGCGCGACAGATCGAACGCAAGCAGATGAAGCTCGCCATGTCGGTCGGCAACGGCAACCACTATCGCTTCGATGAGATCCAGGCCAGACACTTCTTCCAGACGGGGGAGGCGGCGGGTCTCTCATCCTCGTTTGTCCGGAAGGCCTTCGAAGACATCGCCGATCGAATGGAATCCGCTCTGGGGTCGCTCGAAAGCGAACTGCCGCCCGACTTTCCGCCGACGCTGCATGATGCTGTCAGTGCGGGCGTCAAACGCCGGATGCGGGGGCTGCAGGCGGCGCTGGAGGCATGAGATCCCAGGCCGCCGCTACACTGCGCCGATGAGCAACCTGCGCCCCTTCCTGGACAAGCGCCCCGTGCTGGGGCAGCGCGTGTACGTCGACCCGGCATGCACGGTGATCGGCGATGTCGAGCTGGGCGACGATGTGTCGGTCTGGCCGGGCACGGTGATCCGCGGCGACGTCAATCACGTGCGCATCGGCGCGCGTACCAACGTGCAGGACGGCACCATCGTCCACGTCAGCCACCACAGCCCGTACAACAAGGGCGGCTATCCGACCCTGATCGGCGAGGACGTCACCGTCGGCCACGGCACCATCATCCACGCCTGCACCATCGGCGATGCCTGCCTGATCGGCATGGGCGCCTGCGTGCTCGATGGCGCGATCGTCGAGCATCACGCCTTCATCGGCGCCGGCGCGGTGGTCGGACCGGGCAAGCGGGTGGGCAGCGGCGAGCTGTGGGTCGGCAATCCGGCGCGCCCGGTGCGGCAGCTGTCGGACAAGGACATCGAAGGCCTGCTGTATTCGGCCCAGCACTACGTGCGGCTCAAGGACCAGTACCTGGGGCAGGACAACGGCTGACCGGGTTGTCAGCCAGCCGTGCCTCGGGCGACACTCGGCGCCCCGGGCATGGGGATGCCCACATGGACGAAGGGGAAAGACGATGCGGACGACGCTTCGCGGCCTGGCGGTCGCGTGCCTGATGGGGCTGGCCCTGCCGGTGCTGGCCGAGAACGGGCAACAGGCCCAGCAGCTGATCGACAGCCTGCACTTCCGCAGTGGCCAGATCGAGGTCGGCCCGGCCCACGCGCACTTCAACCTGGGCACGCAGTTCCGCTATCTGGACAAGGCCGACGCCCGCAAGGTGCTCGAGCAGCTGTGGGGCAATCCGCAGGACGACACCGTGCTGGGCATGGTGGTGCCCACCCATCCGGGGCTGGACGAGCAGGACAGCTGGGCGGTGGTGGTGACCTACGACGACGAGGGCTACGTCTCCGACGCCGATGCGTCCAAGATCGACTACGACGAACTGCTCAAGAACATGCAGGCAGGCACGCGCGAGGCCAACGCCGAGCGCGAGAAGGCCGGCTATGGCCGCGTCGACCTGGTGGGCTGGGCGGTGCCGCCGCGCTACGACGCCGGATCCAAGAAGCTGTACTGGGCCAAGGAGCTGGCCTTCAACGGCCAGCCCAGCCACACGCTCAACTACGACATTCGCGTGCTCGGCCGCCACGGTTACCTGAGCCTCAACGCGGTCTCGGCGATGGACGAGCTGCCGAAGGTGCAGGCCGGCATGCAGCAGCTGCTGCCGATGACCGAGTTCGACGCCGGCGCGCGCTATGCCGACCACAACCCGTCCACCGACAAGGTCGCCGCCTACGGCGTGGCCGCGCTGATCGGCGGCGGCCTGGCGGCCAAGACCGGCCTGCTGGCCAAGCTGGGCCTGGTCCTGGCCAAGTTCGGCAAGCTGCTGTTCCTGGGCGTGGTCGCGGCGGCCGCGGCGGTGAGGAAGTTCTTCGCCTCGCGCAAGGCCAAGGCCTCGGCGACGGTGCGCTGAGCTCAGGGCCGGGTGGCCGCTTCCAGCGCGGTGAGGAAGCTCATCGCCTCGCCGCGCGAGGCGCCGCACATCGACGGCTGCGGGCGCAGGCTGGCGCAGACGGCCGGACGCTCGGGCCGGCCGAAGAGCCGGCAGCGCAGCGCCTCGTCCAGCTGCACGCAGGGCACGCCGGCCGGCTTGCCCTGCGGCATGCCGGGGATCGGCGAGCTGATCGACGGCGCGATGCAGCAGGCGGCGCAGCCGCTGCGGCAGGGGACGGAGGTGGACATCGGCGCAGTGTAGGCCTTCCGGGCAGGCCAACCGGCAGGGTGGGCAAGTCGCGCGGCGCTCGTTACAGTCTGGCCGGGGCAGGGATGACGGCAGGCATGGACAGGCAGGCGCGGGTGCTTCAACGGGACATTCGATGACGGCCATCGCGCAGGGGGCCGCGCCGGCCGTGGTGCTCGATACGGTGCGCGAGGTGGTCACGCCCGAGGGCGTGTCGCTGCAGTTGCCTGCGGCAGGGCCGGTGCCGCGCGCGGTGGCCTGGGGCGTGGACCTGGTGGTGCGCGTGGGGATGATGTTCGCCGCCGTCATGGTGCTGGGCACGTTGGGCAAGTTCGGCGGTGGCCTGAGCCTGGTCGCCGCCTTCCTGCTGCAATGGGGCTACATGATCGTGCTCGAGGCGCTGTGGCACGGGCAGACGCTGGGCAAGCGCGCGATGCGCCTGCGCGTGGTGCTGGCCAACGGTGCGCCGATCGGCTGGCCGGCCGCGATCACCCGCAACCTGCTGCGCGTGGTGGACATGCTGCCCTTCGGCTACGCCGCCGGGCTGGTGGTGAGCCTGATCGATCCGTCCGCGCGCCGGCTGGGCGATCTGGCCGCCGGCACGCTGGTCATCCACGCCGAGCACGCCGAACCACCGGCCTCGGCACCGGTCAACGCGGTGGTGGTGCCACGCGCCACGCTGCGTCCGGTCGAGCAGGCCGCCATCGTCGCCTTCGGCGAACGCGCGCCGCAGCTCACGCCCGAGCGCCAGGTCGAACTGGCCGACCTGCTCGAACCGCTCACCGGCGCGCGCGGCCCGGCCGGCGTGCTGCGCCTGTTCGGCATGGCCAACTGGCTGCTGGGGCGGCGATGAGGCAGGAACAGTTCGTCGCGCGCCACCAGCGCGAGTGGCAGGAGCTGGAGGACTGGCTGCGCACGCGCGCCGATGCGCGCCGGGCGCAGGACACGCGCAACACCGGCGCGCTGGGCGATGAGGCCATGCCGCAGCGCTACCGGCGCATCGCCCAGCAGCTGTCGCTGGCGCGACGGCGCGGCTACAGCGCGCAGGTCACCGGCCGCCTGCAGACGCTGATGGAACAGGGCCACCAGGTGCTCTACCGCACCCCGCCGCTGCGCTGGCGCACGGCGCTGGAGTTCCTGATGGCCGGCTTCCCGCGGCTGGTGCGCAGCCAGGCGCGCTGCATGTGGGTGGCGCTGGCGCTGTTCGGCGTGCCGCTGGTGGGCATGACCGTGCTGCTGCAGTTCCGGCCCGAGCTGATCCATGCGCTGATGGACCCGCGGATGGTGGCGGCGATGGAGCGCATGTACGACCCGTCCAACCCGCGCATCGGCCGCGACAGCGGCAGCGACTGGATGATGTTCGGCGTCTATATCCGCAACAACATCGGCATCGGCCTGCAGACCTTCGCCAGCGGGCTGGTGGTAGGCGTGGGCAGCCTGGTGGTGCTGGTGAGCAACGGGCTGACCATCGGCGCGCTGTTCGGTCATCTCACGCGCATCGGGTCGGGTGGGCCGCTGTGGAGCTTCGTGTGCGGGCACGGCGCGTTCGAGCTGACCGCCCTGGTGATCGCCGGCGGCGCCGGCCTGCAGCTGGGCTTGAGCTGGCTGGCGCCGGGCCGGCGCACGCGCGGGCAGGCCCTGGTGCAGGCCGGCGCGATCGGCGCGCGGCTGTGCCTGGGCGTGGCCTTCATGCTGCTGGTGGCGGCCTTCATCGAGGCGTTCTGGTCCTCGGTGGCCAGCATTCCGCATCCGGTGAAGTACGCGGTGGCCGCGGTGCTGTGGACCGGGGTCATCGTGTGGCTGTGGCGCGGTGGTCGCGGCGGCGCGGAGCCGGATCGCGATGCGCGCTGAGCAGCTCACCGTCGAGCTGCGCGCGCGCTCGCCGTGGGAGGCGGTCGAGCTGGGCACCGCGCTGGTGCGTCGGCATGCGGGCGCGATCTGGAAGCCGTGGCTGTGGCTGGCCCTGCCGGTGTTCGCCCTGGTCAACGCCGGCGCGTGGGCGTTGTCCTCGCCGCTGGCCTCGTGCCTGGTGCTGTGGTGGATCAAGCCGCTGTTCGACCGCGTGCCGCTGTATGTGATCTCGCGCGGCGTGTTCGGGCAGGTGCCGACCACGCGCCAGACTCTGGCCGCGCAGCTGCGCTGGGGCTGGCGGCCGATGCTGGGCTATCTGACCTGGCGGCGCTTCAGCGGCGCGCGCAGCCTGTTCCTGCCGATCGAGACGCTGGAGGGCGAACACGGCGCGCGCCTGCGTGCGCGTCGCCGCGTGCTGGGCGCCACGCTCTACGGCAACGCGCTGGTGCTGACGCTGGTGTTCCTGGGGTTCCAGCTGGCACTGACTTTGGCCTGCGTGGCGATGGTGGCCGTGTTCGTGCCGATCGACTACCTGCCGCAGGCCGCGCGCGCCGGGCTGGCGATGCTGTCCGATCCGCCGCTGTGGGCGCAGCTGGGGTTCAACGCGTTCTTCTGGATCGCGATCGGCGCGGTAGAGCCGTTCTTCGTCGGCGCCGGCTTCGGCCTGTACCTCAACCGGCGCACGCAGATCGAGGCCTGGGACGTGGAGATCGCCTTCCGCCGGCTGCGCCAGCGCCTGCTGGCCGCCGCCGCGCCGCTGGTGCTGCTGCTGGCGCTGGTCGAGGTGGCGCCGTTGCGCGCGCAGCAGTCGGCGCCGGCCAGCGAGGCGCCGCCACCGCCCGGTGTGGAGCAGGTGTTCGAAGGCCAGCGCGTGGACGATGCGCGCTTCCGCCGCGCGGTGGTGCAGGCCTATCGGGACCCGCTGATCGATCGTCACCGCACCGACCACACCTGGCAGCGCCGCCGGCCGCCCGAGATCGCCGAGCCGCCCAAGCTGGACATGAGCTGGCTGGAACGCTTGCAGCGCGTGCTGGCCTTCATCGGCGAGTGGGGGCTGTGGATCGTGCTTGGGCTGCTGCTGGTGTTCCTGCTCGCCAGCGCGCGCCACTGGTGGCCGTGGATGCGCGGCGTGCGCACGCCGCGGCCGGTGCCGGCGCCCGTCACCACCGGCGTGGTCGAGCTGCCGCAGGTCCTGCCGCCGGACATCGCCGCCAGCGCGCGCCGGCTGTGGGCACAGGGACAACCGCGCCATGCGCTGGCCCTGCTGTATCGCGCCAGCGTCGAGGCGATGGCCGAGCGTGCCGGCGTGGTGCTGCCGCCGGGTGCGACCGAGGCGCAGTGCCTGCGCGCGGCGCAGCGCCAGCCTGAGGAGGCCGACCGCGGCCTGTTCGCGCGCATGGTGCGCGTGTGGCAGTACGCGGCCTATGCGCAGCGCCTGCCGCAGGCCGAGGAGTTCGAGGCGCTCATCGCTGCCCTGCAGACGCGCTACCGGTGGCCGGCATGAGCCAGAGCACGCGCGGCGCCAAGCCCGGCCTGATCGCGCTCGCCAGCGGCACGGTGCTGTTCGTGCTGGTGGCGTGGTTCGTGCACACCTACGAACGGGTGGCGTACCGGGTCGACCTGCCGCCGGCCGGCGAGGCGGCGTGGAATCCGCTCTACGTCCTCAAGCAGGCGCTGCGCGCCGATGGGGTGAGCGTCGATGCGCGGCCGCGCTTCGATCTGGAGATCGCCCAGCTGGGCCGGCGCGACACGCTGGTGCTGCTGGACGACCCGCGCTACCTCGATGCCGCGCGTGCGAGTGCGCTGCTGGACTGGGTGGCGCGCGGCGGCCACCTGGTGGTGCGCACGCCGCCGGGCCCGGCCTTCGGGCTGCACGAATCGATGCCGTTGCTGGAGGCGCTGCGGCTGACGCCGATGGCGGTCGGCGACTGCGCGCCCTTCCAGGTGCGGGGACAGCCGCCGCATGTGGAGTTCTGCGGCGCGCGACGCTTCAGCTTCCAGGGCGCGCAGCCGGTGCTGGCCTGGGGCAACCTGCGCGACGGCTATGTCTACGCGCGCCTGGCGCGCGGCCAGGGCTATGTGGACGTGCTGGCCGACGTGGACTTCCTGCAGAACGGTGGGCCGGCGCGGCGTGGCGACGATGGCAGCGGCCTGCGCGCGCCCACGCATCAGGCGCTGGCGCGGCAGGTGCTGGCGCCCAACTACGGCCACGGCACCATGCACCTGGTCTACGCCACGCGGATGCCCTCGCTGTGGCGCACCGTGCTCGAGCGCGGCTGGCCGGTGTGGGCGCCGCTGCTGCTGGCGCTGCTGGCCTGGATGATGCTGCGGGCGCAGCGCTTCGGGCCGCTGCTGCCGCCGCCGGCGCCCGCGCGCCGCTCGCTGCTCGAACACGTGCGCGCCAGCGGCGAGCACCTCTATCGCTATCGGCGCGGCGTGCTGCTGCATGCCGCCGCGCGCAAGGCCTTCCTCACCCGGCTGCGCCGCCGCGATCCGGTGGCCGCCGCGCTGACCGGCGCGGCCCAGGCCGACGCGCTGGCGCGCCGCTTCGACCTGCCGGCCGCGCGCGTGGCGCGTGCCCTGCAATCGCCCACGGACCGCGAGCGTCGCGAGTTCGCCGACCGCATTTCCCTGCTGATGTTCATGAGGCAACGACTATGAGCGAGTTTCCCCAGGCCGCGCCGCCGGCCTTCGACGGCATCGCCGAACGCGTGGCCGCGGTGCGCGCCGAGGTGGCACGGGCCTTCATCGGCCAGCCGCAGCCGCTGGACCAGATCCTGATCGCGCTGCTGGCCGGCGGCCATGTGCTGATCGAAGGCGTGCCGGGCCTGGGCAAGACTCTGCTGGTGCGCGCGCTCTCGCAGGCGCTGTCGCTGGATTTCGCCCGGGTGCAGTTCACCCCGGACCTGATGCCCAGCGACGTCTCGGGGCATGCGGTGTTCGACCCGGGTACGCAGCGCTTCGAGATCCGCCGCGGGCCGGTGTTCACCCACCTGCTGCTGGCCGACGAGATCAACCGCGCGCCGGCCAAGACCCAGTCGGCGCTGCTGGAGGCGATGCAGGAAGGGCAGGTGACCATCGAGGGCCAGTCCTTCCCGCTGGCGCCGCCCTTCCTCACCCTGGCCACGCAGAACCCGGTCGAGCAGGAGGGCACCTATCCGCTGCCCGAGGCGCAGCTGGACCGCTTCCTGCTGAAGGTGCTGATCGACTACCCCGCGCTGGAGGACGAGAAGCGCATGGTCGATGCGATCACCACCGGCCGCACCGCCGCCGACTTCGACCTGAGCCAGGTGCGCTGCGTGGCCTCTGCCAGCGATGTGGTCGCGCTGCAGCGCGCCACCGCGCAGGTGCAGGTGGACGCGCAGGTGATCGACTACGCCGTGCGCCTGGCCGCCGCCACGCGCACCTGGCCGGGTATCGCGCTGGGCGCCGGGCCGCGCGGCAGCATCGCGCTGGTACGCGCGGCGCGCGCGCAGGCGGTGCTGGGCGGGCGCGACTTCGTGATTCCCGACGACGTGCGCGAGGTCGCGCTGCCGGCGCTGCGCCATCGCATCGCGCTGGCGCCGGAGCTGCAGATCGAAGGCCAGTCGCCGGACGACGTGCTGACCGCGCTGCTCGCCAAGGTCGAGGCGCCGCGCAAGTGAGGGTGACCCCGCACCATCGTGGGAGCACCTGTCTGTCCCACTCACCTCGCCGCCTCCTTGTAGAGCGGTGCTTGCTCCGCCGCGTTTCGGCCGGATCATCGGGACAGCCCCAGCGGAGCAAGCTCCGCTCTACAGGTGGGAGCCGCCATGGCGGCGAGGGGCTTTACCGGGAAAGCCTCATCGCCGCCATGGCGGCTCCCACCGAGCGGGCGCTCATGGCGGCACGGTTGCGATGAGGCCAGCCGCGCCACTGATCGCACTGCTGTGCGCCTGGGGTCTGTCCGGGCTGGCCGTGCTGTTCGCCGGGCTGCCGCTGACGGCCTGGAAGGGCATCGGGATGGCGATCGCCGGCCTGGCGCTGCTCGATGCGCTGGCGCTGTGGCGCCGGCCCGCGCCGCAGGTGCGGCGCCGCGTGCCCGAAGCGCTGGCGCTGGACCTGCCGCGCGAGGTGCAGCTGACGCTGGCGTCCCCGGGGCGGACGCAGCGCGTGGAAGTGTTCGACCTGCATCCGGGCGCATGGCCCTCGCAGGGTCTGCCGCGTGCGCTGCGCCTGGCGCGTGACGCCACCGCCACCTTCGCCTACACGCTGCGCCCCATCGCACGCGGCGATGCCTGGTTCGCCGGCGTGCAGCTGCGCCTGGCCTCGCCGCTGCGGCTGTGGAAGCAGGCGCGCGTGGTCGGCGCGCCGCAGGCGGTGCGGGTGTATCCGGATTTCGCGCCGCTGGCCAGGCTGGCCTTGTTCAGCGCCGACCAGGCCTCGCGGCTGGTCGGGGCCCATCTCAAGCGCCGCCGGGGCGAAGGCACCGACTTCAACCAGATGCGCGAGTACCGCGTCGGCGACAGCCTGCGCCAGATCGACTGGAAGGCCACCTCGCGCGCAGGCAAGCTCATCTCGCGCGAATACCAGGACGAGAAGAACCAGCAGCTGGTGCTGGTGCTGGACACCGGCCGGCGCATGCTGGCGCGCGAGGACGGGCTGGCGCATTTCGACCATGCGCTCAACGCCGCGCTGGTGGTGGCCTACCTCGCCTTGCGCCAGGGCGATGCGGCCGGCCTGCTGTCCACCGGCGAGCAGCCACGGTGGGTGCCGCCGCGGCGCGGCATGGCCGGCATCGACACCCTGCTGCGCGCCGCCTACGACCTGCAGCCCTCGGCCACCGCCTGCGACTATCTGGCCATGGCCAGCGAATTGTCCGCGCGCCAGCGCCGCCGCGCGCTGGTGATGCTGGTGACCAACGTGCGCGACGAGGACATCGAAGACCTGCTGGCCGCCGTGCACCTGCTGCGTCGCCGGCATCTGGTGTGCGTGGCCAGCCTGCGCGAGGCCGAACTGGATCGAGCGCTGGAGGCCGAGGTCACCGACCTGTCCGGCGCCATCCAGGCCGGCGCGGTGGCCCGCTACCTCGACCAGCGCGCCGCCGCCCACGACGCCCTGCGCGGCCACGGCGTGATGGTGCTGGACGTGACCACCGCACAGCTGCCTGGTGCGCTGGTCGAGCGCTACCTGGCGGTCAAGCGCGAGGGGTTGCTTTGAGGCGGAAGTGAGTAGAGCGGAGCTTGCTCCGCTGGGGCTTTCCGATGATCCGGCCGAAACGCAGCGGAGCAAGCTCCGCTCTACAGGTGGGAGCCGCCATGGCGGCGATGAGGCTTTCCCGGGCAAGCCCATCGCCGCCCTGGCGGCTCCCACAAAGAGCGGGTGGTTGCATCGCTCTTACCCCGTGCGCCTTATTGAAGATCGCACCCGCCCGTCGCGACCAAGTGCTTCGTTACACCGGCGGCAAAGGCGGTGGCTGGTTCCTGCGCGCACGCAGCAGCGGAAATGCAGCCGAGGCGGCCAGCAGCAGGAAGCTCACTTCCCAGACGTAGAAGCCTTCGCCGAAGGCCTGGCGCATGACGTTCATTCCGCCTTCGTCCAGCGGAAAGCGGTCCACGCGTACCGTGTCCAGTCCGACCCCGAATGCGAGCAGACTCAGGACGAGGACTACGCGCGTGCGGCGCATGAGATAGGCGATCAGCGCCGCGGCGTACAAGCCATTCGCCAGCCAGGCGAAACAGGAGGAATCGGCCAGCGGAAGCGCGCCGAAGATCAGCAGCACCAGCCCGACCAGGTACGAGCCGCCGCCGTACAGGGCGGGCAGGAACAGCGAAACGCCGTACAGCAACACACTCGCGATCAATAGCGCATGGGATTTCAGGAATCGCATCAGGCCTCGTTTTGTATCGCCTTCCAACCCGCTCAGTCTGCCGCCGCGCTCAGGCGTAGAACACTCCGGGCGCCTCATCGATGATCGCGTGCGGCACGAAGCGCGCGCTGTCGCGGGTGATGCGGGTGTCGTCCTCGCGGATGCCGATGCCGCAGGCGTTATCGCCGATCACCCAGCTGCCGATCAGCGGATAGCGGCCGTCGAAGGCGGTCAGCGGATGGGCGGCCTGGACGATGCACGGTCCGGCATAGGGGCCGTCGCTTTCCTGCCAGCCGCCGTCGGCCAGGTGCAGGGCGACGTTGGCGCCCTCGCGCGAATGCAGCGGCTTGCGCACCCAGCCCGCGCGCAGCGGCGCGCCATCGTCGAAATGCGCCTTCAGCAGATTGGGATGGCCGCGGTGGCGCTGCCATAGCAGCGGCAGCAGGCCCTTGTTGCTCAGCACCGCCTTCCACGCCGGTTCCAGCAGCTGCAGGCCCGAGGCCGGCAGGGCGCGGCCGAATTCCTCGGCCAGCAGGTCCTCCAGCGGATAGAGCTTGAACAGCGTGCCGATCACCCCGTCGTCCAGGTCGGTGAAGCGGCCGTCCTCGGACAGGCCGATGTCCTCGATGGCGACGAACTCGCTCTCCAGCCCCGCCTGGGCCGCGCAGTCGCGCAGATAGGCCACCGTGCCGCGGTCCTCGGTGGAATCGCGCACGGCGGCAAAGCGCAGCGGGCCGGGCAGGGCAGGGGCGATCTGCCCGAAGCGCGCCACCAGCGCCTCGTGCAGCGAGTTGAACTGGTCGGCCTGCGCCGGCAGCCGCTGCGCGGCGCGCTGGTCCTCCAGCCACTGCCACTGGAAGAACGCGGCCTCGAACAGGGACGTGGGCGTGTCGTAGTTCAGTTCGTACAGCTTGGCCGGCCCGCGTCCGTCGTAGGCCAGGTCCAACCGGCCGTACAGATGCGGCTGGCGCTGCTGCCAGCTCTCGGCGATCCAGGACCAGGCGAACTGCGGGATCGCCAGGCGTTCGAGCAGCTGCGCGTCGCGCACGATGTCGTCCACCAGGTCCAGCGCCATGGCGTGCAGCTCGGCGCTGGGATCCTCCAGGTCGTCCTCGATCTGGCGCAGGGTGAAGGCGTAGTACGCGCTTTCGTCCCAGTACGGCGCGCCGTCGATGGTGTGGAAGTCGAAGCCGCACTCGGCCGCCTGCGCGCGCCAGTCGCCGCGCGGGGTGATGGCGACGCGGCGCATGTCAGCCGCCGAAGCTGGCGCGGCCGCTGCTGCGCGCGCCGAAGCCGCCGCGGCTGACGGTCACGGCGCGGTTGGGCGTGGCGTTGATCGGGGTCATGCCGGGGGTGCCGGTGCGGAACGCGCCGGAGGTGTCCGGCCGCGCGCCCGGGGTGGGCCGCAGCCAGCCGTTGTCGCGGTTCTGGTAGGCCGGCGCGGCGTTGAAGCCGGCGCGGTTGTTCAGCATCTGCGACATGAAGAAGCCGGCCATCAGCGGGCCGATAAACGAGTGCCCCTGGCTGTCGCGCTGCTCGGCGCAGCGGTCCTCGCCCCAGTCCACCTTGCACTGCTCTCGCGTGGCGTAGCGCGGCGCCTGGTCGGCAGACTGCTTCTGGGCGCTGTCGAAGGCCTGTTTGCAGCTGGCCGCGTCGCCGGTCTCGCGGGTGCAGGCCTCGACCGTGGTGTACAGGCCCTGGCGGACCTCCGGCTCGTTCTGACAGGCGGTGAACAGCAGGGGCGCGGCGCCCATCAGCAGCAGGCGCGTGGTGGTGGAGCGTTTCATCGGGGTCCGGTCAGGGCGGGCGATGGCCCATGATGCCTGCAGTGCCGGGCGCCTGGTCTTACATGGCTGAACGGTCAGTTGCAGCAGCAACGGAGCAAACGGGGGAAAATGCCGGCTTTCCGCCGCACGCCAGCCTTCTCGCTCGCTCAAGACCGACCGCCATGCCCGAGTACCGCTCCAGGACCTCCACCCACGGCCGCAACATGGCCGGCGCCCGCGCGCTGTGGCGCGCCACCGGCATGCAGGACGCCGACTTCCACAAGCCGATCATCGCCATCGCCAACTCCTTCACCCAGTTCGTGCCCGGCCACGTGCACCTGAAGGACCTGGGCCAGCTGGTGGCGCGCGAGATCGAGCGCGTGGGCGGGGTGGCCAAGGAGTTCGACACCATCGCGGTGGACGACGGCATCGCCATGGGCCACGACGGCATGCTCTATTCGCTGCCCAGCCGCGAGATCATCGCCGACTCGGTCGAGTACATGGTCAATGCGCACTGCGCCGACGCGCTGGTGTGCATCTCCAACTGCGACAAGATCACCCCGGGCATGCTGATGGCTGCATTGCGCCTCAACATCCCGACCGTGTTCGTCTCCGGCGGGCCGATGGAAGCCGGCAAGACCCGGCTGGCCGACCACAAGCTGGACCTGATCGATGCGATGGTGATGGCGGCCGATCCGAACGCGACGGACGAGCAGGTCGCCGCGGTCGAGCGCAGCGCCTGCCCGACCTGCGGCTCGTGCAGCGGCATGTTCACCGCCAATTCGATGAACTGCCTGACCGAGGCCCTGGGCCTGTCGCTGCCGGGCAACGGCACCGTGGTGGCCACCCATGCCGACCGCGAGGCGCTGTTCAAGCGCGCCGGCGTGGCCGCGGTCGAGCTGTGCCACCGCTGGTACGGTGCCGAAGATCCCACCGCGCTGCCGCGCGGCATCGCCACCTTCGAGGCCTTCGAGAACGCGATGACGCTGGACATCGCCATGGGCGGGTCGACCAACACCATCCTGCATCTGCTCGCCGCCGCGCAGGAGGGCGAGGTGCCCTTCGACATGCGCGACATCGACCGCCTCTCGCGCCGGGTGCCGCAGCTGTGCAAGGTCGCGCCGAACACGCAGAAGTACCACATCGAGGACGTGCACCGCGCCGGCGGGATCATGGCGATCCTGGGCGAACTGGCGCGCGGCGGGCTGCTGCACACCGACGTGCCCACCGTGCATGCGCGGACGCTGGCCGATGCCATCGCCAAGTGGGACGTGACCACCGCGCAGGACGAGGCCGTGCAGACCTTCTACAAGGCAGGCCCGGCCGGTATCCCGACCCAGATCGCCTTCAGCCAGGCCACGCGCTGGCCGTCGCTGGACGTGGACCGCGCGCAGGGCTGCATCCGCAGCGTCGAGCACGCCTATTCAGCCGAAGGCGGCCTGGCCGTGCTCTACGGCAACATCGCCCGCGACGGCTGCGTGGTGAAGACCGCCGGCGTGGACGAATCCATCCACGTGTTCGAAGGCACGGCCAAGGTGTTCGAGAGCCAGGACGCGGCGGTCAAGGGCATCCTCGGCGACGAGGTCAAGGCCGGCGACGTGGTGGTGATCCGCTACGAAGGCCCCAAGGGCGGCCCCGGCATGCAGGAAATGCTCTACCCCACCTCGTATCTGAAATCCAAGGGCCTGGGCAAGCAGTGCGCGCTGCTCACCGACGGCCGCTTCTCCGGCGGCACCTCCGGCCTGTCCATCGGCCACGCCTCGCCCGAGGCCGCCGCCGGCGGCGCCATCGGCCTGGTGCGCGACGGCGACCGCATCCTGATCGACATCCCCAACCGCGGCATCAACCTGCTGGTGTCCGACGATGAACTCGCCGCCCGCCGCGCCGAGCAGGACGCCAAGGGCTGGAAGCCGGCCCAGCCGCGCCCGCGCAAGGTCAGCACCGCGCTGAAGGCCTACGCCCTGCTCGCCACCAGCGCCGACAAGGGCGCCGTGCGCGATAAGGCCCTGCTGGACGGGTGAGAAAGACGCGGTGCTGCCCATCTACCTCGTGACTGGGCGCTGGCGTCGTCACCTGTCGGCGTTGCGGGTCAGCCCTTGATTCAGGTGTTTGGTTGACCCAGCATGATGCAAGATTTCGCCACATGTATCACGTTTGGCCGGTTCCCATCGCGAGGAGACGCCGTGCAGATGTTGGAACACTTCTTCGAAGGGCTGCGGCGACATCGAAAGGGACTGTTTACCTGCGCTGGCGTTGGCCTTTTGGCTTGTCTGGCAATCGTCTTTCTGATCCCGTCACAGCTGGGTTTCGCGCTTATCGGTCCGCTCGCGTTTGGGCCATGGTTTCTTGCCTGCGCCTCCTTGGCAAAGTCCAGGATCGCCTCATATCCCTTCATCGCTTTCGCTGCCCTGACACTTCTGTGGCCAGTCATTTATCTCCAGCCATAGCGCCGCCATAAGACCAGAGCCAAGCTGCTGGTGGTCCGCCTCACCACACACAGGGCACCCTCGTGGAATTCATCGGCCGCTTCCATGACGTTGAAAAGCTCGCCGAGCTTCGGCATCTGCTCAGGTCAAAGGGCATTCCCACCCTCCAAACCCAGGTGGAAGGAAGCCGCATGGGGAAGCAATGGGTGCTGTTCGTATGCATCAACGAACAGGCAGACGATGCCCGTCGGATCCTCCATGATTCCAGGCACATGCCGGTGGTGTCGGTGGACGCGGCGGGGTTCGAGCGTGCGCTGGATAATCCGGATCTGCGATTGATCACCAAGTGGGTGACGATCGTGCTTGTTGCGGTCATCGCCGTGTTTCGCGGCGCTGGTGTATTTGGGCTCACGCTTCAACTCGAACGTCGGATAATGGAGCAGCATTGAGGTCCGGAACCGTAGCCCCCCGGCGCACGCGCCAGTCCTGGCGAATCAGGGGAGCCGTGTAGAGCGGAGCTTGCTCCGCTGCATTTCGATCGGATCTCGGGAAAGCTCCAGCGGAGCAAGCTCCGCTCTACAGGGGGGCGCCCCCGTGGCTTCTATGGCGAGGGCTCGCCGCTGCTTCAAGGTGTCGCCGGCGGCAGCGGGCTGAACTCCGCCGGCACCCAGGCGAAGGCCTGACCTTCGCTGCGGATATGGCCCAGGCCGGGGAAGGGCAGGTGGGCGCCGGCGACCCACCAGCCGGCGTCGGTGGCCTGGCGCATCAGGCGCCGGCGTGCGGCGATGGCGGCGGCGCGATCGCTGTCGGCTTCGAACGAGGCCTGCGGCTGGGCGAACTGCACGGCGTGGTAGTGGACGATGTCGCCCCACACCAGCAGCCGCTGCCCGGCGCCGCCGTCGAACAGATAGGACACATGGCCGACCGTATGGCCGTGCGAATCGAGGGCCTGCACCTGGCCCGGCAGCGCATCGCCCGGCGCGAACAGGCGCAGGCGCCCCTGGGCTTGATAGGGCGCCACGGCCTTGCGGGCCAGCGGGAAGGCGAAGCGCAGCGGCTGCGGCGCCTTGGCCTCGGACGCGGGATCGAGCCAGTAGGCCGCATCGGCACGGGTCAGCCACAGCGTGGCGTTGGGATAGGCCACCTGGCCCTGCGCATCGAGCACGCCACAAAGATGGTCCGGGTGGGCATGGGTGAGCAGGACGTCGTCCACCTGCGCCGGGTCCACGCCGGCCGCGCGCAGATTGCTCAGCACCTGGCCCAGGCCGGGGCCGAAGCAGTTGGCGGTGCCGGTGTCCACCAGGGTGAGATGGGTGCCGTCCTGCACCAGGTAGGCGTTGACCGCGGTCTGCAGGCCCTTGCCGTCCTCGGGCACGTAGCGGCCGTCCAGCAGGCGGCTGATGTTGCCAGCGTCGATGCCGAGCAGCTGCTGGCGCGGCAAGGCCACGGTGCCGTCGAACAACGCGGTCACCCGCAGCCTGCCGATTTGCAGGCGGTAATAGCCGGGTACCTGCGCGGTGGGCGTATCGCTTGCGGCGGCATGCGCGGCACCGGCGCAGGCGCCGCCCGCGCTCAGCAGGGCAGCGGCGAGCAGCAAACGTGGCGAGAACAGGGTCATGCGGAATCTCCAGGGATGCGCGCCGGCTGGCGCCCTGGACACATGCTGGGAGAGGAGGCGCGCGCGAATCGCTCAACCCGCTGCGCGCAACGCTCAGCACGTGTTCCGCGCGCTATCGCGAGCGCAGCGGCATGGCCTGCGAGCGCGGCGGACGCGCTGCCTTGCGCATCGCGGCCAGCGCATGCGCGCCGGGCAGCCGCAGCCCTCGCATGGACGGCCACGCAGGCGAACGCCGTGGCGGCACTCAGTCCGGCAACTGGTTGCCGATGCGCGCCGGGTCCAGCCCATAGCGCTGCTGGAAGCGCTGGCTGAAGCTGCGTGCCGAACGGTAGCCCACGCGGGCGGCGACGGTCTTCAGCGGCCAGCGCGTGGTGTAGAGCAGTTCCATCGCACGCGCCAGGCGCGCCTCGACGATGAGCTGGCGCAGGGAGGTCCGTTCGGCGGCCAGGCGGCGGCGCAGGGTGGCCCCGCTGAGCGACAGCGCCTGCTCGACATCGCGCGACTGCCAGTCGCGCTCCGGTTGGTCGGCCACCAGCGCCTGCACCTGCGCGGCCAGGGTCGGCTCGGGTGGCAGCAGCAGGCTGCCGTGTCCGCGCCGGCACAGCGCCACCACCATGCCCGCCAGCACCAGCCGGGCTTCGGCGTAGCGTCCCTCGGCCAGCGCCTGGCGCCACTGCGGCAGCGCCGTGGCGAAGTCCTCGATGGGCAATCGCGCCAGGGCCTGGCCGGGCTGGGGCAGGGGTTCGGCCCAGAGCAGACGCGCGGCCTCCAGCACCTCGGCGCACAGCGGAATCACCGCGGTCAGGTACAGGCCGCTGGCGGCATCGGGCGTGTTGATCACATCGATGCGGCAGGCCCGGGTGGTCAGCAACAGATCGCCCGGCTCGAACGCGAGCAGTTGCGTCGCGGTGCTGACCCGCTTGCGGCCCTGCAGCAGGATCGCCAGCTGCGGCCCGGGGATGTCCACCGACTGGGCGCCATGTTCGCGGCGCGCGGCGATGCAGGCGAAACCTTCGGCCCGCGCGCAGTCGGCCAGCGTGGCCAGGTCGGCCAGCAGGGTCTGTCGCGCGGGCAGGGCATGGTTCATGGCCCCGGCATGGTACGCGCGGCGTGTGGCTCGAATGTGCGCCGCCGAGCGGGCAGGATGTCCACGACGCCCACGCCCACGGAGCCCCCCATGCCGCGCCTGCCCTGCCTGCTGATCGCCTGCCTGATCGCTGCCGCTCCGCCGGCGCGCGCCGACGACACCCGCCTCTGGGACGTCTACGCCCAGCAGCTCAAGGGCGTGAAGTACGTGTCGCTCTCGCATGTGATCGCGCCGGACATCCCGGTGTGGCACGGCTTCGGACCCTCGACATTCGAACCGGCCCGCGACCCGGCCGATGGTCACGCCTACACCTATGCCAAGGACGGTTTCGAGGCCACGCGCTACACGCTGGCCACCGACCAGCTCGGCACCCAGCTCGATCCGCCCGCGCACTGGGCGCCGGAATATCCGGCCATCGACGAACTGCCGGCCAGCTACACGCTGCGCCCACTGGTGGTGATCTCCATCGTCGAGCAGGTCAAGCGCGACCCCGGCTATGCGCTGAGCGTGGCCGACATCGAGGCCTTCGAGCGGCGCCATGGCCGCATTCCGGAAGGGGCGGTGGTCTTCGTGCGCTCGGACTGGTCCAGGCGCTGGCCGGATCCGGGGCTGGCCAAACTGGAGCGCTTCCCGGGCGTGTCGCTGCCGGCGCTGAAGTTCCTGCACGAACAGCGCCACATCCTGCTGCACGGGCACGAGCCGCTGGACACCGACGACAGCCCCAAGCTGGAAGGCGAGGCCTGGCTGATGCACCACGGCTACGTCCAGGCCGAAGGCGTGGCGCACCTGGACCAGGTGCCGGAAGTCGGCGCGCTGGTGGCGATCGGCTTCCCAAGGTTCAAGGGCGGCACCGGCGGCTACGCCAGCTTCACCGCGATCTGCCCACCCGACTGGCCGCACGGCGTGGCCGCCGATCCGCGCCGCGATGCGCCGCTGCCGCGCTCGGACAAGCCGTTGCACTGGGATGCGGCCAAGGGCGTGCGCGTGCGTTGAGGCGCGCTTGCTTCAGTCCCGCCTGTGCCCAAGAATCCGCCATCACCCACACAGGCAGCGCCATGAAGCGAGTCACGGGCATCGGCGGCATCTTCTTCAAGGCACGCGATCCGGCCGCGCTGGCCGCCTGGTATCGCGATCACCTCGGTCTGGAGGTGGCCGACTGGAACGGCGCCATCTTCAACTGGGGCGGCGAGGGCAGCGCGCCGGGCATGACGCTATGGAGTCCGTTCGCGGCCGACACGACCTACATGTCGCCTGGCACCGCGTCCTTCATGGTCAACTTCCGCGTCGCCGATCTCGACGCGCTGCTGGTCGCGCTGCGCGGCGAGGGCTGCCACGTGTCCGACGAAACGCAGTCTTCCGAGCAGGGCAAGTTCGGCTGGGTCATCGATCCGGAAGGCAACAAGGTCGAGCTGTGGGAGCCGCCGGCGGGTCAGTGACCGCCGTGTACCTCACCACATCAGGTCGTCCGGCACCTTGAAGCGGTCCTGGTCGTAGAAGTCGTCGCCGGCGGGCGCGTTGTCCTCCGCCGCGGCCGATGCCTCGCCCTCCTTGCGGCCATGGTCGAGCAGTACGAACGATGCATCGCGTTCGTACACCTTCTGCGCGGCGGCGCGCGGGATCAGTTCCACGCCCTCGCCATGGCGCACGATCACCAGCGCGCCATTGGCCAGCTGGGCGCGCAGCGCGGTGTCGACCAGCACGGTGCGGATCGCCTTGCCGTCGTTGAAGCGGTACTCGACCTCGCCGCCGCGCTTGACCTTGTGCGTGTCCACGATCTGGCGGATCTGCGCCTGCAGCTCCTGGCGCTTGGCCTGCGCATTGCGCTCGGCGGCCAGGGCGCGGTCGCGCTCGGCGCGTTCGGCCTGCAGCCGGGCCGCATCGACCCGGTCCGCATCGGCAGGCGGCTTGGCCTGGCCCTTGGCCAGCCGCGCCTTGACCTGGTCGCGGGCGATCTGGTCGGCCTTGCCCTTCTTGACTAGGCCGGCCTTGAGCAGCTGTTCCTGCAGGGGATTGCGCATGGGTGGAGCGTGTCGTGGCAACGTCGGGCGCGCAGTGTAGCGCTGGGTTGTGTGCGGCATCGCGGGCGTGCCGCGCCGCGGCGCTTTCGCGAAAGGCTCACTGTGCGCCTAGCGCGCGCTGTGCCAGATCACAGGCCACCCAACTACCGTCATCCCCGCGAACGCCGGGATCCATGGACTTCCGTGCAGGTCGAGCAACGTCCATGGGTTCCCGCGTTCGCGGGAACGACAAATCTTTGGGTTCTTCCCCAGCTTAAGTCCTTCCCTCAAGGACAAAAGCCGTGCCTGATGACGGGCAATCTGCGGGCCGTCGATGCCTCGGCGAACGCCAGACCCGGCATCGCCACCCGTCAAGGCGCCGCCTGCACGCAATATCGGTTGGACGAGGCGATGCCCGAGGCGTCCTCGGCGGTGAATTCGATCCTGGCCGGCTCGGTCTTGCCGCGCTTGCCCTGCTTGGCCGGCAGCAGCTCGGTGCGGTAGAGGCCGGTCAGGTGGCAGACGCCGTCGATCTCCTGGGTGTTGCCGCGCACGCCGATCCGCAGCGCCTCTTCCGGCGCGCCGCTCGAGGCCACGGTGAACAGGTTGCTGTCCTTGTCGTTGCACTTGGGCTCGTGCAGCGACTCCAGGTCGAGCACGACCACCTGATGGTCTTCCTGCGGCGGCGCGCTGCCGACGACGTTGTCCGGCGTGACCGAGGGCTTCCACACCGGGATCGGCGTGCGGCCATCGCCGGCCTTGCAGGTCGGCACGCCCGGCACCAGGTCGCCGACCGAGGCCATCGCCGGTGGCCCGGCCTGCGAGGGCACGGGCTGGGGCACGTTGTCCTGCGGCGGCAGGGTCGGGGCCGAAGCGCCCGGCGCGCCTGGCGCGATCGGGTTGGCGCCGGCACTGGAGGCGGTGCAGTTGCCGTTGCTGCAGATCTCGCCCTGCTCGCAATCGGCGTTGGCCTTGCACTCGGCGGGCGCCGGCTCGGACACCGGCGGCGGTGCGGTCGGTTCGGGCGTGGCAGCGGGTTTGCAGGCGGCGCACAGCAGCACCAGGGCGGACGCGGCGATTCGTAACTTCATCACTTCCCTCCACGGCGCGATGCCGCGAGCAAGCGCGCATCATGACCGGGAACGGGATTAAAAAGTTGTTGTGCGGTTGTCTGTAGATGGCAAAACCGGGCACGACGCGGCGAGCGGATCAGCGCGACCGGTTGCGCTGCTCCAGGTAGTGGCGCAATAGCTGGCGCAGTTCGTCCAGCGCGGCCTGGCTGCCGGGCTGTAAGGCCAGGCTGCCGGCCGCCTTGATCAGCAGGACGACCGCTTCGGCCGCGGCCGAAGCCTGGGCCGCAGGCACGGTGCCGGCCTGGCGCAGGATGTCGGCCACGCCCTGGCGCATGTCCTCGCGCAGCCGCGCGCGCAAGGCCTCGTCGCCGGTGATCTCCACCAGGACCAGCGCGGCGGTGCGTTCGGCCTTGCGGTCCAGGGCCAAGCCGAGCAGCGCATCGGCCAGCGCGTCGGGCGCCAGCGTGGCGGCGCGTGCCTCGAGTTCGGTCAGCGCCCGGTGCAGGTCCTCGGTGTAACGCTCCAGCAGCGTGGCCACCAGCGCATCGCGGGTGGGGAAGAACCGGTATAGCGATCCGATCGCCGTGCCCGAGCGGGCCGCGATCTCGGTCATGGTGACCGCCGCGCCCTGGTCGATGAACAGCTGGGTGGCCGCTTCCAGGATCGCCGCGACGCGATCGCGGCCGCGCTGGCGCTTGGGGGCGATGGCCTGGGTTGACTTTTGCGAGGGCATCCTCACAATTCTCATATGCGAGTCGATCCTCGCATTTTAGCCCACCCACTTCGTGTTGTGTTTCTTGTCCCCTGGAGATCCCCATGTTGACGCTGTCCCCGCGCCGTACGGCGCTTGTGTTGATCGATCTGCAGCACGGCATCACCGCCATGCCGCTGCAGCCCATCAGTGGCGAGGAAGTCGCGGCCCGCGGCCGCGCCGCCGCGGCCCGCTTCCGCCAGGCCGGCGCGCAGGTCGTGCTGCTCAATGTCGATTTCGGCGCGGACATGGTCGATGCGCCGCGCCAGCCGGTCGACCGGCCGCTCGGCGGCGGCCCGCTGCCGGCCGACTGGTCGCAGCTGCACGACGGCCTGGTCCAGCCCGGCGACCTGCGCGTGACCAAGCGTCAGTGGGGCGCCTTCACCGGGACCAGCCTGGAGCAGCAGCTGCGCCGCCGCGGCATCGACACCATCGTGCTGGGCGGCATCGCCACCAACTTCGGTGTCGAGTCCACCGCGCGCCACGCCTGGGAGCTGGGCTTCGCCGTGGTCGTCGCGCCGGATCTGTGCGCCAGCGTCTCGGAGGAGCTGCACCGGATGACGCTCGAACACGTGCTGCCGCGCGTGGCGCGCATCGTCCCCAGCGACGCGCTGCAGCTGCAGGCGTAGCGGCATCGCGAGCACTGCCCCATGGGGAGCCGCGCTGGGGAACGCGGCGCCCCATGGCAAGCCTGGATGAGGCGCGTTGCGGCGTGTCCAACCGAGGGCCAAGACTGATCACGGTTCGCAGCGGAATCGCAGCAGCCGGACGTTCCTCCTGGCGGGACGTTCCGGCTCGGCATCGCTGGGCGAGGCCGACGGCCAGGCGCAGGATGTGCGGCATCTTCCGGTGAGCGAGCGCGTGCGATGACCGATCCCCTGGCCTTGGTGGCGCCCGGCGCCATGGGTGCGGCGCTTGGCGCGCGCCTGGTGGCACACGGCGTGCCGGTGCTCACCGCGCTGGAGGGCCGCAGCGCGTCCAGCCGGGCGCGTGCCGAAGCCGCCGGCCTGCGCGTGGTGGCCACCGGCGAGCTGATGCAGGCGCGCTGGTTCCTGTCGGTGGTGCCGCCGGCGCAGGCGATGACCCTGGCGCGGGAGTTCGCGGGCTGGTGCCAGGGCGTGGCGCGGCCGCCGGTGTTCGTCGACCTCAACGCGATCAACCCCGACACCGCAGTGCAGGTGCAGGCGGTGATCGAGGCGGCGGGTGCGCGCTTCGTCGACGGCTGCATCCTCGGCTTTCCGCCCAAGGGCGAGGCGCCCGGCCCGACCATTTACCTGTCCGAAGACGCGGCCGAGCTGGCCACCCTGCTGGAGGCCCATGGCCTGCAGGCACGCACGCTGCGCGGTGGCGTCGGCGCGGCCAGCGCGCTGAAGATGGCCTACGCCGGCATCAACAAGGGCGTGGCGCTGCTGGGCGCCGCCATGGCCCTGGCGGCGCAGCGCCACGACGCGGGCGAGGCCCTGCGCGCGGCGCTGGGGCAGACCCATCCCGCGCTGCTGGCGCAGCTGGACCATGCGCTGCCGGACCTGCTGCCCAAGGCGCGGCGCTGGGCGCCGGAGATGGAGGAGATCGCCGCCTTCATCGGCCCGGAACGGCCCGAGGCCGGGATCTACACCGCGCTGGCCGCGCACTGCCGCGCGCTGGCCGACGATCTGGATGGCGCAGGCGAGGCGGCCGCGGTGCTGCGCGCCTTCCCCGCCACCTGAAGCGCGTGCCTACAGCAGCGCCCACACCATCTGCAGGATCGCCCACAGCGACACCACCCAGATGATCGAGCGCAGGTAGGGAATCCCGATCACGTACACCGGCAGATAGGCCAGCCGCGCCCAGAAGTACAGCTGCGCGGCCAGCGCCGTGTGCGGGCTGGTGCGGCCCAGGGCGACCACGGCGAGCACGCCGGCGGCGAAGAACGGGAAGGTCTCCAGGAAGTTGGCGCTGGCCCGCTGCGCCCGCGCGGGCGGGCCGCGCAGCGGTTCGACAGGGGCATCGCGGTTGCCGGCGTTCCAGGCCACGCCGCGCTTGGCGGTGACCAGGGCGGCGGCCAGCAGCACATAAGCCAGGCCCAGCAGGATGGACCAGGCCAGCAGCTTCAGTTCGATCGGCATGGGGTGGCTCGGCTTGCTCGGAGAGGGAGCGCAGTGTCCCGCATCGGCGCGTGAAGGGGCCGGGCGCTCAGGCGGCGACCGGCTCGGTCAGTTCCAGCAGCGCGCAGACGTGGTTGGCGATGGCCAGCGCGGAGGTCAGGCCCGGCGATTCGATGCCGAACAGGTTCACCAGCCCGGCGATGCCGTGGTGCGCGGGTCCGTCGATGCGGAAGTCCGCATTGGCCTGGCCCGGGCCGCTGATCTTGGGCCGGATGCCGGTATAGGCCGGCTGCAGCGCGCCGTCGGCCAGGCCGGGCCAGTAGCGGCGGATCGCGGCGTAGAAGCGCTCGCCGCGGCGCGGGTCCAGCGTGTAGTCGAGCGTGTCGACCCATTCCACGTCCGGGCCGAAGCGCGCGCGCCCGGCCAGGTCCAGGGTCAGGTGCGTGCCCAGGCCACCGGGCTCGGGCAGCGGATAGACCAGATGCGTGAACGGCGTGCGCCCGGCCAGGCTGAAGTAACTGCCCTTGGCGAACCACGCCTGCGGCACATGCGCCGGGGCCAGCCCGCGCATGGCGGCGGCCAGCACCGGCGCACCGTGGCCGGCGCTGTTCACCAGCAGGTCGGCGTGCAGCCGCATCGGGCTGTCGCCGCCGACCTCGATCGCAAAGCCCTGGTCTTCGCAGGCGATGGCGTTCACCGGCGCGCGCAGGGCCAGCAGCGCGCCCTGCGCCTCGGCCTCGCCCTGCAGGGCCAGCATTAGGCCGTGGCTGTCGATGATGCCGGTGCTGGGCGAGAGCAGCGCGGCCACGGCGTGCAGGTCCGGCTCCAGCGCGCGCACCTGGTCCGCATCGAGCTCGCGCAGGTCGCTCACGCCATTGGCCAGCGCATCCTGGCGGATCTGCGCCAGCCCTTCGCGCTGGGCGTCGTCCACCGCGACGATCAGCTTGCCGCAGCGGCGATGCGCCACGCCGGTGCGCTGGCAGAAAGCGTACAGCTGCTGGCGGCCCTGCACGCATAGCCGCGCCTTGAGCGAACCGTGCGGGTAGTACAGGCCGGCATGGATGACCTCGCTGTTGCGCGCACTGGTGCCCGTGCCGATCGCCGACTCGGCCTCCAGCACCAGCACCTCGCGCCCGGCCAGCGCCAGCGCCCGCGCCACCGCCAGGCCGACCACGCCGGCGCCGATCACCACGCTGTCCACGCGTTCCATACCGCCACTCCAGATTGATTCGATGCCGTGCGCGCAGGGCGTGCACCTCCCACCACACGGCAATTACGGCCCAGTCGGGACGCGGCCTGGGTTCGGTGCGGTTGCCGTAGTGTGGGGTGTCGCCTCTCCGCCGGACTTCCCGCATGACGCCATCGCCGCTCGGCACTGCCTTGAACTGGATGGGCGACAGCCGGTTGCTGGTCCCGGTCATGCTGGTCCTGGGCGGGCTGTGGTGGGGGCGCAATCCGCGCCTGGCCGTGGCATGGGCTGCCACGCTGGTGGCGCTGGGCGGCGCGATCGTGGTGTCCAAGCTGGCCTACAAGGCCTTCGGCGTGGACTGGCGCAGCGTCGGCTTCTTCACCATCAGCGGCCACAGCGCGCTGGCGGCGATGCTGTATCCGGTGCTGGGCTATCTGCTGGCCGCGCATGCCGCGCCGACGACGCGCCTGCTGTCCACCCTGATCGGCGTGGCGCTGGCGGTGGCCGTGGCGGTGGCGCGGGTGCTCAGCTTCCGCCACACGCCGGCGGAGATCGTGGTCGGCCTGGGGCTGGGCCTGGCCGCCTCGGGCTGGATGCTGGGGCGCTGGCGCGCCCAGTTGGCCTTGCCGCCGCATGCGGCGCCGTGGGTCGTGGGCACGGCGATGGTCGCCGGTTTCGCGGTGTGGCTGGTGCCCAACGTGCCGGCCGAGCGCGTGCTGTCGCATATCGCCTGGCGGATTCGGGGGTAGGCGCTGTCGGGGGCTTCGAGGCGGGAGCGGGCGACGGATGGCGTCGCTCCCGCCAGGTTGGGAACCCGATGGCATCGAGGCGGTGTGCGAAAGCCGCTGGGTTCCCGCCTTCGCGGGAACGACGGTAGTGGGTGAGCGGGTGTTTCGAGATGCGGAGCCGCCGGGGGCAAGGTGTGCGCGCAGGAGCGACGTTGCGCATGCACGCCCTGCAAGTGCTTCGCCCTCATCTCGATGCCCGTGACGCGCGCATGGGCACGTGCATGGCAGCATGCGCGCCATGCCGCCGCGCCGCCTCGACACGCTCCACATCGCCTCAGGGCTGCTCTGCCTGCTGCTGGCCGGCTGCGCGACCCAGCCCAAGGCGCCGCAGCGCAACCCCGATGCGGTGCGCGCCGACATCGTGCGCAAGCTGCCGGCCACGCTGTCCAACGCGCAAGGCTGGGCCGACGACGTCTACGTGGCGCTGACCGCGCAGGGCATCGACCCCAGCCCCGAACACGTCTGCGCGGTGCTGGCGGTGACCGAGCAGGAGTCCACCTATCAGGCCGATCCGCCGGTGCCCGGCCTGCCGGCGATCGCTCGCGGCGAGATCGACCGCCGCGCGGCGGCGCTGCATGTGCCGGGCCTGCTGGTCGATGCGGCGCTGCGCATCACCTCGCCCGATGGGCGCAGCTACGCCCAGCGCCTGGCCGCGGTGCGCACCGAGCGCCAGCTCAGTGAGCTCTACGAGGACTTCGTCGGCATGGTGCCGCTGGGCGGCAAGCTGTTCGGCGGGCTCAACCCGGTCCGCACCGGCGGGCCGATGCAGGTGAGCATCGCCTTCGCCCAGACGCGCACGCGCGGCTATCCGTATCCGCTGCAGGCCGGCGTGCGCCACGAGGTGTTCACCCGGCGCGGTGGGCTGTATTTCGGCACCGCCCATCTGCTGGGCTATCCGGCGCATTACGACGCGCTGCTGTACCGCTTCGCCGATTTCAACGCCGGCTGGTATGCCAGCCGCAACGCCGCCTTCCAGGCCGCGGTCAGCCGCGCCTCGGGCATCAAGCTGGCCCTGGACGGCGACCTGCTGCGGCCCGGCGCGGGCATGGACGATCCGGGCGCCACCGAGCGCGCGGTGCGCGCACTGGGCGCACGCCTGGACATGGACGAGGGCCAGATCCGCCGCGCGCTGCAGCAGGGTGACACGCTGGCGTTCGAGGACAGTGCGCTGTATGCACGCGTGTTCGCCCTGGGCGACGCGGCGGCCGGTCGGCCGCTGCCGCGCGCGGTGCTGCCGGGCATCCGGCTGGAGAGCCCCAAGATCACTCGCCAGCTGACCACCGCCTGGTTCGCCGACCGGGTCAACGCGCGCTGGCAGCGGTGCATGCGCCGCTGAGCGCCGGGCGCGTTTCGGTCAGCGAAAGCGGACAGGCTGGCGTTGGATGCGCTTGGCCGCGTTACCGAGCGCCTTAAGATGCGTTGGCCCCCCTTTGCCATCGCCGCGCAGTCGCACCACGCGCCTGCGCAAGCTCGCCATGACCGCGCTTCCGCCCGACACGTCGCCGCAGCTCGAAGCCATGCTCCAGGCGCTGGAACAGGCCCTGCCTGCGCTGGTGGCCGCGCACCCGGCGCCGGGCGATTTCTGGAATGCGTTCATGCTCCGGCTGGACGAGATCGAGGCATGCGCACCGCCGGAGCTGGACCTGACCGCACGCGTGAATGCGATGCTGGCGCCGCATGGGATGCGGATCGCGGTGGCGAACTAGGCGCCGTTCGCAACCCGCAGAAGCGACGCGCTGCGCGGATTCGTGCAGAAGTCGAAGGCGCTGGGTTCCCGCGTTCGCGGGAACGACGGGTTGCTTGGGCCGCCCCGATCCCGTGCTCCAGGCGCATGACCTTCGTCACTGGGCGCGGCGGCCGTGCACGGTGAGCATCGCGGTTAATCGATCCGCATCGGACTCCAGGACATCCCCATGAGCGCAGGACAGGGTTCGGCAGGCAACGTCATCGCCGCCATCTGCAGTTTCTTCATCCCGGGACTGGGCCAGCTGTTCCAGGGGCGGCTGATCTCGGCGGTGCTGTGGTTCCTGACCGGCTGCGTGGCCTTCGTCATCACCTGGCTGATCACGCTGTCGCTGCTGCCCTTCGGCTGGTTCATCATCAGCGTGCTCTCGTGCATCAACGCGGCGGTGTATCGCCGCGCACCCTGACCGACGCCGCTAGCGCGGCGCGGCCTCGAGCAGCTTCACCAGACTCCACAGCGTGTGGTTGACCGGGGTGGCGATGCCATGTTCCCGGCCCAGCCGCACGACGGCGCCGTTGAGATGGTCGATCTCGCTAGGCCGGCCGCGCGCCAGGTCCTGCGCGGTGGAGGAGCGCTGGCCGGCCATGTTGCGTGCCAGGCCGTAAGTGGCGTCCCACAGGTCGTCGGGCAGCGTGATGGACGCGGCCGCGGCCACCGCCGTGCATTCGTCGAAGACCGCGCGCATGGTGTCCTTGATCCCCGGCACCTGTACCAGCAGGCCGTAGGGCTGCTGGGAAATGGCCGACAGCGCGTTGTAGCAGCAGTTGATCACCAGCTTGGCCCAGAGCGCCTCGGCCACGTGGTCCGAGACTTCGCTCGGGATGCCGGCCTCAGTCAGCATCGCGGCCAGCGCGGCGCTGGTCGCCCCTGCGCCGATCACCAGCTCGCCGCGGCCGTGGTGGCGCACATGCGCCGGGCCGGCCATCTCGGTGCCGACGTAGACCACGGTGGGGATGACGGGGCGCTGCAGCGCCTGCGCCAGGCGTGCGGCATTGTCCACGCCGTTCTGCAGGCTGAGCACCTGGGCCTGCGGCGCGAGCCAGGGCGCGAGCGCGGCGCCGGCCGTCTCGGTGTCGCCGGACTTCACGCAGCACAGCACCAGCTCGGTCTCGGCCGCGGCGGCGGCGTCGGTGCTGGCCTGCAGCGCGACCACGCCATCGAACGCGGCCGACTCCAGCCGCAGGCCGTGGGCCTGCACCGCTTCGACCAGCGGCGCCCGGCCGATCAGGGTCACCGCGTGGCCGGCGCGCGCCAGCATGGCGCCGTAGTAGCAGCCGACTGCGCCGGCTCCCATCACCGCGATACGCATCGCGGCCTCCTTGGTTCATGGGAAAGCCACGGACTTTAGAGCGTGTCGCGGGGTGAGGTAAGGGCGGTGATCGGAACCTGTCGTTCCTGCAGAGGGGCGAGCGCGGTGTCGTTGGCTTTCAGGATCGCGCGAAAGGCGCTGGGTTCCCGCGTTCGCGGGAACGACGATAGGAGGCTGTGAGCCGATCATGCCAAGCCGCGTCGGCGAGACGCGCAACGCGGGATCGACCGTTTCATGGCGGGCCTGCACGCAGCCCAGAGCCCGCCATGCACGCTAGCCGATCGGCGCGCGCCGCGTCCCGCTGGGAAGATCGATCAGCGGCGCGGCAGCGCCGGCCTCGTTGCGGATCCGTTCGGCCAGGCGCAGCGACAGCGCGACGATGGTCAGGGTCGGGTTGGCGTAGCCGCCACTGGGGAACACCGACGAACCGGTGACGTACAGATTCTCCACGCCGTGCACGCGGCCCTCGCGATCGACCACGCCGCTGCGCGGGTCGTCGTGCATGCGCGTGGTGCCCAGGAAATGCGTGGTGGAGGTGGTCTTGATCTCCATCGGCCGGCGGATGTGGAAGGTGCCCAGGCCGCTGCGCGCCAGTTCGCGCGCCACGATGTCCTGGCTGCGGTGGACCAGGGCGATGTCCTGATCGTGCCAGCGCCACTGGATCTCGATCAGGCGGTTGCCCAGATCGTCGCGCTCCTGGCCCAGGCGCACGCGGTTGTCGTAGCGCGGCGGCTGCTCGACCTGGTGCAGCACCTCGAAGTGGTCCAGGCGGTGGCTGGGCTCGCCCTGGCGCGACCAGCCGCCCACGCCCAGGTGCGAGATCGGGCGGCGCAGGCGGTCGTTGTACTGCTGCAGCACGCCGTCGACGCCCAGCGCCGCGGCCACCAGGTCGCGCTTGCGCGGCAGCTGCTTGCGGCGCAGCGCCTCGCGCACGCGCTGCGAGGCGCGGAAGCCGATCTCGCGCCGGCGCGACATGCTGCGCCGGGGGAACAGGATCGTGCTGAGGTTGACGCTGGGCTCGCCGCGCAGGGTGGCATCGGTCAGCTGCAGATGGCCCATGGCCGAGGTGCCATCGACGCGGCGCAGGTCGTACAGCGCCATGCGGTCGATCAGCTTGCGCGAGCTCGGGGTGAAGGTGCCGCCGAAGACCAGCGGATGGTCCATGAAGTAACGCCCGACCAGCCCGTGCTGGTTGCCGATGCCGTCGGCGAGCACATCGTCGGAGGCCAGCAGCAGCTGCGGCGTGGCCAGGCCGCCCTGCGCCAGCACGATGGTGTCGGCCTCGAACACCAGCGCATGACCGGGCTGCGCCAGGGCGTGCACCGCGCGCACGCGCCCGCTCGACGCATCCAGCTGCAGGCGCGCGGCGGTGGCGTTGTAGTAACAGGTGATGTCGCGCGAGGCGCCGATCAGCTCGCGCTGGCCGCTTAGCACGACTTCCTTGTCGGCGAAGTGGAACATGCTGGTGCGCAGGCCGCTGCCTTGCAGCGGCAGGCGCGGCGCATCGGCGCCCTCCCAGTAGCCCGGGCCGTAGTGCCACGGCGGCAGCTCGAACCATTGCTGGGCGCGCGCATAGAACGGCGCCAGCTCGGCGATGGACAGCGGCCAGGCGCTGTCGGGCAGCCACGGCCGCGCCTCGAAATCGACCGCGCTGAGCGTGGTCAGACGCAGGTGGTTGGCGCCTGTGCCCGCGTCGACCAGCCAGCGGTTGGCGTTGCCGCCAAACCGGCGCGTGGTCCAGATGCCCTGGTGGCCGTCGAACACCGAGGTGCTGGCCGGCTGGCCGCGGGCGGCGTGATCTTCGTCCAGGCCGCCGCTTTCCAGCAGGGTGACCTTGAGGCCGCAGTGGCGCAGCGCGGTGGCCACGGCGATGCCGGCGGGGCCGGCACCGACGATGCAGACGTGGGAGCGAACGGTTGCGCCGCGGGGCAGCGCCTTGGCATCAACGAACATGAACGCACATCCTGTCGATCAGACGGTCGAATCCGGGCGCCGGAGGCGTCCTTCCCCCCAGACAACGCGGGCGAGGCGCCTGACAGGACAGTCAGCTGGCCACGGTCTTGCCCCCTCCCTTTCGCCGAAGGCGAAGGGGAGGGCCGGGGAGGGGTCGCTTTTGATTTTGCTGTTGCCGTTGCTTTCGCACTTGCCCCTCGCCAATACCGCAGAAGCTCAGAAGCAAAAGCGAACCCCCTCCCAACCTCCCCCTTGCGCTGCGCGCAAAGGGGAGGGGCCCTCCGGCGGCATCCAGCTAGCGGCACAGGACACGTCGCCTCGAGCCGAACCGCGATCACGCCCAGCGCATGAGCCCGCAAAATCCGCCCCCTCCCTTTCGCCGAAGGCGAAGGGGAGGGCTGGGGAGGGGTTGGCTGTTGCTGTTGCTGTTGCCGTTGCTTTCGCCCCTCGCCAACGGCGAGCACTGCAATAGCAAAAGCGACCCCCCTCCCAGCCTCCCCCTTGCGCTGCGCGCAAAGAGGAGGGGCGCTCCGGCGGCATCCGGCCAGCGGCATGGGACACGTCGCCTCGAGCCAAACCACGATCACGCCGAGCGCATGAGCCCTCAAGATCCGCCCCCTCCCTTTCGCCGAAGGCGAAGGGGAGCTCGAAGTCGCGAGCTAGCGACTGAGGGGGAGGGGTTGGCTGTTGCCGTTGCCGTTGCTGTTGCTTTCGCCTCTCGCCAACGGGCCGATTCCCGGATCACCCTGAGCCAGCTCAACTGCGGCCCCTGTCACGATCCGCGATCGCACACGGCCTTGCTTCATGACCATCGTGTCAGGATCCGGTGCTCCTGCCCCACGCGGGCGCCGCCCGAATGAAGCCGCATGGGATCGGACAAGGACCGCCTGGCCGCCATCCAGTCGCTGCGGGCCGTGGCCGCGCTGATGGTCGTCCTGCACCACGCGCGCAACCCGATTCCCTGGCTGTGGAACCCGCTGGCGCACTACGAGGCGTTCGCCTCCGGGGTGGACATCTTCTTTGTGATCAGCGGCCTGATCATGTACGTGGCCGCACGCGACGAACGCTGGCGCGAGTTCATCGGCAAGCGGGTGATTCGGGTGGTGCCGCTGTACTGGATCGCGACCCTGGCGCTGCTGGCGATCGAGCTGCTGCGCCACCAGGCGCGCCTGGACGCCAGTGAACTGTGGCACCTGCTGCAGTCGCTGTTCTTCATCCCGCACCCGAGCCCGGACAAGCATGGCGAGCTGTATCCGCTGCTGGCCGTGGGCTGGACGCTCAACTACGAGATGTTCTTCTACGCGCTGTTCTGCGTCGGCATCGTGCTCAGGCGCGTGGTGGCGGTGCCGACCGTGCTGATTCTGGCGCTGGTCGCGGCAGGTGCGCTGGGCGAGCCCCAAGGCCCGCTGGCACGCACCTACACCAGCCCGCTGCTGCTCGAATTCCTGTGCGGACTCTGGCTGGGCGTGCTCTACCGCCGCGGCCGTGCCGATCGTCTGCCGGGCTGGCTGCTGCCGGCCGGCCTGGCGGGGCTGCTGCTGTTGCCGGCGCTGTCGGAGGAGGAGCTCGCACTGGCGGGCCGGATCGTGTGCGGTGTCGCGGTCGTGGCCGGTGCGATCGGGCTGGGCACGCGCGCGCCGCGCCACCCGCTGCTGGAGCGGCTGGGCGATGCCAGCTACTCGATCTACCTCACCCATACCGTGGTGGCGCTGCTGCTGGTGCAGGCGCTGTGGGCGCGTATTCCGCTGCATGGGCCGCTGCAGCTGGCGGGCTATCTGCTCACCGTGCTGTGGGTGAGTGCGCTGGTCGGGCTGGCCAGCTATCGCTGGCTGGAACGTCCGATCACGCGCGGGTTACGCAGGGCGTGGATGGAGCGCGTCGCACGTCGCAGGGCGGCCGTCGCCGAAGAGGCTACGGAGACGCGCTAGGACGGCCGACAGTCCGTCGTTCCCGCGCATGCGGGAATCCAGTGCCTTTCAAGCGAAAGCTTGACGTCCTTGGGTTCCCGCTTTCGCGGGAACGACGATGGTGGGGGCAATGGCGCTAAGTCGTCTGACACACCTGGACGCGCCACGCCGCCGCCTCACCAGCCGTAGAGCTTCCAGTACACCGGCGAGATGTCGCCGCGGTTGGGGTCGCTGGAGCGGTCCAGCCTGCCGTCGCCGTTGTCGTCGTAGAGGTAATAGGCCGGGCCACGGCTCGGGGTGATCTTGACCATGCGCAGGGCGCCGGCGACGCGATATTCCTGGATGACATCGCCGTTGTCCTCGGTGCGCACCGCCACGTCGGCGTCGGGCAGGTCCATCTCGGTCAGGTCCTGGCCGCCGTGGCGCGCGCCGCCGCCGCTAGCGCAGCCGGTGAGCAGGATCCCGCCGCTCAGCAGCAGGCAGGTCAGGACGGGCATCAGGCGCTTCATGGCGGCATCTCGCAGGTGGGAACCGCGCCGATTATCCGCCTGCGCGCGTGCTGCCGGGTGACGGCCGGTGACGCGGAGGCGCGGCGTAGAATCTGCGCATGACAAGACTCGTACTGATCGACGGCTCCAGCTACCTCTACCGCGCCTTCCACGCGCTGCCGCCGCTGAGCAACGCGGCCGGCGAACCGACCGGCGCGCTGTTCGGCGTGGTCAACATGCTGCGCGCCACGCTGAAGGAGCGGCCCGAGTACGTCGCCTTCGTGGTCGATGCGCCCGGCAAGACCTTCCGCGACGACCTGTACCCCGAGTACAAGGCCAACCGCGCGGCGATGCCCGACGACCTGCGGGCGCAGGTCGAGCCGATGATGAAGATCGTCCACGCGCTGGGCATCGACATCCTGCGTGTGGAAGGGGTGGAGGCCGACGACGTGATCGGCACCCTGGCCGTGCAGGGCTGCCGCGACGGGCTGCAGGTGACCATCTCCACCGGCGACAAGGACTTCGCCCAGCTGGTGCGCCCGGGCGTGGAACTGGTCAATACCATGAGCGGCAGCCGGATGGATTCGGACGCGGCGGTAATGGAGAAGTTCGGCGTGCGCGCCGACCAGATCGTCGACCTGCTCTCGCTGATGGGCGACACGGTGGACAACGTGCCCGGCGTGGAGAAGTGCGGCCCCAAGACCGCGGCCAAGTGGCTGGCCGAGTACGGCACGCTGGACAACGTCATCGCCAACGCCGGCAGCATCAAGGGCAAGATCGGCGACAACCTGCGCGCGGCGCTCGAGCGCCTGCCGCTCAACCGCGCGCTGGTGACCATCCGCACCGACGTGCCGCTGGAAGTGGCCGCCCAGGACCTGGCGCTGCGCGAGCAGCACGTGGACGAACTGCGCGAGCTCTACGCGCGCTATGGCTTCAACCAGGCACTGAAGGAGCTGGACGGCGGCAGCGTGTCGGTGCCGGTCGCGGAAAAAGAGCCGGGCAGGGCGCGCGGCACCGGCTTTAGTGCCGCGCCCGCGCCGGCTGTCGTGCCCGATCTCGATCCGGCGCTGTCGGCCGCGGGCGAATACGAGACGCTGCTGACCACCGAACAGCTCGATGCCTGGATCGACACCCTCAAGGCCGCCGGCCGCTTCGCCTTCGACACCGAGACCGACAGCCTGGACCCGATGCAGGCCAACCTGATCGGCCTGAGCTTCGCCGCCGAAGCGGGCAAGGCCGCCTACCTGCCGCTGGGCCACAACTATCCGGGTGCGCCGGCGCAGCTGCCGCGCGAGGATGCGCTGGAGGCGCTGCGCCCGCTGCTGACCGATGCGGACGTGGAGAAGATCGGCCAGCACGGCAAGTACGACCTGCATGTCATGCGCCGTCACGGCGTGGAAGTGGCCGGCTACACCCAGGACACGCTGCTGGAGAGCTTCGTGCTCAACTCCGGCAGCGCCCGCCACGACATGGACAGCCTGGCCAAGCGCTACCTGGGCTACGACACGGTCAAGTACGAGGACGTGTGCGGCAAGGGTGCCAAGCAGATCCCGTTCTCGCAGGTGTCCCTGGAGGACGCCACCCGCTACGCGGCCGAGGACGCCGACATCACCCTGCGCCTGCACCAGGTGCTGTCGCCCAAGCTGGCCGCCGAGCCGGCGCTGGATTCGGTCTATCGCCACATCGAGATCCCGCTGGTGCCGGTGCTGGCGCGGATCGAGGCCAACGGCGTGCGCGTGGATGCCGACGAGCTGCGCCGCCAGAGCGCCGACCTGTCCAAGCGCATGCTCGCCGCCCAGCAGAAGGCGACCGAACTGGCCGGGCGCAGCTTCAACCTGGATTCGCCCAAGCAGCTGCAGGCGCTGCTGTTCGACGAGCTGGGCCTGCCGGCGGTGGTCAAGACGCCCAAGGGCCAGCCCTCGACCAACGAGGAGGCCCTGGAGGCCATCGCCGAGGCGCACGAGCTGCCGCGCGTGATCCTGGAATACCGCGGCCTGGCCAAGCTGCGCAGCACCTATACCGACAAGCTGCCGGAAATGATCCATCCGCAGACCGGCCGCGTGCACACCAGCTACCACCAGGCCGGCGCGGCGACCGGGCGCCTGTCCTCGTCCGATCCGAACCTGCAGAACATCCCGATCCGCACCGAGGACGGCCGCCGCATCCGCCGCGCCTTCGTCGCCCCGCCCGGGCGCAAGCTGGTGGCCTGCGACTACTCGCAGATCGAGCTGCGGATCATGGCCCACCTGTCCGGCGATCCCGGCCTGGTCGGCGCGTTCGAATCCGGCGCCGACGTGCACCGCGCCACCGCGGCCGAGGTCTTCGGCCGCAGCATCGACCAGGTCACGTCCAACGAGCGCCGCGCCGCCAAGGCGATCAACTTCGGCCTGATGTACGGCATGAGCGCCTTCGGCCTGGCGCGCCAGCTGGGCATCGGCCGCGGCGAGGCGCAGGACTACATCGCCCTGTACTTCAGCCGCTATCCGGGCGTGCGCGACTACATGGAGGCCACCCGCCAGCAGGCGCGCGAGCAGGGCTATGTCGAGACCGTGTTCGGCCGCCGCCTGTATCTGGACTACATCAACGCCGGCAGCCAGGGCCAGCGCGCCGGCGCCGAGCGCGCGGCGATCAACGCGCCGATGCAGGGCACCGCGGCGGACATCATCAAGCGCGCGATGGTCAGGGTGGACGCGTGGCTCGCCGACCATCGCGAGCGTGCCATGATGATCCTGCAGGTGCACGACGAACTGGTGTTCGAGGCCGAGGCCGACTTCGTCGAGACCCTCGCCGCGCAGGCGCGCAGCCTGATGGCGGGCGCGGCGACCCTGGCCGTGCCGCTGGAAGTCGATTGTGGGGTCGGCGACAACTGGGACGAGGCGCACTGATTGGCCGTGCGGATGTGTCGCGAACTGGACGTGGCGCGTATAGCGCCTTTGTGTCAGGCGGCGCAATAAAACCCGCAATCCAGGCCGCCAACACGGCGTTGCGGCCTACGCGATGCTGGCGAAACAGCCAGTTACATCGACATTTTCGAGATAACGAGAAATTAATTTCAGAACTGACCAGTTTATGATCTGAATATCCCCTAAATTCAACGGGTTTTTAACTGGATCCTTCACGATCTATCCATGTTGGGAGTGCTTTCATAGCCCTCGACAGATGCAAGGTCTGTCGCGGATCGCCCCCCATCCCCTGGGGCCGATCTCTGGTACGAAGAGCCCCTCCCCAGGCTCCCGTACCCTGGCCCCGCCGAGCTCCCCCTGCTCCGCGGGGCTTTTTTATGCCCGATCGTCGGCTTGCGGTCGCACCAACCCGCCGTCGCCACGCGCGTCTGCCCGAAAAGCCTGCTTCGCCAACCCGCCTCGACCCGGTCGGGCGCGACTCCTCGCTCGGTCAGCCCTCGACGGCGGACTCGCCGCCGCGGACCATCCTAAGGCCCGCTCGCCGCTCGCCTGCCCGGGCCGACGCTCTGCGGCGAATGGATCAGGACTTCTTACGGCAAGAAGGCATCCAGCAAGCGCTTTGCCCCCCCCTTTGCCGCAGGCGAAGGGGGGAGGGCCGGGGTGGGGTGCTCTTGCTTCGGCGGCTTGCCCGGCAAAGCCCCGACTCCTCCCCATCCCTCCCCTGCGCTGCGCGCAAGGGAGGGGGCTCAAGCCAAAGCCCTGTGACCTGACGCGCTGCCCCACGGAGTCGAAACGCCTTCCCGCCCGCAACCCCAAAGACCTGACCGGCGCGACAGGTTTTAAGCGACACTTCGCGCCTTCCGGTTGAGCCGCTTCGTGGTGTGGTGCGCATGTCGCCGTTCCCTTCTCGTCCGCTGTCCCGTCCGTCATGCGCGTCCTGATCGTCGAGGACGATGCGGCCATCGCCGAGGCCGTGGTCTCGGCCATGCGCCAGCAGGGGCATGCGGTGGATCATCTGGCCGATGGTTCGCGCGCCGATCTGGCGCTGCGCGACACCGAGTACCAGCTGCTGGTGCTGGACCTGGGCCTGCTGGGGCCCATGGATGGCGTGCAGGTGCTGCAGCGCCTGCGCGCCCGCGCGGCCACCACCGCAGTGCTGGTGATCACCGCACGCGAAGGGCTGGAGGATCGCGTGCAGGTGCTGGACCTGGGCGCCGACGATTACCTGGTCAAACCCTTCGCCCTGAAGGAGTTCGAGGCACGGGTACGTTCGCTGCTGCGGCGCATGGTCAGCCAGGGCGCGCCCGAACTGCGCCTGGGCCAGCTGCGCCTGGACCTGGCCGGCCACCGCGCCTGGATCGGTGAAGACCCGCTGGAGCTGACCGCCCGCGAGTTCGGCCTGCTCGGCGCACTGGCCACGCGCACCGGCCGGGTTGCCAGCCGCGCCCAGCTGGTCGAAGTGCTGTGCGGCTGGGATGCGGACATCAGCGACAACGGTCTGGACATCGCCATGTATCGCCTGCGCCGCAAGCTGCAGGGCAGCGGCGTGGGCGTGCGCACCATCCGCGGCCTGGGCTATCTGCTGCAGGAGCAACAGGACACAGGCGATGACGCCTAGGGCCTGCAGGGGGATCGATGGCCGGCCCTAGCCCGCACCCCAGCCTGCGCCGGCGGCTGGTGCTGTGGCTGGCGGTGCCCATGCTGGTGCTGCTGGGGCTCGATGCCGGGCTGACCTATCGCGTGGCGCTGCATTACGCCAACCGCGCGCACGACAGCAGCCTGGCCGACGACGCGGTCACCCTGGCCGAGCTGCTGCGGCGCGAGCCGCAGTCGCACGCGCTGTCCCAGCAGGCGCAGTTCCTGCTGCGCTACGACCCGAACGGGCCCAACTACTTCGCCGTGATCAGCCGGCGCCACGGCCTGCTCTACGGCGACAGCGGCCTGGGCAACACGCGGATGCCGGTGCCGGGGACCAAGCCGGTGCTCTACAAGGGCTTCCACGACGAGCACCATCTGCGCATGGCGACCGTCGGCCTGGCCTCGCCGTACGAGGCCGGCGACACGCTGGGGGTGACGGTCGCCGAGACCCTGCGCGAGCGCCACCGCAGTGCCCGCGACGTGCTGCTGATGACCCTGCCGCTGCAGGCCGGCCTGATCGCCGTGGTGCTGGTGCTGGTCTGGGTCGGCGTCGATCGCGGGCTTGGCCTGCTGGCGCCGCTGACCCGGCGCCTGGCCGAACGCGAGCAGGCCCTGGCGCCGGTGACCGAGCCCGACGTGCCGCGCGAGATCCTGCCGCTGACCCGCGCGCTGGACGCCCTGTTCGTGCGCGTGCGCGGCGCGATCTCCCTGCAGGAACGCTTCATCACCGACGCCGCCCACCAGCTGCGCACGCCGCTGGCGGGCCTGCAGCTGCATGCCGAACGGGCGATGACGGCGCAGGATCCGGCCCAGCTGCAGCAGTCGCTGGCCCACATCCTGGCGCAGACCGCGCGTGCGGCCCGGGCCTCCAACCAGCTGCTGGCGCTGAGCCGCGCGCAGGCGCCGCATCCGCGCGAGGAGATGCATGAACCGCTGGCCCTGGACCGGCTGGTGCCGCGCGCGGTGGCCGCCCGCGTGCCCGAGGCGCTCGATGCCGGGCTGGACCTCGGCTACCAGCCCCCGGAGACGCCCGTGCCTGCGATCGTCGGCGAAGCGCGCGGGGTGCAGGAGCTGCTCGACAACCTGATCGACAACGCCCTGCGCTATGCCGGCAAGGGCCGCAGCATCACCGTCGGCCTCTCGGCCGAGCAGGCGCGGGTGATCCTGAGCGTGGAAGACGATGGCCCGGGCGTGCCCGACGCGCTGCGCGCGCGGCTGGGCGAGCGCTTCTTCCGCGTGCCCGGCACCGGCGGCGAGGGCACGGGCCTGGGGCTCGCGATCGTCCAGGGCATCGCCAGCCACCACCAGGCCGAGGTGGCGTTCCTGCGCGGCGCGCAGGGTGGGCTGCGGGTGGAGGTGCGCTTCCCCGCAGCGGCGCGGCCGGAGACGGCGGCCGACCCGGGCAAGCACAACCTGGCGTAAACCCCGCCGCCGCCCCGGCGCGGACGAAAGCCAGCGGAAAACCTCGCGTGACACCCTGCCGGCCTCTTCAGTGAGGTGGCACGTGATCCGTTCAAGCGAATTCTTCTTCGAAGGTGGCCGCAACGGCGTGCTGCTGATCCATGGCCTGACCGGCACGCCGGCCGAGATGCGCCGGGTCGGCACCGGCCTGCACCGCGCCGGCTTCACCGTGCACGGCGTGCAGTTGGCCGGCCACTGCGGCGACCTGGACGACCTGATGGCCACCGGCTGGCGCGACTGGTACGCCAGCGTCGAGCAGGCCGCGGACACCATGGCGACGAAGGTGGACCGGATCTTCGTGGCCGGCCTGTCGATGGGCGCGCTGCTGTCGCTGGAGCTGGCCGCCCAGCGCCCCGAGCTGGTGTCGGGCGTCGGCGTGTATGGCGCGACCTTCGTCTATGACGGCTGGAACATCCCGTGGACGCGTCACCTGTCCTTCCTGCTGCCGCTGTTCAAGGCCACCGGCATCGGTCGCGACCGCATGTTCATGGAGGAGCCGCCGTTCGGCCTGCGCGACGAGCGCCTGCGCGCACAGATCAGCGCGGCGATGCAGGGCGCGGACAGCAGCGTGGCCGGGCTGCCGGGCAACCCCTGGCATTCGCTGGCCGAGCTGCGCGCGCTGGCGGCGCGGGTGCGCCGGCACCTGCCCCAGGTCACCGCGCCCTGCCTGGTGGCGCATGCCACCGAGGACGATGTGGCCAGCCTGCGCAATGCGCAGTGGGTGCTGGACGGCGTGTCCGGGCCGACCGAGTTCCTGCCGATGCACGAGAGCTATCACATGCTGACCCTGGACCGGCAGCGGCGCCTGCTGACCGAGCGCACGGTGGAATTCTTCCAGCGCCTGGCGCAGCCGGAAGCGGCGCCGCGGGCGAGCGTCGATGCGCCGTACCGGTACGAGGCACTGGCATGAGTCTGGCGGTGGCCCTGCTGTGGCTGCTGACCGTGGTGGTGGATACCGCGGGCCAGCTGGCCTTCAAGGCCGCGGCGGTGGATGGCGGTGAGGCCGCAGAGACGCTGGCGCGCTGGCGGCACCGGCTGGCGCGGCCGTGGCTGTGGCTGGGCATCGCCTGCTATGTCGTGGAGTTCCTGGCCTGGGCGGCGTTCCTGTCGCTGGTGCCGCTGTCGCGCGGCGTGCTGCTGGGCTCGGTCAACATCCTGGCGCTGATGCTGGCCGGGCGGCTGTTCTTCGGCGAGCGGCTGACGCCGCTGCGCGTGGCCGGCATGGGCCTGATCGGACTGGGCGTGGCGGTGGTGGGAGTGGGAGGATGAAGCGGCTGTACGTGTTCGGCTTTCCGCTGCTGATGGCGTTCGACACGCTGGCGCAGCTAAGCTTCAAGCTTGCCGGCGATCACGCCCTGCCGCTGGAATGGGGCCTGCCCTGGCTGCAGCGGCTGTTCGGCCAGCCGTGGATCTATGGCGCGATCCTGGGCTACATCGGCGCCTTCTTCACCTGGATGACGCTGCTGGAGCGCGCGCCGATCGGCCCGGCCTTCGCCGCCTCGCATCTGGAAGTGGTCAGCGTGCTGCTGGTCTCGGCCTGGCTGCTGGGCGAGCCGATCACCCTGGTGCACCTGGTGGGGGCGGCGTTGATCCTGGCCGGCGTGGCCTGCCTGGCGCGTGCCGAAACCCAGACCGCCGAGATCGCCGGTGCTGCCGCGACGTGAACTGCCGCCCACGGCGGGGCTGCCGCTGCGCTGGACCGACCTGCTGCCCGGCGATGCCGGGCTGGAAGCGCGGCTGGCGCAGCTGTTCGACCTGCCCGCGCCGCTGCTGACCTGCTCGGGTACCGCGGCGCTGGTGCTGGCCCTGCGCGCGCTGCGGCGTCTGGCGCCGACGCGCGATGAGGTCGTGGTGCCGGCCTACACCTGCCCGCTGGTGGCCATCGCGGTGCAGACCTGCGGACTGCGCCTGCGCCTGGGCGAGCTGCGCGAAGGACACTTCGATCTCGATCCGGTCGCCCTGCGCGGCCTGTGCGGGTCGCGCACGCTGGCGGTGCTGCCCACCCACCTGGCTGGTCGCGTGGCCGAGGTCGCCGACGCGGTGGGCGCGGCGCGCGCCTGCGGCGCCTGGGTGATCGAGGACGCGGCCCAGGCGCTGGGCGCGCGCGTGGACGGGCGCAGCGTCGGCCTGCGGGGCGACATCGGGTTCTTCAGCCTGGCCGCGGGCAAGGGCTTGTCGCTGTACGAGGGCGGCGTGCTGGTCAGCGCCGATCCGGTGCTGCGCGCGCTGCTGGCCGAGGAGGCAGCGCAGGTGCCCTCGAGTGCAGGCTGGGAGCTGCGTCGCAGCGCCGAGCTGCTGGGCCTGGCGCTGGCCTATCGGCCGCGCGCGCTGGCCCTGGCCTATGGCCTGCCGCTGCGGCGCGCGCTGGAGCGCGGCGATCCGGAAGCGGCGGTGGGCGATGTGTTCGGGCCGGAGATTCCGCTGCACCGCGTCGGCGCCTGGCGGCGCATGGTCGGCGTGCATGCCAGCGCGCGGCTCCCGGCCTTCCTGCACGACGCGCGCGATCGCGCCCTGGCCTGGAAGCAGAAGCTGCAAGCCGTGCCCGGCGTGCAGGTCTACGACGACCGCCCCGGCGAACACGGCACCTGGCCGGTGCTGTGGCTGCGCCTGCCCGACCGCGCGCGCCGCGACGCGGTGCTTGAGCGGCTATGGACCGCCGGCCTGGGCGTGAGCCGCATGTTCATCCACGCCTTGCCCGATTACGCCTATCTGCGCGACTGCGTGCCGCAGGCCGAGGTGCCGCAGGCGCGCGCACTGGCCGCGTGCAGCCTGACCATCGGCAACGGCCCCTGGCTGGATGAGGCCACGCGCGCGCGCATTCTCGACGTCCTGCGCCAAGGCGCGACGTAGAGCGGCGAGACGCGGGCTGTCAGGCCGCGACCGAAGCGGCGGCGATCAGGGGCAGCAGCGCCGCGTTCAGGGCGTGCTGGCCGGCCTGCCAAAGGGGCAGGACGTTCGGATCGGGCGGCTGCTGGCCGTCCAGCGCGGAGAGCAGGCGCTTGAAGGGCTGACGGTAGCGATGGTGCGAGATCTCGCCGGTGATGTCGCTGGCGACGATCGGCGCGGAGAGTTCGTCGATCAGGCGCCGCGCATCGGCCAGCTGGAAGCGGCCCTGGTCCCAGTTGGTGCGGGCCACGTCCTCGCCGAACACGTCCTTGTCGATGGACAGATAGACCGGCAGTGCGGCGTCGGCGCGTGCGGCGAAGGCGTCCAGCAGGCTGGCGCTGTCGGCGAAGCCGTGCACGGCGTGGCCGCAGCCCAGCGTGCGCGCCCAGCGCGTGTCCACGCCCAGGCACCAGTAGTGCACGCGTCCGGCGCGCAGCGGGCCGAGCACGTTCTCCCAGCAATGGCGCGTACCGGCGTCGGCCGAGCACAGGCCGACCATGTGCACGCGCGTCACCTGCGGCAGGGCCGCCACGCGCCGCACCCAGGAGCCGCAGTGCACGCCGAAGGGGTAGCGCATGTTGTCCGGATGGTTGTCCAGCACCACCACCTGCAGCGGGCCGCCGTGGCGCGCCGCCGCCTGCCGCACCAGCGGCCAGGTCAGGTGATGGAAATCGCCGCTGCCCAGCATCACCGTGCCGTGGGCGCTCTCCAGCGCCGGCTGCAGCTCGCGGGCCAGCCGTTCCAGCGTGGCCACGCCGCAGCCGAAGCGCACCGCGTCCTGCCAGGCACGCAGCGGCAGCACGCGCGCGCCCGGCAGCGGCCCGACCGCGCCGTCCAGGTCCAGCACCAGCGGTGCGCTCATCCGGCCACCTCGGCCTGCGGCACGCTGCCGGCTTCGTGTTCGAAGCGGTGCGCATGCCGGCGCAGCAGGCCGCGCAGCAGGGCGTTGCGCGGATACACCGCGTGCCGGGTGGGAGTGAGGCGCGCGCCGAGATAGCGCTTGATCTCCGGATCGGTCCAGCCGGCCACGTAGTGGCTCAGGCCCTGGCGGCGGGCGTGTTCGAGGTTGTGCATCCAGCTCACCGCGTACAGGTTGTGCTGGCGCGCCTGCGGATAGGCCAGGCCGATGTACTTGTCCACCAGCATGCCGGCGTGTTCGTAGCACAGGTTCCAGCCGATCAGCGCCTGATCGTGGTAATAGGCGAAGACGCGCCCGCCGCTGCCGCCGTCGCGCAGCAGGCCGTCGAGGAAGGCGCGGTCGAGCTGGTCGAAGTGGATCTGGCTCTGCGCGTAGACGTTGAGGTACAGCGCGTAATAGGTCGCCAGCGTGTCCGGCTCGTCGAAGCACGGCGCGCCGGTGGGCAGGCATTCGATGCGCAGGTCGGCGCGCGAGCGCAGCTTGCGGCGGATATCGCGGCGGCGGCCGGAGGACAGGCGCGCCAGATAGGCGTCCTCGTCGGCGAAATCGATCGGCACCCACGCCAGCTGCATGCCCTGCATCAGCACGAAGCCGCGCTCGGCCAGCGCCTGGGCGAAGGCCTGGGCGCGGCGATTGCCGTGCAGGCCGAGCAGGGGCGAGTCGTCGGGCAGATCCTTGACGATCAGCAGCGGCGCGCGCCGCGCCTGCGCCAGCACCTCGTCGGCCAACGCCTCCACGCTGCCGCTCAGCGGCAGCGGCGCGTATTCGGTGGCGGTGCAGCCGATGAAGCAGGCCGGCCACTCCAGCCAGCGGCGCCAGTGGCGATAGCCGGGCAGGCCGGTCACGCGCCGGCGCAGCGCATCGTCGGCGGTGGTCAGCAGATCCAGGCGGGCACGGAACAGCGGCAGGCCGCTGGACAGACGTTCGACCTGGAAACCAGGCGGCGGATGGGCCAGGAAGCTGTCGAGCAGCGCGTCGGGCTCGAGCTGGGTACAGGAGTACATGGCGGCTCCGCGAAGCACCGGCCGCTTGGCGCGGCCGGTGCCGGTGGGGGATCAGACGGTCTGCTTGGCCTTGGTCAGCGCCTGGTCGATCAGGGCGATGGCCAGGTCGATCTCCTCGTGGGTGATGTTCAGCGAGGGCGCCAGGGTGATGACGTTCTTGTACCAACCGCCCACGTCCAGCACCAGGCCGATCGGCCTGCCCTTGTGCGTGAGCTCGCCGCCCAGGCCGATGTCCACCATGCGGTCCAGCAGCGCCTTGTTGGGCGTGAAGCCGTCGGCCTCGCAGATCTCCGCGCGCAGCGCCAGGCCCAGGCCATCGACGTCGCCGATCTCCTTGTGACGCTTCTGCAGCTCGCGCAGGCCGTCCAGGAAGTGCGCGCCCTTCTCCGGCACGGTGCGCTCGTAGTCCATCTCATAGCCCATGCGGATCACTTCCAGCCCCAGCGAAGTGCCCAGCGGGTTGGAGTTGAACGTGGAATGGGTCGAGCCCGGCGGGAAGATGGTCGGGTTGATCAGCTCCTCGCGCGCCCACAGGCCGGACAGCGGGTTCAGGCCGTTGGTCAGCGCCTTGCCGAACACCAGCACGTCCGGGGTCACGCCGAAGTGCTCGATCGACCACAGCTTGCCGGTGCGCCAGAAGCCCATCTGGATCTCGTCGACCACCATCAGGATGCCGTACTGGTCCAGCACCTTCTTCAGATCGCGGAAGAAGTTCGGCGGCGGGATCACGTAGCCGCCGGTGCCCTGGATCGGCTCGACATAGAAGGCCGCGTATTCGGCCTGGCCGACCTTGGGGTCCCACACGCCGTTGTATTCGGTCTCGAACAGGCGCGCGAACTGGCGCACGCAGTGGTCCGAATACTCCTCCGGGCTCATGCCCTTGGGCCGGCGGAAGGGATAGGGGAAGGGGATGAACATCGCGCGCTCGCCGAAGTGGCCGAAGCGGCGGCGATAGCGGTAGCTGGAGGTGATGCTGGAGGCGCCCAGGGTGCGGCCGTGGTAGCCGCCCTCGAAGGCGAACATCAGGCTCTTGCCGTTCTTGTAGTTGCGCACCAGCTTGAGCGAGTCCTCGATGGCCTGCGCGCCGCCGACGTTGAAGTGCACGCGGCCGGGCAGGCCGAACTTGCCTTCCACGTCCTGGGCAATGGTCTTGGCCAGCTGGATGCGGGTGGGATGCAGGTACTGGCTGGCGACCTGCGGCAGGGTGTCGATCTGGTGCTTGAGCGCGTCGTTGAGGCGCTTGTTGGAATAGCCGAAGTTGCAGGCCGAGTACCACATCTGCAGATCCAGATACGGCGTCTGTCCACTGTCGAACATGTAGCTGCCTTCGCAGCGGTGGAACACCTTGGGCGGATCGACGTAGTGCACGGTGTCGCCGAAGGAGCTGTAGCGGGCCTCGTCGGCCAGCAGTTGGGCGTCGTCCTCGAGCGCCGGGGCGAGGGTGTGGAGCAGGTTCATGGCAGTGTCCGTTTGCAGCAGGAGGGGAAGCCGCGTCACGCGATGGCGGCGGCGGGAGAAACGAGCGGGGCGTGGCGGGTCAGTGCGCCGGATTCCAGCGCGGGCAGCAGCGCCAGCGCTTCGGCGAAGCCTTCGATGGCGCTGTGCGCCAGCGCGTGGTCGCGGCAATGGGCGATCAGCTTGCGCTTGGCGAACACGTAGTCGGCGCGGCCGGCCACGCAGAAGTCCGAGGTGCCGTCGCCGACCAGCAGCACCTGACTGCTTGGCGTGTGGCGGCGCGCCTGCGCGGCGCGCGCGCACTTGCAGGTGCCGGCGCCGCAGCTGGGCGCCTGGTGCGGGGATTCCAGGTTCCAGCGGCGTTCGCCGACCGGATGGAAGCGGTTGGCGTACAGCGGCAGCGGCGCCACGCCCTCGCGGGCCAGCAGCAGGCGGATCGGCAGGTCCAGGCCGTCGCTGACGATCTCCAGCGGCCAGCCGCGCGCGGCCACCGCCGCGGCGAAGGCGGGGAAGGCCGGGTCGATGTCCAGGCCCGACAGATGCTGTTCGAACTGGGCCGCATCCATGTCCAGCAGCGCGACCTGGCCGCGCATGCAGGCGCGCGAGCCGATGCGACCGGCCAGCCAGTCGTCCTCCAGCGCCTCCCAGCCGGGACGGCCGAAGCGCTGCAGCAAGGTGTCGATGGTGTCGCGCAGCCCGATGGTGCCGTCGAAGTCGCACAGCACGGTCCAGCGCAGGGGAACGGAACGAAGAGACATGGGACTTGGTGCGTGGTTCGAGGTAGCGCCACGTTAGGCAGCGGACCTTTCCGAGGGCTTTCCGTCGCCGCGCGCTTCAGCCGGCGTTGGGACGGCGCCGGTTCTTCACTTGCCGATGCGGGGCGCACGTGTGATAACGCCGCCGTTGCCACCTGCGATGCCGCCCCGATGCACGATCTGTTCGACCTGTCCGCGCCGTGGTGGCACTTCGTGCTGCGCGGGGTGGTGATCTATGTGATGGTCACCGTGCTGATGCGCATCTCCGGCAAGCGCGCCATCGGCCAGTTCACCCCGTTCGATCTGATCCTGCTGATCCTGATCGGCAATGCCGTGCAGAACGGCATCAACGGCGGCGACAACTCGCTCACCGGCGCGCTGATCATGGCATCCACGCTGATCGCGTTGAACTGGCTGGTGGCCTTCGGCTCGGCGCGCTCGATGCGCTTTCGCCGCCTGGTGGAGGGCCATGCCACGGTGCTGGCCCGCGACGGCAAGGTCTTCGCCGAGGTGCTGCGCAAGCAGCTGGTGGCCGAGTCGGACTTCAAGAAGGCCATGCGCCAGTCCGGCTGCGAGCACGAGCGCGACATCCGCCTGGCGATCCTGGAAACCAACGGCCACATCACCATCGAGACCCGCGAGGGCAAGTCGGGGTAGCGGCTTGGTGCATCCCATGGCGCACCTGTCCCCGCAAATCTTGTAGAGCGGAGCTTGCTCCGCTGGGGCCTTCGCCACGTACCAAACGAAGAGCAGCGGAGTCCCCAAAAGGGGATTGCCACAAGCTCCGCTCTACGGAGAGGCCACCCTTGTGGCTTCTTCGGTCAGTGGTGGCGGTGGAGCCCGAGCGGTAGAGCCTCATCGCCGCCATTGACGCAAAGGCCACAAGGGCGGCTCGCACGGGGTCAGCGGGAATCGAGCTCGGCCAACCAATCCCGCGGCCGCAGATAGTCGGCCAGGCGCGCCTCGTCGCTGCCGGCCTCGGGGGTGAAGCCGTATTCCCAGCGCACCAGCGGCGGCAGGCTCATCAGGATCGATTCGGCGCGCCCGCCGCTCTGCAGGCCGAACAGCGTGCCGCGGTCGTAGACCAGGTTGAACTCCACATAGCGCCCGCGCCGGTAGAGCTGGAAGTCGCGTTCGCGTTCGTCATAGGGCGTGTCGCGGCGTGCGGCCACGATCGGCAGATAGGCCTCGAGGAAACCGTCGCCGACCGCGCGCAGATAGCCGAAGTCGGCGTCGAAGTCGTCCTGCAGATCGTCGAAGAACAGCCCGCCGACGCCGCGCGTCTCGCCGCGATGCTTGAGGAAGAAGTACTCATCGCACCAGCGCTTGTGCGCCTCGTAGCGCGCCTGGCCGCCGAAGGGCGCGCACAGCGTCCGCGCGGTGCGATGCCAGTGCAGCACATCGGCATCGACCGGATAGAACGGCGTCAGGTCGAAGCCGCCGCCGAACCACCATGCCACCGTCTGCCCGTCGCGCTCGGCGCGGAAGTGGCGCACGTTGGCATGCGTGGTCGGCAGATGCGGATTGCGCGGATGGAACACCAGCGATACGCCGACCGCGCGCCACGAGGCGCCGGCCAGCTCGGGCCGCGCGGCCGAGGCCGAGGGCGGCAGCCGGCTGCCGGACACGTCGGAGAAGCCGATGCCGGCCTGCTCGAAGACGGCGCCGTCGCGCAGGATGCGCGTGCGCCCGCCGCCGCCCAGGGAAGGGCTAGTGTCGCGGGAGGCAGGAGGCCGGTAGCGACCGCCGCCCAGGGACGGGCCAGTGTCGCGAGAGGCAGGAGGCCGGTAGCGACCGCCGCCCAGGGAGGGGCCGGTGGCATGCGAGGCGGCATCGGCCGGGGGCTGGCGCGTCCAGCGATCCTCGACGAAGCGGGCCTGGCCGTCGGCGGCCTCGATGGCGGTGCAGATGCGGTCCTGCAGTCCGGCCAGATAGTCGCGGACGAGGTCGATGCTGGGGATGTGGGTCATGCGCGCAAGTGTACGGGCCGCTTCGTGGCGCTCAGCGCGGGCGGATCGTCGGCGCGCTGCCGAACTGCGCCCGCACCGGCGCCGTGCACAGCTTCCAGATGATCGCACCGTGCAGCGCGGTGAACACCAGCGCCACGATCACGCTGAAGACCAGGGCGGCGGTCTTCAGGCCGGCCAGCTCCGGCGGCAGCGCGCCACCGGCGCCGCCCAGCCCGGGCTGCATCGCCAGCGACGCCTCGGTCATCGCCGGCACGTACCAGAGCGAGCCATAGGTCAACAGCGTGCCCTGCGCCAGGTAGGCGATGAAGGCCAGGCGCGCCCATTCGCGGCGCTTGAGCAGGCCCCAGCCCAGCCAGGCCAGCAGCAGCGAGGCGATGGCCTCGGCCAGGCCGATCTCGAAGTAATGGGTCAGCATCCAGCGCATCAGCGGCGGCATCGGGCCGGCCGGCTCGAACAGCTGCAGATAGGCCGGGCTGGACACCAGGCCGGCCATCGCCATCTGCAGCGCGCCGTAGGCCAGGCCGACCGCGGCCAGGGCCAGGGTGATCCAGGCCAGCACGGTGACGAAGCCCTGCGCCCCGCTGCGGGGCGAGGGCGCGGCGCCTGGCAGCGGCGGCGGGACGGGCGCGCTCATGGCGTGGGCTTGAGCGTGTCGTCGAACAGGTTGAGCACGCGCTTGTACTCGTCCAGCCAGGAGTCGGCGCGGGTGAAGCCGTGGCGCTCCAGCGGATAGGGCGCGATGGACCAGTTGTCCTTGTGCAGCTCGATCAACTTCTGGGTCATGTCGATGGAGTCCTTGAAGAACACGTTGTCGTCGATCATGCCGTGCGCGATCAGCAGGCGGTCCTGCAGGCCGGCGGCGTACTCGATCGGCGAGGAGACGCGATAGGCCTGCGGGTCGATGTCCGGCGTGTTGAGGATATTGGACGTGTACTCGTGGTTGTACTGCATCCAGTCGGCCACCGGGCGCAGCGCGGCGCCGGCCTTGAACGTGCCCGGCGCGCGGAACAGCGCCATGTAGGTCAGAAAGCCGCCGTAGCTGCCGCCGTAGATGCCGGCGTGGTCGCGGTCGCCCTGGTGCTCGCGCACCAGCCATTCCAGGCCGTCCAGGTAATCGTCCAGCTCCGGGTGGCCCATGTTGCGGTAGATGGCCGTGCGCCAGTCGCGGCCGTAGCCGGCGCTGCCGCGGTAGTCCAGGTCCAGCACCAGATAGCCGCGCTGCACCAGCAGGTTGTGGAACATCTGCTCGCGCGGGTAGGGCGGATAGCCGGCGATGGCGTTCTGCAGATAGCCGGCGCCGTGGACGAACATCACCACCGGATAGCGCTTGCCCGGCACCAGTTGCGCCGGTGCGTAGAACTTGCCCCAGATCGCGCCGGCGCCGTGGCGCGAGGGCACCTGCACCAGCTGCGGCTGGATCCAGTTCACCGCCTTGAACGCCGGCGTGCGCGTGTCGGTCAGCACCTTGGCCTGGCCGCCGCCGGCCGGCACCACCGCCAGCTGGCTGGGCAGGTAGCTGGCCGAGTACTGGACCAGCAGCGAGCGCCCGTCCGGCGACTGGCTGAAGGCCTCCACGCCGCCGTCCAGCGCGGTGACCTCGGCGACCTTGCCGGTCTTCAGTTCGGTCCGGCAGACCTCGTAGCGGCCCGGCGCGGCGCGGTTGCACAGGAAGAAGAAGCCCTCGCTATCGGCCGCCACCTGCGGCGCGGATACCTCCCACGCGCCGCTGGTCAGTGCCTTGGTTTTCTCGCTGCCGCGCTGGGTGTAGAGCTGGGAGTGGCCGCTGGCCTCGCTCAGCAGCCACAGGGTCTGGTTGTCCGGCAGCCAGCCGAACTCGTTGAAGCTCCAGTTGATCCAGGCCGGGTCGGTGAGGCGGTCGCGCACCTGCAGGCGCGCGTTGTCCAGGTCCACGCTGGCGATCCAGCGGTCCTTGTTGTCGGTGGCGCGCAGCAGCAGGGCGACATTGCGCGAGTCGGCGCTCCAGTGGATCGCCGCGCCGCTGGCGTCGCCGTCGCTTTCCACGCGCACGGCGCGGTTGCCCTTCAGCGGCTCCTTGCCGGCGGCCTTGCGCAGCTCGGCCAGCGGGTCGCTGGCGATGCCGGGCAGGGTGTCCAGGCTCAGCGGCTTGACCGTGCCGCTGGCCATGTCGGCCAGCCACAGCGCCTGCGGGATCGGCGAGTTGCGCCCGACCAGCGTGCGCGCCTCCTGCTGCTCGGCGTAGCCGGATTCGGTGACGTAATGCGGGACCTCGCCGGCCTGGCCGGCGTCGGCGCCCTTCTTCTGCGTGACCACCAGCAGCCAGCGCCCGTCCGGGGACAGCGCGGTCTGGCTGATCTGCACGTCCTTGCCCAGGTAGACCGGCGCCGGCGCGCGGCTGGGGTCGGCCTTGCGCCAGGCGGCCTCCTGGCGGCGCAGCGCCTCGCGCTGTTCGCGGTCGCGGGCCAGGGTGGACAGGGTGCGCAGCTGCTGCTCGCGCAGGACGTCGGCCTCGGGCGCCTTGTCCGGATCGTCCTCGGCCTTGGCCTGGGCGGCCTGGGCCACGGCGGTGCCGTTCCAGCGGAACCACTGCTGGCCGACCCGCCACACCAGCGCGCCGTCGCTGGCGAACTGCGGCTGGCTTTCGTCCTCCAGCGTGCGCGTGAGCTGGGTCAGCGCGCCGCTGCGCAGGTTGCGCACGAACACATCGCCGTTGCGGATGAAGGCCTGGCGCTGGCGTTTGGCGTCGTAGATGGCATCCGGGGCGCCCAGGGTGTCGCGCGCGTCGTCGGACACGCGCGTGGCGGCGCTGGCGCCCAGCTCCTGGCGGAAGGTGTCGCGGATCGGCGAGCCGTTGCGCTTGAGGTCGTATTCCACCCCATGGCTGTCCCAGGTCCAGCGCGGCGCCTCGACCGGCGGGCCGATCCAGTCCAGGTCCGCCATGACCTGTTCGATGGTCAGCGGCGTGGGCGATTGCGCCAGCGCGGCGGGCGACAGCAGCAGGCAGGACAGGACGGCAACGGGCAGGCGCATGAACAGGCGCTTCTCGACGACAAAGAGCCGCGAAGGGTAGCAGCGGCATCGCGCGGGGCGCATCGGACCAAGGTCACGGCGACTTGCCCGGGCGGGCCCCAGCGGCGACAGTACCGTTCGCCCGGCGACCAGGACCGGGGTGCAGCCAGGGGAATGTCTTGATGTCAGCCGTCGTCGAATCCGCGCCGCAGCGCGCCGGCCTGTGCCCGCTGGGCCTCGGGGCGCCCACGCGGATCATCGCCCGCAGCGGCGGTGCGGCCATCGATCTGGCCACCTTCCACGGCCACGTCCGCGCGCTGGCCGCGCAGCTGCCGGCCGGGCGCCACGCGGTCAATCTGTGCGAGGACCGCTACCGCTTCCTGGTGGCGTTCTGCGCGGTGGCCCTGCGCGGGCAGGTGACCCTGCTGCCGTCCTCGCGCGCGCCGGCGGTGGTGGCCGACGTGATGGACCGCCATGCGGACACCTACGCGCTGGGCGACCTGCCCATCGACCCGGCCCCGGCCGGCTACTGGCGCCTGCCCGACACGCTGGGCCACCTGGACGGCCCGGTGCCGGAAGTGCCCGAGGACGCGGTGGTCTGCATCGGCTTCACCTCCGGCAGCACCGGCGCGCCCAAGCCCTTCCCCAAGACCCTGGCGGCCTTCCGCACCAGCAACGCGCAGAACCTCAGCGCCGTGGCCGACCTGTGGGGCCAGGCCACGCCCAGCCTGGTGGCCACCGTGCCGCCGCAGCACATGTACGGCATGGAGATGTCGGTGGTGATGCCGCTGATGAGCGATGCCTGCGTGCACGGCGGCAAGCCGTTCTTCCCGCAGGACGTGGCCAGCGCGCTGGCGCAGATGCCGGCCCCGCGCGTGCTGGTGACCACGCCCGTGCACCTGCGCGCGCTGGTCGAGTCGGGCGTGTCGCTGCCGCCCATCGCCGGCTATGTCTCGGCCACCGCGCCGCTGGAGCAGGCGCTGGCGCAGGCGGCCGAGGCGCGCTTCGGCGGCGAGCTGCGCGAGACCTTCGGCTCGACCGAGACCTGCATCTTCGCCAAGCGCCGCACCGCGCTGGACACGGCCTGGACGCCGCTGCCCGGCGTCTGGGTGCAGCCGCAGCCGGACGGCACGCTGGTGCACGCGCGCCACCTGCCGCAGCCGGTGCCGCTGGCCGACCTGATGGAGGTCGAACCCGACGGCCGCTTCCACCTGCGCGGGCGCCAGGCCGACCTGCTCGAGATCGCCGGCAAGCGCGCCTCGCTGGGCGATCTGACCCGCCGCCTGCAGGCCGTGCCCGGCGTGCGCGACGGCGCGGTGCTGCAGCTGGCGCCGGACGAGATGGGCGTGGCCCGCATCGCCGCGCTGGTCGTCGCCCCGGGCATGAACGAGACCGAGCTGCTCGCGCAGCTGCGCACGGCGATGGACCCGGTGTTCCTGCCGCGGCGCATCCGCTTCGTCGCCGCGCTGCCGCGCGGGGAGACCGGCAAGCTGCCGCGCGATGCCGCGCTGCGCCTGCTGGAATACTGATTCAAGGACGCATCAGGACGCGCCCGGCAGGCTGCGCGCGTCACGCACGAGGACCTCACACCACGCCATGTCGGCTGTCATCGAAACCCTGCCCCGCCCGGCAGGACGCTGCGCGCTGGGGGCCGGAACGCCCGGGCGGGTGATCGCCCATGCGGGCGGGCGCGACATCGCGCTGCATACCTTCCACGCGCAGGTGCGTGCGCTGGCGGCGCGGCTGCCGGCCGGCACCCATGCGGTCAACCTGTGCGAGGACCGCTACCGCTTCATGGTCGCCCTGTGCGCGGTGGCGCTGCGCGGGCAGGTCACCCTGCTGCCGCCCTCGCGCGCGCCGGCGGTGGTGGACGAGGTGATGGCGCGGCAGCCGGCCACCTACGCGCTGGGCGATCAGGCGCTGGCCGTCGCGCCGCCGCACTACTGGCGCCTGCCCGAGGTGCTGGACGAGGCCGACGGCCCGGTGCCCGAGGTCGATGAGGACGCGGTGTTCGCCGTGGCCTTCACCTCCGGCAGCACCGGCGCGCCGAAGGCCTTCCCCAAGACGCTGGCGCAGTTCCGCGCCAGCACCGCGCAGCTGGTCGCGGCGATGGCCGACCTGTGGGACGGCGCGCGGCCGAGCATCGTCGCCACCGTGCCGGCCCAGCACATGTTCGGCCTGGAGCAGTCGGTGATGGTGCCGCTGCTGACCGAGGCGGTGCTGCACGGGGCGCGCCCGTTTTTCCCGCTGGATGTGGCGCGCGCGCTGGCCGACGTGCCCGCGCCGCGCATGCTGATCACCACGCCGGTGCACCTGCGCGCCCTGGTCGAGTCGGGCGTGTCGCTGCCGGCCATCGCCGGCTGCGTGTCGGCGACCGCGCCGCTGGAACAGGCGCTGGCGCGCCAGGCCGAGGCGCGCTTCGGCGGCCAGGTGCGCGAGATCTTCGGCTCGACCGAGACCTGCATCTTCGCCAGGCGCCGCACCGCCATCGAACGCGCCTGGACCCCGCTGCCCGGGGTGAGCGTGCAGCCGCAGCCGGACGGCACGCTGATCGCCGCGCCGCATCTGCGCCAGCCGGTGGCGCTGGCCGACCTGACCGAGGTACTCGGCGACGGGCGCTTCATCGTGCACGGGCGCCAGGCCGACCTGCTGGAGATCGCCGGCAAGCGCGCCTCGCTGGCCGACCTGACCCGCCGCCTGCGCGCCGTGCCCGGCGTGCGCGATGGCGTGATGGTGCAGCTCGACAGCCCCGGCAAGGTGCGCCGCATCGCCGCGCTGGTGGTGACGCTGGGCCTGTCCGAGGGCGATCTGCTGGCCGCGCTGCGCGGGGCGATGGATCCGGTGTTCCTGCCGCGGCGGGTGCGCTTCGTCGAGGCGCTGCCGCGCACCGACACCGGCAAGCTGCCGCGCGCCGAGGTGCTGCGCCTGCTCGGGGAGACGACGTGAAACCGGCTGCGGTGATCGTCGGTGTCGCGCTCGCCGCGGCGCTCGCGGGGCTGGGGTGGTGGGCGTTGCGCGCCAGGCCCGAGCCGACGCAGGCCGCCGTGGCCGCGCCCGACACCGCCGCGCCCGCCGTCTCCACGCCGACCGTCAGCGCGCTGCCGGCCAGCACCACGCCGCTGCCGGCGACGGGCACGCCGCTGCGGCTGGTGTTCGACGATCTCAAGCGGCGCGCCGGCAACGGCGATGCGCGCGCGGCCTGCCGGCTGGCGGCCGAGCTGGAGCAGTGCGAGCGCGTGCGCCTGCAGCTGGCGCAGTTCGACGACATGACCCGGCAGCAGCAGCGCATGCTGGAGGGCATGGAGCCCGCGCAGCGCGCCAAGGCGCAGGAGAACATGGAGCGCACGTCCCTCGCGCGCGGCCAGCAGCTGCTGCAGGATTCGGAAGGCTGCGAGGGGGTGCCGGCAATGTCGCCGGCCCAGCGTGCGGGCCTGTGGCGCGATGCGGCGTTGGGCGGCAGTCTGCCGGCGTTGACGCAGTACGCGGTCGGCAACGCGTTCCGCACCCGCGACACGCTGCAGGTGCTGCCGCAGCTGCAGATCTATCGCAACGAGGCCGAAGGGCTGGCGCTGCAGGCGGCCGAGCGCGGCAGCATCCAGGCCACGATGGCGCTGGCCGGTGCGTATTCGCCGCAGCGCGATACCGGCCGGCGCACGTATCTGGCGCAGGTGGTGACGCCGGATCCGAGCAAGTCGCTGGCGCTCTATCTGCGGGCGCAGCAGGCGCTGGCGAGCACGCAGTCCGCGCAGGCGCAGGCGCCGATGCAGCGGTTCCGCGCCGGCGCGCTCCAGCGCAACATCGATTGGCTGCGCGGCAACATGTCCGATGCCCAGCTCGCGCAGGCCGACGCCCTGGCGCGTCAGTGGCAGCAGGACTGGAGCGCGCCCGCGCCCGAAGAAGGCGGTCTGCCGTTCTCGCCCGATGGCGGCGTGCCGGATGTCACGCCGAAGCTTTGCGGTGATTGACCTTTTGGCGGGGGCTTTAAAGGCCTCTGTCCTGGTTGAGCGACTTGGGTGCTTGAGCGCGCTGGCTTCGGACGGGCAGCGGTCCGGCGGGCGGCGTCCGCTTTTCCCTCAATCAGGGCATCCTGCCCTGATTCGGGCGCTCGGCATCCTGCCTCGCTCGGCGCGGCCACCGCCCGCCGGCCCGCTGCCTCGCGCGTTTCGTGAGATGGGTTTGGGTCGAAAGTCGACGCGACTCCTGACCCGGTCGCAGCCTCGTTGTAGAGCGGAGCTTGCTCCGCTGCTCTTCGTTCGGTTCGAGGAAAGCCCCAGCGGAGCAAGCTCCGCTCTACAGGTGGGAGAACCCTGGTGGCTCTGCGGCCAGTGGCGGCGACGGCGCGCTCAGCCGTGGACGCCGTCGATCTCGATGCGCAGGTCGCGGCGGCACACGGCCGCGTGCAGGATCAGGCGCGGCACTGAGGCCGGCAGGCGCTGGGCGAGCAGGTCGGCGGCCAGGGGCAGCTCGGCGGCGTCGCGCACGTAGACCTTCAGCCGGGTGCTGGCGTCGAACTGGGCCGGCAGTGTCGGCCGGTGCCGGCGCGCGCTGGCGAGCAGGCTGTCGAAGTTGGCGAAGGTCTCCTCCAGCTGCGCGGCGGTGGAGTCGCCGTGCAGGCTCTGGTGGCCGACCACCGAGGCGGTGCCGGACAGCAGCAGCGGGGCGTGCACCGACGGCGGCGGCAGCATGGCGCGGGCGAAGCTCGGCGGCTGCGGGCCGTACTGGCGTGGATAGCGATAGGCGCTGACCTGGCGCGGGTTCTCCACCGGCGTGCCCGGCTCGCGGCTGGCCAGCCAGTACACCTGCAGGGTGCGGCGGCCATCGACGCGCCCGATCGCGGTGGCCGCCGGCAGCTGCGCGGTGTCGAAGCGGCCCAGGCCACGCGCGCGACCGACGCAGAAGTGACGGTAGCGCTCGGCGTCGCCTTCGCCTTCGGTGATGTCGTCCAGGTAGTTCCACACGCGCAGCAGGTGCGGGGTGGCGCCGTCGGGCACGAAGCCGGACAGCTGCGCATAGGCCTGGACGGCGGCGGTCTCGATGTCGCCGTCGACCTCGTCGATCTGGATCGCGCCGAACTGCAGGGTCCCGTCGCTGGCCCAGGCGATCGCCCCGTCGCGCCCGCGCACGACCGGGCGGGTGCTGCGCCAGACCTCCAGCGGCGCCGCGCCGTAGGGCGCCAGCGGCACGCGCAGGTAGCGCGGATCGTCGTCGACGGGCGCCTCGGGGCCGAAGCCGAACACCGCCAGCACGCGGTAGTCGGCCAGCAGCGCCTGCGGCGTGGTGTCGTGGAGGTAGTCCACCGTCAGGGTGGACGCGTCGAGGGGCACGGAAGCGGAGAGCGAGTTCACGCGATCAGTTTAATCGGCCTGCAGTGTGTCGCCGGTAAAGCCCTCGGCCAGCTGGCGTCGCCGCCTGCGCCAGGCGCGCAGGGCGGCCGGCACCATGATCGCCACGTGCGCGGCGTAGATCAGGCGGAACACGCGCAGCCGGCGCAGCACGCGCGGGCTGTCGAACACGTCGCCGGCCAGCATCGCCACCACCGCCGATTCGACTTCCAGCACGTCGCGCGGGTTGGCGAACAGGTGGCGCATGGTCGGCGAGGTGAAGCGGTAGATGAACCACTTGAACTCGTCCAGGCCGGCGTCCAGCCGCCGCTGCAGCCTGCGGCGCAGGCGCGTGGCCTGCCGCGGCGCGCGCAGCGCGGCATCGACCATCGCCGCGCCCTGTTCGGCGCTGTGCATGGCCAGGAACACGCCGGAGGAGAACATCGGGTCGACGAAGGCATAGGCATCGCCCAGCAGCAGCCAGCGCGGTCCGCTCATGCGCGTGCATTCGTAGGCGTAGTTGCCGGTGGCGTGGACCGGGGCCACGCGCTGGGCGCCGGCCATGCGCTGGGCGACCTCGTCGTTCAGCGCCAGGGTCTGGCGCAGGAAGCCTTCCAGATCGCCGCTGCGGGTCTTGAGGTAGTCGGGGAAGCACACCGCGCCCACGCTCATCACATCGTCCGGCAGCGGGATCAGCCACATCCAGCCGTGCGCATGGCGGTAGATGCTGATGTTGCCCGCGTCCTCGCCGGGCCGCCGGGCTACGCCGCGGAAGTGGCTGAACACCGCGGCCGACTGGTGGCGCGGGTTCTTGCGCTTGAGCTTGAGCCGGCCGCCGAGGAAGGCGTCGCGGCCGCTGGCGTCCAGCAGCCACTGCGGGCGCAGGGTCAGCTCGGCGCCGCGTTGGCGCACCCGCACCACGGGTTGCTCGCTCTCGAAGGCCACGCCGGTCACCGCCGTGCCCTCGTGCGCGTCCACGCCTTCGCCGCGGGCCTTGTCGAACAGGATCCGGTCGAAGTCCGCGCGCGGCACCTGCAGGGCGAACGGGCTCTTGGCGTCCAGCGCGCGGGCGAACTTGAAGGTGTTGTAGCCGCCCTGCTCGTCGGGGAAGTCCGCGCCGAGCTTGAGCGTGCCGATCGCGCGCATGTCCTCCAGCACGCCCAGCCGTTCCAGCAGCGGCATGGTCATCGGCAGCAGCGATTCGCCGATGTGGAAGCGCGGATGGTGGTCCTTCTCCAGCAGGGTCACGCGCCAGCCGGCGCGGGCCAGCAGGATCGCCGCGGTGCTGCCGGCCGGGCCGCCGCCGACGATCAGCACGTCGGGCGTGGCGTCGGGCGCCCCAGTCGGGGCGGTGGCCAGGGCCGCGGCGGCGCCGGGATCGGCGGCGGGCTGGGCAGCGGTGGCGGGGGTCATGCGGCGCGAACCTTCGCGTGTGGCAGTCCTGACAAGGGCGTCATCATAGCCTGCGCGGCCACATTGCCCGAAGGTTGCGCGCGGCCGTCCTTTGCACCATCGTGTCGCACCTTCAACGCCCTGGAAACCGCTGCCGCATGTCCGCGCAAACGCCCGAAGAACACGAACTGGCCCAGCTGCTGGTCGAGAGTCTGAACCTGGAGGACGTGGACGCCGGCGCGATCGACCCGGAGGCGCCGCTGTTCAACACCGGCCTGGGCCTGGACTCGATCGATGCGCTGGAGCTGGCCTTGGCGATCGGCAAGAAGTACGGCTTCCAGCTGCGCTCGGACAACGAGGACAACCAGCGCATCTTCGCCTCGCTGCGCGCGCTGTCGGCCCATGTCCAGGCCAACCGGACCGTCTGAGGCTCCGGTCCGTCCAGTCCTCCATGCGCGCGCCTGAGCCGGGCGCGCCGGCCGACGCCGCGCCCTGGGCGATCGGCGCGGCGCTGGTGCTGGCCGTGGTCTATTCGCCGCTGGCGCATTGGGCCAATGCCAGCGGCCGCAGCGACCTGGCCGTGCTGGCCGGCGCGGCGCTGGTGCTGATGCTGCTGATCGAACCGATCGCCCGGGGGCGCTGGTGGGCCTGGGCGCTGGCCGCGCTGCTGCTGGCCGCCCTGGTGCCGCTGTGGCGCTCGCCGCACGCGCTGCTGCTGCTGACCGCCCCGCCGGTGGTGTTCACCGGCTGGGTGGCCTGGTTCTTCGGCCGCAGCCTGCGCGCCGGGCGCGTGCCGCTGATCGGGCGCATCGTCGAGGGCCTGTACGCGCAGGCCGGGCAGCCGCTCAGCGACGACCAGCGCCGCTACACCCGGCGCCTGACCCAGGCCTGGACCGCGCTGCTGGCCGGCATGACCCTCGCCAACCTGGCGCTGGCGCTGTGCGCGGTGCCCGGCGGCGTGCTGGCGCAGCTGGGCCGGCCCTCGCCTTGGCCGATCTCCGACGCGCACGCCTCGCTGTTCGCCAACCTGCTCGGCTACGGGGTGATCGGCGGGTTCTTCCTGGGCGAATACCTGCTGCGCGCGCGCTGGTTTCCGGTGCGGCCGTACCGCAACTTCGTCGACTTCGTGCGCCAGCTGGCGCGGCTGGGGCCGGGCTTCTGGCGCGATGTGCTGCGCTGAAGGCGGCCACGCGCGGCCCAGGGGTGCGGTCCGGAGTGGCGTTAAAAAATCGCAAAATCCCGCCGCCCAAGTGCGCGGCGGCCGGGTATCCTGTCGGCCATGAGCATTTCGACAGAGAACATGGACGTGCAGCCGTCGAGGTCCCTGGGCCAACTGGCCTGGGGCGCCTGGAACCTGCTGCAACTGGCGTTCACGCTGCTCTGGACGGCCACCCTGTGCAGCCTGGTGCTGCTGCTCTACGTGCTGGGCGTGCCGGTCGCGCGCCTGCTGCGCATGGCCCCGCGCGTGTGGGCGCCGGTGCTGGTGGCCGGGGCGGGCGCCAGACTGGTGGTCGAAGGCGGGCAGGACATCGACTGGTCGCGCCCGCATCTGGTCGTTTCCAACCACCAGTCGGTGATCGACATCTGCGCGCTGTACATGGCCGTGCCGGTGCCGCTGCGCTTCCTGCTCAAGGACGAGATGCGCAAGGTGCCGTTCGTGAACTGGTACGCGCGCGCCACCGGCATGCTGTTCCTGGACCGCGACAGCCGCCGCGCCGGGGCGATCGTGCGCCGCCAGGCCGCCGCGCTGCTGGCCGCCGGGCAGACCCTGTGCCTGTTCCCCGAGGGTACGCGCAGCCGCACCGGCGAGCTGGCGCCGTTCAAGGCCGGGCTGCTGCAGGCCGCCATCGACGCCGGCGTGCCGGTGATCCCGGTGGCGCTGGACGGCTGCGGCAAGGTGCTGCCGCCGCAGGGCCTGTTCCGCGTGCGGCCCGGCACCATCCGCGTTCGCATCGGCACGCCGATCGACCCACACCAGCCCGGCGACCCGCTGGACCGCCAGGCGCTCACCCAGCGTGTCCACGACGCCGTGCGCACGATGCTGGAACCGCGGATCTGAGCCAGGGCATGGAATTCGCTGTCGCGTCCGACCACCCGGCCCTGCCGGGCCATTTCCCAGGCCAGCCGATCGTGCCCGGCGTGGTGCTGCTGGACCATGTGCTGGAGGCGATCGCCGCCGCGCACGGCCCGTTGCCCGGCGCGCTGCGCCTGCCGCAGGTGAAGTTCGTCCAGCCGCTGCTGCCGGACCAGACCGCGCGGGTGGAGCTGGACGGTGCCGCGCCGCGCTGGAAGTTCCGCGTGCTGCGCGCGGACACCGTGCTGGCCAGCGGCGAGGTGGTGGCCGCATGAGCACGGCCTGGAAGCAACGCCCCGAGGGCGGCAACCGTCTGGCCCTGCGCGTGCTGCGCGCCATCGCCTGCCACGGCGGGCGCGGCCTGGCGCGCGCGCTGCTGTGGCCGATCACGCTGTACTTCATGGCCGTGCGCGGGCCCGAGCGCCGCGCCTCGCGCGCCTACCTGGCGCGCGTGCTCCATCGCCCGGTGCGCTGGCGCGATGTCGCCCGCCACATCCATACCTTCGCCGCGGTGATCCTGGACCGGGTGTTCCTGCTGAGCGGGCGCATGGGCGAGTTCGAGGTCGGCGTCACCGGCCTGGACCAGCTGCATGCGCAGATGGACAAGGGCCGCGGCGTGCTGATCTTCGGCTCGCACCTGGGCAGCTTCGACGCGCTGCGCGTGCTGGCCCAGGAGCGTCCGGACGTGCAGGTCAAGGTGGTCCTGGACAAGGCCCAGGCGCCGGCGATGACCGAGATGCTGGCCGCGCTCAACCCGCGCCTGGCCGACTGCATCATCGACGCCAGCCAGGACAGCACCTCGATCGTCATGGCGATCAAGCACGCCACCGACGAAGGCCACCTGGTCGCGCTGCTGGTCGACCGCGCGCGGCCTGAGGACCCGTGCCTGCCGGCGCAGTTCCTCGGCGCGCAGGCGCAGTTCCCGACCTCGCCGTGGCTGATCGGCGCGGTGCTCAAGGTGCCGGTGGTGCTGGCCTTCGGCCTGTACCAGGGCCGCGCGCGCTACACGCTGGCGTTCGAGACCTTCAGCGAAGGCCTGGAGGTGCCGCGCCGCAACCGCGCCGCGACCCTGGGCGCACTCATCCGTGGTTATGCCGCGCGGCTGGAGCATCATGTGTGCGCCGCGCCCTACAACTGGTTCAACTTCTATGATTTCTGGAACACCAAGCCCGACCCGGATCCTGCCGCTGTGGCGCCGGGCGCTGACGCTGACGCTGCTGTGCAGCGCCGCACCGCTGTCCGCCGCGTCGCCTGACGCGGTCGATCCGGCCTGGATCCTGTCCAAGATCGCCCGCAGCGGCGATATCTCCACCCCGTTCGTCGAGCTGCGCGGCTCGGCCCTGCTCAAGGCGCCACTGCGCGTGGAAGGCCGCTACGCGCGCCAGGCCGACACCACCCTGGTGCGCGAGGTCACCGCGCCCTACCACGAGAAGATCACGCTGAAGGGCCAGACCGCCACGCTGGAGCGCGACGGCAAGGCCACGCGCACCTTCTCGCTGGCGCGCGCGCCGGAGCTGGCCGATCTGCAAAAAGGCTTCGGCGCCCTGCTGAGCGGCGACGCCAGCCAGCTCGAGCAGCATTACGCGCTCAGCGCCACCGGCACGCGCCAGGCCTGGCAGCTGCGCCTGGATCCCAAGGACGCCACCGCGGCCAAGGTGCCGGTGCGCGGCATCCAGCTCTACGGGCAGGGCGCCGAGCTGCGCTGCATCGAGACCACCGACGCCAAGGGCCAGGCCCAGCGCACGCTGCTGGCCGGCGCGGCGCATGCGGCCCAGGGCGTGGATGACGGCGCGGCCCTGACCGCGCTGTGCCGCGGCCACGCCGGGTGAGTCTGCCGCCCGCCGCGCGCACCGGCCTGGCGCTGCTCTGGCTGGCGCTCCTGCTCGCGCTCGGCGCGTGGATCGGCAGCACGCTCAAGCTGTCCGGCGACCTGCGCAAGTTCATGCCCGAGGCGCGCACCCCCGCGCAGAAGCTGCTGCTGGACGAGCTGGGCGAAGGCCCGGGTTCGCGCCTGCTGCTGCTGGCCCTGTCCGGCAGCGACCAGGCCACGCTGGCGGCGCAGTCCAAGGCGCTGCGCGCGCGTCTGGCCAGCCAGCGCGAGGCGATCTCGATGGTCGCCAACGGCGACGTGTCGCCGGGCGATGCGATCCCGGCCAAGTGGCTGCCGTACCGCTTCCTGCTGACCGACCGCTACGACGCCCATCCGCTGGACGCGGCCACGCTGCACGCCGAACTGGCCGAGCGCGTGCAGGACCTGGGCTCGCCGGCGGCCGAGATGATCGAGCCGATGCTGCCGCGCGATCCCACGCTCGAACTGCTGTACGTGGCCCAGCGCCTGCAGCCGGCCAGCACGCCGCAGCTGATCGACGGGGTGTGGTTCGACAAGGCCGGCAAGCGCGCGCTGCTGGTGGTGGAGACGGTGGCCGGCGGCTTCGATCCCAGCGGCCAGCAGCAGGCGGTGGGTGGCATCCGCGCCGCGTTCGAGGCGGTGGCCAAGGGCAGCAACAGCCAGCTGCTGCTGACCGGGCCGGGCGCGTTCTCGGTGGAGATCAGCACGCGCACGCAGAACGAGACCCAGTGGATCGGCATGCTCGACACCGGCGGGCTGATCCTGCTGCTGCTGATCGCCTACCGCAGCTGGAAGATCCCGCTGCTGGGCGTGCTGCCGCTGGCCAGCGCCGGCCTGGTGGGCATGGTCGCGGTGATGCTGTGCTTCGAACAGGTGCACGGCATCACACTGGCCTTCGGCTTCACCCTGATCGGCGTGGTGCAGGACTATCCGATCCATCTGTTCAGCCATCAGCGTCCGGGGCTCTCGCCCTACGCCAATGCGCGCCATCTATGGCCGACGCTGGCCACCGGCGTGGTGTCCACCTGCATCGCGTATGTGACCTTCTTCTTCTCCGGCGTCGAAGGCCTGCGCCAGCTGGCGGTGTTCACCATCTGCGGGCTGGGCGGCGCGGCGCTGCTGACGCGCCTGCTGCTTCCGGCGCTGATCGATCCCTCGCCGCGCGACTATGCCGACTCGCGCCTGATGGCGCGGCTGTTCGTGCTGATCGATCGCCTGCCGCGGCCGCGCTGGTCGCTGCTGGGCCTGGCCGTGGTGGCGGCGGTGGTGATCGTCGCCAGCCCGACCCCGTTCTGGCAGGACGACCTGTCCAAGCTGACCCCGGTGCCGCGCGAATCGCTGATGCAGGACGGGGAGCTGCGCAGCGAGCTGGGCGCGCCGGACGTGATGTACGTGCTGAGCCTGCAGGCGCCCGACCGGCAGGCCGCGCTGGCCGCCTCGTCCGCCCTGCGCACGCGCCTGGACGCGCAGGTCGCCGCCGGCAACCTGGCCAGCTACGACATGGCCGCGCGCTACCTGCCGACCATCGCGACCCAGCGCAAGCGCCAGGCGCAGCTGCCCGCGCCGCAGGCCGCGCGCGCGATGCTGGAACAGGCCACCGCCGGGCTGCCGTTCCGCAGCGATGTCTTCGCCCCGTTCCTGGCCGACCTGGAGCAGGCGCGCACCGCCAGGCCGCTGGACGCGCCGGACCTGGCCGACACGCCGCTGGCCACGGGCGTGCAGGGCCTGCTGCTGGAAGGCGAAGGCCACACCACCGCCCTGGTCTCGCTCAGCGGCCTGCGCGATCCGGCCGCGCTCACCGCCGCGCTGGCCGGCACGGGCGCGCAGCTGATGGACCTGCGCGAGGCCTCGCGCACGCTGGTGCTCACCTACCACCGCGTGCTGGTGGCCATGGGCGTGGCCGCGGTGCTGCTGGCCATCGCCGTCAGCGTGTCGCTGCGCGAGCGCCGCCGCATCGTGCGCGTGCTGCTGCCGATGGGCCTGAGCGTGCTGCTGATCCTGGCGGTGCTGCGCGGCGCGGGCGTGGAGCTCAACCTGTTCCACCTGATCTCGCTGATCCTTGGCGCCGGGCTGGGCCTGGACTATGCGCTGTTCTTCGACCATGCCGGCGACGATGCGGCCGACCAGCGCCGCACCCTGCACGCGCTGATCGTGTGCAGCCTGATGACGCTGCTGGTGTTCGTGCTGCTGGGCCTGTCCAGCATCCCGGTGCTGCGCGCGATCGGTTCGACCGTGGCGATGGGCGTGGTGTTCAACTTCGTGCTGGCGCTGCTGGTCTCGCGCGAGCACGCGCGCGGCGACGATGCGCCGGGCGCGCAGGCCGCCGCGCATGGCTGAGGTTGCGCTGCCGCGCACGCGCGCGGAGATCGCACGGCTGGTGCCGCACCAGGGCCTGATGTGCCTGTGGGAGGAAGTGCTGGACTGGCGCGATACCGCCTTGGTCCTGCGCAGCCACGGCCATCGCGCGCCCGACCATCCGCTGCGCCGGCATGGCCGGCTGCATGCGGTGCACCTGTGCGAATACGGCGCCCAGGCCATGGCCGTCCACGGCGGCCTGCTCGGCCAGGCCAGCGGCGCGCCGGTGCGACCGGGCATGCTGGTGGCACTGCGCGGCGTGCAGCTGCACGTGGACACGCTCGACGGCCTCGAGCAGGCGCTGGAAGGCCATGCTGAGCTGCTGATGCACACGCCCGACAGCCAGCAGTACGGCTTCCGCATCCTGCACGCCGGCACCCTGCTGGCCGAAGGCCGCGCCTCGGTGATGCTGGGCTGAGGCGAGGGGTGGGGCGGTGGCCTTGGGAGAAGCAACAGCCTCCCAAATCGCTGTAGAGCGGAGCTTGCTCCGCTAGGCCTTGCCGATGATCCGGTCGGAACGCAGCGGAGCAAGCTCCGCTCTACAAGGAGGCCGCGACGTGGTGTGAAGAGACAGGTACTCCTCCCAGACCGCATGCAGCGCATTGCTACCATGCACCCATGACTTCATCGACGACTTCAAAGCCGGCGCGACGCGCGCTGGTGACCGGCGGCAGTGGCGACCTGGGCGGGGCGATCTGCACCGCGCTGGGCGCGGCAGGCTTCGAGGTGATCGTGCATGCCAACGGCAACCTGTCGCGCGCCCAGGCCGTGGCGCAACGCATCGCCGAATCCGGCGGACGCGCGCAGGCCGTGGCCTTCGACCTGGCCGACGCCGATGCCTGCGCGGCCGCCATCGCCACCCTGCTGGAAGCCGGCCCGGTGCAGGTGGTGGTCAACAACGCCGGCATCCATGACGACGCGCCGATGGCCGGCATGAGCGCGCAGCAGTGGCATCGCGTCATCGATGTCTCGCTGCACGGCTTCTTCCACGTCACCCAGCCCTTGCTGCTGCCGATGGCGCGCACGCGCTGGGGCCGGGTGGTGAGCGTGTCCTCGGTCGCGGCGGTGATCGGCAACCGCGGCCAGGTCAACTACGCCGCGGCCAAGTCGGCCCTGCATGGCGCCACCAAGTCGCTGGCCCGCGAGATGGCCAGCCGCGGCATCACCGCCAACGTGGTGGCGCCGGGCGTGATCGAGGGCGCGATGATCGGCGCGCAGTTCCCGCCCGAGGCGATCAAGCAACTGGTCCCGGCCGCCCGCGCCGGCAAGCCTGAGGAAGTCGCTGCGCTGGTGGCCTTTCTCTGCTCGGACGCCGCCGGCTACATCAACGGCCAGGTGATCGGCGTCAACGGCGGGATGGCGTAGGAAGGGCCGCCGATAGGCTCTCTGCCTCAAGCAGGGCGAAGCGCTCCGCTTTTGTGGGAGCAACTGTCTCTCAGGTCACGCCGCGGCCCCTTGTAGAGCGGAGCTTGCTCCGCTGCGTTCCGACCGGATCATCGGCAAGGCCTAGCGGAGCAAGCTCCGCTCTACCCGGCACACCCACAACCCACAGCGGGCGCTATGCGGCTTCGGCGTACCAGGCGGGTTCCAGCGACGCGATAGGCGGCGCGGTGCCGGCCAGCAAGGCCGCCAGGCCATGATCGTCCAGGTTGGCATGCGCCGCATTGGCGCGGGCCAGGATCTCGCCGGCCAGCCATTCCATGCGTGCGACGTTGGACGCCAGGCGTGCGGCCAGGGCGTCGGAATCGAGCGTGTCGTTCAAGGCGCGGTTGAGTTCGAAGAACCAGTCGATCGCGTACTGGTCCAACAGGCGGCCGTCGGTCAGCGGGGCAGGGTGGGGCGCGTTGCGCCGGCCCCATTCGGCCAGCAAGGCCTGCACGGCCAGATTGAGCGCGCGTCCGCGCTGGAACAGCGGCCGCAGCCGCCCCAGCAGCGGCACATCGGTCAGGCGTCCGGCGAAGTACAGCGGCGCCAGCAGCGACCAGTAGTAGGTGTAGTCCCAGATCACCTTGACCGGCATTACCTGCGCATCGCCGAACAGCGGGTACTGGCCCTGGTAGAGCGTCAGCGTGTTCTCGTAGAAGCCGCTGTAGAGCTGGTTATAGATGCCCGCGTACGGTGCGATCCCTTCCCCGGCGCGATCGCGCGCGACCAGGTCGGTGATGTAGCCGTTGGCGATGGCAATGAAGTCGCTGCCCGGCGAATAGAACGGGTCCAGGAACACCCCGGCCTCGCCGGTCAGCGCCCAGCGGTCGCCGGAGAACACCTGCTTGCAGCCGTAGGAGAAATCGCGCAGGAACATGAAGTCCATCAGCGCATGCTCGGGCCGCTCCAGCGCGGCGGCCACGCGCGGCTGGTGCGCGCGCAGCCAGTCCATCGCCTTGGCGTGGGTGTTCATCGTCTCCAGCGGATGCGCGTCGGCATCGCAGACGATGCCCAGCGAATGCGCGCCGCAGGACAGCGGGATCAGCCAGAACCAGTAGCCCGGCCCGCACATGTGATTGGTCGAGCGCCAGCGGTCCGGCGGCGTGCAGCGCGCCAGCCAGGCCGGATTGTCGGACCAGTCGTTGGGATCGATGAAGCCTTCCACGCGCCACCACACCGCATTGGCATGGTGCGCATTGGGCTGGGCCAGGCCGAGCTTGCGCTTGAGCAGGCCGGCGCGGCCGCTGGCATCGACCACCCAGCGCGCGTCCAGCGTGGCCGCCGCGCCATCGCGTTCGAAGCGCACGCCGTGATCGGCCTCACCGGAGGCCAGGTCCACGCCGCGCACGCTGGCGCCATCGATAAAGTCCACGCCCAGCGCACGCGCGCGCTCGCCGAGGAAGTTCTCAAAGCGGCCGCGGTCGATCTGCCAGGACGGGGTGGGCAGCAGCTGGCTCACGCCCAGTTCGGTGCACTGGTCGATCCGCCACTGGCCCTCGGAGAAGAAGAAGCGGAAGCCGAACTTGCGCAGATGCTCGGCATCCAGGTGCGCACGCAGGCCGAGCACATCGCTGAAGTAGTGCGCGCCGATCTCCACGCTCGACTCGCCCACCTTGAACGCGCCTTCGCGCACCGGATGGGCGCGGCGCTCGATCACGCTGATGGCCAGGGCCGGCTCGCGCGCCTTGAGCTGCAGGGCCAGGGTCAGTCCGGCCAGGCCGCCGCCGAGGATGGCCACATCGGTCCGCGCATTCATCTTCAGGCGTCCGCCGCCGGGGAGGGAGCCGGCACCCTAGCAAACTCGCCGTGTGGGTCGTGGATGACCGGGCGGGTGGCGCGGATGCCGCGATAGACCGACAGCAGCCGGCCATGGCGCAGCACCTGGCCGACCACGTGCGTGGTGATCCTGCACAGGTCGCGCACCAGGCGGAAATGGCTCTTGCGGAAGGTGCCCGGCTCGGTGCCGGCGTAGCGCGTCTCGATCGGCACCGACACCACGCGCGCACCGGCGCGGCGCGCGGCACTGATCAGCATCTGCGCCTCGAACACGAAGCCTTCGCCTTCCACCCCGTCCAGCGTGAACACGCTGCGCGGATAGAAACGCTGGCCGCTCTGCGTGTCGACCAGGCGGAAGCCGCAGCCCCAGGCGATGCCCCAGTCGCCGAAGTCGTTGCCGATGCGGCGGATGATCGGCTGGCTGGCGCGCTTGCGCAGGCGTGCGCCGTTGACCACCCAGCCGGGGTAGGCATTGGCCGCCTCGAGCATGCGCGGGAAGTCGCTGGCCCGGTGCTGGCCGTCGCCGTCCATGGTCAGCACGCCCTGCGCGCCCTGGCGCGCGGCTTCGGCGAAGCCGCTGCGCAGCGCCGCGCCCTTGCCCAGGCGCCGCGGATGGCGGATCAGCGTCACCGGCAGGCCGTCCAGGCAGTCGCTGGTGCCATCGTCGGAGCCGTCATCGACCACGATCACCCGCGGGCACACCGCCAGCGCGTCCTCGACCACCTCGCGGATGCGCAGCCGCTCGTTGAGCGCGGGGATCACCACAGCCACATCGTCCATGGTCAGTGCGCTCATCGGACGATCTCCACCTGCAGCACCGCGCCGTGGCCGGCGTCGAGGTGGCAGTGCGCGGCGCCCTGGGCCAGGGCGTCGAACAGCGGCAGCATCGGCGCCATCGCATTGCCGGCGGCGAGGGTTTCCAGCGGGCCGGCCGGTGCGCGGTCGGCGCCGCCGGTGCCCAGCGCGGCGCGCAGGGCGAGGCCTTCGCCCTGCGCACTGAGCACCAATGCGGCGCCCAGCAGCCCCTGGCTGTGCGAGATGCGACCCAGCGGCCCCACCGACTGGCTGTCGTAGCCCACCAGCAGCACCTCCGGCGTGCCGGTGGCCAGCTGGGTCAGCGCTTCGAGCAGGCCCTGGGCGAAGCTGCCGTGGAAGGCGCTGATCGCGGTGGCCGGCGCATGCGTGCCGGCGCCGATGGTCCAGTAGCCGGCCGCGGCGTTGTGCACCGAGTTGTGGAAGCGGATCGGCGAGATGCCGGTCGGGTCGCTGGCCAGCTGGCGGCACATGTAGTCGGTGATCGCCAGATCGCCATGGGTCGAGGTGAACACCGAGGGCAGGGCCGACGGGTCGCGGCCGGCGGCTTGGCATGCGGCCAGCGCCACTTCCAGGGCCACGGCCACCGTCTCCGGGGCGCGGCGGCGTTCGTTGGGCGCGAGCAGCTGTGGCGCCGGCTTGGCCGGCGCGTCGGGCGGCAGCGCGCCGCCGCGGGCATAGCCCTGCGCGGCGTCCCAGGACGGCAGGCCGCGGCACCAGAAGCCGATGCCGGCCACGCGGGCATTCAGGACCGGGGCGCTCATGCGCGGCCGAAGACCAGCGCGCAGTTGTTGCCGCCGAAGCCGAAGGAGTTGTTCATGGCGTACTGCACCGGGCGCCGCTCGGGCGCGAAACGGATCTGGGGACCGCACGCCGGATCGGGCGTGTGGGCGTTGAGGGTGCCGGGGAGATAGCCGGTGTCCAGCGCGATCAGCGCGAACACCGATTCGACGATGCCCGCCGCGCCCAGCGTGTGCCCGGTCCAGGCCTTGGTCGAGGCCGCGTGCAGCCCGTCGGGGAACAGCTTTGCCACCGCGATCGCCTCGACCGTGTCGTTGGCCGGCGTGGAGGTGCCGTGCAGGTTCAGATAGTCCAGCTGCGCGGGCTCGATGCCGGCGCGGGCCAGTGCATCGGCCATCGCCAGCTGCGCGCCCAGGCCTTCCGGATGCGGGGCGGACATGTGGTGGGCATCGCTGGATTCGCCGTAGCCGCGCAGCTGCAGGCCGGCCTGCGCCTGGTCCGCGCGTTCGATCAGGGCGAAGCCGCCGGCCTCGCCCAGCGACAGCCCGTCGCGGTGGGCATCGAAAGGCATGCACGGATTCTTCGACACCAGCTGCAGGGCGTTGAAGCCGTACAGCACGCTGCCGCACAGCGTGTCCACGCCGCCCACCAGCGCCGCATCGACCAGCCCGGCCTGGATCAGCCGCGCGGCCTGGGCGAAGACCTTGGCGCTGGACGAACACGCCGTGGCCACGGTCACGCAGGGCCCGGCCAGGCCGGTGGCGTGCTGGACGAAGTCGCCCAGCGAGTGCGGCGTGTGCACGATCGGGCGCGCCAGGTCGTCGGGGAAGCGCTCGCCTTCGGCATCCTGCTCCAGGCGGGTGTAGGCCTCCTCGCTGGCGCCGATGCTGGAGGTCGAGGTGCCGATCACCACCGCCACGCGTGCCGCGCCGTAGCGGCCTGCCGCGGCCTGCACCGCGTCGCGCACGCCGTCCTGGCGCAGGGCGAGCCAGGCCAGGCGGTTGTTGCGGCAGTCCCACTGCGCCAGCTCAGCCGGCAGCACGACGTCCTCGACGCCGTCGACGCGGCCGATCCAGCAGTCCAGGCGCGGGGTCGGACCGAAGTCGTTGCGCCGCAGGCCGCTGCGGCGCGCTTCCAGGCCTTGCGCCTGCGCCTGGCGGCCATGGCCCAGGGCGGTGGTGGCGGTATAGGCCGTGATCGCCAGGGGCGTCATGCGGGACGGGGACGGCATCCAGAGCTTTGTGTCAGTCGATGGCGTTCGAGTATAGCCAGCGGCCTCGGCGTGACCGTGTGCACGCGCAGGTGGCGTTTCAGGTTCGGGTTTCGCCACTGCGGGCTTTGCCGCACAATCGTTGCGACTTTCCTGATCAATCGGATTCGCGCGCAACCGGATGCATGCGTTCGTCTACAAGAGCCTGCGCAAGGCCGACACGTACCTGTACCTGGCAGCGCGCGACGACTTCGCCCGTCTGCCCGCGCCGGTGCGCGCCCAGCTGGGCGAGCTGGCCTTCGTGCTGGAAGTGACCCTGACTCCCGAGCGCAAGCTGGCGCGCGAGGACATCGCGGTGGTGCGGCAGAACCTGGCCAGCCAGGGCTTCCATCTGCAGTTCCCGCCGTTGGCGGCGATCCAGGATCCGATGCCCGATGCCTGATCCTGTCCGTCCGCCGATCCGCGCGGCGCTGGTGGCGCTGCTCGCCGGCCTTGCCCTGGCCGCACTGACCTTCTTCGGCGGACCGGTTGCCGCGGTGGGCGCGCTGCTGGCCCAGCCGGCCCTGGCCCTGGCGGTGTCCTGGCAGGCGCGCACCCGCGCGCCGGCGCGGCGCGACTTCCTCAAGCGCGATCTGCTGCCGCTGCTGGCGGTGTGGGGCGCGGGCTTCGCGGCCGCCGCCGGGCTGCTGGCCTGGCCGCTGCAGGCGCTGCGCAGCGGCGGCTCGCTGGGCGCCGCGCTGGGCCTGAGTGCGGTGGTCGGCGTCTGCCTGATCGGCGTGTGGTGGGCCTGGCCGCTGTGGCTGGCGGTCGAACGCGAGGGCGGCGCGCTCTCGCGCCAGTGGCGGGCGATGGCCGACCGCGACGTCGGCGACTGGCGCGGGCTGGGCGTGGCCGCGGCCGTGGCCCTGGCCATCGGCGGCGGGCTGAGCCTGGCCTGGCCGGCGCTGTGGCCCAGCACCCTGCGCGCCGTCGGCGCGATCGTCTACGCGCTGGCGCTGCCGCTGCTGCACGCCGGCCTGCAGCGCGCCACCCGCGCCGGCGGCCTGCCGGTGCTGGACATGCCGGCCAAGCCCGCCGCCCGACCGGCGCAGAAGGCGCCGCCGTCCTTCGCCCCGGCGCCGGCGCCTGCCGCGCGCCCCACGGCCGCCCCGGCACCGGCCGCCGCGCCGCGCGCCACGCCGGCACCCGCCGCGGCGGGTCCGGCCCAGGAGGCGGCGCTGTACGAGGCCGCGCGCAGCGGCCGTGTCGAGCGCGCGCTGGAGCTGATCGAGGCCGGCGCCAACCCGCGCGCCCTGCCGCCACCTGACGCGCGCGACCAGCGCAGCCTGGCCGTGCTGGCCGCGGTGCTGCCCGACTTGCGCCTGCTGCGCACCCTGATCGCCAAGGGCATCGACCTCAACCAGGCCCACGCCGGCATGACCCCGCTGCTGGCGGCGACCCGCGACAGCTGGCACGGCCGCCCGGACGCGGTCACCACGCTGCTGACCAACGGCGCCGACCCGCGCCAGGCCGACCGCGAAGGCAATACCGCCCTGCACCACGCCGCGCGCAGTTCCGACCCCGGCGTGGCCGCGCTGCTGCGCGACGCCGCCGCCGAGCTGGACGCCCTGAACCACGACGGCATCACCCCGCTGGGCATCGCCTGCGTCGCCGGCAACTGGCGCCTGGCCAAGTTCCTGCTCGAACGCGGCGCCCGCCCCGAACCCGCCGGCGGGCAGCCGGTGCTGCTGGCCGCCGCCGCGACCGAGGAAGACGACGCGGCCGGCGTGCAGCTGCTGCTCAAACACAAGGCCAAGGTCGATGCGCGCGGCGCGCACGGCCGCAGCGCCCTGCACGAGGCCGCCCTGGCCGGCCATGCCGAGATCCTGGCCGCGCTGCTCGCGGCCGGCGCCAGCATCGATGCGCGCGACGAGGCCGGCGCCACGCCGTGGCTGGAGGCCGCGCGCAGCGGCCGGGTCGCCGCGCTGGACACCCTGGCCGCCGCCGGCGCCGACCTGGCGGCGGTCGATGCCCGCGGTCGCAACGCGCTGCTGCTGGCCAGCACCGCCGAGCAGGTCGTGCCCGCGGTGGTCAAGCGCCTGCTGGAGCTAGGCGTGGACCCCGAACGGCGCGACCTGGCCGGCCACCGCGCCGCCGACCTGGCTGCCGCGGCCGGGCGCTGGGCCCTGGTCTCCCAGCTCGATCCCGACTACCCGTTGCCGACCGCCGTCTCGGCGGCTGACACCCATGCCCCGCCGCCGGACCAGGCGCCGCTGGGCCTGCTGCGCGAGGCGCTGGAGCGCGGCGAACGGCGCGGCCTGGACGCGCTGGTGCGGCTGTGCTCGCCGCAGGAGCTCGGCAGCCTGCTGCATGCCCCGGCCCTGCAGGCGCAGGCCGACGCGGTGGCCTGGCTGCTGCGACACGGCGCCTCGGGCGAACAGCCCGACGTGCGCGGCGACCTGCCGCTGCTGGCGGCGATGGCGCGCGGGCCGGCGGCGCTGCCGGTGATCCGGGTCCTGCTCGACGCCGGCCTGTCGCCCGCCGGCAGCGCCGGGCTGGCGCGCTTCCTGGCCGCCTGCCTGGCCTCCGATGCGCGCACCCGGCCGGAGGTGGCCGCAATGGCGCTGGAACTGCTGGCCCGCGGTGCCGATCCCTTCGCCCCCGCGCCCGGCGGCGACCGCGCGCTGCCTCTGGCCGTGCGGCTGGACTGGCCGGCGCTAGTGGAGGCCTTGCTAGCCCTCGGCGTGGACCGCGAGGCCCGCGACGCGCGCGGCATGTCGGCGCTGCACCTGGCGACCGCGCTGGGCAATGTGGCGATGGTCCGGCGCCTGATCGCGGCCGGCGCCTCGCCCGACGCGCGCGCCGCCGACGGCCAGACGCCGCTGGGCGTGGCCCTGTCGGCCGGCCGCCGCGACCTGGCCGACTGGCTGGACTGGCGCGTCTGGCCGCTGCCGCGCCGCGCGCTGCAGCCGGCCGACCTGCCGGCCGCGGCCAAGGCCGGCGACGCCGACGCGGTGCGCCGCCTGCTCGACCTGGGCTTCGACGTGGACGCGCAGGACGCGCAGGGCTGCAGCGCGCTGCTGCGCGCGGCCGGCGGCGGCCACGGCGCGGTGGTCGACCTGCTGCTGGCGCGCGGCGCCGATCCGCAGCGCCCCGCGCGCACCGGCGCCACGCCGCTGTCGGCGGCGGTGAGCATGCGCCAGACCGCGATCGTCGGCGCCCTGCTCGATACCGGCGCCAGCATCGAGTATCGCCTGCCCGGCGAGGTCAGCGTGCTGATGCTGGCCGCCGCGCTGGGCCTGCCCGATGTCGCCGCGCGCCTGCTCACCGCCGGGGCCGACGTGCACGCGGTCGATGCGCAGGGCCTGACCGCGCTGCACTGCGCCGGGCTGTTCGGCTTCATCGCCCGCGACCGGCCGCGCCTGCTGGCGCTGCTGGATACCTTGCTGCTGGCCGGCGCGCAGCCCGACGGGCCCGACGGCGGCACGGTCACCCCGCTGCTGCTGTTGCTGGGCGCGCGCGCCGAGCCGGGCACCGCCTGCGACGAGGACGTGATCCTGGCCGGCCTGGAGCGCCTGCTCGACGAGAGCGTCGCGCTCGACGTGCGCGATCCGCGCGGCTTCGGCCCGCTGCATCTGGCCGCGCTGCACGGCCTGCTGCGCGTGGTCCAGCGCCTGCTGCGCGCCGGCGCCGACCCGGCCCAGCGCGATGCGCTGAACCGCATCCCGCGCGATATCGCGATCATGCGCGGCTTCGTCGATGTGGCCGGCGAACTGGCGCCGACCGTGGTGCCCGGCGCCGGTGCGCCGATCGCGCGCTTCCTGCGCGACCCGCGCTGAAGGCGGCGCACCGCTTCCCTCCCCTGGATCCTCGCCGATGTCCGACGCGTCCGCCGCCGATGCCGCCCCCATCACCTGGGCCGATTTCGAGAAGGTGCTGCTGGTGGCCGGCACCATCCTGAAAGTCGAGCCCTTTCCCGAGGCGCGCCGGCCGGCCTACAAGGTCTGGGCCGACTTCGGCCCTTACGGCCGGCGCAAGACCAGCGCGCAGATCGTCAGCCTGTATGCGCCCGAGGACCTGGTCGGCAAGCAGATCGTGGCGGTGCTGAACTTCCCCGAGAAGCAGATCGGGCCGTTCCGGTCGCAGTTCCTGCTGACCGGTGCCTACACAGAGGAGGGCGTGGTGATCACCACGCTGGAGCGCCCGGTGCCCAACGGCGCGCGCCTGGGCTGAGCGCGCGCGGCCTCAGTCGCTGGCCGCCGGCTTGTCCGTCGTCGCAGACGCAGACGTGTCCGCTGTAGCGGGCGGCGCCGTGTCGGCGGCGACCAGCTTTTCCAGGTCGCGGCGCGCGTCGCGCGCGGTCTGGATCAGCGCCGCGTCGTCGTCGTAGACCAGGTACTGCTCGCGCAGCAGCTTCTCGTCGTGCGCGCGGAAGCGCTGCGCCTGCCGCGCGGCTTCCTCCTCGTCCACGCCCAGCGCGGTCAGCACACGCTCGCCCATCTCCAGGCTGGAACCGAAGGTCTCGCGGAAGGGCTCGGCGCTCAGGTCCATCAGCCGCCAGGCGTGCTGGCGATTGCGCGCCCGGCTGAGCACCGTGGCGGCCGGGTACATGCGCCGGATCAGGCGTGTGCAGCGGATGTTGGTGTCCGGATCGTCCATGGCCACCACGAACACCTTGCAGTGCTGCGCGCCGGCTGCGCGCAGCAGGTCGGGCCGGGTGGGATCGCCGTAGAACAGCCGCGCATTGCCGAAGCGGCGCAGCGTGTCCACCTGCTCGGCGCTGTGTTCGAGCGCGACGAAGGACACGCGCTGGGCGGTGAGCAGGCGCGCGACGATCTGGCCGAAGCGGCCCATGCCGGCGATCAGCACGCGCGGCTGCAGGTCCTCGACCTCCTCGAAGGCGCGCTTGGGCGCGGCCGGCGCGTGGTCCAGCCAGCGGCTGGCCGCGATCAGCAGCAGCGGCGTGGCGGCCATCGACAGGCCGACCATCGCCACCAGCCGGTCGCGCTGCTGCCCGCTCAGCAGGTCCGCCTGCGCGGCCTGGTTGAACACCACGAAGGCGAACTCGCCGCCCAGCCACAGCACCGCGCCCAGCTTCAGCGCCGCGCGCCAGCTCAGGCGCACCTGCCAGCGGCCCAGCGCCAGCAGCACGCCGGCCTTGACCAGCAGCAGGGTCAGCACGCCGGCGGCGATGATCTGCGGCTCGGCGCGGACGCGGTCGATGTCGATGGACATGCCCACGGCGATGAAGAACAGGCCCAGCAGCAGGCTCTTGAACGGCTCGATCTGCGATTCCAGCTCGTGGCGGAACTCGGAGTCGGACAGCAGCACGCCGGCCAGGAACGCGCCCAGGCCGGCGCTCAGCCCCGCCAGCTGCATCAGCCAGGCCGTGCCCAGCACCACCAGCAGCGCGCTGGCGGTGAACACCTCGGGCATCCGGGTGCGCGCCACGATGCGGAACAGATGCCGCAGCGCCAGCCGGCCGAACAGCGCCACCAGCACGATCGCGCCGATCGCCTCCAGGCCCGTGGCCCAGCTCAGGGTCTGGTTCTTGGCTCCGCCCAGCAGCGGGATCGCCACCAGCAGCGGGATCGCGGCCAGGTCCTGGAACAGCAGCACCGCAAAGCCGGTGCGGCCGTAGTCGGTGGCCAGGGCCTTGCGTTCGGCCAGCAGCTGCAGGCTGACCGCGGTGGAGGACAGTGCCAGACCCATGCCGATCACCAGCGCCTTCTTCCAGCTCAGGCCCAGGCACAGACACAGCGCGCCGAGCACCAGCGTGGTCAGCAGCACCTGCAGTCCGCCGGTGCCGAACACCGGCTTGCGCATCACCTTCAGCCGCGAGGGCGAGAGCTCCAGGCCGATCACGAACAGCAGCATGACCACGCCGACTTCCGAGGCGTTGAGGATGCGCTCGGCATCGCGCACGAAGCCGAAGCCATGCGGGCCCAGCAGCGCGCCGGCGACCAGATAGGCCAGCACCGCGCCCAGCCCGAGGCGCTTGAACACCGGCACGGCCACCACGCCGGCCAGCAGGAACACCAGCGCAAGTTGCAGACCGCCGTCGTTCATCGAAACTCCCTTTGCGCCCCTTCCATTATGCGCCGCCGCGCGCGTCCGACCGGCCGCGCGCGTGGGCCGCACTGTCATGGCGCCGGCGGGTCGGATGGCACTTGCCGCCGCTGCGCCGGGGCGGCAAGCTCGGTGCCTCATCGTGGACAGGGATCGACCATGCGCAGCACCGTCAGACTCGCGGCCTTCTTGTGCAGTGCGCTGCTTGCGACCGTGGGGAATGCCGCGTTCGCGCAGACCCGTGGCGAAGTCAGGGACACGCTGGAATCCAGCCTCGTCGTCACAGGCGACATCCGCATCGCCAGCGACGGCAAGGTCAAGGCGTTCCAGATCGATCGGCCGGACAAGCTGTCGGGCGATGTGACGCAGCTGATCGACCGTGCGGTGCCGAGCTGGGAGTTCGAGCCGATCCTGGTCGCGGGCAAGCCGGCGGAGGTGCGCTCGCGCATGCGCATCCGCCTGGTCGCGTACAAGCGTGAGGATGGCAACTATGTGCTGAGCATCCGCAGCGCGTCCTTCACCGGCGACCAGGACGAGGAGGTCGATGCGACCTGGCTCAAGCAGCAGAAGATGCCGCCGCCGGCCTATCCGGCGGTGGCCGCGGCGTCCAACGTGTCGGGCACGGTCTTTCTGCTGATCAAGGTCGGCGCGGACGGCAAGGTGCAGCAGGCGTTCGCCGAGCAGACCAATCTGCGCGTGCTGGCCAACGGGCGCGAGATGGCGCGCTGGCGCAAGGTGCTGGAGCAGTCGGCCATCGCCGCCACGCGGGCCTGGCAGTTCACGCCGTCCGCCAACGATCCCAAGCATCCCGAGGGCGGTTGGACCTCGCGCGTGCCGATCGACTATTCGCTCGCGCGCCAGCGTCCCGGCTACGGCACCTGGGAGCCCTACATCCCCGGTCCGCACATGCCGGCGCCGTGGCTGCGCCCCGAGCTGGCCCGCGCCCAGGACGTCGATGCCGCCCAGTCCGGCACGCTCGCCCCGGTCGGCGAAGGCGCGATCCGCCTGCGCACCGATCTCGGCCAGGGCTAGCGCGGGCGCGTTCCTGCGTCGTGTGGGCACCGCTCTGGCGGGCGGTGTCTGCTTTCCCCTCGGTCTGGTCATCTGCCCGCCTTACATCCTCCTATCGTCGTTCCCGCGAACGCGGGAACCCAGGGACTTTCGCTCGGAGCATGAAGAGCAGGGTTTTCTCGCGATCCTGAGGTCACTTTGCATTCGGGCGTTGCGGCTTCGGAAGGGCAGCGGTCCGGCAGGCGGGGGCCGCTTATCCCTCGATCAGGGCATCCTGCCCTGACTCGGGCGCTCGGCTTCCTGCCTCGCTAGGCGCGGCCCCCGCCCGCCGGACCGCTGCCTCGCGCGTCATGTCGCAGGGCTTCGGTTTGCGGGGCGGGGGCGTCGAACCTCTCCGCGCGCACAACGCGACCAGTAACGGGAAGTCATCGACTTGAGGCCCCCTCCCTTGCGCGCAGCGCAGGGGAGGGATGGGGAGGGTTCGGGGCTTTCCCGGGAAAGCCACCGAAGCAAGAGCAAGAGCAAAAGCACCCCACCCCGGCCCTCCCCTTCGCCTGCGGCGAAAGGGAGGGGGCAGAGCGCTTGCTCAATGCCTTCGTGGGAAGAAGTCCTGATCTGCACGCTCGCGGAGCCTCGACCCGGGCGGGCGCGCGGAGAGCGGGCCAAGGATGGCCCGCGGCGGCGAGTCCGCCAGGGATGGCGGACCGAGCCGAGGAGCCGCGCCCGGCCGGGTCGGGGCTGCTCACCGAAGCCGGCTTTACCGACCACGCACACTGAAGTCATTCCCCCACATCGGTGCGAGAAAAACAAAAACCCCCGCAATGCGGGGCTTTTCGTTGGGCTGCGAGAAGCGCGGCTCAGCGCTTCATCGAGCTGAAGAACTCGTCGTTGGACTTGGTGTTCTTCATCTTGTCCAGCATGAATTCCATCGCGGCGATTTCGTCCATCGGGTGCAGCAGCTTGCGCAGGATCCAGATCTTCTGCAGCAGCTCCGGTTCGATCAGCAGGTCTTCGCGGCGGGTGCCGGAGAGGTTGACCGCGATGGCCGGGTAGACGCGCTTCTCGGTGATGCGGCGATCCAGGTGGATTTCCGAGTTGCCGGTGCCCTTGAACTCTTCGTAGATCACCTTGTCCATCGCGCTGCCGGTGTCGACCAGGGCGGTGGCGATAATAGTCAGGCTGCCGCCTTCCTCCACGTTGCGCGCCGCGCCGAAGAAGCGCTTGGGGCGGTGCAGGGCGTTGGCGTCCACGCCGCCGGTGAGCACCTTGCCCGAGGACGGCACCACGTTGTTGTAGGCGCGGGCCAGGCGGGTGATCGAGTCGAGCAGGATCACCACGTCCTTCTTGTGCTCGACCAGGCGCTTGGCGCGCTCGATCACCATCTCGGCGACCTGCACGTGGCGGGCGGCGGGCTCGTCGAAGGTCGAGCTGATGACCTCGCCGCGCACGGTGCGCTGCATTTCGGTCACTTCTTCCGGACGCTCGTCGATCAGCAGCACGATCAGGTGCACGTCGGGATGGTTGGTGGTGATGGCCGTGGCGATCTGCTGCATCATCATCGTCTTGCCCGCCTTGGGCGGGGAGACGATCAACGAGCGCTGGCCCTTGCCCTGCGGGGCCATCAGGTCGAGGATGCGGCCGGCGATGTCCTCGGACGAACCGTTGCCGCGCTCCAGGTGGAAGCGCTTGCGCGGGAACAGCGGGGTCAGGTTCTCGAACAGCACCTTGCCCTTGCTGGCCTCGATCGGCTCGCCGTTGATGGTGTCGACGATGTTCAGCGCGAAGTAGCGCTCGCCGTCCTTGGGCCAGCGGATGCGTCCGGAGATGTGGTCGCCGGTGCGCAGGTTGAAGCGACGGATCTGGCTGGGCGAGATGTAGGTGTCGTCCGGGCCGGCCAGGTAGCTGGCCTCGGCCGCGCGCAGGAAGCCGAAGCCGTCGGGCAGGATCTCCAGCACGCCGTCGGCGGCCACGCCCTCGCCATGGCGGGTCAGCACCTTGAGCAGGGCGAAGATCACGTCCTGCTTGCGGGCGCGGGCCACGCCTTCCTGGATCTGCAACTGGTCGGCGATCTCGATCAGCTTGTGCGCCGGCATCTTCTTCAGATCGCTCAGCGAGTACTGCGGGAAGCCCTCGGGCACCTGCGGGTGCGGACGCGGCACGAAGGTCTCGCTGGCGGCGTCCTGCGGCAGACCGTCGTTGTAGCGGTCGTTGCGGCCCCGCTCGCGGTCGCGGCGGTTGCGGAAGCGCTCGCGGCGGTTGTTGCCCTGGCCCTGCTGCTGGCCGTTCTGGTTGTTCTGATTGTTCTGGTTGTTGTTCTGGAAGCGCTGCGGATTGTTGTGCTGGCCGTTGCCGTTGGCCTCACCGCTCTGCTGGCCCTGCGGGGCCTGCCGGGGCTCGCTCGGGGCGCCGTCGCCGCCGCCTTCGTTGCGCGGCGCGCTGGCTTCAGCCGGGGCGGCGGGCGGCGCTGCCGGGGCGGGCGCGCTGGCTTCCGGCGCCGGGGCGGGCCTGGGCGCAGGCGGTGCGCTGTCCAGGGCCAGGTCGGGCTGGGCGATGGCGTCGGGCTTGGGGGTCTTGCTCACGCGCGGCTTGCGCACGCGCTTCTCGGCGGTGGCGACGCCGGTTTCGTTGCTGTCGGACAAAGGGCGATTCCTCGCTTAAGAGGTTGCGAGCCTGCCGGCGGCACAAAGGGCGCGGGCGGCTGTTGGAGTGACGGTGGGTGGTGTTGCAGAAGGGGTGCGGCGCGAGAACCCCAAGCGCCGGATATCTTGACCTTAACACCGCGCCGGAACGGCTTCAAGCGCGTCCCGGCGTCGGTTTGCAGCGGATTCAGGCCCCGCGGGAGGCCGCGGGGCGGGGCATCAGGCGGCCTGGGCGCCGATGGCCTTGTCGATCATCTGGGTCAGCTGACCCTTGCCGACGGCGCCGACCTGGGTGGCCTGGACCTGGCCGTCCTTGAACAGCAGCAGCAGCGGGATGTTGCGCACGTGGTACTTGATGGCCGTGGCGCGGTTGTCGTCGACGTTGAGCTTGACCACCTTCAGGCGGCCCTCGTAGGCGTTGGCCAGCTCGTCCAGGACCGGGGCGATCATCTTGCACGGACCGCACCATTCGGCCCAGAAATCGACCAGAACGGGTTCATCGGACTGCAGTACGGCAGCGTCGAAATCGGCGTCGCCGACGTGGGTCACCTTGTCGCTCATCAGGGGGTCTCCGTGGGAGGTTTCGCGGTGCGGGGCCGGAAGATGGCCGCCGGATGCGGTAAAATGGGGTGTTTCGCGGCCCGATCAAGCCCTGCATGCTCTAGGGGGCGGCCGCGCCACCCGGCATCGAGGGCGCCAGTGTGCGACCGGGTTGCCGGCGATGCAAGCGGACTTCTCCGCCCCCTTCATCCCGCCGTCGGCCCGTGCCCCGGCGTAAAGAGAATTCATGAGCGACAAGCCTCTTACCGACGTCACCTTCAACTCCTTTCCCCTGCATCCGGACCTGCTGGCCGGGCTGGAAGCGGCCGGTTTCTCCCGCTGCACGCCGATCCAGGCGCTGACCCTGCCGGTGGCGCTGGCCGGGCGCGACGTGGCCGGCCAGGCCCAGACCGGCACCGGCAAGACGCTGGCCTTCCTGGTGGCGGTGATGAACCGCCTGCTGACCCGGCCGGCGCTGGCCGACCGCAAGCCCGAGGATCCGCGCGCGCTGATCATGGCGCCCACCCGCGAGCTGGCCATCCAGATCCACAAGGACGCGGTCAAGTTCGGTTCGTCGCTGGGCCTGCGCTTCGCGCTGGTCTACGGCGGGGTGGACTACGACAAGCAGCGCGAGCTGCTGCAGCAGGGCGTGGACATCATCATCGCCACCCCGGGCCGCCTGATCGACTACGTCAAGCAGCACAAGGTCGTGTCCCTGCATGCCTGCGAGGTGTGCGTGATGGACGAGGCCGACCGCATGTTCGACCTGGGCTTCATCAAGGACATCCGCTTCCTGCTGCGGCGCATGCCCGAGCGCACCACGCGCCAGACGCTGCTGTTCAGCGCCACGCTCAGCCACCGCGTGCTGGAGCTGGCCTACGAGCACATGAACGAGCCGGAGAAGCTGGTCGTCGAGGCCGAGACGGTCACCGCCGCGCGCGTGCGCCAGCGCATGTACCTGCCGGCCGACGACGAGAAGATCCCGCTGCTGCTGGGCCTGCTGTCGCGCAGCGAGGGCGCGCGCACCATGGTGTTCGTCAACACCAAGGCCTTCGTCGAGCGCGTGGCCCGGGCGCTGGAGCGCGCCGGCTACCGCGTCGGCGTGCTGTCCGGCGATGTGCCGCAGAAGAAGCGCGAGACCCTGCTCAAGCGCTTCCAGGCCGGCCAGCTCGAGCTGCTGGTGGCCACCGACGTGGCCGCGCGCGGCCTGCACATCGACGGCGTCAGCCACGTCTACAACTACGACCTGCCGTTCGACGCCGAGGACTACGTGCACCGCATCGGCCGCACCGCGCGCCTGGGCGCCGAGGGCGACGCGATCAGCTTCGCCTGCGAGCGCTATGCGATGAGCCTGCCGGACATCGAGGCCTACATCGAGCAGAAGATCCCGGTCGAGCCGGTCACCGCCGAGCTGCTGACCGCGCTGCCGCGCCCCGAGCGCGCGCCGCTGCCGCCGGGCGAGGAGGGCGAGGAAGCCGAGAGCGTCAGCGCGATCTTCCGCGAGGCGCGCGAGCAGAAGGCCGCCGACGAGGCGCGCCGCGGTGGCGGGCGCTCCGGCTCCGGCGGCGGTGGGCGCAGCGGTCCGCGTGAGGGCGGCCGCTCCGGCACCCGCGATGGCGCCGGCAGCCGCGGCCCGCGTCCGCCGCGCCGTCCGCGCAGCGAGCCGGCGGCAGGCGAGGCGGCCGTTGCGCCGGCCGCCGACACGCCGCTGGCCGAGGCGCCCCGCGTCGTGCCGGTCGCTGTCGCAGACGTCGATGTGCCGCACGATCCGAACGCGCCGCAGGGCGAGAAGCGCCCGCGCAAGCGCCGTCGCCGCCGCCATGGCCGTCCGGTCGAAGGCGCCGAGGGCGCGACGCAGCCCTCGGCCGGCTCCGGCAACGCCGCCGCTGGTCCGCGCGCGCCGCGCGCCAAGCCCGAGCCGTCGGCCGCCGCGCCGGTCGCCAAGGCCAAGCCGGCCCCGGCCGCCGGTAACGACTCGTTCCTGACCCGCCTGGGCCGCAAGATCAAGTCGCTGGTCGGCGGCTGACGGTAGAGGGACGCGGGCGGAGCAGCGCGCAGCGCATCGGCGCTGCGGCCGCTTCGCCGCCACGCGTTCCTCGCTCCGCTTCCCGCTCCACGGGTCACGCACTCGTTCTTCGCGTCGCGCGGGCATAATCGCGCCATGACCGTCCTGCGCTTCGAAAACGTCAGCAAGCTCTATCCCGGGGGCCACGAGGCCTTGTCCGATGTCAGCTTCGAGGTGGGCGAGGGCGAGATGCTGTTCGTCACCGGCCACTCCGGCGCCGGCAAGAGCACGCTGCTGCGGCTGGTGCACCTGAGCGAGCGGCCCAGCCGCGGCGCGGTGGTGTTCGACGGGCGCAACCTGCTCAAGGTGCGCGGCCGCCAGATCCCGCTGCACCGGCGCCATGTCGGCGCGGTGCATCAGGACCATCGCCTGCTCACCGACCGCACCGTGGCCGAGAACGTGGCCCTGCCGCTGATCCTGCGCGGCGACCGCCGCGGCGATATCGGCAAGCGCGTGCGCGAGGTGCTGACCCGCCTGGGCCTGGGCCACCGCGAGCGCGCGCTGCCGACCCAGCTCTCGGCCGGCGAGCAGCAGCGCGTGGGCATCGCCCGGGCGATCGTGTCCGAGCCGCGCCTGCTGGTCGCCGACGAACCCACCGGCAACCTCGACCCGACCCTGGCCGCGGAGATCATGTCGCTGTTCGCCTCCATGCCCGAGCGCGGCACCTCGGTGCTGGTGGTCAGCCACGACCTGGCGCTGATCAAGCGCATGCGCAAGCGCGTGCTGATCCTGGACCATGGCCGGCTGATGGACGACATCAGCCCCGACGACCTGGCCGAGTGACCGACATGATGTCCGCAAGTTTCGAAGGGGGGCGCGCATGAGCGACGAACCGGGCCCGAAGATCGAACCCAACCGCCGCGTCGACGGCCCGCGCTCGGGCGTGGGCATCTGGCTGGACCAGCACCTGTACAGCTTCGTCTCCAGCCTGGGCCGCGCGCTGCGCCGACCCTGGTCCACGGCCCTGACCATCGGCGTGATGGCGGTGGCCCTGGCCCTGCCGCTGGGCCTGTGGCTGGCGCTGGGCAACGTGCAGCACTTCGCCGGCAGCGTGCAGGCCTCGCGCCAGGTGGACGTGTTCCTCAAGCGCGACACCTCGCCCGAGCGCGCCCGCGCGCTGGCCGACGAGGTCCGTGCGCGCCCGGACGTGGCCCGCGTGGACCTGCGCACGCCCGAACAGGGCCTGGCCGACTTCCGCAAGCTCAGCGGGCTGGATGCGGCCATCGATGCGCTGGCCGAGAACCCGCTGCCGGCGCAGCTGGTGGTGATCCCCAGCGGCGACGACGCGCCGCTGGCCCAGGCGCTGGAGCAGCTGCCCGAGGCCGACGTGGTCCAGCACGACGCGGTCTGGCGCCAGCGCCTGGACGGCTGGCTGCGCTTCGGCACGCGCCTGGTGTGGGTGCTGGCGGCGCTGTTCGGCCTGGGCGCGGCGCTGGTGGTGGGCAACACCGTGCGCCTGGACATCCAGTCGCGGCGCGAGGAGATCGGCGTGCTGCAGCTGCTGGGCGCCAGCGACGGCTTCATCCGTCGGCCCTTCCTCTATCTGGGCGCCTGGTACGGCCTGGGCGCCGGGGTGCTGGCGCTGGGCCTGGTGCTGGTGGCCGGGGCCGCCCTGCGCGCGCCGCTGGAGGCGCTGGCGCAGAGCTATGGCAGCCGCTTCGCCCTGGACGGGCTGGACCCGGCGCGCGCCGGTCTGGTATTGGTGGCGGCCTTGATCATCGGCTGGTTGGGGGCCTGGTGGGTGACCGGGCACTACCTGCGCCAGACCCGCCCGACCGACACCTGACCGCCCCCGCGCTTATGGCCCCCCAAGACTTGCGGCACCTGATCAGCGACGCGCCCCGGGTCATGGTGGTGGACGGCTCCAAGATGGTGCGCAAGCTGATCGCCGATGTGCTCAAGCGCGACCTGCCGCAGGTCGAGGTGGTCGGCTGCGCGACCCTGGCCGAGGCGCGCGAGGCGCTGGCCAAGGGGCCGGTCGATCTGGTCACCACCGCGCTGTCGCTCAAGAGCGGCAGCGGCCTGGAGGTGGCGCGCGCGGTGCGCGAATCCGCCGGCCAGGCCTATGTGCCGGTGATCGTGGTCTCCGGCGAGGCGCAGCAGCACCTGGAGGAGCGCCGCTTCACCGAATTCGTCACCGACTATTTCGACAAGGCGCTGGGCCACGAGGCGCTGGCCGCCTTCATCCACGGCTACGTGCAGCCCGAGCCGGTGCCCGGCTCGACCGTGCTCTATGTCGAGGACAGCCGCGTGGTGGCCGAGACCACCACGCGCATGCTCGAGCGGCATGGACTTAAGGTGGTCCACGTGCTGCGCGCCGAGGATGCCTTCGGCCTGCTGACCGCCGAGTCGCTGGGCCTGTCCGATATCCGCTTCGACGTGGTGCTGACCGACGTGACCCTGAAGGGCGAGCTGAGCGGGGTGGACATCGTCCAGCGCGTGCGCGTGGATTTCGGCTACGGCAAGCGGCGCCTGCCCATCCTGGTGATGACCGGCGACAGCAACCGCGACAACCAGGCCGAGCTGCTGCGCGACGGCGCCAACGACCTGGTGCTCAAGCCCATCGAGGAACGCCTGCTGGTGACCAAGGTGCTGTTCCAGCTGCGACTGGCGCGCATGGCCGGCGGGCGCGTGGACGCATGAGCGCGATGGGCGATGTGGTCTTCATCGACGGGCTGCGGACGCAGGCCTTGATCGGCGTGTACGACTTCGAGCGGAACGGCCCGCAGCCGCTGGTGTTCGATGTGGAGATGACCATGGACACGCGCGCGGCCGGAAGCAGCGATGCGCTGGGCGACACGGTCGACTACGCGGTGGTGGCGCAGACCATCGAGCAGCTCTGCGCCGGCTCGGCCTTCGCGCTGGTCGAGGCGCTGGCCGAGACCATCGCCGCGCAGCTGCTGCGCGCGTTTCCGATCCGCACCGTCGCCCTGCGCGTGACCAAGCCGCAGGCCGTGCCGGCTGCGCGCGGCGTGGGCGTGCGCATCGTGCGCCACGCCGCATGAAGACCCATCGTTACGTGCTGCTGCTCGGCACCAGCCTGGCCTCGCCGCTGGTGCTGGAGCGGGCGATCGAATCGCTGGCGGTCGAGGGCCTGATCGAGGCGGCCTCGCGCCGGGTCAGCGGGCCCAGCATCAGCGCCGGCGATTCGCGCCATTTCCACAACCAGGCCGTGGTGCTGGCCACCGCGCTGACGCGCGAGGCGCTACCGGCGCGGCTCAAGCAGATCGAGGCCGCGCTGGGCCGCACGCCGAATGCGGCCGACTGCGTAATCGACATCGACCTGGCCTGCGAATGCGACGGCCACGGCATCGTGCTGTGGCGCGACGACCGCAAGTTGGGCCATGCGCTGTTCCTGGACCTGATGCAGGACGTGCTGGATCAGCTGCGCGGCTCCCACCTGTAGAGCGGAGCTTGCTCCGCTGGGGCTTTCCCGATGATCCGGCCGACCCGATGATCCGGCCGAAGCGCAGCGGAGCAAGCTCCGCTCTACGACGCGACGACCGCAAGCTGAGGCATGCGCTGTTCCTGGACCTGATGCAGGACGTGCTGGATCAGCTGCGCGGCTCCCCCCTGTAGAGCGGAGCTCGCTCCGCTGGGGCTTTCGCGATGATCCGGCCGAAGCGCAGCGGAGCAAGCTCCGCTCTACAACGCGACAACCGCGAGCTGGGCCATGCGCTGTTCCTGGACCTGATGCAGGACGTGCTGGATCAGCTGCGCGGCTCCCCTGTAGAGCGGAGCTTGCTCCGCTTGGGCTTTCCCGATGATCCGGCCGAGGAGCAGCGGAGCAAGCTCCGCTCTACAACGAGGTGGCGACTTGGTCCGGGGGACGGTTGCTTCCACGCCTCGCGCTAGACGAACACCGAGCGCCCGCCGTCGATCGCCACCACCTGGCCGTTGATATAGGCGTTGCCGTCCAGCAGCCAGCGCACCGCCGAGACGATGTCCTCCGGCGCGCCCTGGCGCTGCAGCGGCACGCGCTCGCGCAGCAGGGCCTCGGTCTCGGCCTTGGTCGGGTTCTCCGACCACAGGATGTTGCCCGGCGCGATCGCGTTCACCCGCACCCGCGGGCCCAGCTCACGCGCCAGCGACTGGGTCATCATCACCAGCGCGGCCTTGGCCATGCAGTACAGCGTGTGCTCGGGCAGCGGGCGCTGGGCATAGATGTCGGCGATGCTCACGATCGCCCCGCCGCTGGCCGCCAGATGCGGCGCGGCCGCCTGGGAGAGGAAGAACGGCGCGCGCGCATTGGAGGCGAACAGCGCGTCCCACTGCGCCGGCGTGGCCGTGCCGATCGGCGTGGCGTAGTAGGCCGAGGCGTTGTTGACCAGGGCGTCGAGCCGGCCGAACCGCCGCACCGTGTCTTCGACCAGTGCCGGCAGCCGCTCGGTGTCGGCCAGCTCGGCCTGCAGCATCAGCGTGCTGCCCGAGCGCACGGCTTCCAGCTCATCGACCAGCGCCTGCATCTGCGGCGCCGAGGCGCGGTAGTGCAGACCCAGCGCGTAGCCGTCGGCGTGCAGGGCGCGGGCGATGGCCGCGCCGATGCGCTTGGCGGCACCGGTGATCAGGGCGACGCGGGGTTGGTCGGACATGGCGGTCATCGCGGCGAGGACGAACCGCGATTGTGGCATCGCCGGCCGCCGCGCCGGACCGCCGCGCGCGCCTCTGGCATTGCTTGACGCCGGTCATGGTTTGCGGGCATGTTGCCGAAGAACCCTGTCGCGACCGCTTTCCGCTGGCTGCAAGGGCATCGGAACGGAGCGAATGGACTGGGCGAAGTATCGGACTTCCACGTTTGACGAGCTGATCCAGGCCGATGGCCAGCCGCGTCCCGCCGCGCGCCGGCTGGTCGAGTACCTGGAGGGGCTTTCGGGGCGCGAACTGGCCGAGCGCCAGCTGGCCGCCGACGTCACCGCCCGGGTCATGGGCATCACCTTCACCGTCTACTCCGATGGCCGCAACGTCGACCGCACGCTGCCCTTCGACCTGATCCCGCGCATCATCCCGCGCCGCGAGTGGGAGGTCACCGAAGCCGGCCTCAAGCAGCGCATGCAGGCGCTGAACCTGTTCATCGGCGACATCTACGGCAAGCAGCAGATCGTCAAGGACAAGGTGTTCCCGGCGATGCTGCTGGCCGACTCGGTCAACTTCCGTCCGCAGTGCGTGGGCATCACCCCGCCGCTGGGCGTGTGGGCGCACATCTGCGGCTCGGACCTGGTGCGCGATGCCGACGGCACGCTGTACGCGCTGGAGGACAACCTGCGCATCCCCTCCGGCGTGAGCTACATGCTGGAGAACCGCATGGTGGCCAAGCGCGTGTTCCCGGAGCTGTTCGAGACCAGCTCGATCCTGCCGGTGGACGAATACCCCAGCCAGCTCTACGAGACCCTGGCCGCGCTGTCGCCGCGCCCGGGCGATGCGCCGGTGATCGCGCTGCTGACGCCGGGCGTGTTCAACAGCGCCTACTTCGAACACGCCTATCTGGCCCAGGCCATGGGCATCGAGCTGGTCGAGGGCTCGGACCTGTTCGTCGCCGACGACGACTGCACCTACATGCGCACCGTGTACGGCCCGCAGCGCGTGGACGTGATCTACCGGCGCGTGGACGATCTGTTCATCGATCCGGAGGTGTTCCACCCCGATTCGATGCTGGGCGTGCCGGGCCTGATCCGCAGCTGGCGCGCCGGCAAGGTGGCGCTGGCCAATGCGCCGGGCGCCGGCGTGGCCGACGACAAGGTGGTCTTCGCCTACGTGCCCAAGATGATCAAGTACTACCTGGACCAGGAGCCGATCCTGCCCAACGTGCCCAGCTATCTGTGCCACGACGCGGCCGATCGCAAGTACGTGCTCGAGCACCTGGACCAGCTGGTGGTCAAGCCAGCCAACGAGTCCGGCGGCTACGGCATGCTGATCGGCCCGCGCGCCAGCGCGGCCGAGCGCGAGAAGTTCCGCGGGCTGATCCAGGACGATCCACGCAACTACATGGCCCAGCCCACGCTCAACCTGTCCACCGCGCCGATCGTCACCGACGAAGGCCCGTCGCCGCGACACCTGGACCTGCGCCCCTTCATCCTCTCGCGCCAGGACACCTACGTGACCACCGGCGGATTGACGCGCGTGGCGATGACGCCCGGCTCGCTGGTGGTCAATTCCTCGCAGGGCGGCGGCGCCAAGGACACCTGGGTGGTCGACGAGGAGGGGGACGCCTGATGCTCTCGCGCGTCGCAGACAACCTGTACTGGTTCAGCCGCTACATCCGCCGCGCGGAGAACACCGCGCGCCTGGTTGGCGTGGGCAGCATGCTGCAGCTGGACCTGCCGCGCTCGGTGCGCTTCACCTGGCGGCCGATGATCGACACCGTCGGCGCCGGCGAGGTGTTCAACGCGCTGCATCCCGATGCCGGCGCCGATGTGGCCGATGCCGAGGTGGTGCGCTTTTTGCTGCTGGACGAGCTCAATCCGTCCTCGCTGCGCGTCACCCTGACCCAGGCGCGCGAGATCCTGCGCGGCATCCGCGATGCGCTGCCGCAGGAGGTGTGGGAGGCGGTCAACGACCTGCACCTGTACGTGGGCGCCAGCGGCGAGCGCGCGCTGCAGCGGCGCTACCGCGAGGAGTTCATCAACCGCACCGTCGATGGCTGCCTGAAGGTGTCCGGCCTGCTGTCGGCCAACGTCAGCCGCGACATCGGTTACCAGTTCCTGCGTCTGGGCACCGGGATCGAACAGGCCGACATGACCACGCGCATCATCGATGCCGGCGCCTCGGGCCTGATCACGCCGCGCACCGAGGAAGACCGCGAGGCCTTCCGCAACATGCAGTGGATGGCGGTGCTGCGCTCGCTGGCGGCGTATCAGATGTATCGCCGCCATATCCGCCAGCGCGTCACCGGCGAGCATGCGCTGCGCTTCCTGCTGCAGAACACCGAATTCCCGCGCAGCGTGCAGTTCTGCCTGACCCGCGCACAGCACGTGCTGCCGACCATGCCGCCGCGCCCGAGCGTGGACCGTCATCTCAACCGCGTGGTCGGCATGACCCGCAACGCCGATCCGGTGTGGCTGGCCGCGCAGAATCCGGCCGCGTTCATGGACGATATCCAGACGCGCCTGAGCGATCTGCATCAGGCCATCGTCGAGGGCTACTTCTACAACTGAGGAGTGAATGCAGCGCCGCGTGCGCTGCTTCGACTCACTTCGCCAGCTTACTGCTGCCCGGCCTCGTCGCCCGGATCCAGGCGCGCCGCCATGCGCCGCGGCGGGGCGGTGACCGGCGCGGGGCCGCGTTCCTCGGCCTCGTCGCCTGCGCGCGGCGGCTCCCAGGGGAAGCGCGGCAGCGTGCGCACGGCGTTTTCCAGCTTGCGCGACCAGGTGTCGTGGATCTCGGCGTACAGCGGCGTGTCGGCTTCCAGGCGCAGCTGCTGGCTGATCCGCAGATCGCCGGCGCGGATGATCGCCATGTCCAGCGGCATACCCACCGACAGATTGGAGCGGATGGTCGAATCCAGCGAGACCAGCGCGCAGCGCGCCGCGTCCTCCAGCGTGGTGCCGGGGCGCAGGATGCGGTCCAGAATCGGCTTGCCGTACTTGGACTCGCCGATCTGCAGGTAGGGCGTCTCGGGCGAGGTGGCGATGCAGTTGCCCAGCGGATAGACCATGTACAGGCCCGGACGCTCGCCGGCGATCTGCCCGCCCAGCACCAGCGTGGACTGCACGCTGACGCCGCTCTGCTGGGCCTGGTCGGTCACCGCGGCCTGGCTGGCCACCAGCACCTCGCCCACGTACTCGGCCACCTCGAACAAATGCTTGAACGTGCGCAGGCTGCGCGTGCAGTCCGGATCCTCGGCGTCGCGCTTGAGCCGCGAGATGGTCAGCTGGGTCGTGGCCAGGTTGCCGGCCGAGAGCAGCACGAACACCCGATCGCCCGGGTACTCGAACACATGCATCTTGCGGTAGACGCGCACATCGTCGAACGATGCGCTGGTGCGGGTGTCCGCTGCGAAGACCAGGCCTTCGTCCACTTCGATGCCGACGCAATAGGTCATGGGGAAACCGGGGAAATAGGCTTCACGATCATAGGCAGCCCCGCCGGTGCTGGCTAGGGCTGCGCGGTGGTTGCACGAGGAACCAGTGCGTTTCATGCGCGGGTCGCGGTCTTCACGGGCATCTCCACGCCTGATGCGACGGGCGATCGCCTCGATCTGCGTCGGCGCAGGCACCCATCCGCCGTTGCGCTTCGTAGTCAGCAACGTCAAGACAGCACCGTGACGGATGCGCGGCTGTGCCCAGAGCGCAGCCCAGCAACGACCAGGTCGCAGGCGGACGAACTGCGGAACGCATCGGCCCGCGCGTGGGCGAGCCCTCAGGACCGGGCAGGTACCATGGCCGATCTCTCCCATCAGGCCCTCTCCTTCCGCATGACCGACCTGCCGACGCCCGATGCCGACGCCCTGGCGCACAGTGCGCAGCTGGCCGCGCTGATCCGCGGCGAAATCGCCGCTTCCGGCGGTTCGATCCCGTTCTCGCGCTTCATGGAGCGCTGCCTGTACACGCCGGGGCTGGGCTATTACAGCGCCGGGTCGGCCAAGTTCGGCGAGGCCGGCGACTTCGTCACCGCGCCGGAGTTGGGGCCGCTGTTCGCCGCGGCCGTGTCCGGGGCGCTGGCGCCGGTGCTGCAGCAGCTGGGGCCGCAGGCCTGCTTCCTGGAGATCGGCGGCGGCAGCGGCGCGTTCGCCGAGGTCATGCTCAAGCGCCTGCTGCAGCTGGACGCGATGCCGGACAAGTACTGGATCCTGGAGCCCAGCGCCGACCTGCGCCAGCGCCAGCGCGAACGCCTGGGCAAGCGCCTGATCCCGCCGGTATTCGACTGCGTGGAATGGCTGGACGGTCCGCCGGGCGAGGACTGGAACGGGGTGGTGTTCGCCAACGAGGTGATCGATGCGCTGCCCACGCCGCGCTTCGTGCTGCGCGAGGGTGAGGTGTTCGAGGAGCATGTGGCGCTGGACGGGCAGGGCGCCTTCGTCACCACCGACCGGCCGGCCGATCCGTTGCTGGCCGCGGCGGTGCGCCACGTGGAGCGCTATCGCGATGTGCTGTTCGAGGACGGCTACCGCTCCGAGCTGCTGCCGCAGCTGCCGTACTGGGTGCAGGCGGTGATCGGCGGCCTGAAGTCCGGCGCGATGCTGTTCTGCGACTACGGCTATCCGCGCAAGGAGTACTACCTGGACCAGCGCAGCAGCGGCACGCTGCGGGCGTTCTACCGGCACCGCATGCATGGCGATGTCTTCCGCTGGCCGGGCTTGCAGGACCTGACCGCGTCGGTGGACTTCACCGCGCTGGCCGAGGCCGGCACCGGGGCCGGCTTCGAACTGGCCGGCTATGCCACGCAGGCCGGCTTCCTGCTCGGCAACGGCCTGATGGACCGCCTGGCCGAGGCCGAGGCGCAGGCCGACGAGGCCGGCGCGCTGCGCCTGCGCAATGCGTTCAAGAAGCTCACCCTGCCCAACGAGATGGGCGAGCGCTTCCAGTGCATGGGCTTCGCGCGCGACTGCAACTTCGACGCGGCCTTCCTCACCGGCGATCTGACGTGGCGCCTGTGAGCGCGCCGGCCCTGAAGCCGCTGCGCTGGCCGGCCTTCTGGGTCGGGCTGTGGGTGTTGGCGATGGCGGTGGTGGTGACCACCTGCCTGCTGCCGGGCGATGACATTCCCCAGGTCGCGCCGGGCGTGGACAAGCTGCAGCATGCAAGCGCGTTCTTCGTGCTGGCCGTATGCGCGGTGCAGCTGTTCGCCACGCGGCGCGCGCTGCTGCGCGCCGGGGCGGGCCTGGTGATGCTGGGGGTGCTGATCGAGTTCCTGCAGGGCTGGTTCACCGTCGATCGCACGCCAGATGCCTTCGATGCGCTGGCCGATGCGCTGGGCGTGGCGCTGGGCCTGCTGGTCGCCAGGACGCCGGCGCGCGATCTGCTGCTGCGCCTGTTCCCGGCAAAAGTTCGTCGCAGCCAACGAACCTAAAGTAGGGAATTCAATCCTGCCAGTCCGGGCCATTCGCGCACTATGCTCAGTGTTCCCATTTAGGCAGACCGCAGTGGACACAGGTCTTCACGGATAACGGCCATCGACTGATCCATGCATGGGCGAAAGGCTTTCCGCAGTTGGGGCACGGAAAAAATTGCAGGCGGAGTGCCGAAACTCCGAGAAAGATCGCCCATGCCGCGATCAATAACCAGACGCCAATCGACGGGGAAGGCGCGTACGACACGGTGACCACGATCGCGACGACCGGGATGCCTGCAAGCAGCATCGCTACGAACCAGCGGGCGCGACTGCGATAGTCGCGCCATTGATCAGTGAGCTCCATGCCAAGTGGCACTTTGGGACGGTTCCTCGTCATAGAGCGACACGCTGCAGCCTAGTTTCCCGCGCTTGGGACTAGCGTCAAGCGATCCAGCACCCACATCTCCGGGCGCGTGTCGCCGGTGAAGTACACGCACAGGTCGGCCTTGGCCGGCGCGTTGGTCAGCGGCGCCTCCAGGGTCAGGAAGCCGTCGGCCGCCGGCGCCTTGGGCAGCGGCAGGCTGGCCAGGGTCGGGCCGTCGCAGCCGTTGCGGATCACCAGCTCGCCGTAGGGTGTCTTGGCCGGCTTGAACCTGCGCTTGGACTCATCGTGGGCCAGCTCGAAGAAGTACGGCATGCGCCCGGCGCGCACCGTCACCTTGCCGATGCCGCTCAGCGGCGCGCCCTTCCACAGCCAGCACGGGTTGAAGATGTCCACGTTGAAGACCGCGCGCGCGCCTTCGCGCGGGCCGTCGTCCTCCAGCCGCAGCATCAGCTGGTCGGTGCACATGGCCAGCTGCTCGTCGCTGCGCGTGCGCAGGGCCTCGGTGGTCAGCCCCAGCACGGTCGGCGGCGCCAGCGGCTTGCCGTCGAAGAACACCGCGGCCTGCACGGTGGTCGGCACCGGCACGGTCAGCGGCGCGGTATAGGCCGGCGAGTCGGCCGCCGGCACGCCGCCGTCCAGGGTGTAGCGGATGTCGGGATAGCCCAGCGGGTTGGACAGGGCCACCGTGGCCTGGGTGCCGGCGTCGTTGGCCTGGGTGTCGAACAGCACCTGGAACGGCGTGCGCGCGTAGCCGATGTGCAGCGCGCGGTAGTGCGCCAGCAGGTTGGGCATGCGCGCCTTGAAGTCTTCGAAGTTGCGGCTGGCCTGCGGTGACCAGGCGACCTCGGCCAGCGCGGCCAGGCGCGGGAACACCGCGTGTTCGACGCGCGCGAAGTTGTGTATGTGCTCGGTCCAGACATTGGCCTGCACGCCGATGATGTGCTGGCGCTGGCTGGCGTCCAGCTCGGCCGGCACCGGGTCGAAGGCGTACAGCTTCTGCAGCGGGATCTGCAGCGGCCGGCCCGGCGGCTCGGCCGGCGAGGCGGTCTGCAGGTAGTCCAGGTACAGGTGCGAGGCCGGGGTCATGACCACGTCGTGGCCCTTGCGCGCCGCTTCGATGCCGCCCTCGGTGCCGCGCCAGGACATCACCGCCGCGCCCTCGGGCAGCGGGCCGCCCAGCAGGATCTCGTCCCAGCCGATGATGCGCTTGCCGTGCTGGGCCAGCCAGGTGCCCAGGCGATCGATCATCCAGCCCTGCAGGGCTTCCTCGTCCTTCAGGCCCAGCTGCTTGATGCGCGCCTGCATGTGCTTGGAGGCCTTCCAGCGATCCTTGACCGCCTCGTCGCCGCCGATGTGGAAGAAGGTGCCCGGGAACAGCGGCAGCATCTCGCCCAGCACGTTCTCCAGGAAGGTCAGCGTGGCCTCGTCGGCGTTGAACAGGTTGGGATACACGCCCGCGCCGTTTGCCACCTGCAGCTGCGGCCGGTCCACGCCCAGCTCCGGATACGCGGCGATGGCGGCGGTGGCGTGGCCGGGGATGTCGATCTCCGGCACCACGGTGATGTGGCGCTTGGCGGCGTAGCGCACCACCGCGCGGATCTGCTCCTTGGTGTAGAAGGCGCATTCCTGGATCGGCTGACCGTCCTCGCCCACGCCCGCCTCGCCCAGCGGGATGCGGCAGCCGCCGACCTGGGTCAACAGCGGGTACTGGTCGATCTGGATGCGCCAGCCCTGGTCGTCGGCCAGGTGCCAGTGGAAGGTGTTGAGCTTGTGCACCGCCATCGCATCGAGCAGGCGTTCGACCTCTTCCACGCTCTGGAAATGGCGCACCGAATCGAGCATCAGCCCGCGCCATTTCAGCCGCGGCGCATCGGTGATGTCCACCGCGGCCAGGCCGGTGGCGCCCTTGCCGGCCGGCAGCAGCTGCCACAGGCTGACGCCGCCGTAGAACAGGCCGGCGCCGTCGGCGGCGCGGATGCTGATGCGCTCGGGCGTGACCTGCAGGCGGTAGCCCTCGGCCGGGCCGGCGGCCGGATCGAGCACGAACTGGATCGGGGCCTGCGCCGCCTCGCCTTCCTCGGCCAGTTCCAGCGCCGGGCCGCCGCTGTTGTGCAGCAGGTCGATGAACTGCTCGGCCGCCTGGCGCGCGGGCTCGCCCTGCGCCCCGACCCGCATGCCGGCGGTCAGGGCGAAGCGGCCTTGGCCGGCCACGGCCGACTGCGGGGCGGGAATCAGCGGCAGCGGCGCGGCCAGTGCGGCAGGCGCGACCACGGCCAGCAGCAGGGCGGCGGCGCGCAGGACAGGACCAAGACGGCGGGGCAGGGACATCTTCTGAACACCTCGTGCGTGACATGGGACCGCGCCGGGGCGCGATCCGCCGAAAAGTGAACGGGCCCGGACATGTCCGGGCCCGTTCAAGGGTCAAGCATGCAACAACTTGGCGCCGATCAGAACTTGGCGCGCAGGTTGAGGTAGTACTGGCGCCCGTTGGAGTACACCGCGTAGGGCAGGAAGCCCACCGTGCTGTCGGTGTAGTACTTGGCCTTGGGGTTGTTGAGGTTCAGGCCGTCCAGGCTGAGCGAGAGGTGGTCGTTGAACTTCCAGCCCAGCGAGGCCGACAGCGTGCCGAAGTCGTCCTGGTAGAACGGCGTGGCGCGGCTGGCGCCGGCGTAGAAGCTGTCGCGGTAGCTCCAGGACACACGCGCGCTGAAGATGTCGTTCTCGAAGTAGCCGGCCACGTTGTAGGTGTTCTTCGAGGTGCCGAACATCGGCGTGCCGGTGTCGGTGTCGCCATCGGTGTAGGTGTAGTTGATGCTGGTCCCGAAGTGCTCGCCGATCGGCTGCTGGTAGGTCAGCTCCACGCCCTGACCTTGGCGTCGGTGTTGACCGGCACGGTGACCTGGTAGTTGGCGTAGACGTCGGTGCCCTGGTCGAAGCTGGCCTGCTGGTCCTTGTACTGGATGGTCTGCGAGCCGCCCACGTCGATGTAGTCCTTCATCTTCATGTAGAAGGCGCTGGCGGCCAGTAGGCCGCGCGGCATGAAGTACCACTCCAGGGAGAGGTCGAAGTTGGTCGACACCAGCGGCTTGAGGTAGGGGTAGCCGCCGCTGCCGGTATGGGTCAGGTCATCCAGCGACAGCGAGCCGGCCAGCGCCGAGTAATCCGGGCGGGTCAGGGTCTTGGACGCGGCCACGCGGCCGACCAGGTCGTCGCTGAAGTCGAACTTGAAGTTCGCGCTGGGCAGCAGCTTGCTGTAGCTGTTCTTGGCCTCGATCGGCAGGTAGGCGCCGAAGGCCGAGCCGGTGATCGCACCCGGGATGGTGGCGGCCACGCCCTGGTTGTAGCGGACCGTGCTGGAGGTGCTGACGTAGCGCACGCCGATGTTGCCGCTCCAGCGCTCACCCTCGAAGTTGCCCTGCAGGTAGACCGCGCCGTTGTTTTCCTTCACGCCGTAGACGTTCTGCCAGTTGAAGCGCGTCACCGGATCGCGGTTGGCGTAGGCGGCGTCGATCGCGGCCAGCTGGCCGGGCGTGTAGTACCAGATGCCGCTCGGCAGGTTGCCTCCGATGCCGTCGCCGAAGTCGCTCGGGTAGGAGCCGCCGGTGGTCGGCAGCGCCGACAGCGGCGGCATTCCGTTGAGCGGGCCCTGGCCGATATCGAAGTCGTTGTGGCGCTCGTGCTCGGTGTAGCGCACGCCGAAGTCCAGCGAGCTGAACACGCCCTCGGTGTTGGTCCAGCTGCTGTCGGCGGCGAACCAGTTCTCCTTGTCCTTCACCTCGATGCCCTGGTCGCCGAAGATCCAGCCGGCCGACGGCACCTGGGTGGTCGGCGTGTTGCCGGTGCCCAGCGAGGCGTCGATGACGCTGCCGATGCCGTGCATCTGCCAGCCGACGGTGCCGCCGGTGGGCGAGATGCCGGTTTCCAGCACGTTCTGATGCGGGCTCTTGCCCACGCCGTGGCTGCTGCCGGCCTCGAACTTCACCGCCACGCTGTCGTTGACGTGCCAGTCGGCGTTGAGCGCGACGTAGTTGGTCGAGGACTCGGCGCCCGGGCGCGAGATCATGTCGTACACGCCGTACGGGGTGGTGCCGTTGGGGGTGTAGCTGGCGCTGGTCAGCACGCCGTTGTTGACGGTGTAGCTGTCCGGCGTCTGGGCGCCGACGAACTGGCTGCCCCAGATCATGAAGTTGCGGTTGTAGTTGTCCGCCTTCATCTTCGAGTAGAAGCCGTTGAGGTCGAAGGTCAGGTCGTCGGAGGCCTTGAACTGCAGGTCGACCGTGCCGCCCTGGCGCTCGCGCTCCTGGGTGAACAGCGTGGCGCCGATCAGGTTGGGATACAGCACGCTCTGGCCGCCGACCGTCGCGGTGCCGTAGCCGCCGACCACTTCCTGACCATCGCGGCGCAGGCTGCGCTTCTCGTAGAACGGCTGGACCAGGATGCCGAAGGTGTCGGCGTCGTTCTTCCAGTTGAGCAGACCGCTGAACTGCGGCTTGGTGTCGCCCGGCAGGTCGGAGTAGACCGCGCCGAAGGAGCCTTCCAGGGTCAGCGGCTTGTCGAAGTTCAGCGGCTTGCGGGTGATGATGTCGACCGAACCGGCGGCACCGCCTTCGACCAGCTTGGCCTCGGAGGACTTGTGCACCACGACCTGGTCCACGATCTCGGAGGGCAGCAGCGAGTAGCTGACGCTGCGGCCGACGGTCTGCACCTGCGAGAGCACGAACCAGTCGCCGGTGGCGATGCCGTGGCCGTTGAGGGTGGTCTGGGTCAGGCTGGGGCTGGTGCCGCGCAGGGACACGCGGTCGGCTTCGTCGAAGGCGCCTTCGCTGGCCGAGGACGAGGCGATGTTCACGCCCGGCAGTTCGCGCAGGGTATCGGCCACGTTCTTGGCGGGCAGCTTGCCGATGTCCTCGGCGCTGACGGCTTCCACGTGCGAGCTGGCGTCGCGCTTGGTGTTGAGCGATTGCTCCAGGCTGCCGCGGATGCCGACGACCTTGACGGTGTCCAGGTCGGTGGCGGTCTGGCTGCTGTCGGTCTGCTGGGCCTGAGCGGCGAAGCTCAGACTGGTCAGGATGGCCACGCTGAGGAGGGATTTCTTGCAGGTCATGATGCTTCCCCGGTCTAGAAGTTGGGTTGTGGCAGTGGGCTGCCAGGCCTTACATCGGTGCGGTGCGAAAAACGAGCAGTGTTCAAGGACGACAAGGTGATGCGGATGCCGAATGTCCCGTCCAGCGCGAAAGCCAAAGGGCGGCGTGCGAAGGACGTCAGTGCGGTTGTTGTGTCTGGCCGAGGTACCAGTTGGCGGCGCCCAGGACGCCCAGCTGCCCGTGCTCGACCAGTCGCACGGGAATGCGCTCCAGCGCCGCTCGCATCGGCCCCTTGTTGAGGAAGCGTTCGACGAAGCTGCTCTGCAGCAGGAACTCGCGGATGCGCGGCAGGATGCCGCCGGCCAGGTAGACCCCGCCGGTGATGCCGTACAGCAGGGCCATGTCGCCCACCGTGCTGCCCAGCAGGCCGCAGAACACCTCCAGTGCCTCGCGCGCCAGCGGGTCGTGGCCGGCCGCGGCGGTGACCGCGTTGGGCGCGAAATGCTCGGGCGCCACGCCGCGCACCTCGCACAGCGTGCGGTAGAGGTTGAGCAGGCCGGGGCCGGACAGGGCGTGCTCGACCGGCACGTGCGGCTGCTTCTTCAGCATCTGCGCCAGCAGGCGCATCTCCAGCTCGGTGCCCACGCTCAGCGCGGCCTGGCCGGCTTCGGTGGCCAGCACGGTGGCGCTGTGTCCGGTCGGGATCCATACCGCGCCGCCCAGGCCGGTGCCGGGGCCGAGCACCAGCGTCGGCCCGCGCTCGGACACGGTAGCCGGGCCGGTCAGGCGCAGCACTTCCTGGTCGCCGACCAGCGCGGCGGCATAGGCCACGGCCTCGAAGTCGTTGACCAGGCGCAGATCGTCCAGGCCCAGGGTGCCCTGGATCTCGCGCGGGGACAGGCGCCAGGGCAGGTTGGCGGTGATCACCGTGCCGTCTTCCAGCGGGAAGCCGGCGCTGGCGATCACGCCCCGGCGCACGCGCGGGCCGTCCAGGCCGTCGAGGAAGTTGCCGATGATCTCGGCCAGCCCGCCGTAATCGGCGCAGGCGTACTTGCGGTAGCTGAGGATCTCGACTGGCTGCAGGTCGTGTCCGGTCGGCCGGACCAAGCCCAGGCGCACATGCGTGCCGCCCACGTCGGCGGCGATGAAGGGCGATGCGCCGTTCAACACACGATGGCTCAGCGGTGCGACATCTGCTTCCACGAACTGCCCCCATGGCGTCACGGCGATTTCACAGACCACCGTGGCTTGCGGTGAGTCTCCCTTGGCGATGACAACGATGTCAACAGGGGGCGAGCAGTTTTTCAAGCCAGTGGTATTGCTGCGCCGCGGCGTGATTTCGGGGCGATTCGATGCCAGGCGCGCTACGCGGAAGCCCTGAAATAACGGGCTCTCTTCTCCGCTTCGTCGCGCGCCCGTGCCGGCGAAGCGAGCGCCGGGCTTGCAGACTTCCGAAAAATTGGTTTTAAATTGGACCCAATGAATTTCAATCCACCGTCGCAGGTCGCAGGTTGATGGCGCGCGCCAAGCCCGTGGTCGACCCGCGGCTGCGCGCGATCGCGCTGGACGCCAAGGCGCCCACGCCGCTGTATCTGCAGCTGACCGCCCAGCTGATCGATGCGATCCGCGGCGAGCAGTGGAAGCCGGGCGAAGCGCTTCCCGCCGAGCGGGTGCTGTGCGAGCGGTTGAAGGTGTCTCGCGTCACGCTGCGTCAGGCCATGGACGCGCTGGTCGAGCAGGGCCTGGTCGTGCGCCGGCAGGGCGCCGGCACCTTCGTCACCTCGCAGATCACCCATCCGCTCAGCGGTCTGACCAGCTTCAGCGAGACCCTGCGGATGAAGGGCTACCAGCCGGGTAGCCGCTGGTTGGAGCGGCGCGTGCGCCCGGCGCTGGGCGAGGAGATCCTGCGCCTGGGGCTCTCGCCGGACGCGCAGGTCGCCTCGCTCATGCGGCTGCGCAGTGCCGACGAGCGGGTCATGGCCTACGAGCACACGATCGTGCCGGAGCGGCTGTTGCCCGAGCCGCTGTCCATGGGCGATTCGCTCTATGCCCACCTGGATGCGCAGGGCACGCCGGTCGTGCGCGCGCTGCAGTATTTCCGCGCGGTCAACCTGAGTGCGGCGATGGCCGAGCACCTGGGCATGGCGCAGGGCGATGCCATCCTGCACGTGGTGCGGGTCGGCTATGGCCGCGACGGGAGCGCCATCGAGTTGAGCCACACCTACTGCCACAACGATTTCTACGATTTCGTCGCCGAACTGCGACGTTGAACCCGTCCGCCGCGCCCGGGCGTGTCCGGGGCGCGGCGGGTGTCAGCCACCCAGCACGCTCTCACCATCGAACCTTCGGAGTTGCGCGTCCATGTCGTCCGACCAGAGCAAACGCTTCGCCACCTCGCTGGCCATCACCGGCCTGCTGTTCTTCATCATGGGGTTCTTCACCTGGATCAACGGCCCGCTGATCACCTTCGTCAAGCTGGCCTTCGACCTGGATGAGGTCAAGGCGTTCCTGGTGGTGTTCGTCTTCTATATCTCCTACTTCCTGCTGGCGCTGCCGGCGGCGGCCGTGCTCAAGCTCACCGGCATGAAGAAGGGCCTGGCGCTGAGCCTGGGGCTGATGGCGGTGGGCGCGGCGATGTTCGGCCAGTTCTCCACCCATCGCTGGTACGCCGGCGCGCTGTCGGGACTGTTCGTGATCGGCGGCGGCCTGGCCATGCTGCAGACGGCGGTCAATCCCTACATCTCCATCCTGGGGCCGATCGAGACCGCCGCGCGCCGCATCGCGCTGATGGGCATCTGCAACAAGGTGGCCGGCATCCTGGCGCCGATCGTGATCGGCTCGCTGGTGCTGCACGGCGTGGGCGACATCGCCACCCAGGTGGCCGCCGCCGACCCTGACACCAAGGAGCAGCTGCTCGATGCGTTCGCCGCCAAGATCCACGGCCCGTACCTGGCCATGGCCGGTGTGCTGGTAGTGGTGGCGTTGGGCATCCTGTTCTCGCCGCTGCCCGAGCTGCGCGGCAGCGAGGCCAACGCCGAGGTCGCCGCCAGGAGCGGTGTGGCGCGCGGCAGCATCTTCCAGTTCCCGCATCTGCTGCTGGGCGTGCTGTGCCTGTTCTGCTATGTCGGCGTGGAAGTGCTGGCCGGCGATGCCATCGGCACCTACGGCAACGGCTTCGGCCTGCCGCTGGATGAGACCAAGTTCTTCACCTCCTTCACCCTGGGCGCGATGCTGCTGGGCTATCTGGCCGGGCTGGTGGCGATCCCGCGCCTGCTCTCGCAGCAGGCCTACCTGGCGATGTCGGCGGTATTGGGCGTGGTGTTCGCGCTGGGCGCGCTGCTGACCCACGGCTATGTGTCGGTGGGCTTCGTGGCCGCGCTGGGCTTCGCCAACGCGATGATGTGGCCGGCGATCTTCCCGCTGGCGATCAAGGGCCTGGGCCGCTTCACCGAGACCGGCTCGGCGCTGCTGGTGATGGGCATCGCCGGCGGCGCGGTGCTCTCGCAGGGCTTCGCCATCCTCAAGCAGCACGCCGATTTCCAGGTGGTGTTCGCGTGCCTGGCCGTGCCCTGCTATCTGTACATCCTGTTCTTCGCCGTGCGCGGCTACCGCGTCGGTCACGGCGCCGGATCGCGCTGAGCCCGCTGCCCCTTCTTCCGGACTGACGCAGGAGCCAGCACATGCGCCGACCCACCATCAAGGACGTCGCCGAGCGGGCCAAGGTCTCGCTCAAGACGGTCTCGCGCGTGATCAACAACGAACCTTCGGTCATGCAGGCCACGCGCCAGCGCGTGCTGCGCGCCATCGCCGAACTGGACTACGAGCCCGACCCGTCCGCGCGCAACCTGCGCAGCGGCACGCCGTTCGTGATCGGCCTGGTCTACGACAACCCCAATCCGTACCACATCATCGGCGTGCAGAACGGCGTGCTGGCGGCGTGCCGCGAGACCGGCTTCGGCCTGCAGATCCAGCCCTGCGATTCGACCTCGCCGCTGCTGGCCGAGGAGCTGGCCGAGTTCGTGCAGCGCTCGCGCCTGGCCGGGCTGGTGCTGACCGCGCCGATGTCCGAGCGGCCCGAGCTGATCGCCACGCTCACCGCGCGCGGCGTGCAGCTGGTGCGCATCATCGCCGCCACCGAAGACCCGGGCGAGGGCCCGCCGTGCGTCTACGTGGACGACCGCGACGCGGCCTACGAGATCACCGAGCATCTGATCCAGCTGGGCCACCAGCGCATCGGCTTCCTGATGGGCGGGCCGGCGCATCGCTCGTCCACCGAGCGCTACGCCGGCTACGAGCAGGCGCTGAAGGACTACGGCATCACTCTGGACAAGCATCTGGTGGTGCCGGGCGACTACACCTTCGACGACGGCTTCCGCGGCGCGCGCCGTCTGCTGGCGCTGCGCGAGCCGCCCACGGCGATCTTCGGTTCCAACGACGAGATCGCCGCCGGCGTGCTGGCCGCGGCCAAGTCGGCCGGCATGAACGTGCCCTACGACCTGTCCATCGCCGGCTTCGAGGACAGCCCGTTCTCCAAGCAGTCCTGGCCGGCGCTGACCACGGCCAAGCAGGCCACCGAGGACATCGCCAAGCACGCCGCGCGCCTGCTGATCGCGCGCCTGCGCCAGGACGCGTACGACGATTCCCCCATCGCCATGCACAACCAGGGCTTCACGCCGCAGCTGGTCGTGCGCGGTTCCACCGCTCCCATGCGCCCTTCGCGCGCCGAGTCCAAGACCTGATCCCATGACGTCCGACGTTTCGCTGCCGGCCCCGGCCGACACCTTGATGTACAACGAAGCCGCCTCCACCGCGCAGGTGGTCGCCGCCCAGTTCGCCCGCAATCACGCCACGGTGGTGGCGCTGGCGCAGTCGCTGCGGCAGAACCCGCCGCCGTTCGTGGCCACTTGCGCGCGCGGCAGCTCCGACCATGCCGCGACCTTCGGCAAGTACCTGTTCGAGACCCAGCTCGGCGTGGTCACGGCCTCGGCCTCGCCGTCGATCGGTTCGGTCTACGGCGCGCCGCTGCAGCTGGCCGGCGCGCTGTTCATCGTCATCTCCCAGTCCGGCAAGAGCCCGGACCTGCTGCGCAACGCCGAGGCGGCCAAGGCCGCCGGCGCGCGCGTGGTGGCGCTGGTCAACGTGGAGGACTCGCCGCTGGCGCAGCTGGCCGAGGTGGTGATCCCGCTGTGCGCCGGCCCGGAGAAGTCGGTCGCGGCGACCAAGAGCTATCTGGCCTCGCTGGCCGCGCTGCTGCAGCTGGCCGCGCACTGGTCGCAGGACGCGGCGCTGCTGGCCGCGCTCGACGCGCTGCCCGGCGCGCTGCGCCAGGCCTGGGACGCGGACTGGTCCAGCGTCACCGAGGGCCTGGTCGATGCGCACAACCTGTTCGTGCTCGGCCGCGGCCTGGGCCTGGCCGCGGCGCAGGAGGCGGCGCTGAAGTTCAAGGAGACCTGCGGTTTGCATGCCGAAGCCTACAGCTCGGCCGAGGTCAAGCACGGGCCGATGGCGCTGGTCGGGCCGGGCTTCCCGGTGCTGTGCTTCGCCCAGCCCGACGGCACCGAGGCCGGCATGCTGACGCTGGCCAGGGAGTTCCGTGCCCGCGGCGCGCAGGTGTGGGTGGCCGCCACGCACGACGGCGATCTGCCGCTGGTGGAGGTGCCGCATCCGGCGTGCGCGCCGCTGCTGACCATCCAGAGCTTCTACAAGGCGATCAACGCCCTGGCCCTGGCGCGCGGCCACAACCCGGACGTGCCGCCGCATCTGAACAAGGTCACCGAAACCGTATGAGCATCTTTGCCCTGGTCAACGCGCGGGTGTTCGCCGCGCAGGGCCTGATCGAGGACGGCGCCGTGGTGGTGCGCGACGGCCGCATCGCCGCGATCACCGACCGCGCCGGCGCCAAGGCCTTCACCGAGGATCTGCGCGATCTTGGCGGCACCTGGCTGGCGCCGGGCTTCATCGACATCCAGGTCAACGGCGGCGGCGGCGTGCTGTTCAACAACACGCCCACGGCCGAAGGCATCGACCGCATCGGCCGCGCGCATCGCAAGTACGGCACCACCGCCTTCCTGCCGACCCTGATCAGCGACCGCGCCGAGGTCATGGACACGGCCATCGCCGCCACGCGCCAGGCCATCGCCGGCGGCGTGGACGGCGTGCTCGGCATCCACCTGGAAGGGCCGTACCTGGCGCCGGCGCGCAAGGGCACCCACGACGCGCAGCAGTTCCGCGTGCCTGGCGACGAGGAGATCGCCATGGTCACCGCGCTGGACAACGGCCTGACCCTGATGACCGTGGCGCCGGAGGCCATCGGCCCCGAACGCATCGCCGCGCTCGTCGCGCGCGGGGCGATCGTGGTGGCCGGCCACACCGCGGCCAGCTACGAGCAGGTGCGCGCCGGACTGGACGCCGGCCTGCGCGGCTTCACCCATCTCTACAACGCGATGAGTCCGCTGCAGGGCCGCGAGCCCGGCGCGGTCGGCGCGGCGTTGGAAGACCCGCACAGCTGGTGCGGGATGATCGTCGATGGCGTGCACGTACACCCGGCCTCGCTGCGCGTGGCGCTGGCGGCCAAGCCGCGCGGCAAGCTGGTGCTGGTCACCGACGCCATGCCGATGGTCGGCGACCAGGGCCCCAGCTTCGACCTGTACGGCGAGACCATCACCGCCGTCGACGGCGTGGTGCGCAACGCCGCCGGCTCGCTGGCCGGTTCCGCGCTGGACATGGCCAGCGCGGTGCGCAACGCCGTGCACCTGCTCGGCCTGCCGCTGGAGGAGGCGCTGCGCATGGCGACGCTGTATCCGGCGCAGTTCCTGCGGCTGGAGCACGAGCGCGGCGCGATCGCCGAGGGCCTGCGCGCCGACCTGGTCGCGCTGGACGAGGACCTGCGCGTGGTCGAGACCTGGATTGGCGGGAAGCCCTCGCTCTGAGCGACACTGCAGCGCCATGAACGCCCCCGCCACCCGCCGTTTCGCCTCGGTCGACGCCCTGCGCGGACTGACGGTGGCCTTGATGCTGCTGGTCAACGACCCGGGCGACTGGGCGCATGTGTACGCGCCGCTGCTGCACTCGGAGTGGAGCGGCTGCACGCCGACCGATCTGGTGTTCCCGTTCTTCCTGTTCATCGTCGGCGTGTCGATCGCGCTGGGGATCGTGCCGCGCATCGAGGCCGGCGCCGATCCCGCACCGATCCGCCGCAGCATCGCGGTGCGCGCGCTGCGCATCATCGGCATCGGCCTGGCGATCAACCTGCTGGCGTGGTGGCTGCTGGACAAGCCGCACTTCCGCCCGTGGGGCGTGCTGCAGCGGATCGGGATCTGCTTCTTGGTGGTCGGCTGGCTGGCCACCCTGCCCAGGTCGCGCGCCTGGCTGGGCTTGCTGGCCGCGGGGCTGCTGCTGGGCTACTGGGCGCTGCTGGCCTTCGGCGGCGGCTATGCGCCGTGGACCAATCTGGCCAGCCGCGTGGATACCGCCCTGCTGGGGCCACTGGTGTACGAGCTCGATCCGGCCACCGGCCGCGGCCACGACCCCGAAGGCCTGCTGTCCACGCTGCCGTCCCTCGTCACCACCCTGCTGGGCCTGCACGCCGGCGGCTGGCTGCGCCGCGGCCGCGCCCATCGCCTGCTGCCCGGCGCCCTGGCCGGGCTGATGGTCGGCTGGCTGTGGTCGGCCGTGCTGCCCTGGAACAAGAACCTGTGGACGCCCTCCTTCGTGCTGTGGACGGCGGGCTGGGCGATGGCCGTGCTGTGGCTGTTCCATCAGCTCATCGATCGCCACGGCTGGCCGGCGCTGGGCCGGTCGCTGGGCATCAACGCGATCACGGTCTACGCGGGCTCTGCGCTGATGTTCCTGCTGCTGTATGCGGTGGGGGCGTGGGAGGCGATCTACCGGATCGGGTTCGCGGGCTGGATGACGCCGAAGTTCGGGCCGTATGCGCCATCGCTGGCCTTCGGCCTGGTGTTCACCGGGCTGTGGTGGGGCATTGCGAAGGCGATGGAGCGGAAGGGGATCGTGATCAAGGTGTAGCGGCTGTGCGCTTGTCGCCGATCGGCGGCCGCTATCCCAGCAGCAACATCGCTGCGCGATTGAGCGCATAGCCGCCGATCACCAGCAGTCCCCACAACACCGCCGCCAGCAGCAGCGGCCTGGCGCCGGCCTGCCGGATCGCCCCCCACTGCGTGCGCAGCCCCAGCGCCGCCATCGCCATGGCCAGCAGCAGCGTGTCCAGGCCGTTGGCCACCGCGACCACGGACGGCGACAGCAGCTGCAGCGAGTTGAAGCCGGCCATCGCCACGAAGCCCAGTGCGAACCACGGAATGGTCAGCGGTATCGCCTCGGCATCGGCGCGTGCCTGGCCACGGCGCAGCCACGCGCCCAGCGCCAGCAGGAAGGGCGCCAGCAGCATCACCCGCAGCATCTTCTCGATCACCGCCGCGTTCGCCGCGGCGTCGCCGACGGCGCGGCCGGCCACCACCACCTGGGCGACCTCGTGGATGGTCGAGCCGGCGTAGAGCCCGTACGCGTGTGCGTCCAGCGGCAGATACGGCGCCAGCTGCGGATACACGAACATGCTCAGCGTGCCGAACACCACCACCGTGGCCACCGCGACCGACACCTTGTGCGCCGGCGCCTTGAGCACCGGCTCGGTGGCCAGCACCGCGGCCGCGCCGCAGATCGCGCTGCCGGCGCCGATCAGCATGGCGCTCTGGCGATCCAGCTTGAGCACGCGCGTGCCCAACCACGTCGCGGTGCCGAACACGCCGGCCACCACCGCCACATCGATCGCCAGCCCGGCCAGGCCCACGCCCAGCAGGTCCTGGAAGGTCACGCGCAGGCCGTAGAGCACAATCCCGGCGCGCAGCAGCGTGCCCTTGGCCAGATCCACGCCGGCGCCTGTCTGCGCGGCCATGGCCGGGAACACGCTGTTGCCCAGCACGATGCCGAGCACGATCGCCAGCGTCAGCGCGCCCAGCCCGGCGTGCTGCGTCCACGGCAGCTGCGCCAGGCCGATGCCCGCCAGCGCGATGCCCAGCGCCAGCAGCAGGCCCGGCCAGGGGCCGGGCCGCGTGCCGAGCGTGAGCGAATGCGGATGCGGGAACGTGGAACCGGACATGACGCGTCAATGGCCTTGAAGGATGCGCCATGCTCGGCTCAAGGCTAGGATGCGTCCAATACATCATTCTCCGATTTTCATGAATTCAACTCATGGCTTGAACCTGCACCTGCTGCGCGTCTTCGCTGCGGTGGTGGAACACGACGGCTTCTCGCGCGCGGCCGAGGCGCTGTTCGTCAGTCAGTCGGCCGTGTCCAAGGCGCTGCGCGAGCTGGAGCATCAGCTCGACCTGCCGTTGATCGACCGCTCCGGCGGCCGCGGCGTGCGCCTGACCGAGAGCGGCCAGGCCCTGTATCGCCACGCGCGCGGCATCTTCGCGCTGGAGCGCGCGGCGCTGGAGGAAGTGCGCGAGCGCGTGGGGCTGCGGCGCGGCGGCCTGCGCATCGGCGCCAGCACCACGGTGGCGGCGTACTGGCTGGCCGAGGCGTTCGCGCGACATGCCGCGCGCCATCCGCAGCTGGACAGCGCGCTGGTGGTCGGCAACACCGGCGAGGTCGCCGAGGCGCTGATCGATTGCCGCATCGACGCGGGCTTCGTCGAAGGCCCGCCGCACGACGAACGCATCCTGGCCACGCGCTGGCGCGATGAGCCGCTGCAGGCGGTGGTCGCCACCGCCTCGACGCTGGGCGCGCAGCGCCGGGCCAGCGCCCGGCAGCTGGGCGCGCAGCGCTGGCTGGTGCGCGAGGCCGGCTCGGGCACGCGCGAGGTCGCCCAGTCACTGCTGGCCGCACGCGGCATCGTGCCGGCGCGCACGCTGGAGATCGGCGGCAACGAGGCCATCGCCCGCGCGGTGGCCGCCGGCGACGGCGTGGCGATCCTGCCGGCCGCGGTCGTCGCCGATCTCATCGCGGTCGGGCGCCTGCGCGCGCTGGCGCTGCCGCCCGGTCCAGCGCTGCAGCGTCCGCTCTATCGCCTGGAGCTGGCCAACCGTCCGCGCTCGCCGGCGCTGGCGGCGTTCCTGGCGGCCATGGAGCGGCGGGAAACTTGAGCGGCGCGGCCGTCTCGGCCAAGCTTGGAAGGCATGGACGCCATGGGCGAAGAAGGACCTCCGCGATGCCGATCAACACAGGTCGATTCCTCCTGCTCGCCGCAGGCCTCGCGGCGCTGCTGTCCGCCTGCGGCGGCGGCGCCCCCGAGCAGTTCCTGACGCTGAAGCTGGAAGGCAAGCCGTTGCGCTTCGACAAGCATCTGGGCGCCAACGATCCGCCGTCCGAGCCGACGGTGCACTTCGTGACGGTCGGCGGACACCTGGAAGACGATCCGTCCTCGCCCGGCTTCATGTTCCAGCTCGTGGCGCCGGAGGTGAAGCCCGGGACCTATCGCAGCGGCGTCGATCAGCTCTATGCGTCGTACTACGTCCAGACGCCCAACGGGACCACGACCTACACCGGCGATGCCATGGACGGCGCCAGCTTCGTGATGACCGTGACGGCCATGGATGCCGATGGGGTGCAAGGCACCTTCTCCGGTCGGCTGCGGCTGACCGGCGGCGGCGAGCAGGGACCGTTTCTCCAGGTCGAGGACGGCCGCTTCTCCGCGCGCTACAACGGCCATTGAGCCTGCCGTCCGCGCCCGTCGGGCCGCGACGAGCGTGGGACGGCGCCTAGTCGCACGTGCAGGGCTCAGCCGGCCGTCGAACGCGCGGCGCCGATCGCCGCGATGCGCGCCTTGCGCACGGCCTCGCCGATCTGCAGGCCTTTGAGGCCCTCGGTGGCCACATCGCGCGCGCTCACCGCGCAGGCCGCCGCATGCAGGCGCTTGAGCGTTTCGCCCTGCGGATAGGCGTCCTCGGCACTGCCGGCGCGTCCGCGCTTGTCGCATTCGCAGACCAGCGCCAGCTGGGCGATGCGCGCGGGCTTGCGGAAGCCGTCGCAGCGCGCCAGCAGATCGTGCACGGTGGCATCGCGCAGCTCATCGATGCGGTGCACGTTGAGATGCTCGCGGCAGGCCATCACCGCCAGCTCGCGATGTTCGGTCGGCACCTTCAGCCGCGCCGACAGCGCCAGCAGCGGCTTGATGCCGGCCTGCTCGTGACCGATGTGGCGCGGCAGCACGTCGGCCGGTGTCAGCGCCTTGCCCAGGTCGTGGGTCAGCGCGGCGTAGCCGATCACCTCATCGCCCGGCGCCAGTCGCGCGGCCATGTCGCTGACCAGTTCCTGGTGCACGCCGGTATCCACCTCGGGATGGAACTCGGCGCGCTGCGGCACGCCGTACAGCGCGTCCAGTTCCGGCAGCACATGCGCCAGCGCGCCGGCGTCATGCAGCGTGCGCAGGAAGGCGCTGGGGCGCGGCGAGGCCAGCGCCTTGCGCAGCTCCTGCCAGACGCGCTCGGGCACCAGCGCGTCCAGCTCGCCGCTGTCGGCCACCTGCCGCATCAGCGCCAGCGTCTCGGGCGCGACGCGGAAGCCCAGCGGCGCCAGGCGCGCCATGAAGCGTGCCGCGCGCAGCACGCGCAGGGGGTCTTCGACGAAGGCCGGGCCGACGTGACGCAGCACGCGTGCCTCGATGTCGTCCACGCCGTGATAAGGATCGACCAGGGCGCCGTCGGCATCGCGCGCGATCGCGTTGAGGGTGAAGTCGCGCCGGCCCAGGTCTTCCTCCAGCGTCACGCCCGGGTCGGCGTCGACCACGAAGCCGCGATAGCCGCGTCCGGACTTGCGCTCGGTCCGCGCCAGCGCGTACTCCTCCTGCGTGTCCGGATGCAGGAATACCGGGAAATCGCGCCCCACCGCGCGGAAGCCCTGCGCCTCCATCTGCGCCTGCGTGGCGCCGACCACGACCCAGTCGCGATCGCCCGGCGGAAGGCCAAGCAGGGCATCGCGGACCGCGCCGCCGACGAGATAGGTCTTCATGGGGCTAGGAACGAGTGAAGAGGAACGAGAAACGAGTGGGGCGCCAGCTTAGCGTGATCGCTGCGCACGTTAGCGCAGCGCCTTCGCTCGCAGAAAGATCAAGTAGCAAGCCCGCCTTGCACACCCTTACTCGTTTCTCGTTCCTCTCCACTCGTTTCTCTTCTTTCTCCGCTCACTCCTGCTCATCCGCTCCGGCCTGCGCCCCGCACGCGAAGCGCTTGCGCTTGCCGTCCAGCCGGCCCTGCATGCGTTCGTCCAGCGACAGCGCGTCGCCGCCCAGGCGCCAGTCGTAGATCACGCTGAAGGCCAGCACGCGGGCCACGTACTCGCGGGTTTCCTTGTAGCTGATCGTTTCGATCCAGATGTCAGGGTCGAAGCCGGGCCGCTGCGACTGCCAGCGCGCGGTCGGCGTCGGGCCCGCGTTGTAGGCGGCGATGGTGACGTAGGGCGTGCCGTACTTGCCCAGCAGCTCGCGCAGGTAAGCCGCGCCGATGGCGATGTTGGTGTCGGCGTCGTACAGGCTCTGCGCGCCGCCGTAGGCGATGCCGTTGCGCCGCGCCACCTCGGCGGCGGTGCCCGGCACCACCTGCATCAGGCCCAGGGCGTTGGCCGGCGAGCGGGCGTTGGGATTGAACACGCTCTCGGCGCGAATCTCGGCGGCCACCCAGGCCGGATCGATCGCATTGCGCTGGGACTGGGTGCGGATGGTGGCGTGGTGGTGCAGCGGGAAGCGCAGGCGGTAGAGCTGCATTTCCTCCGGCTTCTTGCCCAGGGCGAACACCGCGCGGTCGAACCAGCCGTTGCGCTGCGCCACTTCCACCGCGATGCGCCGTTGATCGTCGTTGAAGCGGCTCAGCGCGTCGTTCCATTCGGCGGTGGCCCAGGCGGCGCGGTCGAGCTTCCACAGCTCCATCGCGCGCACCAGCGCAGGGTCGCGCGCCACGGCCGCCTGCGCCTGCGCACTGTCGCGCGGCTCGCGCGGGCACAGCGCATAGGGCTGGTCGAGCACGTCGGCGGCCAGGAAGCCGTGGAAGGTGCTGGTGCGGGCGGCATGCGCGTACAGCGCCCTGGCCGCGCCGGGCTGGCCGGTCTTGTCGAGCATGCGCGCCTCGAACCACTGCCAGCGCGCATCGCCGCGCTGCCCGGCCGGCATGGCGCGGATGGCCTGCAGCGCCGCGGGCCAGTCGCCGCGGGCCATGGCCTCGCGCGCCTGCCATTCGTGCAGGCGTTCGTCGTAGGCGGCGGCAGGCACGGCGGCCAGGCGGCGCGCCGAGTCGGGCAGGTAGGAGGCCACCGTCCACAGCGCGATCTGGTAGAGCACCTGGCCGCGCTGGGTCTCGCTCAGTCCCAGGGCCTGCACGTACTGCGGCAGCAGGCCTTCGGCCGCGTCGGGGTCCTTGCGCGCGAGCAGTTCCAGGCCGTCGGTGGCCATGGCGCGGGCGCGGTCGGACGGCTCCCAGGCCAGGCCCTGGGAGCCCGGCGCATCGAGGAAGCTCGCATAGGCCAGCACCTGGCTGCGCGCGCCGGCGCTCATGCCGTTGGCGGCCGCGCGCATCACGCCCGTCTGGCCCGCGGCCGCCGCCGCGTCGATGCGCTCCCAGCGCAGCGCATCGCTGAGCTGGCCCTGCGTGGCCAGCGCGGAGAACACCGGGTCGCAGCCGTCGGGCAGGGACTTGCTGGCCCCGCGCCACAGGGCCTGGGCCTCGCTCACCCAGGCCGCATCGGTGCGGCCCTGCACCCACAGCGCCTGCAGCCGCGCGCAGCGCAGGCCGGGGTTGTCGGTGGGCTGCCAGTTGGCCAGCAGCGTGGGCCAGTCCTTGCGTCGCGCCAGTGACGGCAGCCAGGCGCTGCGCAGGGCGTTGGCCACGGGCTGGCCGCTGTAGCGGCGCAGGAAGTCCTGCGCGCGCGCGGGGTCGAGCGTGTCGATGTCGCGCTTGAGCTGGGCGAACTCGACCCAGCCGCGCACCGGGCTGTCGGCCAGGGCCGGGTTGGTCAGCGCATCGCTGGGTTGGCCGCGGTCGGCCGCCTCCAGCGCGGCGCGGACCAGCGGGCGCTGCGCATCCAGGTCCTGCGCGGCGGCGGGCGCGCAGAGGCACAGCGAGGTAACGGCCAACAGCAGGAGCGATCGCATCATGCGCGCGATGATAAGCAGGCGTGCATGAATCGGATTTCCGCGGTGGGTGTGGGTTTGGAAGGAGCGCCAACGGCGCCTCCCCACCTGTAGAGCGGAGCTTGCTCCGCTGCGGCCTTCTCCACACACCGAACGAAGCGCAGCCGAGCTTGCTCCGATGGGGCTTTCCCGATGATCTGGCCCAAGAGCAGCGGAGCAAGCTCCGCTCTACAGGTGGGCCGCCCGGGGGATATTCAGAAGCCCTACTGTCGCAGCGCCTGCGCGGGGACGTCGATGTCCAGCGCCAGCGCCAAGTGGTCGGAGAACGCCGCCGGCACGGCCCGCGCATTGGCATGGGCCAGCTGGTCGGTGACCAGGATGTGGTCGATCGCGCGCGCCGGCTTCCAGCTGGGGAAGGTCGGCACACAGAAGCTCGGTGGACGCAGATGCGTGCGTTCGTACAGCAGGTCCATTTCCGGCACCGTCGGCACGCAGTTGAAGTCGCCCATCAGCACCGCATGCGGATGCGGGGCCAGCAGCTCGGCGATATAGCCCAGCTGCTGGCGGCGCGAGCCGTTGCCCAGCGACAGATGCGCCACCGCCACCACCAGGCCTTCCTCGCCGCTGCCGAAATGCGCCAGCAGCACGCCGCGCCCGGCGATGCGCCCGGGCAGCGGATGCATGGCCACCTTGACCGGCTCGAGCCGGCTCAGCAGCCCGTTGGCGCTGCCGGCCACGCGCGCCACGTTGCGGTTGGGCTGGTGGCTCCAGTACTGAAAGCCGGCGCGCTGGGCCAGGTAGTGGGTCTGGTTGGTGAAGCCGGAGCGCAGACTGCCCGGATCGGCCTCCTGCAGCCCGACGATGTCATGGCCGCCGGCCAGGTCGGCGATGGCGTCCAGGCTGCTGCGCTTGGCGCCCACCGGCAGCGCGTGCGACCAGCTGCGGGTGAAGTAATCGCTGTAGCGGCGGGTGCTGGAGCCGGCCTGGATGTTGGCGCTCAACATCCGCAGCCGGCGTGCATCGGGGGACACTTCGGTCATCGGCTTACTTGGCGGCCTGGCGCTCTTTGGCGATCAGGTGGTCGGTGATGCGCAGCATGTCGGCCATCGAGCGGCCCTTGACCAGGTACTTGCCGCCCACGATCAGCGCCGGCGTGCCGGGGATCTGCGCGCGCATCAGGAACTGGTTGGCCTTGCTCAGCTTGCCGGCCACCGCGAAGCTGGCCATGGCCTGCTTGAACTGGTCGGCGGTGACGCCGTACTGGGTGTACCACTGGGCCACCTTGTCCGCGTCGAAAGGCTCGCCTTCGCCCGGCAGCGCGTGGTCGATGTGGATCGCCTTGAACATCGCGTCGTGGCTCCTCTTCTCGATGCCCAGCGCCTGCGCGGCGTAGTAGACCTTGGCGTACTCGCGGAAGTCCGGACGGAACTGCGCCGGCACGTAGACCACCTTCACGTCGGCCGGCTGCTTGGCCTTCCACTGGTTGAAGCCGGGCTCGAACTGCGCGCACGCCGGGCAGATGTAGTTGAAGCCTTCGACCACCTCGATCTTGCCGTCGGCGGGCTCGAAGGGCTGGCCGTCGGCGATCACCGAGTAGTCGGTACCTTCCACCGGCGCCGGGCCCTGCGGCGGCACGATCGGATTGTTGTTGGGCGCATCGGGGGCGGCGGCCTCGGCCGGCGCGCTGGCGGCGGGGGCGCTGGTGTCGGTCGCAGCCGGGGCGGCTGGCGCGGAGGCGGCCGGGGCGGAAGCGGCGGGCGTGCTCGCGGCGGTCGCCGCGGAGGCGTCCTCCTTGGAACAGGCGGCCAGCACGGGCAACAGGGCCACCAGGGCCAGGGCGAAACGGGTCTTCATGGTCGGTGCGACTCCATAGCAGCAGGCGAAGAAGCGGGCGGGCGCGCGGGGCATGGTGCCGCCGCGCACGTAAAGAAGGGATGTGCGCGTTACTTGGCGGCGGCCAGTTCGCGCTTGATCAGGAAGTCGGCGACCTTCAGCACGTCGTCCGGGTCGACCGTGGTGATGCGGTACTTGCCGTTGATCACCAGGGTCGGCGTGCCGCGGATGCCGCTGGCCATGCCGAAGGCGCGCGCCTTCTCCAGTTGCGCGGCGACCTGCGGCGATTCCATGGCCGCGGCGAACTTGTCCGGGTCGGGCCCGAAGCGCGCGTAGAACCCGGCGATCTCCTGGTCGCTGGCGTTCTGGATCGGCAGCTCATGGCTGTCGTGCAGGGCCTTGAACACCGCCGCGTGGCTCTGCTTGAGCACGCCCAGCTGCTGGGCGGCGTAGAACGCCTTGGCATAGGGGATCCAGTAGCCGCCGAACGCCGCCGGCACCGAGGTCACCCGCACGCTGGCCGGTTGCCGCTTCTGCCAAGCCTCGAACTGCGGCTCGAAATGCGCGCAATGGATGCAGACGTAGCCGAACACCTCGACCACCTCGACCTTCTGCTGGCCTGTGAGCGGGGCGAAGGGCTGGCCGTCGGCGATGACGTCGTAGTCCTCGCCCTCCACCGGGGCGTTGGAGGAGGCGCAGGCCGTGAGCGGCAACAGGGCGAGCAGGGCGAGGGCGAACAGGCGCAGCTTCATGCGGCAGAGCTCCTTCCGGTGGCGGAGTGGGGGAGGGGATTGTCCGGCAAAACGCACGACGCCGGCCATACATGGCCGGCGTCGTGGTGTGACGGGGGCGACAGCAGGGGCCGTCGGCGCGATGCGCCGCTAGGACCTCAGGACTGCCCGGTTGGTTCCGCAGGCGCGGCGGGCGCCGGCGCCGAGGCGCTGGCCGAGGGCGCCGCGGCCGCATCGGCGGCGCTCTCGTGCAGGCCCTGGATGTAGCTGCCCAGCGACTGGATCTCCTGATCGGTCAGCGGCTTGGCGACCTGGGCCATGATCTGGAAGTGAGCCGGATCCTTGTAGGCGGTCGTGCCGGCCTGGTACTCCTGCAGGCGCCGCACCACGTACTCCTGCGGCTGGCCGCCCACATGCGGATACGGCGGGCCCGGGTTGCCGGCGCCGCTGGGCCCGTGACAGGCCATGCAGGCCGGGATGCCGCGCGCGGCGTCGCCGCCACGGAACAGCTGCTCGCCGACCTGGTAGAACTTCAGCCCCTTGTACGGGCCCTCGGTGATCGGGGTGTCGTCGGCCACGCCCGCGCCGGCCTTCTGCGTGGCGAAGTAGGCGCCGACATCGCGCATGTCCTGCGGGCTCAGGCTCTGGGCGAAGGGGATCATCACCGCGGCCATGCCGCTGGTGCGCTGGCCGGTGGCGAACAGCGCCAGCTGCTGGGCGATGTAGCCCTCGCTCTGGCCGGCCAGGCGCGGATAGATCGGCGCGGCCGGGTTGCCGTCGGCGCCATGGCAGGCCGCGCAGGTGCCGGCCTTGCTCTGGCCGGCCTTGGCATCGCCCCAGTGGGTCTTGGTCAGGTCGATCTCCAGCGGCTGGGCCTGCACCGGGGTGTTGTCCGGCAGCGGCGTCACGCTGGTCTGCGCGTAGGCGGCGGCCGCGACGGCGACGATGGCAAGGCTGGACAGTCCCAAGACACGAGCGTGGCGCATAGCTGGAGCTCCGTGATTCCCAATGGTTCGCGCACCGCAAGGCCCGGGGCCGCGCGAAGCCGGCCGATTATCGTCATGGCCCGCTCGGACGGTCAATGCGAGTGCGCGTCCGGTGCGCGCAGTGCGCCAATTGCGCGCAGATGCCGGGCAGATGTGCGGAAAAGATGGCGCGCTGCAACATGGCTGCCGTGCCGCGCGACGGCCGTGCGATCCTATGCCCATGGCCGTCTCCAACTATCTCAACGCCGCGCGCTACCTGCTGTCCGCGCACAACGCCCGCCAGCTGCCTGCCGACGACGGACTGGAGGTGGCCTTCGCCGGGCGTTCCAATGCCGGCAAGTCCAGCGCCCTCAACGCCCTGGCCGGCCACAACGCGCTGGCGCGGGTCTCCAAGACGCCGGGCCGGACCCAGCAGCTGGTGTTCTTCGAGGTCAGGCCGCAGCGCTGCCTGGTCGACCTGCCCGGCTACGGCTACGCCAAGGTGCCGATGGACCTGCAGGCGCACTGGCAGGCCTTCATCGACCAGTACTTCGCCACCCGCCAGTCCCTGCGCGGGCTGGTGGTGGTGATGGACATCCGCCATCCGCTCAAGGACTACGACCGGCAGATGCTGGGCTATGCCGTCCAGCGCAGCCTGCCGGCGCATGTGCTGCTGACCAAGGGCGACAAGCTCGGCCGCGGCCAGCAGTCGCAGACCCTGGCCGCGGTGCGCAAGGAGCTGTCCTCGGCGTTCGGCGACAGCGTCGGGGTGCAGGTGTTCTCGTCCGAGTCCAAACAGGGCGTGGACCAGGCCCGCACCGTGGTGCAGACCTGGCTGGACCTGATGCCGGCGGCCGCGCCGGCCGTCGCGGCCGAGTAAGCGTCGCGGCGGGGATCCCTTTCCGTTCGCGCTCTCGCGGCTTTCCGTTCGCACTGTCGCGGCCGATCAGCGCCGCGACAAACCTCCTACCATCGTTCCCGCGCACGCGGGAACCCATGGACGTTGCTCGACCTGCACGGAAGTCCCTGGATCCCCGCGTTCGCGGGGATGACGAGATTTGAGTTCATCGCGCGCAGCGGAATCGGCTTTCAGGGAGCAGGTGGGTTCAAAGCTCACGCCGCACCCAGTAGCAAACCTCCCTACCGTCGTCCCCGCGTGCGCGGGAACCCATGGACGTCGCTCGACCTGCACGGACGTCCCTGGATCCCCGCGTTCGCGGGGATGACGAGTTTTGAGTTCATCGCGCGGGGACCGATTGGCTTTTGACAAGCAGGTGGATCCAAGGCGCGCGCCGCACCCAGTAGCAAACCTCCCTACCGTCGTTCCCGCGAAAGCGGGAACCCTTGGACGTTCAAGCGCCAAACCAGGGCACTGGATTCCCGCTTTGGTGGGAGCGACGGGTGATGGTCAGCCGCTCAACCCTGACGGCGACACATCGAACGCACGCCCCACCAGATCCGCCGCCGCCATCGCCAGCGCGCCCCAGAAGGTGACCCGCAGCGCCCCGCGCAGCGTCGGCGCGCCGCCTGCGCGCGCGGCTAGCGCGCCGGATGCCAGCAGCGCCAGCAGCGTGGCCACGATCACCGCCAGCCGCGCCTGCGCCGGGAACAGCAACGCCGCCAGCAGTGGCAGCACCGCGCCGGTGGAGAACGCCGCCGCCGAGGCCAGCGCCGCCTGCACCGGCCGCGCGCGCAGGGCCTCGGTGATGCCCAGCTCGTCGCGGGCGTGCGCGGCCAGGGCATCGTGCGCGGTCAGCTGTTCGGCCACCTGACGCGCGAGCGCAGGCTTCAGGCCGCGCTGTTCATAGATGCCGGCCAGCTCGATCAGCTCGTTGTGCGGGTCTTCGGCCAGCTCGCGCTTCTCCAGTCTGAGGTCCGCGCGCTCGGTATCGGCCTGCGAGCTGACCGACACGTATTCGCCGGCCGCCATCGACATCGCTCCGGCCACCAGCCCGGCCACGCCGGTGGCGACCAGCACGCCCTGGCCCGCGCCGCTGGCCGCCACGCCGACCATCAGCCCGGCGACGGAGACGATGCCGTCGTTGGCGCCGAGCACGGCGGCGCGCAGCCAGCCGGTGCGGTTGCTGCGGTGGACTTCGGCGTGGAACTTGCGCATGGGCGATGACCGGCGATCGGGAGGCCACAGCCTAGCCAACCATGACCGCCCGGCGCGAACTGCGAGGCCTGGCGCGAATGCGATGCGCTCGCGCCCGGCCGCCCCGATCGCGTGTAACGCTCTGCGTGCGGATCGGTGGATCCGCTCAGAACTGACGCGCCTCGGTGGCGAAATAGCCGCCGACCGACTCGTAGCTGATGGAGGCGCTGGCATTGAACAGGGTCGCCAGCGTCTGGCATTCGGTCGCGCTCAGGAAGACCTGCGTGCTCGCGCGCGAGCCGACCAGGGTGTAGTACATCCAGTAGGTCTTGTCGGCCGGTTTGAAGCCGAAGCTGTAGTGGTCCACTTTCTGCCACGCCATGACGCAGGTTCCTTGGTTGATGGGATGGGGTCTTGCCTGGGCGCCGATCCGGGCGCGCTTCGCTCCGGATCGGCGCCACAGCGCATCGCGCTTTTGAAATGCGCGATGCGCGCTAGAAGCGCCAGGTGTAGCGCAGGCTGGCCTGGTGCGCGGCCGCGCCGCCGCCACTGGTCGCCGCATACGCCAGCGACAGCTCGCTGTCGCGCCCCAGCGCATAGTCCACGGCGAAGCGTCCGATCACCGCGTCGCGCCCCGTGCGCGGGGCCAGGACCTGGAAACGCGCGCCGCCGTCGAACTGCGCCTCCATGGACGACACCGCATCGCCGCCGAAGCGGTGGCGCAGGCCCAGTCGCGCGTCGACGCGCAGGCGCTGATCGGCCGAGGGCACGTTCAGGACCAGCCAGGCCCCGGCGGTGTCGGTCTTGCTGGTGCCGCTGGCCACGTGCAAGGCGGCGCTGCCCCCGTGTTCGTCGAAGGCATCGGTGCGGGCCTGGGCATGCGCCAGTTCCAGCTGCGCCCCCAGCACCGGCGTCAACGCCACCTTGGCGCTGGCGAAGCCCTGCCACAGCTGTGCGTCGTAGCCGGCGCGCAGGCGCTGGCTCTCCAGGCCCTCGATGTAGACCGCGCGCCGGCTGTCCAGCCGGTAGTCGGAGTAGGTCACGCCCGCGCGCAGCTCGAAGCGACCGGTCTGCACGCCGCCATGCACGCCCAGATGCAGCCCGCGCGCATCCATCGAGGAGGCGCGTGCGTCGCTGCGCAGGCTGCCGTCGCTGTAGCCGGCCAGCGCGCCGAGGACGCCGTGCTCGCCCAGTTCCAGATCGGCGCCGAACGCCAGGCCCTGGTGGTCTTCCTTGACCTGCGCCGCGTTGCCGTCGCCGTTCAGATGGCCCCAGGCCCCCAGCGCCTGCGCCCAGACGCCGCTGCCGTCGGTGCGGCGCTCGTCCAGCGCCTGGCGCAGTTCGGCCGACTGCAGCAGCAGGCTGGCGCGCGTATCGGCGTGGATTTCGCCGGACAGCGCGTCGAAGGCGGCCCGCGCCCTGTCCTGGTCGGGCAGGCTGGCCACCGCCTCGTACAAGGCCCCGCTGCCGACGCTTTCCACGCCGCCGCCTGCGCCGCACTGGTTGTCGGTGGCTGCGACCTCGCAGAACGCCACCGCGTTGCGCGCCACCTGCAGCAGGACATCGTTGGCGCCGTAACGCAGCGACAGGTCGACGAAGGGCAGATCCTGGGTGAGTGCGTCGAAGCGTCCGCTCACGCCGCCGGCGGCGGTGAGGATGTCGAAGGACGCGCCCGGCAGGTAAGTGCCCGCGGCCTTGCTCACCGCCACCGTACCGCCCTGCAGCGTCGCGGTGCCGGACACCGCGATGCGGTCGCTGGCGCCGCTGGGGTCGATCTCCACCGCATAGGTCGAGCCGGCCTGCTGCACGTAGTCGCCGTTGACGCTCAGCGTGCCGATGGAATTGCCCGGCGCGATGGTCGCACCGGCCTGCACGGTGGTGGCGCCGACGCTGCCGTTGCCCTGCAGGCGCGCACCGGAGCCGACCGCCAGCGTGCCGCCCAGGCGACCATCGACCGCCAGCGTGCCGCTGCGCACCTGGGTAGCGCCGCTGAAGGCAGACGAGTCGCCTGTCAGCCGCAGCAGCCCGTTGCCGGCCTGCGCCAGCGTTCCGGCACCGCTGATCGCGCCGGCGAAACTCACCGCGTCGCTGCGATTGAAGGCCAGCGTGCCGGCGTTGGCGACGTTGCCGGCGATCGTGCCGGCCGTACCGCCATTGCCCACCTGCAGCGTCGCGCCGGACTGCACGGCCAATGCGCCGCCCAGCGCGCCATCGACTTCCAGTGTGCCGCTGCGCACCTGGCTGGTGCCGCTGAAGGCGGACGAGTCGCCCGTCAGCCGCAGCAGCCCGCTGCCGGCCTGCGCCAGCGTGCCGGCACCGCTGATCGCGCCGGCGAAACTCACCGCGTCGCTGCGATTGAAGGCCAGCGTGCCGGCGTTGGCGACGTTGCCGGCGATTGTGCCCGCCGTGCCGCCATTGCCCACCTGCAGCGTCGCGCCGGACTGCACGGCCAATGCGCCGCCCAGCGCGCCGTCCACTTCCAGCGTGCCGGCGCGCACCTGGGTGGTGCCGCTGAAGGCGGACGAGTCGCCCGTCAGCCGCAGCAGCCCGCCGCCGGCCTGCGCCAGCGTGCCGGCGCCGCTGATCGCGCCGGCGAAGTCCACCGCGTCGCTGCGATCGAAGACCAGTGTCCCGGCGTTACGCACGTCGCCGACGATCGCACCGGTGGTGCCTCCGTCGCCGATCTGCAGGGTGCCGTTGCGCACGACGGTGCCGTGTTGCCAGCTGCCGTTGCCGGTCAGCACCAGTGTGCCCAGGTCGTCCTTCACCAGCGTGGAATCGCCGCCGATGTCGCTGGCGATGGTGGCGCTAGAGGCCGCGCCCCCCGCGCTGCCGTCGCCCACCCTCACGACCACTTCCCCGTCGGAGAATTGCTCCAGGTACAAGCGCGCGCCCTGCAGCATCCAGCCGCTGCCGACCAACTGCAGGCCGGCGGCGTACACGGTTTCACCCAGCGTCACCGTGCCCGGCGTGCCCTGGAACACCGCGAACAGTTCGTTCCACGTGCGTGGGTCGGTGCCCGCCGGGTTGGTCCAGTTGGTGACGCCGCTGACCCAGGTTCCGCTGCCGCCATGCACCTGGCCATCGGGGACCGTGGTGGTGCCGTTCCAGAAGCTCACGGTCTGGTCGTCGCCGCCGCTGACCACCAGGTTCACCTGCTTGTCGACGGAGGTCTGCAGCGCACCGCTGGTGCCATTGGGTAGCGCCCCCACGTCCAGGCCGTTGTCCGTCAGGGTGCCGCCGTAGTCGAACAGCCGGTACACGCCCTGGCCGAACAGGCCGGCATCGGTGACCTGCAGGGCGCCATCCAGCGTCAGGTTGCCGCCCACGGCGAACAGCGCCTGGCTGTCCGGCGCGTACAGCGACGCCCGCACCACCGCGGTATCCCCCAGCAGCAGATCGCCATCGATGCGCAGCGTCGGCTCGCCCTGCACGCCCGACAGCGTGCCGCCGGCATTCACCGCCGCACTGCCGGACAGGCGGCCGTCGCCGCTCAGGATGCCGGTGCCGGAGACCAGGGCATTGCCGCCGAGCAGCGCATGCACGTTGAGCTCGCCGCCGGTGACGACGGCGGTCCCACCGAAGTCCGGGCTGTCCTGGCTCAGCGAGGTGTAGCCGGCCAGCACGTCCACCCTGTCCACCTGGGAGAGGGACAGGTCGTAGCTCTTGATGTCGGTGTGATTGAACACCACGCGCCCGCCGTGGACCGTGGTGCGGGTGTCGAGTCGGCCGCTGGTCTCGGGACCGTCCTCGATGGTGCCGCCCAGATAAAGGATGCCGTCGTCGCTCTGGTTGAGCACATCATCTGATGCGTGCAGCGCGCCGCCGGTGACCTGCAGGATGCCCTCGTTGCTGAAGCCGCCGGGCAGGCGCAGGTAGCTGTTGTCGAACAGCTTGATCAGGCCCAGATTGCGCAGGGTGCCGGGGAAGGAAAAGACGCCCTGCCCCTGCAGCAAGAGCCCGCCCCGATTGACGACCTGGCCGGAGCCGCGGACCAGGTCGGGGACGTTCAGCGACAGATTGACCCAGTTCTCCAGCGTCGCGCCAGCGGCCACAGTGAACGTCCCCCCGAAGGTGGTGCCGCCCCCGCTGCCCAACTGCAGCGTGCCGGCTTCCACCCGCGTGTCACCCGTCCAACTGCGGCTGCCGGTGAGCACCAGCCGGCCCAGGTCGGTCTTGACCAGGGTGGCGTTGCCGGTCAGCGGCACCCCGATGTGCGCCGTCCAGGCCGCGCCGGCCGCGGTGCCGTCGCCCACCCGGACCACCACATCCCCGCCCCGACCATCCAGCGTCAGCTGCCCGTCGCCGGATACCCACCACTCCCCGTCCATGAACTGCATCCCGGTGGTCTTCACCTCACCGTCGTCGCCGCTCACGGCGACGACCCCCGGGTTGGCCTGGAAGACCGCGGCACGCCCGTTCCACGCCCGCGACTCGGTCCCGTTCGCGTTGGTCCAGTTGGTGCGCGTGCCGGCGCTCCAGGTGCCGTAGCCGCCGACCACCGTGCCGGTGGGCGAGAGCGTGTTGCCGTTCCAGAAGCTGAGCGAGGTGTCGCCGCCGGCCGGGGTCACCACCAGATTCACCTGGTGGGCGATGCTGTTCTGGACCTGGCTGGCCAGGTTGCTGGGCAGGCCGTACACGTCCAGGCCGTTGTCGGTCAGCGCGCCGCCGTAGTCGATCAGACGGTACACGCCGGCGCCCATGTCCTGCGTCGCGTTCAGCGCCAGGCCGCCGTCGAGGATCAGGTCGCCGCCCACGGTGAGCCGCGCCTGCGCGGCGGGCAGGTCGTTCGGTGCGCCGAGGATGGCGTTGAGGCGGCTGTTCGCGCCCAGCCGCAGCGCACCGCCGATATGGAACTGGCTGTCGCTGCCCCAGCCGAGCTGCAAGGCGCCGTCCTGCGCATCCACATCGCCCGCGACCGTGCCGGAACCGCCCAGATGACCGCCATTGGTCAGCGTGACCGCGCCTCCCAGCACGCCGTCTTGCACCCAGAGGAAGCTGCCGCCGCCGTCCACCCGCGCGCTGCCGCCGAAGGCGGAATTGTCGCCACGCAGGGTCAGATCGCCGTTATTGACCTCCAGCGCCTGCATCTGTGCCAGCCGCAGGTCGGGGTCGAAGGAGGCGTTGACCACCAGGGTGCCGCCCTGCAGCGTGGTGGCCGCCAGCGTGCCGGCGCTGTTGCCCTGAAGAGCGTCGATCTCATCGCCGATCACCACGCGCCCGGTCGCCGACTGCCGGAACACCGCCGTGCCATCGCCGGCCTGGAGGGTGCCGCCGTTGCGCAGCTGCACCGTGCCGTCGTTGACGAAGGTGTCCGGGAGCTGCAGGCCGCCGGTATCGATCTCGACGCGGCCGCGATTGGTCAGCGCGGCATCGAAGGCCGTGGTGCCGGGGATGGTCTTGCGGATCGTGCCGTCGTTGGTCACCGGCCCGCCGCCGAGCAGATCGCCGTTGGACACACCGATCAGCCCGCCCGTTGCGACATGGATGGACCCCAGGCCGGGCAGGTCGGTGACGCCGACCAGGTGTAGCGTCGCGCCGTTGCCGACCTCCAGGTTCGCCACGATGTTGGCGCCGTTGGTGTAGAGCGTGGTGCCCTCCAGCGTCCAGCCGCCCGCCAGCGTGGCCGAACTTCCCAGCGTGGCACTGCCGTCGATGAGCATCGCGTTGTTGCCCCAGAATACGCCGCCGTCGAAACTCAGGTTGGCATTGGTGGCCGTGGTGGTGCCGCTGAAGGTCGCACCGTTGGCGAAGGAGACGATGCCCCGCCAGACACCGGTATCGATCACGCCGCCGTCGTTGAATTCCGGCCCGCCCTGGCTGTCGCCGTCGAACTGCAGGGTGCCGGCCAGCACCCGCACCGTGCCGCTGTTGACGAAGTGGACCCCGCCGATATGCGCCGTGCCGGTGCCGGCGCTCTTCAGCAGCTCACCCTGATTGTCGAACTGACCGCCGCTGGTGCTGTTGTCGCCGGTGATCGACACGTCGCCCTGCAGGTCGTAGGTGCCCTGGTTGGTCAGCACGCTGCCGGTGCTGCCGAACAGCAGGTTGCCGGCGGCGTGCGCGACGGTGGCGCCGGTGCCGATCAGCAGGTCCTGTCGTCCGTCGCAGTTGGGTCCGTTGGGCGCGCAGCCCAGCAGCTTGTCGGCGCCGCTGGTCAGCGTGAGCAGATCGCCCGCGGCCAGGGTGGAGGGCGCCACGCTGCTGGAGGTAGTGGGGTCGCTCAAGGTGGTGTACCAGCCCGAGGCCCAGGTGTAGTCCGTGGCCGCAGCCGGGCCCGCCAGTCCGGCCAGGCTCAGCGCCACCAGGGACGCCAGCCGCGCGCGCCGCACGCTGGCGCCCCCCGCCGTCGCGCCGGTCCCGTGGCGGCAGGCCAGCTCGGAGGCCACCTGTGGCACGCCCAGGGCGCGGTTGAAGACAAGCCGGTAGACGCGGTTCATGCGGTAGCCCCAGATGCAAGGAAGGAGTTCGAACCCTGCTATGCGCAGGACGGGGCCCGGACAGGACATCGGCGGCGCCGCGCGCCGCTGTAGCGCCGCTGCGCGGCGGCTTATGAGAGGATGCGGCCGGGACGATCCGCGCCGCCAAGGCCGGACATGGGGCACAAGCGAGGACAGGCATGGGGACCGACACGGTGCCGGTGACCGAACTGCTGCAACGCGCGCGGCAAGGCGATGCGGCCGCGGCCGGTGCGGCGTTCGCCAGTGTGTATTCCGAACTCAAGCGCGTCGCGCATGCGCAGCTGCGGCGCGAGCGCGGCGGCGTGGATACGACCATGCTGGTGCATGAGGCCTATCTGAAACTGGCCGGCGGCGCGGTGGTCTCGGCCAACGATCGAAGCCACCTGCTGGCGATCTCCGCCCGCGCCATGCGCCAGGTGCTGGTGGACCAGGCGCGCTCGGTCCACGCCGACAAGCGCGGCGGCGGACAGGCGCCGGTGACGCTGACCGCACGCCTGGGCTCGGGCGAGCGCGCGATCGTGGAAGTGCTGGCGCTGGACGAGCTGTTGGGCGCGCTGCATGACGCCGATGCGCGCGCCGCGCAGATCGTCGAACTGCGCTACTTCGGCGGCTATGAGGAGACCGAGATCGCGCAGATGCTGGACATCAGCGTGCGCACGGTGCGCCGCGACTGGCGCGCGGCCCGCGCCTTCCTGCTGGCGGAGCTGGAGAAGTGAACGAGGCCGAACGTCGCCGGCGTGCGTTGGCGGCGTTCCGCGACGTCGTCGACCTGCCCGTCGACCAGCGCGCGGCCTGGCTGGAGCAGCACTGCGCGCACGATGCGCAGCTCATCGCGCAGGTGCTGGCCCTGCTTGCCGCCGACGACCGTGAAGGCGAGCCCTTCGACGGCGATGCCCGCATCTGGGGCCAGGCGCTGCACGTGAGCGAGGAGCACGAAGCGCACGACGCGATGCTGGGCCGGCAGCTCGGCGCCTGGCGCGTGCTGGACGTGCTGGGGCGCGGCGGCATGGGCGCGGTGTACCGGGTCGAACGCGACGACGGCGCCTACACGCAGCAGGCCGCGCTCAAGCTGATCCGCGCCAGCACCGATTCGCAGGCCGCGCGCGAGCGCTTCCTGCGCGAACGCCAGATCCTGGCCGCGCTGCGCCATCCCCACATCGCCACGCTGCTCGATGGCGGCATCTCCCCGCAGGGCGAGCCGTACTTCGTGATGGAGCTGATCGACGGCCAACCCATCGACCGCTGGTGCGATGCGCACAACCTGGGGCTGCGCGAACGCGTGACGCTGTTCCTGCAGGTGCTCGACGCGGTGCGCTACGCGCATCGCAATCTGGTCGTGCATCGCGACCTCAAGCCCTCCAACCTGATGGTCGATGCGGAGGGGCGCGTCAAGCTGCTGGATTTCGGCATCGCCAAGCAGCTGGAAGGGGGCGCCGTAACGGCCACGCACGACCGGGCCCTGACCTTCGAGTACGCCTCGCCCGAGCAGCTGCACGATGCGCCCATCACCACCGCTACCGATGTGTGGCAGCTGGGCGTGGTGCTGCATCGGCTGTTGTCCGGGTCGCATCCCTTCGGGCTGACCCGGGACACGCCGCTGGCCAGCCAGCTCCAGCACCTCGAGCGCGATCCCGAGCCGCTCACCCGCGCCGCCGCCAAGCTGCCGCCCGAGCAGGCGCTGCAGCGCGGCGGGCATTCGCCGGACTCGCTGTCGCGCGCGCTGCGCGGCAGCCTGTCGGCGATCGTCCAGACCTGCCTGCGGCGCGATCCGGAGGCGCGCTACGCCACGGCCGACGCCTTGGCCAACGACCTGCAGGCCTGGCTGGACAGCCGGCCGATCGCCGCCGTGCCGCTCAGACGCATGCAGCGCCTGCGGCTGTGGGGGCGCCGTAACCGCACGCTGGCCGCCGCCGGCGCGGCCGTCGCGCTCGCCCTGGTCGCGGGCACCGGCGTCGCGCTCTGGCAGGCGCACGAGGCCCGCGCCCAGGCCCGCATCGCCACGCGCGAAAGCGCCAGCGCCCGTGCCTCGCTCGCCTTCCTGACCGATACCCTCTCCGCAGCCGCGCCGGAAGAAGCCATGCGCCGTGATGTCAGCGTGCGCGACCTGCTCGATCAGGCGCGCAGGAAGCTCGACGAGAAATCGCTGGAGCCGCAGGTGCGGCAGTTTGTACAGCTGATGTTGGCCACGCTCTACCACTCGCTTGGGGACATACGCACAGCGCTGCCGTTGTTCGAGGCGGGTTTCAAGGGCGTGCAGCCGCAGAGCCGGGAGGATGTCGCGGCACTGTTCGTCCCCATGTCGGCTTATATCGGCGCACTGGGGCAGTCGGGCCGTGGCGCGGAGGGTCTCGCCGAGGCCAAGCGCGCCGAAGTTTGGCGCCTGACTTATGCCCCTCGGGACAAGACGCTGCAGCTCGCCTCCTTGGTGCTCCAGGGTAAGGGACATTTCTACGCCCATGATGAAGACCAGGCCGAGGCGTTCTGGAAACAGGCCATCGAACTGGCGGCGCTGCTTCCGGATCCAGCGGTGAACGATACGATCGAGGCTTACCAGTTGCTGTCGGGCGTGCTGGCGGCGAAGGGCGAGTACGAACCGGCCGTGCGATACGCGCAGGCCGGGCTCGATTTTGCCGACCGGCGTCGGGTCTCCCCGAACTCACCGGTGCGTGTCAGCCTGCTGCTCTCCAAGGCCAATGCACTGCAGCAGGCGGGCGAGCTGGCCGAGGCCGAGGCCGTGATCCGGCAGGGGATGGCGCTGCAGCGTGCCACGATCGGCGAGGGCGGCACACGCATGTCCGATCTCTACAACAGCCTGGGAATCGTGCTGAACGACCAGGGCCGCTACCGCGAGGCGGTGGAAGCGCTTGAACATTCGGATGGGCTGGAGGAATCGGCGAGTGGCTCGCAGGTGGAGCTTGCGATCGGCCTGGGCAATCTTGGCTCCGTCTACGAGAACGCAGGGGACTATGCGCGCGCGATCGAGTTGTTCGATCGCGCCGTTTCGTTGGCGGATCGCAGCGGCCTGTCGCCGGACGATGCGACGCGACGGCGTCTGGCCAGGAGTCGCGCGCGCTCCCTGGCTTTCGCGGGTCGCTATGCCGAAGCCGATCTGCAGCTGCGCGACCTGCAGGCGCGAGCCCTCCGGCTGGAGGGCGACGCCTCGATCGAGTACGCCATGTTGATCTGGCAACGCACCGGACTCGCACGCCGGATGGGCGACTGGGCTGCGGGAACCGCCTTGCTTGCGCAGGCACGGACGCGATTGTCGGCACTGCTGCCACCGACGCATCCCTTGTTCGCCCATATGTTGCGTGCGCAGGCGGCGTTCGCGCGCCAGCGGGGCGCGCTGGCCGACGCCGAGCGCGCGCAGCGACAGGCGCTGGAACGCCTGCAGGGCGACGCGGCGCTGGCGATCGACACGGCCATCGCGCAGGCCGAGCTGGCCGACATCCTGCAGCGGCGCGGCGATGCGCAGCAGGCCGCGCAGTTGCTTGCGCAGGCCTTGCCGGTCCTGCGCAAGCAACTGCTGCCACAGGAAGTCTCCCTGGCCGCTGCCGAATCGCTTGCAGCCCGACTTGCACCCAAGCAGCACGGCTGAGCGGCCGCTGGCGGCGACGCGGTTTCGCACGCCACCACGCTGACGCCGGGCGGGATCACCCGGCAGGTGTCGTTGCGCGATGGACGAACGGCAGTCGATCCCAAGGCCCTTCGCGCGCGTGCCAGGCGTGGAATGCCAGCAACGGAAAGCTCAAGAGACGCCAGCGTCGACGATGCGGCGGGGATCGCCCGGTATCATGCGGCCGTTGTGCTGGTCCGCCCGCGGCGCCAGATCGCCCCCCTCTTCGTTGCGAGTCGCCCTTGTCCAGTCCCAGCCACGTTGCCGATACCCCGATCACCACGCTGTCGCAGCTGGTCGATTACGCCGCGTCCGGGGCGCGGCCGCGCGAGGCGTGGCGCATCGGCACCGAGCACGAGAAGTTCGGCTTCCGCACCGACGATCTGCGCCCGCCCACCTTCGAGGGCGAGCGCGGCATCGAGGCGCTGCTGGTCGGGCTGACCCGCTTCGGCTGGCAGCCGGTGCAGGAGGACGGCCGTACCATCGCCCTGCTGCGCGACGGCGCCTCGGTCACCCTGGAGCCGGCCGGCCAGCTCGAGCTCTCGGGCGCGGCGCTGGAGACGCTCCACGAGACCGGCGACGAGCTGACCGTTCACCTGGACGAAGTGCGCCAGGTCGCCGACGAGCTGCGCCTGGGCTTTCTGGGCATGGGCTTCCAGCCCAAGTGGACGCGCGCGGACATGCCGTGGATGCCCAAGGGCCGCTACCAGATCATGAAGTCCTACATGCCCAAGGTCGGCAAGCTCGGCCTGGACATGATGACGCGCACCTGCACCGTCCAGGTCAATCTGGACTACGGCAGCGAGGCGGACATGGTCAGGAAGTTCCGCGTGTCGCTGGCGCTGCAGCCGATCGCCACGGCGTTGTTCGCCGACTCGCCGTTCACCGACGGCGCGCCCAACGGCTACCAGAGCTACCGTTCGCACATCTGGACCGATACCGATGGCGACCGCACCGGCATGCTGGATTTCGTGTTCGAGGACGGCTTCGGCTTCGAGCGCTATGTCGACTACCTGCTCGACGTGCCCATGTACTTCTCCTACCGCGGCGGCATCTACCACGACGCCTCCGGCCAGAGCTTCCGCGACTTCCTCAAGGGCCGGCTGCCGGCGCTGCCCGGTGCGCTGCCCACGCTGCGCGACTGGTCCGATCACATGACCACCGCCTTCCCGGAGGTGCGCATGAAGAAGTACCTGGAGATGCGCGGCGCCGATGCGGGCACGCCCGATCGTCTGGCCGCGTTGCCGGCCTTCTGGGTGGGCCTGCTGTACGACGATGCGGCGCTGGATGCGGCCTGGGACCTGGTGCGCGACTTCACCGGCGAAGAGCGCCACGCCCTGCGCGACGGCGTACCGCGGCATGGCCTGCGCCTGCCGTTCCGTGGCGGCAGCGTGCGCGATCTGGCGCGGCGCGCGCTGGAGATCGCCCACGCCGGCCTGGCGCGGCGCGCCCGCCTGCACGCAGGTCGCGACGAGACCGGCTTCCTCGATCCGCTGCATGCCATCGTCGATTCGGGCGTGAGCGCGGCCGACGCCAAGCTGGCGTTGTACGAGGGGGCATGGGGCCGCAGCGTGGACCCGGTCTTCAGCGAGTTCGCCTACCGCTGAGCGCTTCGCGCGCCGGGCCGCAAGCCTGCGCGCTGGCTTGCGAACCCCTGATGGCTGCGCGGGCGTGCTTCAGCGCGGGAGCCTGTCGGTCAGCGCCTTCAACAGTCGCTTGGCCTTGTCGACCTTCTGCTCGGGTGCGGGCGGGGTGTCGGCATCACGCGCTGGCTCGACCGCCGCGGCCGGCTGCGCCCGGGCGGCACGCGCTTCCTCCTCCAGCCGGGCCCGCTCGGCCCTGCCGGCTTCCAGGTCCGCGCGGCTGGGCTGCCAGGGCACCGTGACGGTCGGTCCGGTGTTGCCGCCCTCCATCGTGTTGTTACGGTCGTCGTTGCCCTTGCCGCATTCGACGTTGCCGCCTCTGACCCACTTGCCAAGGCCAGGCCGCGGTGCCACCCGGTCCAGGTGGGCCTGGTAGGCCATCTCGATTTCCTGGGTCGACATGCCAGCGGTGTCCTTGAAGTGCGCAACGAGGCGCGTGTCCCTCGTCTTGCCCAGGCACCAGCCTTCGGCGTGGGCGGCGGCGGGCAGGCCGGCCGCGAACGGCAGCAGGGCGAGCATCAGGTGTCGGGGTCGCATGAGGATGTCTCCGGTCGAGTGTGGAAGGGTGGGTCAGGCGCGGGCCTGTCCGTAAGCGGGAGGTCGGCGCAAGGCAAGCGAGAAAACGGGACGGCGGTGGCGGCCTCGCTCATCCGCCAGGGCCGTCGGCGCACTGCGGTTCGCGCACCATCGGGATGCCGGGGCTGGCGCCGCCGCAGGCCTTGCCGCCCGGGCCGGTGGCGCAGCCGGCGGCCTGGGTCTGGATCACCGCGGTGTCGCCGTCGGTTTCGATGGTGTAGCTGCCGCCGTAGTCGGCCTTGATCGAGCCGATGGAGGTCAGCCAGCGGTAGCGGCCGTGGCGGTCGTCGGTGGGCGTGAACTGCATGGAGACATTCGCCCGGCTGCAGTCGCCACCGGTGCCGCGGATCGCGAACGGCCTGGTCAGGTCGCAGACCCGCGCATCGCCCTGGATGGCGGGGCAGCCCGGCAGCATGGTGATCCGCCAGCCGCCCTGCAGCGTGTCGAAGTCCAGCGTGGCTTTGCCCACGCCGCGCTTGCTGCGCGCCTCGAAGGCGATGCTGGCGCGCTGGTCGCGCTGGTCCGGGTTGGCGTAGTCGAACTGCGCATCGGCCTTGACCTTGCCGGTGGGGTTGAGCGTGCTGCCACCGCTCAGCGTGGCGGCGACGGTGCCGCGCGTGGGTGCGCCGTCGGCCTTCGCCCTTGGCATGGCTCTGAGGGTGTAGGCGGTGTTGGGCCGCGCGCCGGTGCGCTTGGCCGGGTCGCTGGTGACCTCGAGTTTCACGCAGCGCCCGGATTGCCACGGCGCGCTGCGCAGCGCCGCCTCGGACATCAGGTGCATGAAAAGTTGTGCGCCCTGCAGCAGTTTGTAGGCGCTCTCGGCTTCGTCCGGATGGAAGATGCTGAAGCCCTGCTCGCCATGCTCGGTGAAGGTGCCCTGGCCGTCGCGGCCCAGGCCCATGCTGACGTCGGCCGACTGGATGGCGCCGTGTTCGCTGCCGCTCATGCGGATGTCCAGGCGCGAGGCGCTTCCGTCCTGGGCATCGATCAGGTGGGCATCGTCGTCCAGCCAGCGTTCCAGGATGAAATGCGCGGTGACCGCGCCGCCGATGCCGGGCTTGCCGGTAACCGCCATCTTCGAGTCCACGTCCATGGTCATGCTCACCCTGCCCTCGCGGTCCGGACAGGTGTCCATGCGCGTGCGCACCTTCAGCGCGCCGCTGATGCCGTGTTCGTTCATGGCGTACTCGATGGTCTGTTCGACGGTCGTGTCGGTCACCGTCATCCCCATGCCGCCCCGGTCGTTCCTGCTCAGCTCGATGGGGCCTGCCTTGACCAGTTCGGCCACACGCGCGTCGGAGGCCTCACTGACCATATAGCCGGACATGCTGCTGACCAGGCTGCCGCCGAACACGCCCATGCCAAATCCCACGAAACCGGAGGACATGCCCTCGCCGGTGAACGCAACCGGCTGCAGCCTCGGTGGATGCGCAGCCAGCGCCTCGGCGTGCCGCTGGTAGGCGTTGCCCAGCGCCTGCAGGGCCGCCAGCGCCTGCGGCTGCCCGCCCAGCGCATCGACCATGCCGGTGGCCTGCATCAGCCGGTAGTGCAGCACGTAGTCGATCGGCGCCACCCGGCGCGCGTTGGCCACCGGTCCCTCGGCCCTGAAGCGGTCCAGCTGCGCCTGGTCGATCATGGCGGCAGGCTTGGATTGCGCTCCCTCTGGCTTGCCGTCCGCGGGCGCGCGACCACAGCCCAGCGGGAGCAGGAGCAGCGCCAGCAGGCCGAGCGCATGCAGCGCTTGCCGGAGCGGTCGGTGCGGCGGGGCAACGAAGGACATGGCGCTGTCGCAGATCGGGACGGTTCCATGGCAATGCGCAGGATCCGCCCGGGACAGGACATGCCCGTTCTCCCGTCCATGCTTCGGACGACGGCAAGACGGCGCGTTTTCGCCAGCCAGATCCGTCGTTCCCGCGAACGCGGGAATCCATGGACGTTGGAGCAGGCGGCGAAAGTCCTTGGGTTCCCGCTTTCGCGGGAACGACGCGGAGATGTCAGCCGCGGATCAGTGCGATCTCGCTCGGGCCAGCCGAGCTAGGCGCGGTTCCGCACGCGCCTCGAAGCCGATCGCGCTACGCGTCGTCGCGCGCGCGCGGCAGCGTCACCCAGGCTTGTAGGCCGCCTTGGTCCAGGTTGGCCAGGCCGATCTCGCCGCCGTGGCGCAGCACGATCGCGCGGGCCGAGGCCAGGCCCAGGCCGATGCCGCCGGTCTCCTTGTTGCGCGAGTTCTCGCCGCGGAAGAACGGCATGAACAGCTTGTCGCCCAGCGCCAGGTCGATGCCCGGCCCATCGTCCTCGATCTCCAGCAGGGCGTGGCCGTCGATGGCGCGGACCTTGACCCGCGCGCGGGTGCCGTACTTGACCGCGTTGCCGATCAGGTTGCCGACCACGCGCCGCAGCGCCAGCGGATCGGCGTCGATCATCACCCGCTGGCTGTCCGCCGTCAGGGTCACGTCCTGGCCGATGTCGGCCGCGTCGTCGACCACGCTCTCGACCAGATCGCGGAAATCCAGCCGCTCGCGTGGGCCGCGGAAGGACTGGTCGCGCAGGAACTCCAGCGCGACGCTGATCATGTGCTTCATCTCATCGATGTCGGCGGCGGCGCGTTCGCGCAGCGGCGAGTCGATGTCGTCCAGGCGGAAGGCCAGGCGCGCCAGCGGCGTGCGCAGGTCATGGGCGATCGCGCCGACCATGTGGGTGCGCTCGGCGACCATGCGGCTCAGGCGCGCCTGCATGGCATTGAACGAATCGGTGGCCTGCAGGATCTCGGCCGGGCCGCGCCGCTCCAGCGGTGGCGCGTCCGGATCGCGGCCCAGGCGGTCGGCGGCGGCGGCGAAATCGCGGATCGGCTTGGACAGCGCGCGTGAGAACCACCAGGCCAGCGGCAGCATCAGCAGCAGGCCGAACGAGAACAACGCCAGCAGCTGCAGCTTGAAGGCGGTCGACAGCGTGCGCCCGGCGTAGCGCACCACGCGCCAGTGGCCGTCGTCCTGCTGGGCCGCGGCGATGAAGCCGTTCTCCAGCCCGGCGCCGAAGCGCAGCACCAGCGGGGTCTCGCGTTGCCGGGCGAAGGCATTGCCTTGGGAGCTCTGGCCGGCCTCCGGTGCGGCGATGTCCTGGGGAATGGCCTGCGGCGGCAGGGACGGGACGAAGGGCCCTGCGGTCATGCCCGGAATCGTCGCCACCCCGCGCCGGCGCATCCACGCCGGCTCCTGGCCCATCGACAGCGGCACCATCCCGTCGTTCAGGCGCTCCTGTTCGCCGCGGGCCACGTCGTGGTGGGGACGGTAGACGCGGATCTGATTCAGATCCTGGCGCAGCCAGCCGGCCAGCACGCGGCGCATGAAGGGGTCTTCGCGGTTCATGCCGGCCGACGGCACCGGCGCCTCGCGCTCGTCGGTGACCGAGACATTGGGACTGCTGGCCGGCATGCGCGTGGACAGCAGCGCCACCAGTTCGGGCAGCTGCACCGGCGGGTTGTAGACCGGCGTGCGCAGGAACAGCACGGCCAGGCCGATGCACTGGGCCAGCACCAGCGCTGCCGCAAGCAGCAGGAAGGTCCGGGAGAAGATCGAGCGGCCGGAGCGGCCTCCGGCCGCTGGCCTCACAGGCGCGTGACCGCCGGCAGCAGCATGTAGCCTTCGTTGCGCACCGTGCGGATCAGCTCGGCGTGGCCGCGGCCGTTGATCTTGCGACGCAGGCGGCTGACCTGGCTGTCGATGGCGCGGTCGAACACCTCGGTGCCGCGGCCGCGCGCCATGTCCAGCAGCTGGTCGCGGCTGAGCACGCGCTGGGGATGTTCGACGAAGGTGCGCAGCAGCGAGAACTCGCCGTCGGACAGGGTGATGTAGGTGCCGCTGGGATCGCGCAGGTCGCGGCGTACCGCGTCCAGGCGCCAGCCGCCGAACTCGTACTGGCTGCCGCGCGTTTCAGGCGCCGAGCCGAACGCCTTCTGCCGGCGCAGCAGGGCGCGCACGCGGGCCAGCAGTTCGCGCGGGTTGCAGGGCTTGGCCAGGTAGTCGTCGGCGCCGACCTCCAGCCCGACGATGCGGTCGGTGTCGTTGCCCAGCGCGCTGAGCATCAGCACCGCCGGGCCGTTGCCGGTGTTGAGCCGGCGCGCCACGCTCAGGCCATCCTCGCCGGGCATCATCACGTCCAGGATGATCAGGTCGGGGCGCCCGGATTCCAGCGTCTCCCACATCTCCTTGGCGCTGTCGGCCTCGTCCACCAGATAACCGTGGCCGATCAGGAAATCGACGGTGAGACGGCGCAGGTCCGGATCGTCGTCGACAACCAGGATGCGGAATTCGGGGTCCATATCGGCAAGGATGGCGTTCATGAGCGCTTGAATACTGCGCCAGTTTAGGTCGCGTTTGTCAGTCGTGCCATCCGCCGCCACGTCCCGGGTCGCGTTCAGCCGGCGGTGGTCCAGCGCCCGCTGCCTGGGCGTTTCCGGCCAGTCCCTGGCCCGCTGCGGTCCCTGAAAGCCATCCCTCCCGCCGCGTCATCGCCCGGCATATGTCGCGCATATGCCGGCGCGTGCGTGTGCACGGGCTTGCATGTCCGGGTGCGGCTCTGGATACTATCCCCCAGTATCTGCAAGAGGCCGCCATGCCGCATTCGGTGACGGAAAAGAAGCGCGTGCTCAGCCGCCTGCGCCGCATCCGCGGCCAGACCGAGGCGCTGGAGCGCGCGCTGGAGGCCGGCGCCGACTGTGGGCCGGTGCTGCAGCAGATCGCGGCCATCCGCGGCGCGGTCAACGGCCTGATGTCCGAGGTCATGGAAGCCCATATCCGCGAGACCTTCGGCCAGCCGGCCGATGACGACATCCAGCGCGAGGCGCGCGTGGCCGAGATGACCGGCCTGGTGCGCTCGTACCTCAAGTAAGCCGGGCGCGCCGCGCCCCGCTTCGTTTTTTCTTAGTGCTTAAGGAGACTTCCACCATGAAATCCCGTGCCGCCGTCGCATTCGGTCCCGGCCAGCCGCTGAAGATCGTCGAGATCGATGTCGCCCCGCCCAAGGCCGGCGAAGTGTTGGTGAAGATCACCCACACCGGCGTATGCCACACCGACGCCTTCACCCTCAGCGGCGACGATCCGGAAGGGCTGTTCCCGGCGGTGCTCGGCCACGAAGGCGCCGGCATCGTGGTCGAGGTCGGCGAGGGCGTGACCAGCGTGGCGCCGGGCGACCACGTGATCCCGCTGTACACCGCCGAGTGCGGCCAGTGCCTGTTCTGCAAGAGCGGCAAGACCAACCTGTGCGTGTCCGTGCGCGCCACCCAGGGCAAGGGCGTGATGCCCGACGGCACCAGCCGCTTCAGCTATGAGGGGCAGCCGATCTATCACTACATGGGCTGCTCGACCTTCAGCGAGTACACCGTGGTGGCCGAGGTCTCGCTGGCCAAGGTCAATCCGGAGGCCAACCCGGAGCACGTGTGCCTGCTCGGCTGCGGCGTCACCACCGGCATCGGCGCCGTGCACAACACGGCCAAGGTGGCCGAGGGCGATTCGGTGGCGGTGTTCGGGCTGGGCGGCATCGGCCTGGCGGTGATCCAGGGCGCGCGCCAGGCCAAGGCCGGACGCATCATCGCGGTGGACACCAACCCGTCCAAGTTCGAGCTGGCGCGCGAGTTCGGCGCCACCGACTGCGTCAACCCGAAGGATTACGACAAGCCGATCCAGCAGGTGATCGTGGAGATGACCGGCTGGGGCGTGGACCATTCCTTCGAGTGCATCGGCAACGTCAACGTGATGCGCGCGGCGCTGGAATGCGCGCACCGCGGCTGGGGCCAGAGCGTGATCATCGGCGTGGCCGGCGCTGGCCAGGAGATCAGCACGCGGCCGTTCCAGCTGGTCACCGGGCGCAAGTGGCTGGGCACCGCCTTCGGCGGGGTCAAGGGCCGCACGCAGCTGCCGGGCATGGTCGAGGACGCGATGAAGGGCGAGATCCAACTGGCGCCGTTCGTGACCCACACCATGCCGCTGGACGACATCAACGAGGCCTTCCACCTGATGCACGAAGGCAAGTCGATCCGCTCGGTCATCCATTACTGAAGCCGCCGCCATGGAACGCATCGAACACCGCGCCTGCTTCGGCGGCTGGCAGGACGTCTACCGGCACAGCTCGCAGGTGCTGGGTTGCCAGATGAACTTCGCCGTCTACCTGCCGCCGCAGGCGCAGGCCGGCGCGAGGCTGCCGGTGCTGTACTGGCTCTCGGGCCTGACCTGCACCGAGCAGAACTTCATCACCAAGGCCGGCGCGCAGCGCTACGCGGCCGAGCATGGGGTGATCGTCGTCGCGCCGGACACCAGTCCGCGCGGCGACGAGGTGGCCGATGCCGAGGGCTACGACCTGGGCAAGGGCGCGGGCTTCTACGTCAACGCCACCCAGCAGCCCTGGGCGGCACATTACCGCATGGACGACTACATCGTGGAGGAGTTGCCGGCGCTGATCGAGGCCAACTTCCCGGTGAGCGAGGCGCGTTCGATCTTCGGGCATTCGATGGGCGGCCACGGCGCGCTGGCGATCGCCCTGCGCAATCCGCAGCGCTATCGCAGCGTGTCGGCGTTCTCGCCGATCGTCGCGCCGACGCAGGTGCCGTGGGGGCAGAAGGCCTTCGCCGCCTACCTGGGCGAGGACCGTGCCGCCTGGAAAGCCTACGACGCCACCGAGCTGGTCAAGACCTCGACGCCGCGATTGCCGCTGCTGATCGACCAGGGCGATGCCGACGAGTTCCTGGAAGGCCAGCTCAAGCCGCAGCTGTTCGCACAAGCCGCGGCCGAGGTGGGCTACCCGATCACGCTGCGGATGCAGCCCGGCTACGACCACAGCTACTACTTCATGGCCAGCTTCATCGGCGAGCACATCGCCTTCCACGCCGCCGCGCTGCGCGCCTGAGGCCGCACGAGGGCGTGCGGCCTCAGGCCTGCGCCCTCCGCGTGCGCAGGGCCAGGCCGATCGCCACGCCCGCGCCGCACGTCGCAGACAACGTGGCCAGCGCAAAGATCGCCGCATAGCCCAGGCGCGTGGCCACGATGCCGGCCAGCGGCCCGGTGATCGCATAGGCGATGTCCTGGAACGCCGCATAGCCGCCCAGCGCGGTGGCGCGCATCTGTGCCGGCACGCGCTGCACCACCACCACGCCCAGCGCCGGGAACACCAGCGAGCAGCCCATGCCGGCGACGAAGGCGCCGGCCAAGGCCAGCGTAGGCGTGGTGGCCAACGCAAGCAGTGCCAGCCCGACGCCCTCGCCAATCATCGAGACCGCCGCCACGCGCGCGCCGCCGAAGCGGTCGATGCTGCGTGCCAGGATCAGCCGCGACAGGACGAATCCGCCGCCGAAGGCGCTCAGCGCCCACGCGGCCCCACGCCAGTGCTGGTCATTGAAGTACAGCACGGCGAAGGTGCTGATGGAGGCGAAGCCCACGCCCTGCAGCGCCAGTCCCACCGCGGGCAGCGCGATGCGGCCCAGCACGTCGCGCAGCGGCAGGCGCGCGCCGGCGACCGGTTGCGGCGCGGGCACCCTGGCGGTCATCGCCCACGCCAGCAGCGGCACCAGCAGGCAGGCGCCGGCCACGGCGGTGAAGCCCCACGATTGCGCCATCGCCACGCCGATCGGCGCGCCGACGGCCAGCGAGGCGAAGATCGCCAGTCCGACCCAGGTCATGACCCGGCCGGCGCGCGGCTGGCCGACCGTGCCGATGCCCCAGGCCAGCATGCCGGTGATCAGCAGGCTCTCGCCCATGCCGGTCGCCAGCCTGCCGATGATCAGCAGCGGCAAGGCCGCACCGGGCAGCGCGGCGGCCAGCAGGTAGGTGGCGCCCGATGCGGCCAGCAGCACGCAGCCGCGGCGCATGGCCCGGGCCGGGCCACGGGTGTCGGCGATGCGGCCGGCGAGGCCGCGCGTCAGCACGGTGGCGACGAATTGCACGCCGATCACGCAGCCGACGACCAGGTTGGACTGCTGCAGCGTGTCGCGGACGAACACCGGCAGCACCGGCAGCGGGACGGCGATGCTCAGATAGGCGATGAAGGTCGCCAGGCACAGGCGTGCCAGGCGCCAGGTGGCCGCGCGGTCGGAAGGAAGTGCGTTCATGGACAGGTCTCGGGATGTAAGCCGGTGGCCGGTCGTGCCCGAGAACGAACCCGCGCGCGACCTGCGTCCGGAGAGAGGGACGGGGTGCGCGTTGGTTGACGTGAACGCTTACGCGGCAGGCGTCAGCCTGTCGAAAATCGCGCGTAGCCTAGCGCAGCCAGGCGACGGTCGGCAACGCATCACCATGCTTGCCTATGGCCGCCGGTAGCCGCCCTCCAGGCCGCGCGCGGACAGCACCAGCTGCCACAGCTGCAGGTCGCGCGCGCGGAAGGCGCCGGCGCAGGACAGCAGGTAATAGCGCCACATGCGGCCGAAACGCTCGCCCAGCGCCTCGGCGAAGCGCGGCCAGGCGCGGGCGAAGTTGGCATGCCAGGCCATCAGGGTGCGATCGTAGTCGGCGCCGAAGTTGTGCACGTCCTCGATCACGAACCGGCCCTCGCAGGCGGTGCCGATCTGCTGCAGCGTCGGGATCTCGCCGTTGGGGAAGATGTAGCGATGCGTCCACGGATCGGTCGCGCCGGCCACGGTCTTGCCGATGGTGTGCAGCAGGAACAGGCCATCCGGCGCCAGGCAGCGCGCCGCCACCTCCATGAAGGTGGCGTAGTTGCGATGGCCGACATGCTCGAACATGCCGATGCTGGCGATGCGGTCGAAGCGCCCGTCCAGGTCGCGGTAGTCCTGCAGCCGCACTTCGATCGGCAGATCCGGATAGCGCTGCTGGACCCAGGCCGCCTGTTCGCGCGAGATGGTCACCCCGACGCATTCCACGCCGTAATGCTGCGCGGCATAGGCCATGAAGCTGCCCCAGCCGCAGCCGATGTCCAGCACGCGCATGCCCGGCTGCAGGCCCAGCTTGCGGCAGACCAGGTCGAGCTTGGCCTCCTGCGCCTCATCCAGCGTCTGCGCGTGCTCCCAGTAGCCGCAGGTGTAGGTCATGCGCGCGTCGAGCATGGCCGCGTAGAAGTCGTTGCCCAGGTCGTAGTGCGCCTCGCCGACCTGCCAGGCGCGGCGTGCGGTCTGCAGGTTGAGCAGGCGGGCGCGCAGGTGGTGGCCCAGCAACTGCAGCGGCCGGACCTGGCGCGGCAGGTCGGCGCGCAGCACGCGCTGGAAGAGTTCGTCCAGCCGGTCGCATTCCCAGTGCCCGTCCATGTAGGCCTCGCCCAGGCCCAGGTTGCCCTGGGCGAACACGCGCGCCGGCACGTCCGGGTGCAGCAGGCGCAGGTCCCAGGGGCGGTGGCCATCCAGCCTGATGTCCGCCGCTTGCAGCAGCGCGGCCAGCTTGTCGTAGAGCGCGTCGTGGCGCTGGACGGGGGCCTGACCGCTATCGAAGGTGAGCATGCACGCATCTCCACGAGAACTTCGGGTTCGCGCGTGGCAGGCGTGGACGTCGGGCCGCGGGCCCTGGCGATCCCGCGTCGTCAGGACACGGACCGAATGGCGCGGTGGCGGGCGCGGGCGCCGGCAGTGTCGGCGCCCCGCACGCGCGTCGCGTCAGGAACGTCTAGCCTGCGCCTGACGGCGTGGTCATGTCGTGGACATGGCGGCGCGGCCGGTTCAACGCTGCGTTCCGGCGGCGGGTTGCAGCGCCAGTGAGCGCAGGGTTCGGGCTGGATGCGTGCCAACGCGTCGCGACCGACCTGCGCTCGGCTGGCCTCGCCGCCCCCTGCTTCAGCGTGCCGAACCGCTCTGCCTGGCCGCCAGCCTGCCGAGCTGGCGCATCGCCTGGTCCAGGCGCGCATCCCATGGCATGCCGCAGCTCAGGCGCACGCAGTCGCCGTAGTCGCCGCGGCTGGAGAACAGCACGCCGGGCGAGATGCCGATGCCGGCGGCCAGCGCGGCATCGAACAGCGCCAGGCCGTCGCCGCCGGCGGGCAGCTGCAGCCACAGCGACAGCCCGCCGGCCGGCGCGCTGCAGCGGGTGCCGGTGGGCCAGTAGCGGGCGACGGCATCGCGCATGCGCTGGCCATTGTCGGCCACGGCGCGCCGCAGGCGCCGCAGATGGCGCTCCAGCCTGTGGCGCGCCAGGTATTCGCCCACCGCCAGCTGCGGCAGGCTGGCATTGCTGGAGCTGGAGAAGTACTTGGCCCGGCCCAGCGCCTCGGTCCAGGCGGCGCCGGCCAGCCATCCCACGCGCAGCCCTGGCGCCAGCGTCTTGGAGAACGAGCCGCAGGTGATGACGTTGCCGCCGGTGTCCCAGTGGCGCAGCGGCAGCGGGCGCTGGCCCGACCAGGCCAGCTCGCCATACACATCGTCCTCGATCACCACGGTGCCATGCCGCGCGCAGCTGGCCAGCAGCGCCTGCTTGTCGGCATCGCAGGTCAGGCTGCCGCTGGGGTTGCTGAAGTTGGGCACCAGGATCGCCGCGCGCACCGCGGTCTGCTGCAGGACACGGTCCAGCCGCGCCACATCGATGCCCTGGCCGAGCCGGTTGGGCACTTCCAGCACCTTCAGTCCCAGCGCGGCCACCGTCTGCAGGATGCCGTAATAGGTCGGCGTCTCGACCAGGACCACATCGCCGGGCGAGGTGGCCACGCGCAAGGCCAGGCTGAGCGCCTCGGTCGCCCCGGCGGTCACCACGACCTCATCGGCCTGCATCGGCGTGCCGGTCTGTTCGTAGCGCAGCGCGATCTGCCGGCGCAGCGCCGGGTCGCCCTGCGGCGGGGCGTATTCCAGCGCGGCGCTGGGTCGCCGCCGTGTGGTGCGGGCGAGGGCGACGCTCAGGGACGCCTGCGGCAGCAGGGAATGGTCGGCCACCGCCGCGTGCAGCGGGAACAGGCCCGGGCGCTGCGGGAGCTCCAGCAGCCGCTGCAGCGCAGGGTTGGCCACCTCGCCGGGCGCGCGCCGGCGCGGCGTCGGCAGCGCGGGCAGCGCGGAGGGCGCGGCATGGACGAAGTAGCCCGAACGCGGGCGCGCCTGCACCAGGCCTTCGCGCTCCAGCTGCAGGCAGGCCTGGACGGCGGTGGCCGCGCTGATCTGGTGCGCCTGCGCGAGCTGCCGCACCGACGGCAGGCGCTCGCCCGCGCGCAGCGTGCCCTGGGCGATCTGCCGGCGCAGGCCGTCGGCGATGGTTTCGTAGAGCAGCATGGGGTGGCATCTGTATTGGTCAAATTCGAGATTAACTGAATCTGTATTGCCGCGCGTGGCCGGCCTAGCCTGTCCGCTCCCCTCCTGCCGCGAAGCCGCCGTCATGTCGCCTGCCTCTCCCCCCGCCGCGTCGCGCACCGCGCTGTGGCAGCTGCTGATCGCCGAGGTGCTGATCGGCTCGGTCGGTGTGTTCGTGCACGAGAGCGGGCAGGACCCGGTGACCGCCGTGTTCTACCGCTGCCTGTTTGGCGCGCTGTTCCTGCTGGCCTGGGGTCTCGCGCGCGGTCATCTGCGCGGCGTGCTGCGCGACCGGGCGCTGCTGCGCGGCGCGGTGATCTCCGGGGTGCTGCTGGTGCTCAACTGGGTGGCCCTGTTCGCCGGCATGGCGCGCTCGTCGATCGGCGTGGCCACGCTGGTCTATCACTTCTTCCCGTTCGTGATGCTGATCCTGGCGGCGCTGCTGCTGGGCGAGCGCACGCGGCCGGCGGACTGGGGCTGGACCGCGCTGGCGTTCGTCGGCGTGGTCTGTTCGGCCGATCCGCTGCGGCTGCTGCAGCATGTCGATGCCGGATACCTGGCCGGCATCGGGCTGACCCTGTTGGGCGCGGTGCTGTGCGGTGCTTCCCTGCTGATGTCGCGCAGCGTCGGGCGCCAGCGGCCGTTCGCGGTGGTCACCATCCAGTGCTGCGTCGGCTCGGTGATGCTGGCGGGCTTCTCCTCCGGCACCGCACTGCACTTGGGCACGCACTGGGCCTGGCTGGTCGGCCTGGGCGTGATCCACAGCGGCATCGTGTATGTGCTGTTCTACTCGGCCTACCGGCACCTGTCGGTGGCGACCATCGCGGTGATCGCCTTCGTCTATCCGCTGGTGACGCTGGTGCTGGACTACGCGCTCTACGGGCATCGTCTGGACGCCGTGCAGCTGCTCGGCGTGGCGCTGATCATCCTCGGCACGCTGGGCGTCAACCTGAAGTGGCGGCTGCCTTCGCGCCGCGCGGCGCCGTTGGATGTAGTCCGGTAAACGCCGTCGGCAATGCTTCAACCATCGTTCCCGCGTTCGCGGGAACGACGGATTCCTGTTGGCGGTTCCAGTGGCGCCCGGCCCAGGAAAAAGAAAGGCCGCGCATGGCGCGGCCTTTCGCAGCCCTGGCGTTGCGCCATCAGCGCACGTCGTGCAGCCGCCAGCCGCTGCCGGCCAGCAGGCCCAGGCGATGCTTGAGCACCTCGCTCGGCAGGCTGGTGTCCACCACCAGGTCGATGTGCAGGTCGTCGATCTTGCCCTGCACATGCGCGGCCGGATCGACCGCACCCAGCGAGGGCGGCACCTGGTCCGGCTCGTCCTGCGCGTCGCGCCAGCGGGCGAACAGCACGTCGGTGCGCAGCGCATCCTGCAGCTGCTGCGCATAGCCCTCGGCGCTGCTGGAGGTGAAGCTGAACTCCGGCTCCGGGCCGCGCGCCTTGTCGGGGTCAGGCAGGGCGATGTAATAGGTCGTCATGGGTGTTCCCTCCGCGATGGCATTGAGGCGCAGCCTAGGACGGCGCGCGTCAGCGCCCCGTGTTCAGGCCGAGAAGGTGTGCGGCGGCGCGGCGAAGCCCACGCCCAGCGCGCCCTTGCCCACGTTGACCATGCCGGTCAGGCTCATCACCGACTCGTACAGCCGCACTCCGTGTTCCTCGCAGGTCTGGCGCAGGCGCGCATAGCCGGGCAGGGCGTGCAGCTCGGCCAGTTCGCCGCCATAGCCCAGGTTGACCACCGGCGTCAGCAGTCCCTCGCGCACCTTCTGCCCGGTGAACTCGAACAGCTTCTGCGCCGAGGGCTCGAAGCCCTTGAGCTTGGCCACCGGCTCGGTCACGCCGCGGTAGGCGCGCAGCACCGGCTTGATGTCCAGCGCGCTGCCCAGGGCGGCGCTGAGCAGGCCCACGCTGCGGTCGCCCTTGGTGCGGGCGCGGGCGCGCAGGTAGTAGAGGTCGCGCGGAATCATGTAGCCGTAGGTGTTCTCGGCCAGCGCCTCCAGCGAGGTGCGGATCCTGGCCACGCTCTCGCCCGCATCGCGCAGGCGCACGGCCTCGATCGCGGCCACGCCTTGGCCTGCGAACACGTTGAGCGTGTCGATCACGCGCAGGGCGAAGGGCGAGGTGTGCCCGGCCGCCTGGCGGATCGGCTTGTAGTCGTTGAGGATCGCGAAGCTCGCCTGCATCGCGTTGTCGTGGATCTGGCTGCGCAGGCGCGAGATGGTCAGGCAGAACACGTGGTCGTAGTCGATCGCCAGCCGCTGCAGGAACAGGTCGCGGATCTGCACCACCGAGAACGGCGTGGTCTGAGCCTCATGGCCGCGCTCGGCCACATGCGTGCGCAGGAACTCCAGCGTGGCCTCCTCGTCGCGGTGGTCGGCCAGGATGGCATCGCCGATGCGCACCGTGATCGGCAGGACGACGAGGTTGTGTTGACGGATGAAGTCGGCGGGCAGATCGCACGCCGAGTCCACCACGATCCCGATCCGCATGCGCTTTCCCCTTCGAAAGCCGGCGTGAGCCGTGTTGCCAGGTCTTGTGATGATGTTGCGGCGCGTCACGTCGATCCGTGGCGGCGCCCTCCCGGCGCGCATTGTGGACGATCCGGTCACGGCAAAATTGCAGGACGTTTCGCAGTTGTCGAACCCCAGCGGCTGCCAGGCGACGCATGACGGCCTTGTCAGCCAACTGGACCGGCCCTGCGGGTTTGCACGTCTCGTTCATCGCCGCTTCTTATGCTCGCCGGTCCATCCATCCCGTTGAGGCAGGCGGCATGTCCAGGCGCAAGCAGGCAGGCGAGGCAGGTCAGGTGAGGCGCCGCGCATGCCGGTGAAGCGCAAGCCGAGCCGGCAGCAGGAAGTGGTGGAGTTCTGGCGCCAGGCCGGGCCGGAGCGCTGGTTTGCGAAGAACGAATCGTTCGACGCCAACTTCCGCACCCAGTTCCTGGCCGATCACCACGCCGCCGCGCGCGGCGAGCACGAGGACTGGCTGCACAACGCCGAAGGCGCGCTGGCGCTGCTGGTGCTGCTGGACCAGTTTCCGCGCAACGCCTGGCGCGACAGCGGCCACGCCTTCGCCACCGACGGCCTGGCCCTGGCCTATGCCGCGCGCGCGCTCGATGCCGGCCATGACCAGGCCACCGAGCTGGCGCTGCGGCCGTTCTTCTATCTGCCCTTCAGTCATACCGAGGATGCCGCGCTGCAGGCGCGGGCGGTGGCGCTGTTCGCGTCGCTGGGCGACGCAAAGCACCTGGAGTTCGCGCACGCGCACCAGGCCGTGATCGCGCGCTTCGGCCGCTTCCCGCATCGCAACGCCGCCCTGGGCCGCACCAGCACGCCCGAGGAACAGGCCTGGCTGGACGCGGGCGGCGGCTTCTAGTCCCGGGAGTGGCCTTGTGGGCCTTGCGAGCAACCGTCTCTCCCGATCACGTCGCGGCCCCTTGTAGAGCGGAGCTCGCTCCGCTGGGGCTTTTCCATGATCCGACCGAAACGCCTTGTAGAGCGGAGCTCGCTCCGCTGAGCCTTCCCCGTGATCCGACCGAAACGCCTTGTAGAGCGGAGCTTGCTCCGCTAGGCCTTCCCGGCGAACCGGCCGAAACGCAGCGGAGCAAGCTCCGCTCTACAGAAGGGGCGAAGACCGCTCCCTTGAATCGATCACCCAAACGACAACACGCCCCAAGCGGGGCGTGTCGTGTGGGCCATGCGCGCGTACGGATCAGTAGCGCGGCACGCTCGGATCGATGTCGTTGGACCAGGCCTCGATGCCGCCGGCCACGTTGTGCACGTTGGAGAAGCCGAGCACGCGGAACTGTTCGGCGGCCTGGTGGCTGCGCCCGCCGGCATGGCACAGGAACGCGAGCTGCGTGTCCTTGGGCAGGGCCTCCAGCTCGGCACGGCCGTTGCCGTCGAAGGTCTTGAACGGCACGTTGACCGAGGCGATGGCGCGCTCGTCGGCCGGGCGCACATCCACCAGCAGCAGCTCGCCGGCGGCGATCTTGGCGGCGGCCTCGGTCACCGAGAGCTGATTGACCGGGCGCGGCGCGTTCGGGTTGTCGATGGCCAGGCCCTTGCCGCGGATGTCGTCGACCCAGTCGATGGTGATGCCCTCGGCGCGGCGCGCGCTGGCCAGGTCGAACTGGATGCGCACGCCGTTGGACTCGGCGGCGATGGCGTTGGCGTCGAACGGGCCCAGCTGGAAGTTCGGCTGGAACTGCGCGTCGATGGACAGCACCAGCGCCGCGCTGCCGCCGGCGTCGGCCACGGCATTGGCCAGCATCTCGGCCGCGGCCGGGGTCACGGTGATCGACGGCGGGGTGCGGTCGGGCGCGGCCACGCCCAGCAGCGCGGCCAGCTCGCCGGAGTTGGTCATCTGCTCGATGATGTCGCTGCCGCCGACCAGCTCGCCATCGACGTAGAGCTGCGGGATCGTCGGCCAGTCGCCATAGACCTTGATGCCCTCGCGGATCTCCTGGTCGGCCAGCACGTTGACGTGGGCGTAGTCCACGCCCAGCGTGGACAGCGCGCCGACCGCCTTGGCCGAGAAGCCGCACTGCGGCATGGTCGGCTGGCCCTTCATGAACAGCACCACGCGGTTGGACTGCAGCAGGGAATCGATGCGCGAACGCAGGGCGGGATCGAGGGACATGAGGGCTACCGGCGGGTTGGACGACGAGAAAGGAGGGGAATTTTACCCGCGTGGCATGATGCGCGGGATGGAGCCCGAAGCAACGCAGCATCGCGCCACGCCCAGGCCCTACTTCAGGTTGGGGCTGCTGGCGCTGTCACAAGTAGTCGCCCTGGCGCTGTGGTGGCTGGTCGGCTGGCCGCTGGGCCTGGCCGTGCTGCTGGTCAGCCATGGCGCGGTGCTGTGGTCCACCTTCCACCCGCGCTCGCAGCTGTTCTGCCCGGCCCTGGTGCGCCTGTCAGGTGCGCAGCCCCAGGTCTGGCTGACCATCGACGACGGCCCCTCCGACGACACGCGGCCGATGCTGGACCTGCTCGATGCCCACGGCGCCAAGGCCACCTTCTTCGTCGTCGGCGAGCGGGCCCGCGCCCGGCCCGACCTGGTGCGCGAGATCGTCCGCCGCGGCCATGGCCTGGGCAACCACAGCGATAGCCATCCGCAGGCCGCGTTCTGGCGGCTGGGGCCGGCCACGCTCGAGCGCGAGATCGCCGCCAACCAGCGCAGCCTGACTGAACTGGCCGGCGCGCCGCCGCGCTGGTTCCGCTCGGTGGTTGGCCACACCAATCCCTTCATCGCGCCGGTGCTCGCCCGCCACGGCCTGACCCGCGTGGCCTGGAGCGCGCGTGGCTTCGACGGCGTGCGCTGCACGCCCGACCAGGTGCTGGAGCGCCTTGTCCCCGATCTCAAGCCAGGCGCCATCGTCCTGCTGCACGAAGGCGCCGCGCATGGCCACAACATGGAGATCCTGCGGCGCGTGCTGGCCATGCTGGAGGCGCGCGGCTTGAGCGCGACGCTGCCCTGACCTAGGGCTGTTGAACGCCGTCTGGCCGATCGGTGGCGCCGGCCTGCCCATACGCTGAAGCGAACGTCTTGGTTTCTCCGACCAGCGCGTCGACATCTTCCGCCGAGAACTTCGCAAGTTCTTCCGCTGCGCGTGAGGTCGCCTGCTTGTCGCCGCTTCCTTCACCGTAGAGGTGCAGGCCCTTCTCGTCGCGGAAGAACATGAAATAGAAAGGCGCGGTGGGCGAGCCTGCCACGGAATAGAGGATGACGGTCCTGCTGTCGGCGCAGCTATAGATCCCCCACTCGCTGCCGCCATACGCCTTCTTCAACGGCCCGACGTCGCATGCCAAGGGAGCGGGCCGCGTCTGCGCCGCTGCATCGAGGGAGCACGCAGCGACGAGCGCGATCGCGGCGGTCGCCCTGACCAAGCTCACGCGCGCTGGGCCACGATCAGCCAGTTGTTGAACGGCGTGTTGCCGTACAGCGGGACGAAGCTGGCGCTCAGGCCGGCGTTGGTCAGGTGGTGCTCCAGGCTCTCGCGCGTGGGATAGCGCTTGGGCACTTCCTGCATCCAGCCGGTGAAGTGCGCCATCAGGTCGGTGATCCTGGAGGTGCGGCCACGCCCGCTGTCGTCGCCCAGCGCGCTGCGGATCACCAGCTTGCTGTCCGGCGCGAGCATGCGCGCGGCGTGCTGCAGCATGCCGGCCTGCACGTGTTCGGGCAGGTACTGCAGCATGTCCAGGACGCACACGTTGCCGCGGTGCTCGGGCCAGCGCGCGGCCAGGTCGACCACCTCGAAGCGGGCGTCGTGCAGGCCATTGCGTCGCGCGATCCGGCCGGCGCGCGCGATCTTGTCCGCGTCGATGTCCACGCCGTGATAGCGGCGCGGCTGGCCGTCCGCGCGCAGCGCATGCGCCAGCAGGCCCAGGCCGCAGCCCAGGTCCAGCACCGGGCCGGGCGCCTCGCGCAGCGCGGCCAGCACGCCGGGATACAGCGGATCGGTGCGCAGCTTGATGCGCGTGTAGTAGTAGTCGTGACGATTGCCCCAGGGCCGGCGTGGCAGAAAGGCGCGGGCGATGGCCAACGCTTGCTGGGGCGGCATGGGACGGGTGGCTTCGCTCACGTCGATCCTTCGGCGCAGGGGCGGGAGCGCGCTAGGCTAGCGCATCCCGGGCGGCGGGAAACGCGCGCTGCATCCACAGGCGATACATCGCGCCGGAGGGATGCAGGCCGTCGCCGATCAGCATCGCAGCTTCGGCCCCCTGCTGGCGACTGACGGTGGTGACATCCACGAACGCCACGTGTCGGCGCTGGCAGGCGAGCCGGGCCTCGCGGTTGAACGCATCGATCTGCGCGGCGATCTGCGCCACATCGCGCCCGGAGGCGGCCGCGAACGGGGTCACGCCCCAGTCCGGAATCGACAGCACCACCACCCGCCGCGCGCGCCCACCGGCCAGTGCGATGGCGTGCTCCAGCAGGCCCTGGAACTGTCGCAGGTACTCGTCCAGCGGACGACCGCGGTACTGGTTGTTGACCCCGATCAGCAGCGTGACCAGGTCGAAGCCCGGCGTCGGCGCGGCCCGATCGATCGCGGCCTGCAGCTCGTCGGTGGTCCAGCCGGTGGTGGCGATGATCTGCGGATCGTCCACGCCCAGCCCGTCGGCGCGCAGCGCGCGGGCCAGTTGCACCGGCCAGCGCTCGCTATCGGCCACGCCCTCGCCGATGGTGTAGGAATCGCCCAGCGCCAAATAGCGCAGGCCGTGCGGCGCGATGCTGCCCGCCGCCGGACGCACGCCGGCCATGGCGGTCAGGCCGCGGCCGGCCGCGACTTGGGCTTGAGCGGCACGACCTTGGTGGCCGCCTCCGCGCGCTTGGCCAGCGCGCGGTCGATGCGCGTGAACACCTCGCGCATGGCCACCGCATCGGGCAGCAGGGTGACGCGGAAGTGGTTGCGGTAGGGCACGTTGAAGCTCGAGCCCGGCACCACCAGCACGCCCTCGTCCTCCATCAGCTCCAGCGCGAAGGCGTAGTCGTCGAAGCCCTTGGCCGCATCGCCCACCACCGCCGGGAACGCATACAGCGCGCCGGCCGGCGCGCTCAGCTTGAGGTGCTCGCTGGCCGTGCAGGCCTCGACCACCGCGCGGCGGGTCTCGTACAGGCGGCCGCCCGGCGCGGTGAGCGCGCTGATGGTGTCCGGGCCGTTGATGGCCGCTTCCACCGCATACTGACCCGGCACGTTGGCGCACAGGCGCAGCGCGCCCAGCAGGTCCATGGCGTGCTGCAGCGGGGTGATGCGCTGCGCGTCGCCGGACAGCAGCGCCCAGCCCACGCGCCAGCCGCAGGCGCGATGCACCTTGGACAGGCCGGAGAAGGTGATGCACGGCACTTCGCCGGCCAGCGGCGCCAGCGGCTCGAAGGTGGCCCCGTCGTAGAGGATCTGGTCGTAGATCTCATCGACCATCAGCAGCAGCTGATGCTTGGCGGCGATGGCGACGATGCGCTTGAGCAGCTCGCGCGGGTAGGTCGCGCCGGTGGGGTTGTTGGGGTTGATCAGCACGATGGCGCGGGTGCGGCTGGACACCAGCGTCTCGATCTCCGACGGATCGGGCAGGAAGCCGTTGGCCGCATCGCACTGGTAGTACACCGGGCGGCCGTCGTTGAGGATGGTCGCGGCCGACCACAGCGGATAGTCGGGCGAGGGCACCAGCACTTCGTCGCCCGGGTTGAGCAGCGCGCGCAGCGACAGGTCGATCAGCTCGGACACGCCGTTGCCGATGAACACCCGGTCCGGATGCGCGTCGGGCGTGTTGCGGCGCGCGTAGTAGGCGGCCACCGCCTCGCGCGCGGCCGGCAGGCCCTGCTGGTGGGTGTAGGGGTCGGTGCGGCCCATGTCGTCGGCGATCGCGTGCTGCAGATGCTCGGGCGCGCGGAAGCCAAACGCGCCGGGGTTGCCGATGTTGAGCTTGATCAGCTTGCGGCCCTGGGCCTCCAGCTCGCGGGCTCGCCGGGCCAGCTCGCCACGGATCTCGTAGCGGACTTCGGACAGGCGTTCACGGATGGCGAGGGGCTTGAGGGGAGCGGAGGACATGGCACGGGCGCGTGGAGGTGAAAAAACGACCAAAGCATACGCCTGATGGCCCGTGCTGCGGGCGTTTCAGCGGAAACCATGGCCGCGGGCCAGGCCGCTCGCCTGCGGCGCCGACGGGCCAGCCCGTAGAATCGCCGCCATGACCGATGCTGTCTTCGACGATGCCGACCTGCGGCGGATTGGCTGGCCCTGGCCTGGCGCGCCCGAGGACCCGGCGTGGCGGGCGCTGATCCAGGCCCATCCCGGCGCCCGGCCGGCGCGGGTGATCGAGCAGCATCGCTCCGGCTACGTGGTCGCGCGCGGACTGCTGCCCGAGCAGACGCTGCGGCCCGAGTCCCTGCCGGACTGGCAGCGCCCGCGCTTTCCCGCGCACGAGCGCCCCGCGGTGGGCGACTGGGTGCTGGTGGAGGAGGACAAGCGCATTGTTGCCCTGCTGCCGCGGCGCACGGCGATCAAGCGCGCCGCCGCCGGTGAGCATTACCACCAGCAGGTGATCGCGGCCAATATCGATGTGGTCTTCATCGTCTGCGGGCTGGACGCCGACTTCAATCCGCGTCGCATCGAGCGCTATCTGATGCTGGTCGGTGGCGGGGGCGTGCAGCCGGTGGTGGTGCTGACCAAGGCCGACCGCACCGAGTACGCTGAAGACGCGCTCGAGGTGCTCGCCGATCTGGCCGCGCAGGACGTGCCGCTGCGCACGGTCAACGCCAAGGACGCGGCCAGCGTGGCGCAGCTGCACGGCTGGCTCGGGCCGGGCCGCACGGCGGTGCTGGTGGGCTCCTCGGGCGCGGGCAAGTCCACGCTCACCAACACGTTGCTGGGCGTGGAGAAGATGAAGACCAATGCGGTGCGCGAGACCGATTCACGCGGCCGCCACACCACGACCTACCGCGCGCTGATCCCGCTGCCCTCCGGCGCCTGCCTGATCGACACCCCCGGCATGCGCGAGCTCAAGCCCACCGGTGAGGAAGACCTGGCCGAGGGCGGCTTCGCCGACATCGAGGCGCTGGCCGCGCAGTGCCGGTTCCGCAACTGCGCCCACCAGGGCGAACCGGGCTGCGCGGTGCAGGCGGCGATCGAGGCCGGCGAGCTCGATCCCGGCCGGCTGGCCAATTACCTGAAGCTGCAGGAAGAGGTGACCACCGCGGCGGCCAAGCTGGCCAAGCGCGTGGCCGAGCAGCAGGGCAAGACAGGGCGGCGTCCCACTGGGAAGCCGTCCCGCCGCTAGACCGGATCGCGATCCGCCTGCTGTCCCTTTTCCAGCATCTGGCGCAGTCGGCTGCGTCGCTGCTCGAGTTCGGCGATCTGCCGCTCGATCGAGGCCAGCCGCCGGCGCTGCACCTCGGTCGTCTCCGAACAGGCCGCCGCGCCTTCGATCATCCGCATGCAATCGGGAAACTCGCGGATCTCGGCCAGGCTGAAGCCTGCGCCATCAGGCGCTGGATCTGCCGGACCTGGGTCACGGCCAGGGCGGAGAACACGCGATAGCCGTTCTCGGCGCGAACCGACGACAGCAGCCGATGGTCGTCGTAGTGGCGGATCGAGCGCAGGCTGGCGCCCGTCTCGCGGGCCAGTTCGCCGATGGACAGGTCGGCTTGGGGACGGGCCTTGGGCATGGGCGAACGCTAGCACAGGCCGCGCTTGACTCTCACATCAGTGTGAGGCTCGAGACTGCGCGCCTCCCAGGCATCGATGAGGATTCGCCATGCTTTCGTCCAGGCTTCACCGCGCGTTCGGCGCGCTGATCGTCGGGCTCGCGCTGCTGACCGGCGCGCCGGCCGCGCTCGCCGTCACCAGGCAGTACACCGTCGCCGCGCCGGACGGCGTGGCGCTGGCCGTGCAGGAGTCCGGCGATCCGGACGGTGCTCCGGTCATCTTCATCCACGGCTTGCTGGGCAGCCGGCTGAACTGGGACAAGCAACTGCGCGACCCCCAGCTGCAGCGCCATCGGCTGATCACCTACGACCTGCGGGGACACGGCCTGTCCGGCAAGCCCACCGACACCGCGGCCTACACGGACGGGCGCCGGTGGGCCGACGACCTGGCGGCGGTCATCGCGTCCACGAAGGCGCGCAGGCCGGTCCTCGTCGGCTGGTCGCTGGGCGGTGCGGTGATCTCGAACTACCTCGCCGCCTACGGCGACGACGCCATCGGCGGTGCGGTCTATGTCGATGGCGTGATCGAGCTCAAGCCCGAGCAGCTCGTGGCGCATCCGGATGTCTATCGCGACATGGTCGCCGTGGACCTGAAGACCCATCTGCAGGGCGAACGCGCCTTCCTGCGGCTGTGCTTCCACCGGCAGCCGGATGCGGACACCTTCTCGCTGCTGCTGGCCAATGCGGCGCTGGCGTCGTGGGAGATGCAAGCTGCCGTCCCGTCGATGACCGTCGACGCCGCCGGCGGGTTGGGCCGGGCCAAGGTCCCGGTGCTGCTGCTCTACGGGGCGCGCGACGCGCTGGTGAAGGCCGAGCCGAGCATCGCGCGCGCCAAGCGCCTCAATCCGCGGATCCGCAGCGTGCTTTACGCCGAGTCCGGCCATGCGCCGTTCCTGGAAGAGCCGGACCGCTTCAATCGTGACCTGCTCGCGTTCATCCGCTCGGCCGCGTCCGCCTCGGCCGGTCGAGACTGAGGAGGGGTTGAGCTCGGCGACCGCTGGCCCACGGCGTGAGGTGCGACCGAAATCCGACAGCGCGGCTGCGACCGTGTCTGCCCTACTCGAGACCGAGGGCTGGACATGTCCGAATACGGCACGCCGCCGGCGGTCGCCAACAAGGTCGCCGCAGTCACGCTGGGCTTCTGGATCCTCAAGATCCTGGCGACCACGCTGGGCGAGACCGGCGGCGACTGGCTGACCATGACGCTCGGGCTGGGCTACGGGCCCGGAGCCTTGCTGCTGCTGGGCCTGTTCGCGCTGACCCTGCTGGCGCAGCTGCGGGCGCGCGGCTTCCATCGCGGGCTGTACTGGGTGGTGATCCTGTCCACCAGCACAGCGGGCACGGCGATGTCGGACTTCCTGGACCGCACGCTGGGGCTGGGCTATCTGCGCGGCGCGCTGCTGCTGGTGGCGCTGCTGGGCGGGGTGCTGGCCGCCTGGTACCACAGCGAGGGGCATCTGTCGGTGCAACGCATCGCCAGCCGCCGGGCCGAGGGCTTCTACTGGATGGCGATCCTGGTCAGCAACACGCTGGGCACGGCGCTGGGCGATTTTCTGGCCGATTCCTCCGGCCTGGGCTTCGCCGCCAGCGCCGGGCTGATCGCGGCGGTGATCGCCACCACGGCGCTGGCCTACCGCTTCACGTCCGTCAGCCGGGTGCTGCTGTTCTGGATCGCGTTCGTGATGACCCGGCCGTTCGGTGCGACCTTCGGCGACCTGCTGACCAAGCCGGTCGCGCATGGCGGCCTGGAACTGGGCACCGGCGGCGCCTCGCTGGTGCTGGCGGTCCTGCTGGTGGCCGGGCTGCTGGTGCAGGGATGGGGCGGCAGGACGCTCAGCGCTCCGAATGCCCGCTCTCGTCGTGGTCGCGCGGGTGGAACAGGTCCGGCCGGATCAGCGCGATGAACGCCCGCGCCTGCGGCGAGAGGTACTTGCCCTTGCGCACCACCACGCCATAGCTGCGCGAGGGAAAGTACGCGCTCAGCGAGCGCGCGGTGATGCGGCCGCGGTCAGCCTCGCCCAGGCAGATCGAGCTGACGATCGACAGGCCCATGCCCATGGCCACGTACTGCTTGATCACCTCCCAGCCGCCGACCTCCAGCGCCACGGTGTACGGCACGCGCGCCTGCTGGAAGGTCAGGTCCACCAGCCGATAGGTGATCTGCCGGCGCGGCGGCAGGATCAGGCCGTAGGGCGAGATGTCCTCCAGGGTCACCTTGTCCTTCTTCGCCAGCGGGTGGTCGTGCGGGGTGATCAGCATCGGCTCGAAGCGGTAGACCGGCTCGTAGCTCAGGTCGGCGGCGACGTCGACCATCGAGCCCACCGCCAGGTCGACCGCGTCCTGGCGCAGCAGGTCGGTGCCGTCGGCGCTGATGGCGTTGTGCAGGGTCAGGCGCACCTCGGGGTGCTCGCGGCGGAAGGCGTCCACGATCCGCGGCAGCAGGTAGAGGATGGTCGAGCTGTTGGCGGCGATGTTCAGCTCGCCGGCGTCCAGCCCGCTGACCTTGTGGCGGAAATCCGAGGCCAGCGAATCCACCCCTTCGACCAGCGGCTGGGCCATCTCGTACAGCAGCTGGCCCTCGCGGGTGGGGGTCAGGCGCCGCCCGCTGCGCTCGAACAGCCGCGTCCCGTACTCCCGTTCCAGCGCCTGCAGCTGCAGCGAAATGGCCGGCTGGCTGACGAACAAGGCCTCCGCCGCCCGCGAAACCGAGCCCAATCGCACCACTTGGCAGAACGCGCGCAGTGGTTTGAGTCGATCGGATTTGTAGGAAAAACGAGGGGTTACGTTCGCTGGCATGGGTCTGAATCCGTTCTCATGAGCAGAACTTATGAATTGAATTGATAAAACTAAGTTGTCAAATACTAACCCCCGGAGCACGGTGGCGGCCCAGCTGAAACGACGAGGAACACCGCCATGTCCGCCACCGCCTTCGCCCTGTCGCCCACCGCCCGCGGCGCCACGCCCGGCCTGGCGCTGACGGTCCGGGCCCCGGGCCAGGACGCGCTGCTGCCAGCCGGCCTGCTGGGCCTGCTGACCTCGCTGCACCGGGCGATCGAGCCCGAGCGCCAGGCCCGCCTGGCCGCCCGCGCCACCCGCCAGGCCGCGTTCGACGGCGGCGCCCTGCCGGACTTCCGCGCCGACACCGCGCAGATCCGCGAGGGCGACTGGACCGTGGCGCCGATCCCGGCCGCGCTGGCCGACCGTCGCGTGGAGATCACCGGCCCGACCGACCCGAAGATGGTCATCAACGCGCTGAACTCCGGCGCCAAGGTGTTCATGGCCGACTTCGAGGATTCGACCTCGCCGACCTGGGCCAACCTGCTGACCGGCCAGCGCGCGCTGATCGGCGCGGTCGACGGCGAGCTGACCTTCCAGGCGCCGGCGGCCGGCGACAAGCCGGGCAAGCGCTACACGCTCAAGCCGGCCGACGAGCAGGCGGTGCTGATCGTGCGTCCGCGCGGCTGGCACCTGGACGAGAAGCACGTGCTGGTCGATGGCGCGCCGATCGCCGGCGGCCTGTTCGACGTGGCCACCTTCGCCTTCCACAACGCCCGCGCGCTGCAGGCCAGGGACCGCGGCCCCTACTTCTACCTGCCCAAGCTGCAGTCGATGGAGGAGGCGGCGCTGTGGGAGACCGCGCTGTCGCACATCGAGGCGACCCTGGGCCTGCCGCAGGGGCAGATGAAGGTCACCGTGCTGATCGAGACGCTGCCGGCGGCCTTCGAGATGCACGAGATCCTGTACGCGCTGCGCAGCCGCATCGTCGGCCTGAACTGCGGCCGCTGGGACTACATCTTTTCCTACATCAAGACCTTCCGCGCCCACCCCGACCGCGTGCTGCCCGAGCGCGGCCAGGTCACCATGACCCAGCCGTTCCTGAAGGCCTATTCGGAGCTGCTGATCCAGACCTGCCACCGGCGCGGCGCGCACGCGATGGGCGGCATGGCCGCGCAGATTCCGATCAACAACGATCCGGCGGCCAACGAGCAGGCCATGGCCCGCGTGCGCGCCGACAAGCTGCGCGAGGTCACCGCCGGCCACGACGGCACCTGGGTCGCGCACCCGGCGCTGATCCCGGTGGCGATGGAGATCTTCGATGCGCACATGCCCGGCCCCAACCAGCACGGCGTGGCCCGCGCCGACGTGCATGTCGGCCGCGACGACCTGATCCGCCCGTCCACCGGCACCATCACCCGCGCCGGGTTCGAGGGCAATGTCGAGGTCTGCGTGCGCTACCTGGCCGCCTGGCTGGATGGCAACGGCTGCGTGCCGATCCACTGGCTGATGGAGGACGCGGCCACCGCCGAGATCTCGCGCACCCAGATCTGGCAGTGGCTGCACACCGACGGCCTGCACCTGGACGACGGCACCGCCATCGACCTGGCGCTGCTGGAGACCACGCTCAAGCGCCTGCCCACCCGCCTCGGTGATGCGGCGCTGCCCGGCGCGGCCAAGGTGCCGCAGGCCATCGCCTTGCTGGACCAGCTCTCGCGCAGCGACACGCTGGCCGAGTTCCTGACCCTGCCGGCCTACGCGCAGATCGATTGAAGCCGGGGTCGGGCTTCGGATCGAAGAAGCCCGCCCAGCCCTTAACCGCATTCCGCTTGCACCCCATTCGACGGGCATCCGTCAACGACCGGAGAAGCACCATGAGCACTCGCCAGGAACAGATCGACGCCCTGCAGAAGGACTGGAACACCAACCCGCGCTGGAGCAGCGTCAAGCGCAACTACAGCGCCGCCGACGTGGTGCGCCTGCGCGGCAGCGTGCAGCCCGAGCACACCCTGGCCAAGCGCGGCGCCGAGCGGCTGTGGAAGCTGGTCAACGGCGAGGCCAGGAAGGGTTACGTCAACGCCTTCGGCGCCATCAGCGCCGGCCAGGCGATGCAGCAGGCCAAGGCCGGCCTGGAGGCGGTCTACCTGTCCGGCTGGCAGGTGGCCGCCGACGGCAACACCTCCGAGACCATGTACCCCGACCAGTCGCTGTACGCCTACGACTCGGTGCCGACCATGGTCCGCCGCATCAACAACACCTTCCAGCGCGCCGACGAGATCCAGTGGAAGAACATCTGCGACGGCAAGCTGGAAGAGAAGGACGCGATCGACTTCTTCCTGCCCATCGTCGCCGACGGCGAGGCCGGCTTCGGCGGGGTGCTCAACGCCTACGAGCTGATGAAGAACATGATCATCGCCGGCGCGGCGGGCGTGCACTTCGAGGACCAGCTGGCGGCGGTGAAGAAGTGCGGCCACATGGGCGGCAAGGTGCTGGTGCCCACCCAGGAGGCGATCCAGAAGCTGCAGGCCGCGCGCCTGGCCGCCGACGTGCTGGGCGTGCCGACCATCGTGCTGGCCCGCACCGATGCGGAGGCCGCCAACCTGCTGACTTCCGACTTCGATCCCAACGACAAGCCCTTCGTCAACGGCGAGCGCACCAGCGAGGGCTTCTACCGCGTCAGGAACGGTCTGGAACAGGCCATCAGCCGCGGCGTGGCCTATGCGCCGCACGCCGACCTGGTGTGGTGCGAGACCGGTACCCCCGACCTGGGCTTCGCCCGCGAGTTCGCCCAGGCCGTGCACGCCGCCAGCCCGGGCAAGCTGCTGAGCTACAACTGCTCGCCCTCGTTCAACTGGAAGAAGAACCTGGACGACGCGACCATCGCCCGCTTCCAGGACGAGCTGTCGGCGCTGGGCTACAAGTACCAGTTCATCACCCTGGCCGGCATCCACATCAACTGGTTCAACACCTTCAAGTTCGCCCACGACTACGCGCGCGGCCAGGGCATGAAGCACTACGTCGAGCAGGTGCAGCAGCCGGAGTTCGAGGCCCGCGAGCAGGGCTACACCTTCGTCAGCCACCAGCAGGAAGTCGGCGCCGGCTACTTCGACGACGTCACCACCGTCATCCAGGGCGGCAGCTCCAGCGTGACCGCGCTGACCGGCTCGACCGAGGAGGAGCAGTTCTACGAACACAAGGCGGCCTGAGCCTTGGCGCCTTGATCCAGGCAGGACGCGCCCGGCACCGGCGCGTGCGATGAACCTTGAGAGGAGCGGCGTTGCGCAGGCGACCCTCGCGAGCAGGGGCGCAAGGGTCTGGCGCGACGCGGGCTGGGAGGCCCCGCCCTCGATCAAAGACATGGCACGCGCTGGCGTCGGGTGCTTTGGCAACACCCGCGGCATCGCTTCAGCGTCATCGAACACCCACCAGCGTCGTTCACCCACTGAGAAAGGTGCGCCATGCTTCGAGCCCGTCACGACAACCGCTATCGCGGCCAGGATGCGTTGATGTTCCGCGGGGATCGCCCCGGCATCGCCATGCTCGCCTCCATGCTGGATCACCTGGCCTCCAGTCCGCGCCCCGACGCGGTCGGTCGCCGCCATGCCATCCCCGGCGTGCTCAACGTCAGCCTGGAGGTGACCGACTCGGTCTCCCGGCTGATGCTGGACAGCGCCTGTCCCACTCCGTTCGTGTGGCTGCTCAAGTGGGCCGACCTGGCCGACTGTGGCGCCAGGGTCGGCGCACTGGCCGGCGAAGCCCAGGGCCAGCTGCGCATCCAGGGCGAGCGCGACGACCTGCAGCTGGTCCTGGCGATGGATGAGGACGCCTGAGGCACAGCCTGGGGCGACATGAACCTGGTGGGAGCCGCCATGGCGGCGATGGGGCTTTCCCGGTAAAGCCCCTCGCCGGCAATGGCCAAGAAGGCCACAAGGGCGGTTCCCACCTGTAGAGCGGAGCTTGCTCCGCTGGGCTTTGCCGATGATCCGGTCGAAGCGCAGCGGAGTCCCCAAAAGGGGATTGCCACAAGCTCCGCTCTACAAGGAAGCCGCGGCTTGACCTTAGAGACAGTTGCTCCCATCAAGCACGCCAGCCATCGGTCCTCGTGACTTCAGGCACGCGCCTGCATCCGGCGGCCGCGCGGAAGCTGGCTGCCAGTTGGCAGACAGGACGTTCGAGAAGATGCGCAAGCGATGGCAGGTGGTGATGCTGGCGTGCCTGGCGCCTGCTGCCTGGGCGCAGCAGGCGAATGCGCCCGCCGACAAGGCGCCGCAGACCCAGGCTTCTGCCGAGAAGGTGCCGCAGACGCCTGCCGACAAGCCCCAGTCCGACCCTGCGCAGCAAGGCCGGCACGACCGCCGCCCGCACGTGTCCTCGCGCCAGTGCGGCCTGGGGACCGACTTCAACGTGTTGGCCGATAGCGGCGGCATCTGGCTGTACCGCGACAGCGGTTCGCCGCGCGAGATCTTCTTCCACGGCGGCGAGCTGAGCGTGGACCGCAAGCTGCGCCCGGTCAGCGCCGCCGATGCGCAGCGGCTGTGGCAGATGGAAAGCCAGGCCCGCGCGCTGATGCCGAAGGTGGCCGGGCTGGCCAACGAGGTGGTCGACCTCAGCTACGACGCGCTGGGCGGCGTGATCGAGATCATGACCGGCAGCTCCTTCAACGCGCGCAAGATCGCGCGCATGCGTACCCAGGCCCATGGCTATGTCGATGGCACGTTGGGCAAGGGCCGTTGGGAGCAGGACGCCTTCGGCGGCAACTTCGAGCGCTACGTGGAAGACCAGGCCGAGGCGTTCAAGGGCAGCATCGCCCGCCACCTGCTGTTCCAGATCTTCACCGGTCGCAGCGATGCGATCGACGAGCGCGCCGACCGCCTGGGCGACGAACTGGACGCCAAGCTCGAGGCGCGCAGCGAGGCCATCGAGGCCCAGGCCGAGGCGATGTGCGACCAGGTCGACCAGCTGCGTGCGCTGCAGGACGCGCTGGAGTTCCGCTACGAGGGCAAGCCCCTCCAACTGCTGGAGCCGATCGAGGGCCACGCCGCCGCCGATGCGGCCGATGCGGCGGAAGACGCCGAAAAGCGCGACGCACCGGACCACAGCGAGGAGGCGAGTTCGAAGAAGCCCGCCGCCGCGCGCGAAGACGCCCCGCGCGACACCACCATCAAGCCTCGAGCCGTCCCTCATCCTTGACCGCGCGACCTGTGGGAGCAACTGTCTCTCAGATCAAGACGCGGTCTCCATGTAGAGCGGAGCTTGCTCCGCTGCGTTTCGACCGGATCATCGGCAAGGCCCAGCGGAGCAAGCTCCGCTCTACAGGTGGGAGCCGCCCTTGTGGCCTTTTCGGCCAATGGCGGCAATGCGGCTCGCCTGAAGATCCTCACTGACGCCACGGCTCGACGTTGTTGCAACTACAGCGACGCAAGAGATGCGGCGCTCGCTGTCCTGCTCACGCCGCATCGACGTGCGGCGCCATCGCCTGCTGGCGGTAGCCCAGGGCTTCGGTCAGATGCGCGGTGGTGATGTCTTCGCTTTCGGCCAGATCGGCGATGGTACGGGCCACGCGCAGCGTGCGCTGCATGGCGCGTGCGGACAGCCGCATCTGATCGATCGCGCGCTCCAGCAGCGCCTGGTCGGGCGGTGCCAGCCGGCAATGGGTGAGGGTCTGCGCCTGATCCAGGCGCGCATTGAGCACGCCGGCGCGCTGCAGCTGTCGCGCTCGGGCGGCGGTGACGCGTTCGCGCACGGTGGCGCTGTCTTCGCCGGCCGGTGCGTCGGGGCGCAAGGCCTGCGGCGGCACGCGTGCGACGTCGATCTGCAGGTCGATCCGGTCCAGCAGCGGGCCGGAGATGCGGCCGCGATAGCGGGCGATGCGCTCGGCCGTGCAGCGGCAGCGGCCGTTGGCATCGCCGGCCCAGCCGCAGGGACAGGGATTCATCGCGGCCACCAGTTGGAACCGCGCGGGGAACTCCGCGCTGCGCGCCGCGCGCGCGACGGTGACCGTGCCCGACTCCAGCGGCTCGCGCAGCACTTCCAGCGCACGCCGGTCCCACTCGGTCAGCTCATCGAGGAACAGCACGCCGTGGTGGGCCAGTGAGACCTCGCCGGGTCGAGGCAGCGCGCGGCCGCCGATCAGCGCCACCGCGCTGGCGGTGTGGTGCGGACTGCGGAACGGGCGCTGCCGCCAGCGCGCCGGGTCCAGCCCGCGGCCGCTGACAGAGGCGATGACGGCGCTCTCCAGCGCTTCGTCCTCGCTGGCCTCGGGCAGCAGGCCGGGCAGGCGCGAGGCCAGCAGCGTCTTGCCGCAGCCGGGCGAACCGACGAACAGAAGGTGGTGCCCGCCGGCCGCGGCGACCTCCAGTGCGCGTCGCGCATGCAGCTGGCCGCGGACATCGCGCAGGTCCGGCACGGGCCAGGGCGTGACCGGCTCGGCCACCGCCATCGCCGGTGCGCGCGTGCCGCACAGCATGGCGCAGACCTCCAGCAGGGTGCGCGCGGTGCAGGCCTGGCCGGTGGCCACCAGCGCGGCCTCGGCGCCATTGCCCGCCGGCACGATCAGGCGCCGGCCCGCGTCGCGCGCGGCCAGCACCGCCGGCAGCACGCCGTCGATGCTGCGCAGCTCGCCGGTCAGGCCCAGCTCGCCGACGAATTCCCAGCCGGCCAGGGCCTGGCGGTCGAGCTGGCCGCTGGCCGCCAGGATGCCCAGCGCGATCGGCAGGTCGAAACGGCCGCCGTCCTTGGGCAGGTCGGCCGGCGCCAGATTGACGGTGATGCGCCGCGCCGGGAACTCGAACTGCGCACACAGCAGCGCCGCGCGCACCCGGTCGCGGCTCTCGCGCACCGCCGCCTCGGGCAGGCCGACGATGTGCGTGGCCGGCAGGCCGCCGGAGAGATGCACTTCGACCTGCACGCCAGGCGCCTGCACGCCGCAGCGCGCCCGGCTATGGACCAGGGCCAGACTCATGGGGACGCTCCGTGTCCGCCGGAAGGGGAGAACCGTCAGCTGCGCGGGGCGACGCGCGCCTCCAGCGCGGCCAGCTCGCGCTCCAGCGCGTCGAGCTTCTCGCGGGTGCGCAGCAGCACGGCGCGCTGCACCTCGAACTCCTCGCGCGTGACCAGATCCAGCTTGGCCAAGCCCGACTGCAGGGCGCTCTTGAAGGTGCGCTGCAGGTCCTCGCGCGATTCGCGCAGGCCGGGGGGCACCAGCTCGCTCAGGCGGCGGGCGAGGTCATCGAGGGGATTGAGATCGATCATGGCAGGCTCCGTGGGCTCAAGGCCAAGGTCGCATGCGCCCTGCGCGCGCCACCATCGGCCGGGCGCGCGCAGGCGGGTCGGAAAAGTCCGATGCCGCGCGGGCCGGTTCGCGCACATTATCGTGGAAGGACCGTTCGTTAGCGGTCACGCGCCAGAGGCGACGGTTCCGATGCGGCCCGGCCGCGGGCTGGTCTCAACTGCCGCAGGACGTCTCAGCGAGGTCGAACGCCATCCGCGGGAGCAAGCGCCCCGGGACGGAGCCGCTCGGGACCAGGCCGATCCTGGCGGCACCGAAACGGGCGTAGAACGGCTCGGCGCCCGGATCGGCGTCGAGGACGAGCCGCTCGAATCCAAGGGCCGCCGCATCGCGAAGCGCGTTCTGCAGCAACAGCCGTCCGCATCCGGTGCCGATCGCGGATGGATCGACGAAGAGCGCGCACAACTCCCCGATGGGAGGCGTTCGGCCGATCAGGCTGAAGCCGAGGATCCGATCGTCGTCCGCGACGGCGACCCAGAAGCGCCCGGATGCGCACGCCTCCGCGCTCCAGGAAAGCTCGGCGCGGCAGGCTTCGAGAAACTGCGGCGAGTAGCCCCAGTATCCCTTCGAGCGCAACGCCAGGGCCGACAGGGCCTGATGGTCGGCGCCAACCGCCCTCCGGAGTTTTGGCGGCTTACGCTGCTCGATGTTCGAGGGCGCTATCTGGGTCATGGGTCCGAAACCCGGTGCGATCGCATCACCATTGCGGCGTTGGTCAGCGCGATCGCCAGCCGCCGTCAGCCCGACCCGAGCCGCCGAGCGCGATCAGGACGATGCCGGCGACGAGCTCCCACAGGATGATCGTGTAGACGCTCCCACGCTCCCAGAGGCCGTCCGCCACGGCCGCGATCCCGAGCGCGTTGTGCGCAAGCAGCCCGACCAGCGAGAGAAGACCGACCATGGCAATGGCGATGCTGAAGCCGCGGAACCCGCGCCCGCTGATCGCGAAGCCTCCGGCCGCCGCGGCCAGGTTCCCGCAGATGATCGCGAATGCGGCGCCGATGCCGTGGAAGACGGCCATGCCGGACTGGATGGCCTGCTGGCTGCCGGGCACGGCGGCCACGAGCACGATGCCGAAGGCGTGCAGCGCCGACAGCGTCACCCAGAGCGTCGTCTTGCGCGGCCTGCGCGTCAGCGCGCGAGCGGCTAGCAGGGCTGCGATCAGGAAGAAGACGCCCTGCAGGACGAAGCCGGTGTTCATGACCCAGCTCAGCGGCGAATCGAGATGCCGGCCGTCCACGACGCCCACTTCGGGCACGCCTAGGTCGCTGATGTAGTTGGTCGCATAGCTGTAGCCGGGAAAGGCGGTGGACGCCACGTATTCCGCGGCCAGGTAGATCACGCCGGCGGCGATCCACAGCGCGCCGGCGAGGCGTCGAGCGGCGCGGGACGGCTGCGGCTCGGGAGCGGACGCGCGCGCCTTGTCGTCCATCGTGGCCGCGGGATGTAACTGCCTTCTGTTCACCGGATGGTCCTTCGAATGCGGCGATCTCGCCATCATCTCAGGACCGCGGTGAGCGCAGCGCGGTGCAGACCTGCGCGGGCTAGCGCTCCTTGCAGGAGCAGGTTGGGCATCCGCTGAAGCAGGCGGGGCGCCGCCTGGCGGTGATAGACGCGCAGTCGACGTGGAAGGGCATATCCGATCGGGAGGGTCCCCGCGCAAAGCCCCCTGCAAGCCGGCGTCAGGCAATAGCTCAGCGACGGCTACGTGCAGCCCCGCCAGCAGGCGTCTTCTCTATCCAGCCCGACACGAACGGATGCTGGAGGCAGGCTCGCAAGCGGTGGCCCACGTCGTTCCTGCTCGGGCGCGTTCGCTCATGGAGCGGGCCTGAAATTCCGAGGACGAGCCCCGCCGCGCAGGGCGGCGGGCGCTGGGCTCAGGCCTTGCTCCAGGCGTAGAAGCGCTTCCAGCCGTTGCGCACGCCGCTCACCCAGGGGCGCTGGGCGACCACGCGTGCGCGCATGCCGGTGATCTCGCGCCCGGTCAGGCGGCGCTGGATCTTCAGCGCGTTGGCCAGGTCCGAGCGGCGCAGTTCGCGCAGCAGGGGCAGGCGCATCATCCAGCGCGGCAGGCGCATGGCCGAGGCGTAGTCGAGCAGCACCAGGGTGCCGCCGCTGACCATCAGGTTGGAGGTGTGCAGATCGTTGTGGGTGATGCCGGCGGCGTGCAGCTGGGCGATCATGGCGCGCAGCTGGCGGAACACCGTCTTGCCGGCGTCCATCGCATCGCCGCCCAGCACGGTACCCGAGACGAACTCCATGCCCAGCAGCAGGCCGCCGGCCGTGCCGAGCAGCATCGGCGCATGGCGCCAACCGGCCAGGTGCCGGAGCATGCGCGCCTCGCGCCAGACCAGCAGCCGGGCCAGCAGCGCCATCGGCGTGCCGGCATAGCGGCGGTAATCCTTGACCACCACCGGGCGTCCCTCGTAGGGCGTGACGTAGACGTCCGGTTCGAGGACGCGCTCGCCGCGCTTGAGCAGCTTGGCGGTCGCCGGCAGGCGGGCGCCGGGGTGGAAGGGGAGCAGGGCGGTATTCATAAGTCGGTTGCCTCGCGCGTGGGCCGGTGGGACTCCGGGGACCAACAGCTGCGGAATTACTGAACTTTTTGGTTCGGCAAACAATTCTAACGGCTTTCCGACATGAGGGTGTAACGAAATTCCGACAGAGACTGTTCCGCTGGAGGGGGTGATCGGACGGGCTCCGAAGCGCCAAACGTCCGCCTGGGGCCACGAGGGCTCGGTAAGCCGCGGCCTCCTTGTAGAGCGGAGCTTGCTCCGCTGCTTTTCGTTCGGTTCGTGGGCAAGCTCCAGCGGAGCAAGCTCCGCTCTACAGGGTGGGAGCCGCCATGGCGGCGAGGGCGTTTCCAGGCCGGTCCCAGACGCCGGAAATCAGACCCTCGCCGCTCCGGGCGCCGCTCGTCCGGCCCCGCCCCAGCCCCAAAAACGCAAGCGGGGCGCGGACTTACGTCCGCGCCCCGCCCGGGGTCACACCAATCTGGCCTGGGCGGTCAGAAGTCCGCGCCGAAGGTCAGGAAGTACTGGCGCGGCGCATCGGCATGGATGGCATAGCGCGTGCCGGCCGGGTCGGTCGGGGCGAACGAGCTGAGCTGGCCGGCGTAGCGCTTGTCGGTCAGGTTGGCCACGTTGAAGGACACCCGCACGTTGCGCAGGCCCAGGCCGGGTCCGAAGTCGTAGCCGGTGCCGAAGTCGAAGGTGGTCACGCCCGGCACCGACTGGTCGTTGGTGTAGGTGTAGTAGCGCTTGCCGGTGTACTTGCCGCGCAGGCTGACGTTCCAGCCGCCGCCGCGCCAGCTCAGTTCGCTGGAGGCCATGCGCTGCGGCGTGTCGACGGTGATCTTGCCGGCCACCGGCACGACCTGGCCGCCGGAGACGTAGTTGTCCTCGTAGGTGCTCTTGTTCCAGGACAGCGCGTTGTACCACTCGAAGCCCGCGCCGGGCTTGAGGATGAAGGTCAGCTCGGCGCCGTTGCTCTTGACCGAGCCGACGTTGACGAACTTGGTGACGCACTCCGGGCGCGTGCCGACTTCGATGCTCGAACACGGGTTGAGCGAGAGCAGGCGGTTGTCGAACAGCACGTGGTAGGCCGCCAGCGAGGCCTGGTAGTGCTCGCCGAAGGTGCGCCAGCCGGCTTCCAGCGTGCGCGACTTCTCCGGCTCCAGGCCCTTGGCCGCGGCGAAGGACTGCGGCGTGACCTGCAGCGGGCCGCCGCTGCCGCCGCCGACGAAGGCGGCGATGTTCTGCGCGTAGGAGGCGAACAGCTCGTTGTCCTGGTTCAACTTGAAGCCCAGGCCGACCTGCGGCAGGGCGCTCTTCTTGGCCACCAGGGTGCCGCTGGCGAGCAGCGTTTCCACGCCGGGCTTGGCCTTGGCGGTCATCTCGGTGCGCGGGCTCTTGACGCCCACGTCCACGGTCAGGCGGTCGTCGAGGAAGCGCATCCGGTCCTGCACGTAGAACTGGCGGGTGCGGATGGTGTAGTCCTGGTCGAACAGGCGGCGGTTGGGCCGGTTGAGGTAGAAGTCGTCCAGGAACGGGCCGCTGACGTAGTAGAAATTGCGCTCGACGTTGTGGTCGTTGTACTCGTACCACAGGCCGGCCTCGAGCTCGTGCAGGCCCCAGCGCCAGTCCAGCGCCGCGGTGCCGCCGGTGCGGTTGATGGTGTAGTTGGTCGAGCGGATCGAGATCGGCAGCGCCTGCGGCGTGTTGGGGTAGGAGGCCTGGCCCGGCGCCCACCAGTGGCCCTGGCCGCGGTTCTCGTGGTGATAGGCCAGCAGCTTCAGATGCGCCTCGCTGCCCAGCGCGATGTCGCCATCGAGCGCGTAGAGGTTGTCGTCGCGCAGCGCGCGGCTCTGGTAGTAAGCGTCGTCGATGCTGTTGACCCCGCCGCTGAAGCGGCAGCGCGCGGCGTTGTAGGTCGCCGGCGCGCAGTAGGCCGCGGCCACGGCGCGGTCCCAGTCGGGGGCGTAGATGTTCCAGTCCCAGCCCAGGCCGCGGGCGAGCATGCTCTTGGACAGGTAGGAATAGTTGGGCTGGTTGACGCGCGAGGTGGCGATGAACGCGCCGAAGCGGTGGTCGCCCACGTTCCACACCGCCTTGGCGTTGAACTGCTTGGTCTTCTGCGCCTGGTGCGGCGGCGCCCACATGTCGGCGTCCTGGCGCACGGCGGAGACGTAGGCCGAGAAGCCGTGCAGGTCGCCGGTGTCGGCGCGCAGGTAGGTGCGGTTCTGGTGGTTGCTGCCGATGGTCTGCTGCACGCGGCCGCCGGCCTCGGTGTCCGGGTCCTGCGAGTAGTACTGCAGGGTGCCGCCCAGGTTGCTGGTGGAGGCCACGCCCAGCGAGCCGATGCCCTGCGACAGTTCGACGCCGGCCAGGTTCTCGGGAATCAGCGCGCGCGAGATGCTCAGGCCGTTGTAGTTGCCGTAGCTGTTGTCGCCCAGCGGGATGCCATCGAGCGTATAGCCCAGGCGGCTCTTGTCGAAGCCGCGCAGGGTGATGGACTGCGATTCCTCGTTGGCGCCGAAGGCGTCGTTGGACTGCACCGACACGCCCGGCAGCTTGTCCAGCAGCTTCTGCCCGCTGGTGCCCGGCGGCAGCACCTGCTTGTCGACCTGGGTGATGCGCTGCACCTGGCGGGTTTCGCCGCGGCCGATGACCGATACGCTGTCCAGCGTCTTGGCGGTGGTGTCGGCGTCGGCCGGCGCGGCGGGCGGGGTGTCGTCGGTGGCGTAGGCGTTCGCAGCGCACAGGGCGAGCGACACCGCGACCGTCAGGGAGCGGATGTGCATGTTCGAAGCGTCGTTGGTCAAGGGAGGGCGCGTAGGCGCCCGAACACCTTGACCGACGAACATGAAAACTTTCTTACGAAGTTGGCGCGGCGTTGCACGCGTGCCGGGTGATGCGCGCGTTGTGACGGAATGCCGCGCAGGCGCTCAGCATTCCTCAGGGTTTATGCCAGCCGTCTACCGCCTGTCTTCCCAGGGCCGGATCGTCGGTGAAGAAGCCATCGACGCCGGCATCGAGGAAGGCGCGCATCTCGCGGATCGAACCGGCGTCGCTGCGCGTGGCCGGTTCGCGGCCCTGCTGCAGGTCCTTGGGCAGGAAGGCGTTCTCGGGGCGGAAGGTGTAGGGCACCACCTTCAGCCCGGCCGCATGCGCGTCGGCGATGATCGCATTGGGCTTGCCCAGGTTGCCCTGGGCGTCCAGCGGCAGCAGCATGCGGTTGGCGGGGCCGAGCAGTTGGGCGTACTGGGCGATGGCCTTCAGGCCCTGCGGGGTGAGCATCTGCGCATAGGTGGTGCTGCCGCCGGCGGCGAGCACGTCGCCGGGGCGCTCGTTCGGTGCCTCGATCAGCTGGACCAGACGCACGTTGGGATGCGTATCGCCCAGCAGGGCGTGCAGCTGCTTGAGGTTGGCGATCTCGAAGGACTGGATCACGACCGGCGCGCTGCGTGTGTAGGCGTGCGCATTGAGCGTGGCCACGACCTTGGCCTCCATCGGCAGGCCCTGCTGCTGGAAGTAGGTCGAATGCTTGATCTCCGGGATCAGCCCGATCACGCGCCCGCGCGCGGCCGACTCGGCGGCGGTGAAGTCGATGATCTCGTCCAGGGTGACCAGCTGGAACTGGTCGTCGAAGGCGGTGCCGCGCAGCTTGGGCAGGCGTTCGCGCGCGCGCAGGGTCTTCAGTTCGGCCAGGGTGAAGTCTTCGGTGAACCAGCCGGTGACGGCATGGCCGTCGATGGTCTTGGTGGTCTGGCGGGCGGCGAATTCGGGGTGCGCGGCCACGTCGGTGGTGCTGCCGATCTCGTTCTCGTGGCGCGCCAGCAGGGCGCCGTCCTTGCTGGAGACCAGGTCGGGTTCGATGTAGTCGGCGCCATCGGCGATGGCCTTGGCGTAGGAGGCCAGGGTGTGTTCGGGGCGCAGGGCGCTGGCGCCGCGGTGTCCGATCACCAGGGGCCGGTCGCTCGGCACCGGGGTCGGCGGCGTGTCCTGTGCGGCGGCGTGGAAGGACAGGGCGGCGCCCATGCAGGCCATCAGGAACAGGGTCGATCGCATCATGCACTCCTTGGAAGCAGGCGCGCGTGGTCGCCCCTGCGTGACCGTGCAGCCTCGCATGCGGGGATGGCGTGTGGGTGACATTGCGTTACGGGCTGGGCTGGAGTCCTTCGAAGACAAGGAGTCTTTTGCTGATCGCGGGATCGCAGCGCGTGCGCGTCTCGGCTGCGGAAGGGCAGCGGGCCGGCGGGCGGTGGCCGCTTATCCCTCAATCAGGGCATCCTGCCCTGATTCGGGCGCTCGGCCTCCTGCCTCGCTCGTCGCGGCCACCGCCCGCCGGCCCGCTGCCTCGCGCGTCAAGTCATAAGGCTTCGGTCGGAAGACGTTCTGATCCCTTTTCTTTGTGAGCCCCCTCCCACCGGGAGAGCTCGAAGTCGCGGCTGGCGACTGAGTGGGGGAGGGTCGGACGAAGTCCGCAACACCCAAAGCACTGGGTTGGGGTCCATCCGCCGCCAAGCTTCGCCAACAGGGGCATGCAACGAAAAACGCCGCGCGGGCTGCCCCGCGCGGCGTTGGGTTGCCTGGCGTGCGCCCTGTCCGGGCGCTGGCGGGGATCAGCCTTCGCCCAGCGCCTGGGCGACGAACGGCGGCGGCACCAGCGTGCCGGTGTGCTGGTGGGCGGTGTAGTACAGGGTCTGGAACGGCTTGGCCTGCGCGTCCTGGACGCGGAACGCGAAGTCCGCGCCGGCGTCCTTGGAGGCGATGGTCACGCTCCACCAGCCGGTCGGGTAGCACGGCTGCGGGAAGGGCAGGGTCTTGAACGACTTGAAGCCCGCCTTGCCCATCTCCGCGCGCATGTCGCGGATCAGGTCCAGCAGCGCCAGCGGCGATTCGGACTGCTGCACCAGCAGGCCGTCGGGCTTGAGCGCCTTGAAGCAGCTTTCGAAGAAGGCCTGGTTGAACAGCCCCTCGGCCGGGCCGATCGGGTCGGTGGAGTCCACGATCACCACGTCCACGCTGCCCGCCGGGCAGTTGGCCATGTAGGCCACGCCGTCGTCGAACAGCAGCTCGGCGCGGGCATCGCCGTTGGATTCGCACAGCTCGGGGAAATACTTCTCGGCCATGCGCGTGACCTGCTCGTCGATGTCGCACTGGGTCGCGCTTTCCACGCCCGGGTGCTTGAGCACCTCGCGCAGGGTGCCGCAGTCGCCGCCGCCGATGATCACCACACGCTTGGGGTTCGGGTGGGTGAACAGCACCGGGTGGCTGATCATCTCGTGGTAGAAGAAGTTGTCCTTGGTGGTGAGCATCATCGCCCCGTCGATCACCATCAACTTGCCCCAGTCGGTGCTGTCGTAGATCTCGATTTTCTGGAACGGGGACTGCACTTCGTCCAGCTTGCCCTTCAGGCGAAAGCCGATCGCCGAGCCGGTGGGCTGGAAGTGTTCGATGTACCAGGCGTCGTTGTCGCTCATCGGGGGGCGGTCCGGGCAAAAAAGGGGCGCAATTGTAGCCCACCGCCTGTTGCGTTCCCGGGTCTGTGGCTTAGCATCCGCCGTGGGGGATGGAGTTCACGAACAGGGGACGCAGGATGCAGTCTGTCGAGGCATATCGAGCGCTCGTGGAGCGCCTGCAGCGCCGCGCGGTGGCCGCGCCGCTGCTTTACCGGCTTCAGCTGGCCGGGCTGGCGGGATTGGGATTCGCGGTGCTGGCCGGCTCGGTGGTCGGGGCGCTGGGCGTTTCGGTCGGATTGGTCGTGGTGCTGGCGGCGATCAAGCCGGCGCTGGTCGCCCATTTGTTCAAGCTGATCCTGATTCCGCTGATCTTCGGCTATTCGGTGCTGCGCGCGCTGTGGGTGCGGATCGAGCCCCCGGACGGCTACCGGATCGCGCCGGGCGAGGCGCCGCTGCTGGAGGCCGAGGTCGAGCGCCTACGCAGGGCGGCGGGCGCGCCGGCGCTGGCGGGCATCATCGTGGATACCGACCTGAATGCGGCGGCAGCCAGCGTGCCGCGCGTGTTGGGGCTGTTGGGGCATCGACACTTCCTGGTGCTCGGCCTGCCTCTGATGCAGGCCTTGAGCCGCGAGCAGCTGGCTGCAGTGATCGCCCACGAGTTCGGCCACCTGGGCGGCGGTCACGGCCGTTTCGGGGCGTGGATCTATCGGGTGCGGCTGAGCTGGTTCAGGTTGCTGCACGCGCTGGAGGTACGCGAAGCCTGGGCGGCGGGCATGTTCCGCAAGTTCTTCGGCTGGTACGCGCCTTACTTCAATGCCTACAGCTTCGTACTGGCGCGCGATAACGAGCTGGCGGCGGACCGGATCGCCGCACGGGTGTCCGGTGGCCAGACGGTGGCCGACGCCCTGGTCAAGACCAGCGTGCTGGGCGCTCGCCTGCATCAGGACTTCCTGCCCGCGGTGCATCAGACCGTGCGAGAACGGCCGCACCCGCCCGAGCTGCTGTATCGCGACATGGGCGCGGCGCTGCGTCACGCCCATCCGGGCGACGCCCAATGGCTGGAAGGCGCGCTGGCCCATGATGCCGGGTTGGACGACACGCACCCACCGCTTAGCGTCCGCCTCTCTGCCCTTGGCGCGACGGAGATTGCCCTGACCGAGCCGGCGCAATCAGCAGCGGAGGCCCTGCTGGGCGACCTGTTGCCGCGCCTGGAGCAGCAATTCAGCCAGCGCTGGCAGGCTGAGGTGCAGGGCAACTGGATGGCCGAATACCAGCGGCGCCAGGACCAGGCCCTGCGCGTGGCCGAGCTGGCCCGGATGCAGCGCTCGCCGGAGCAGGAGGTGGAATACCTGCTGCTGGCCGGGCATTTCCAGCAGGACGAGCAGGACCAGCTTGCGGCGCTGCAGGCGGCGGTCGCGCAGGTGCCGACGCATCTGCAAGGCCAGCTCCGCCTTGGGGCGCTGCTGCTGGACCGGGACGACGCAGCCGGCGTGGCGCATCTACGGCAGGCCGTTGCGCTGGATGCCGGCTATACCGGCGCGGTCCTGCAGCGCCTCCATGCGTTCTACCAGGCGAGGGGGGACGCGCCGTCGGCCCGGGCCGTGGAAGCCGAGTTCGATGGCTGGCAGCGGCGGCAGCGCGCACTGGCCAAGCGCCGCTTCACGTTGTCGGGAGAGGATCGGTTCCTGCCGCACGGCCTCCAGGGCGAGGCGCTCGCGCGACTGCGACAGGCGCTGGTCAAGACCAACGTGGTGCGGCGCGCCTGGCTGGTGCGCAAGGCCCTGCCCGACGACGATGCAGGCGAGCACTTTCTGCTGCTGGTACAGCTGCGCGGCCTGATGTTCAGCCGCGGAAAAGCGCTGCAGCGCGTGCTGGATGCGGTGGAACTGCCCGGTTCGATCCAGGTGTTCGACGGTGCCGATCGCCGTCGCTATGCCGGTCGATTGCGCAAGGCGGCCGGGACGCCGATCTGGCGGCGGGGGCGCTGACACAGCGGCGAAAGGAGGGGGGCGATAGAATGCGCGCCCCTCACGTTTCCAGGCAGCACCGATGACGCAGTGGTCCACCGACCAGGCACGCAAGACCTATTCGATCCCGCACTGGGCCGATGGGTATTTCGACGTGGACGCGGCCGGGCGCATCACGGTGGCCCCGCAGGGCCCGGGCGGCCCGGTGGTGGCGCTGCCGGAGGTGGTCGACGCCGCGCGCGCCGAGGGCGCCAAGCTGCCGCTGCTGGTGCGGTTTCCCGACATCCTGGGCCAGCGCCTGGGCAAGCTGCAGGCGGCCTTCGCCCAGGCCCAGGCGGACTGGAACTACGCCGGCGGCTACACCGCGGTCTATCCGATCAAGGTCAACCAGCATCGCGGCGTGGCCGGCACGCTGGCCGCGCACCATGGCGAGGGCTTCGGCCTGGAGGCCGGCAGCAAGCCCGAGCTGATGGCCGTGCTGGCGCTCTCGCGCCCCGGCGGCCTGATCGTGTGCAACGGCTACAAGGACCGCGAATACATCCGCCTGGCGCTGATCGGCCGCAAGCTGGGCCTGGAGACCTTCATCGTCATCGAGAAGCCCTCCGAGCTGAAGCTGGTGCTGGAGGAGGCCAAGGCGCTGGAGGTGATGCCCGGCCTGGGCGTGCGCATGCGCCTGGCCTCGCTGGGCGCGGGCAAGTGGCAGAACAGCGGCGGCGACAAGGCCAAGTTCGGCCTGTCCCCGCGCCAGGTGCTGGACCTGTGGAAGACCCTGCGCGACACCGAGTACGCGGCCTGCCTGAACCTGCTGCATTTCCACATGGGCAGCCAGATCTCCAACGTGCGCGACATCGCCAACGGCATGCGCGAGGCGGTGCGCTACTTCGTCGAGCTCTCCGCGCTGGGCGCCAGGATCAGCCATGTCGACGTCGGCGGGGGGCTGGGCATCGACTACGAAGGCACGCGTTCGCGCAGCTACTACTCGATCAACTACGGGCTCGGCTCCTACGCCGGCAACATCGTCCAGCCGCTGGCCGAGGCCTGCGAGGAACACGGCCTGGCCCCGCCGCGCATCGTCACCGAATGCGGCCGCGCCATGACCGCCCACCATGCGGTGCTGATCGCCAACGTGTCTGAGGTCGAGCAGGCGCCGGAGGGCCGCGTGCCCGATGCGCACGACGACGAACCGGCCGCGGTGCGCCACCTGCGCGAGATCCACGACGAGCTGGACACGCGCCCGGCGGTGGAGCTGTTCCAGGAGGCCCAGCACTTCCACGCCGAGGGCCTGGCCGCCTACGCGCTGGGGCAGATCGACCTGACCCACCGCGCGCGCATCGACGATCTGTTCTACGCCATCGCCCACGGCGTGCGCGCGCGCCTGAGCCACGAGGAAAAGAGTCACCGCCCGGTGCTGGACGAGCTCAACGACCGGCTGGTGGACAAGTACTTCGTCAATTTCAGCGTGTTCGAGTCGATCCCGGACGTGTGGGCCATCGACCAGGTGTTCCCGATCGTGCCGATCGAGCGCCTGGACGAGCGCCCGCAGCGCCGTGGCATCGTCTGCGACATGACCTGCGACTCGGACGGCATGGTCAAGACCTATGTCGAGAACGAGAGCCTGGACAGCTCGCTGCCACTGCATGCGATGAAGCCGGGCGAGTCCTACCGCATCGGCTTCTTCCTGGTCGGCGCCTACCAGGAGATCCTGGGCGACATCCACAACCTGTTCGGCGACACCGACGCGGTGGAGGTCACCTGCCAGGACGGCACCACGCGCATCACCCAGCAGCGCCGCGGCGACACCACCGACGTGATGCTCGACTACGTGGGCTATTCCCTGGACGAGCTGCGCAGCGCCTACGCCCAGCGCGTGGCCGCCGCCGACCTGTCGGCCGAACGCGCGCAGGAGTTGTCTGCCGCTTTGGAGGCGGGGCTGACGGGGTACACGTATCTTTCGGATGAGCCGTTGGCGTAGGGCTGTTTTTCCCTGCTTTCTGGGGCGGTGCGCGTTTGGGATTGGGGATTCGGGATTCGGGATTCAAAGCCGAAGCGCCACCAAGCCAAAGCGACACTAAAGCCAAAGCAATACTTCACCTCGTCATCCCCGCGAAAGCGGGGATCCATGGACTTACGCGCCGTGCACGGCGCGCAGCGACGCGCTGACCTACACGATCCACCAATCGTCGTTCCCGCGAACGCGGGAACCCAGCGCCTTGCGCGACCTGCGTGAACGTCCATGGGTTCCCGCCTTCGCGGGAACGACGATGCAGCGGCCATCGCGCCGCCTAATACAGGTTTTTCTTGTAATCCTGATCCAGCCCGTGGCGCACCAGTCCCGGCACCGCGACCGCCGCGCGTACCATCGCCGCCTGCAGGCCGCTGCTGCGGTTGAGCCGCACATGGGCCTTGAAGATCTCCGCGGGCGCCAGGTCGTCGGGAGGCTGCGCCGCCGGCCACAGTGCGGCGGCGGCCAGGGCGGCGCTGTCGCGCACCGCCCAGTGCGCCGGGGCGATGCGGGTCACCAGCTTGGGCGGCTTGTCGCCGACGGCCAGGCGGGCCCGGGCCGCGGCATCGGTGGTCAGCGTGGCCGTGCCACGGACATGCAGCAGCCGCGTCTGGCCCGGCACCAGCGCGGCCAGCGACAGGCGCGGCTGTTCGAGCAGGTTGCGGAAGCTGTCCACGCGCCGGTTGCCGGGGCGGTCGGGCAGCCACAGCGCCGCCTCGTCCGCCTGCAGCAGGGCGCCGGCCGGATCGCCCTTGGGACTGAGGTCGGCCTGGCCGGCGGCATTGACCGTGGCCAGGACCAGGAAGCGGCTGCGTGCGGCCGCCTGGACGGGGGTGAGCGGCGCGGCGAGTGGATCGGGTACGGCCTGCCAGAAGTCCGAGCGGATCAGCGCCTTGGCGCAGTGCAGATAGCACTCGCGCACGGCGATGCCGATCCGGCCGTCCTCGACCCCGGCGACCTGGCCGTTGATGCGCAGGGTCTCGCCCAGCCCCGGCACGAGCCACAGTGAGCAGAAGCTCTGCCCGGCGCGCGCCAGGCGCGGATCGTCCAGCCGGGTGGGCGGCAGATCCAGCGTGGTCGGCGTATCGGTCCGGGCGAACCCGGCCGGGCCGCCGCCGACGGTGATGGCGATGCCTTCGGCGTCGCCGAAGCCGAAGAACGCCAGCGGCGAGGCCTGCAGCCAGCGCACCGCCCAGGCGTCCAGGTGGTCGATGACCTTCATGTCGCGCGGACCGGGCAGCGCGCCGATGCAGCGCTGCAGGGTGTCGGCGTCGGTGATCTGGGCGGTCATGGCCGCCGCACCGGCAGTGGCGGCGGGCAGGGAACAGGGCAGGTGCGCAGCATCGTCATTCCTCGATCGATCGGATGAGATCGCTGGCACGACGCTGGCGTGCGCACGTTATCACGCCCGTCCGCGCATGGCCCGGCGACTGCGCTGAAGTGCGCGCTGGGCCTCGCTCGCACAGCTGTCGGATGGCCGTCTGGCGCATCGCGGGCACGGCTCGGCGCATGGAGCGAGAAGGCGTATGGCGTCATGCCGCGCCGCGTGGAGTAATGGCGCCGCCCTCACTGACGTCTCTCGATCCCATGGCAATCAGATCCAAGGCCGCGCTGGTGTTCGTGCTGCTCGCCCTGACCGTCCAGCCCGCGCTGGCCACGCAGAACAGCGAGCGTGACGTGTCCGCGATCCGGCAGGTCGTCGAAGCCTTCCGCAGCGCCATCGTCGAGAAGGACAAGGCGCGGTTCACCGCGCTGTTCTTCTCCGAGGACCCGGCCCGGGTGACCTGGCAGTTCGTCAACGACGATGCGCGCCTGGCGCGGTTCCGCGCCATCAAGCCGGACGCCAGGAAGGCCCGCTACATCCCGCAGTCCAACTACCTCAGCTTCATCGATTCGATCGTGACGAGCGCCCAGGCCAGCGAGGAAGTCTTCTCCGACGTCAGGATCGACACCGACGGCGAGATCGCCGCGGTCGCCTTCGACTACGCCTACCTGGAGAATGGCAGGCAGACCAACCGGGGCAGGGAAATGTGGCAGCTGATCCGTACCGAGGCAGGCTGGAAGATCATCTCAGTCGTCTGGACCATGCGCGATCCCGAGCGGGCCAGCTGACGACGATGGCGCCGGACGCGTCGGTCTTCTCGCCACCGCCGTGGCGCGTGTCGCTGATGGCGGCGCTGCCGATCGGCCTGTGCCTGCTGGTGATGGCGGTGCCGGCGGTGGGGCATGGGCATGCGCTGGCCTACCGCACCCTGTATCTGCTGGCCTTCCTGGCCTGGGTGCCGGTGCTGATCTGGCTGCAGCGTGCGCTCTGGCGAGCCGGGTGGTCGCCGTGGAAGACGGTGCCACTGCTGCTGGCGGTGACGTATCTGATGGCGGTGGTCAACAACGTGCTGGGCTTCCTGCTGCCCGAGGCGATGGGCTGGTCCGGGGCACAGCCGCCGCGCTGGCCGCGCGTGTTCTTCGGCGTCGACGATTGCTGGCTGGCGCTGATCGCCTATTGCGCTGCCAACGCGCTGGTGGGGCATTCCCACGCACTCAAGGAGGCCCACAGCCGTCAGGCGCAGGCGCTGCTGGCCGCGCGCGATGCCGAACTGCGCGCGCTGCGCTACCAGCTCAATCCCCACTTCCTGTTCAACACGCTCAATGGCGTGTCCTCGCTGGTGGCGCAGGCGCGCGGCGAGGAGGCGCGCACCATGCTCGCGCGGCTGGGCGGCTTCCTACGCGCCACGCTGGATCGGCCCTCCCATGAAGTGTCGGTGGCCGAGGAGCTGGCGATGACCGAGACCTATCTGGCCATCGAGCAGGTGCGGCTGGGCGACCGCCTGCGCGTGGAATGGGACATCGGGGCCGGTGTGCTGGACGCGTCGCTGCCGTCGCTGCTGCTGCAGCCGCTAGTGGAGAACGCGATCCGCCACGGCATCGCCCGACGCAGCGCGGCGGGCCGGCTGTCCATCGCGCTGCACGCGCGCGCCGGGCAGCTGCAGCTGCGCGTGGTCAACGATCTCGCGCCGGACGATGAGGCGCAGGGCGGACGAACGCTGGGCCATGCGAACGTGCGCCAGCGCCTGGCCTGGCTGTATCCGCAACGCCACGCCTTCGCCGCCGGGCTGGAGGACGGCGTGTATGTGGTCGCCATCGCGATTCCGTTGCAGCGCCTGGCTCCGCGAGGCGACGCGGCGTGATCCGGATCGCGGTGATCGATGACGAGCCCTTGGCACGCAGCGGCGTGATCGCCAGCCTTGCGCGCCATGAGGATGTCCAGGTCGTGGGCGAGTACGCCGACGGCGAGGCGGCGTTGGCCGGCCTCCCGCAGTGCCGCCCGGATGTGCTGATCCTCGATATCCAGATGCCTGGCCTGGACGGCATCGCGCTGCTCCAGGCCATGGAGGCGCACGCGCGTCCGCTGGTCATCCTGCTGACGGCACACGCCGAGTTCGCCGTGCCGGCCTTCGCGCTGGAAGTGTTGGACTATCTGCTCAAGCCGCTGGACGAGGAGCGCCTGGCCGACGCCCTGGCCCGCGTGCGGCGTCGCCTGCAGGCGAGCGCTCCCGCTCCCGTTCCGCAGTCCAGCGAGCCGAGGACGGAGCCGCTCACGCGCTTCGAGGTCCGGGTGGGGCGGCGGATCGTGTTCGTGCCGGTCGAGGAGGTCGAATATCTCCAGGCCGACGGCGATTACGTCACCCTGCACGTGGGATCCCGGCAATACCTGCTGCGCGATGCGCTGCAGCGCCTGCAGACCCAGCTCGATCCGGCGCGCTTCGTGCGCATCCATCGCTCCACCATGGTCAGGCTGGATTGCGTGGCCGAACTGCAGCCGCTCTCCAACAAGGACGCGCTGCTGCGGCTGCACAACGGCGCGCCGCTGCGCGTCAGCCGCACCTATGTCGATATGCTGCGCGTCCAGCTGACCGGCGCTTCGGGCTGAAGCGCTTCACCGCAGGCGGGGCACGGCCCGGCGCAACGACGGCAACAACCACACTGCGCGGACATAGACTTTCTTTACTTTCCCTGCACGCCTGGCTCGATCCGATGATCCGCACCGACGCTCGTTACCCGGGCCTGGACCTGCTGCGCGCCATCGCCATCGTGTGGGTGATGTTCTTCCATGCCTGGGTGGTGGGTGGATTGGCGCCGGAATGGACCTGGCTGTCGCGCTACGGCTGGATGGGTGTGGACCTGTTCTTCGTGCTCAGCGGCTTTTTGATTGGCGGGCAGGTGCTGGCGCCGCTGTCGCGCGGGCAGCCGCTGCGGTTCGGCGACTTCTATCTGCGGCGCGCGTTCCGCATCCTGCCGGCGTACTGGGTGGTGCTGGCGTTGTATGCGCTGGTGCCGGCCTGGCGCGAGCGGCCGGAGATGGAGCCGCTGTGGAAGTTCGTGCTGATGGTGATGAACCTGGGCAACGACTACAGCCGGCCCGCGTTCTCGCACGCGTGGTCGCTGTGCGTGGAGGAGCACTTCTATCTGGTCTTCCCCGTGCTGGCCTGGTGGCTGATGCGCAGGCCGGCCGCGTGGAAGGTAGCGCTGCTGGCGGCGCTGGTGATGGTCGGTGGCATCGCGCTGCGCGCCGGCATCTGGCTGCACGACACCGCCGCCGAGGCCGCCGGCGGGGCGCAGCGCAACTGGTTCATCGAGGATCTCTACTACCCGACCTGGAACCGCCTGGACGGCCTGCTCTGCGGCGTGCTGCTGGCGATGCTGAAGACCTTCCGCCCCGCGCTGTGGGCGCATGCGCAGCGGTACGCCAACGGCGCGCTGGCGGTGGGGCTTGCGGTGATGGCATTGGCGCTGTGGCTGTTCCGCGACCGCAGCGGGCTGGTGGGCAATGCGGTGGGCTGGCCGGTGCTGTCGATCGGGCTGGCGCTGCTGGTGTTCGCCGGGGCGGGCCGCAGCAGCCTGATCGGGCGTTGGGCGCTGCCGGGCGCGGCCTGGCTGGCCGGCGTGTCCTACAGCCTGTATCTGGTGCACAAGGCCGTGTTCGTGCAGGTGCAGGACCATCTGGGCCAGGCCATCGCCGGCTGGGGCGATGCACAGGTGCTGGTCTATGGCGGCGCGTCGCTGCTGGCGGCTGCGCTGCTGCATTACGCAGTGGAGCGGCCGTTCCTGCGCCTGCGCGGCCGCATGCTCAGGCCGCGCACCACGGCCATGCCGGCCACGGACGCGGCTTGAGCGTCCGCGGTCGGCGCAGGCAGAGACTTACTGGCGCGCGACCTGGAAGCCGGCGAAGGACTGGCTCACCGGCATGATCTCCAGCCGGTTGATGTTGAGGTGCGCCGGCAGCGTGGCGACGTAGAAGATCTGCTCGGCGATGTCCTCGCCGGTCATCGGCGTGGCGCCACCGTAGAGCTTGTCCGAGGCGGCCTGGTCGCCGCCGGTGCGCACCAGGGTGAACTCGGTCTCGGCCATGCCCGGTTCGATGCTGGTCACGCGCACGCCGGTGCCGTGCAGGTCGCTGCGCAGGCCCAGCGAGAACTGGCGCACGAAGGCCTTGGTGCCGCCGTAGACATTGCCGCCGGTGTAGGGATAGGTGGCCGCCACCGAGGAAATGTTGATGATCGCGCCCTTGCGCGCGATCAGCACCGGCAGCAGCTTGCGCGTGATGGTGACCAGCGCGGTCACGTTGGTGTCGATCATCTGCTGCCACTGCGCCAGGTCCGCCTCCTGCGCCGGCACCGTGCCCAGCGCCAGGCCGGCGTTGTTGACCAGCACGTCGATGTCGGCGAAGCCGGCGGGAAGCGCGGCCAGGGCCGTATCCAGCGCGGCGCCGTCGCGGATGTCGAAGGCGGCGGCGTGCACCACCTCGCTGCCGAACTGCTCGACGAACGGCGTCAGCCGCTCGGCGCGGCGGCCGGTGGCGATCACCTTCCAGCCGGCGTTGGCGAAGCGGGTCACCGCGGCGGCGCCGAAGCCGGAGGTGGCGCCGGTGATCAGGACAGTCTTGGACATGTCGATTCCTTGGGGGAGGGAAACAGGGGGCGGCGCGCGTGCAGCGCCGCGCCGGCCAGCGCGCCAAGCGCGGCGGCCAGCAGCTGCAGGCCCACGCCCAGCACGTTGCTGGCCAGCACGTCCTGGATCGTCAGCCACAGCGGCCGCTGCGGCATGTGACGGTCGGCCAGCTGCACCAGCAGGCCCAGGGCCAGCAGCTGCAGGGCGAACATCAGCGCCACGCCGAGCGGAAGAAAGCGTCGCCCGCCGATCCAGCCGCCCAGCAGCAGGCTGAAGGCGCCGGCCAGGCAGTGCGCGGGCTGGATCAGGCTGTTGCCGTGCAGCTCGAGCACGCGCCAGCCGGGCGGCAGCAGCCGCCAGATCAGCACGCCGAGCAGCAAATCCACGGTGAAGGCGACCGCGGCCGCCAGGATCAGGCGCTCGCGCTGAGTCGCCGGGGCGATCACCGGGCCTTGATCGGCATCGCCGGCAGGCCGCCGCTGGCCAGTTTCTGCTTGGCCTCGGCCAGTTCGCTGGCGGTGGCGTAGGGCCCCATGCGCACGCGGTAGACGGTCTTGCCGGCCGAGTCGCCCGATTCCACGCGCGCGCTGAGGCCCAGCATCGCGATCTTGGCCTTGACCGCCTCGGCATCGCCGGACGCGCTGAAGCTGCCGGCCTGCAGGATGTAGGCGACATCGCCCGCGGCGCTGGCCACCGCATTGGACGCGGCGGCCTGGGCGACGGTGGTCTGGGTCGGCGTGGCCGAGGGCACCTTGGTGATCTCATCCAGCGGCGTGGGCTGCTGGGCGGCGGCGGTCGTGGTCTCGGCGATGGGCTGTGGCTGGCCGGCGTTCTTGGCCGCGTCCTCGCGCGCCTGCTGCGCGGCCAGCTTGGCCTTGCGATCGGCCTCGGCGCGCGCGCTGGCGGCCAGTTCGGCGTCGGACATCTGCACTTCGCGGCCCGGCAGCAGCGTGTAGAAGTCGTACTGGGTCGGGCGCTCGGGCGGCTTCTTGGCGGTTTCGGCCGTCGCCGCGGGCGCGGCTCCGGTCTCGGCCGGGGCCGAGGCGGGCGGCGTGGCGCTGTCGTCCTCGCTCACCGGCGCGGGGCGCGCGTCGGGATTGGGCTTGGGCCGCAGGAAGGTGTCGCCGTCCTTCTTCATCAGGTCCGGCACGATGAAGAACGCCGCCGCGCCCAGCACCAGCCCGGCGATCAGCCAGACCCAGCCGGGCGTGCCGTTGCCGTTGGTGCGCTTGGCCTGGGATTTACCGCGTCGTGCCGCCATCTTGTTCTTGTTCTCGTAGAAGTCGTCTTACATGCGCTCGGGCGCGGACACGCCCAGCAGGTCCAGGCCGTTGGCCAGGGCCTGGCGCACCGCCAGGACCAGCGCCAGGCGCGCGTTGCGCGCATCGGCATCGTCGATGAGGATCGGTTCGCCGTCGTACCAGGCCTGGAAAGCATAGGCCAGTTCGCGCAGGTATTGCGCGATGGCATGCGGCTCCAGCGAAACGCCGGCCGCTTCGACCACTTCCGGATAGCGCGACAGTTCCACCATCAGCGCGATCGAGGCGGCGTCCTCGAGCGAGGGCAGCGCGGCGATGCCGGCGGCCTGATCGTAGGCCGCATAGCCCTTCTCCTCGACGCGGCGCAGCAGGCTGCACACGCGCGCATGGGCGTACTGCACGTAGAAGACCGGGTTGTCCTTGCTCTGCTCGCGCGCCAGGTCGATGTCGAAGGTCAGCTGCGAATCGGGCTTGCGCGCGATCAGGAACCAGCGCGTGGCATCGGCGCCGGCTTCCTCGATCAGGTCGCGCAGGGTCAGGTAGCTGCCGGCGCGTTTGGACAGTTTCACTTCCTCCCCGCCGCGCATCACCGTGACCATCTGGTGCAGCACGTACTCGGGCCAGCCCTTGGGGATACCCACGTCCAGCGCCTGCAGGCCGGCGCGCACGCGCGCCAGCGAGCCGTGGTGGTCGGCGCCCAGCTCGGTGATCGCGCGCTCGTAGCCGCGCTGCCACTTGGACAGGTGGTAGGCCACGTCCGGCACGAAGTAGGTATAGGTGCCATCGGACTTGCGCATCACGCGGTCCTTGTCGTCGCCGTAGTCGGTCGACTTGAGCCACAGCGCGCCGCCTTCCTCGTAGGTGTGGCCGGACTTGATCAGCGTCTCGACGGTCTCCTCGACCTTCCCGTCGCGGTAGAGCGCGCTCTCCAGGAAGTACACGTCGAAGCCCACGCCGAAGGCGGCCAGGTCGGCGTTCTGCTCGCGGCGCAGGTAGGCCACGGCGAAGCGGCGGATGGCATCGAGATCCTCGATGTCCTGGGCGCTGGTGACGGTGTGGCCTTCGATCTCGATGGCATCGCCGCGCAGGTAGGCGGCGGCGACATCGGCGATGTAGTCGCCGTTGTAGGCCGCCTCGGGCCAGTCGGCGTCGCCGGGCTTGAGGCCGTGCAGGCGCGCGGAGGTGGACCTGGCCAGGTTCTCGATCTGCACGCCGGCGTCGTTGTAGTAGTACTCGCGCTTGGTGTTCCAGCCGTTGGCGGCCAGCACGCGCGCCAGGCAGTCGCCGATCACCGCGGCGCGGCCGTGGCCCACGTGCAGCGGGCCGGTCGGATTGGCCGAGACGTATTCCACGCCGACCGTGCGGCCGGCGCCGGACGCGTTGCGGCCGTACTGCGCGCCTTGGGTCAGCGCGGCCACGGCCTCGCGCTGGTAGGCGGCGTTGGCCAGGTGGAAGTTGATGAAGCCGGGGCCGGCGATCTCGATCCGGGCGATATCGGCGCTGGCCGGCAGCGCGTCGACCAGGGCCTGGGCCAGGGCGCGCGGATTGCTACGCGCCGGCTTGGCCAGCAGCATGGCGGCATTGGTGGCGAAGTCGCCGTGCTCGCGGGTCTTGGGACGCTCGACGGTGAAGTCCGGGGTGGCGGTCTCGGCGGGCAGGGTGCCGGCCTGACGCAGGGCGTCGATGCCCTGGGCGATGCGGGCACGCAGATCGGATTTCACGGGGTTCTGGCTCGATGGGTCACGCGGGACCGGACATTTTAGCCCACGCCCGCCGCCTTGCCGGCCCCGGCGCCCGGGCCGCCGCATGCGGGGCTCATACCCAGCCGCGCTCGGCCAGCGAGACCGGCGGGCCGTCGGCGATCACGAAGTGGTCCAGCAGGCGCACGTCGACCAGCGCCAGACCGGCCTTGAGCCGCGCGGTGACGGCGCGGTCGGCGGCCGAGGGCTCCGGGTTCCCGGAGGGGTGGTTATGGGCCACGATCACCGCCGAGGCGTTCAGCGCCAGCGCGCGCTTGACCACCTCGCGCGGGTGCACCTCGGACGCGTCCAGGCTGCCGGCGAACAGCTCCTCGAAGGCCAGCGCCCGGTGCCGCGTGTCCAGGAACAGCGCCGCGAACACCTCGCGCGGCCGCGCCCGCAGCTTCAGCGCGAAATAGCGGCCGGCCGCGTGCGGGTCGTTCAGCATCTCGCCCCGGGCCAGGCCGGCGGCCAGGTGGCGCTGGCCCAGTTCGAGCGCGGCGGCCAGCTGGCAGGCGCGCGCCGGCCCCAGGCCGGGCAGGGCGGCCAGCGCCTTGGGCGGGTGGTCGAGCAGGCCGCGCAGCGGGCCGTGGCTGGCGAGCAGGTCGCGCGCGGTGCGTACCGCGTCGCGCCCGGGCAGGCCCGAGCCGAGGAAGATCGCCAGCAGCTCGGCGTCGGACAGCGTGGCGGCGCCGCGCGCCATTAGTTTTTCGCGGGGGCGTTCCTCGGCGGGCCAGTCGCGGATATGCATGGGCGCTTCCTTGGGCTTGGGGCGTGCCGCTTCCCTGCGGCGTCATGGCGATTATTCCGGACGCTCATGCCCTGGGGTTATCAGACCCGGGAGGGGCGTCGGGTAAGCTGTCGCCTTAGTTCTGGTTCGGAAAATTCTGACGTGGCCCAGGCCCTGGAAGGACAACGCATCCTGCTGTGCGTCGGCGGCGGCATCGCCGCCTATAAATCATTGGAACTGGTGCGCCGGCTGCGTGATGCCGGCGCGCAGGTGCAGGTGGCGATGACCGCCGGTGCCCAGCAGTTCGTCACCCCGCTGAGCTTCCAGGCCCTGTCCGGCCAGCCCACGCGTACCAGCCTGTGGGACAGCGCCGCCGAGGCCTCCATGGGCCATATCGAGCTGGCGCGCTGGGCCAACCGCGTGCTGATCGCCCCGGCCACCGCCGACCTGCTGGCGCATCTGGCTCACGGCCTGGCCGACGACCTGGTGACCACCCTGGCCCTGGCCACCACCGCCCCGATCACCGTGTGCCCGGCGATGAACCACATCATGTGGAAGCACGCCGCCACCCAGGCCAACCTGGCCACCCTGCGCGCGCGCGGGGTGCAGGTGATCGGGCCCGAGGACGGTCCGCTGGCCGAAGGCGAATCCGGCCCGGGCCGCCTCAGCGAGCCGGACGCGATCGTGGCCGCGCTCAGCCAGGCGGCGCAGGCGGCCATTCCGCTCGACGGCCCGCTGGCCGGGCTGCATGTCGTGGTCAGCGCCGGCCCCACCTATGAGGACCTGGACCCGGTGCGCTATCTGGGCAACCGCAGCAGCGGCAAGATGGGCTTCGCCGTGGCCCAGGCGGCCGCGCGGCGCGGGGCGAAGGTCACCCTGGTGGCCGGCCCGGTGAGCCTGGGCACCCCGCCCGGCGTGACCCGCGTGGACGTGCGCTCGGCCGCGCAGATGCGCGCGGCGGTGTTCGGCGCCTTCCCGGCCGATGTGTACATCGGCGCCGCCGCGGTCGCCGACTACACTCCGCGCACGCCGGCGCCCAACAAGATCAAGAAGTCCAGCGAATCGCTGGCGCTGGACCTGGTCCGCACGCCGGACATCCTGGCCGAGGTCGCCGCCTCGGTGCAGCCGCTCAAGCTGGTGGTCGGCTTCGCCGCCGAGACCGAGAACGTGGCCGAGTACGCGCGCGGCAAGCTGCTGGCCAAGCGCCTGGACATGATCGTGGCCAACCGGGTCGGCATCCCCGACGGCGGCTTCGAGAGCGACAGCAACGCGATGACCGCGTTCTGGAAGGATGGCCAGCGCGAGTTCCCTTCCGCGCCCAAGACCGCCCTGGCCGAGGCGCTGGTGGACCTGATCGGGGAGCGTCTGCGCGCATGAGCCTGCCGATGGAAGTCAAACTGCTGGACCCGCGCTTCGGCGAGACCTGGCCGCTGCCGGCCTATGCCACCTCGGCCAGCGCCGGGTTGGACCTGCGCGCCGCGCTGGAGACCCCGCTCACGCTGGGGCCGGGCGAGACGGTGCTGGTGCCCAGTGGAATCGCCATCCACCTGGCCGATCCCCATCTGTGCGCGGTGGTGCTGCCGCGCTCGGGCCTGGGCCATCGTCACGGCATCGTGCTGGGCAATGGCACCGGCCTGATCGATGCCGACTACCAGGGCCCGCTGCTGATCAGCCTGTGGAACCGCAGCAGCGAGGCCTTCGTGATCCAGCCCGGCGACCGGGTCGCGCAGCTGGTGGTGTTGCCCATCGCGCGCGTAGCGTTGAAGATCGTGGATACTTTCGTGGAAAGCGCGCGTGGAGAAGGGGGCTTCGGCCACACGGGCGTCCGCTGACAGGGGCGAAGCGTCGCATGGCTGGATTCAAACGAAGGACCGCGAAGACAGGCAGCGGGCAACACGTGCTGCTGCTGTCCGCCCTGCTGGTGCTGCTGGCCGCGTGGTTCGGCTGGAGCGCCTGGGTGCTTTACCAGGAAGGTGCGCGCCGCGACGCGCTGCTGCAGGCGCGCGATGCCGCCGTGCAGGGCCTGCAGCAGAACCTGCAGACCCAGACCGCCAAGCTCGACCAGCGGGTGGCCACGCCCGCCTTCCAGGCCGCGGTGAGCGCCGACGACACCGCCGCGGTCGGCGCGGCGATCAAGGCCGGCTGGCCCGAGGTGGAAGCCGTCGACATGCTGCCGGCCGATCTTCAGTCCGCCTACGCCGATGCCGCCAGCTTCGGCTACAGCAAGCTGGCGCTGCTGGAGGCCGCGCAGCAGGCCAAGGGCGCGATCGTCGGCGCGGTGCGCGACGGCACGGGCACCGGCCTTGCGCTGGCCGTGCCGGTGCAGAACCGGCTGCTCTACGTGCGCCTGCCGATGGCCCTGCTCACCGCCCCGATCGACGGCGCGCAGGTGCCGGGCGCCTATCTGGCCCTGCGCCAGGGCGGCTTCACCCTGCGCGAGGTCGGCGATGCGGGTCTGTCCGGGTCCGCCGACGCGCTCTCGCGCCCGGTCGGCCAGACCGGCCTGCGCGTGGCCGCCGCCGTCCCCGACGAAAGCGAGGGCCCGCTGGGCCTGGGCGCGCTCCCCAGCGCGATCGTGGCCGCGCTGCTGCTGGCGCTGGCCCTACTGGTGGCCGCGCTGACCACCGGCAAGGTCAAGCTCAAGGTGCCCGAACTGCGTCGCGGCAAGGGCGAGGACGTGGCCGACGACGGCCTGACCCTGGACCAGGCCGTGCAGTCGCATCGCGCCGCCGCGGCGGCCAGGGCGGCGGACGAGGCCGATGCCGATGCCGAAGCAACGGCCACCGGCGCGCCGGTCGAGACGGTCGGCTCGGCGGCCGCGCCGGCCGCCAAGCTGGTGCGTGGCACCACCGTGGATCCGGGCATCTTCCGCGCGTACGACATCCGCGGCGTGGTCGGCAAGACGCTGAGCGTGCCGGTGGCCGAGCTGATCGGCCAGGCGATCGGCTCGGTGATGGCCGAGCAGGGCCTGACCGAAGTGGTCGTCGCCCGCGACGGCCGCCTGTCCGGCCCTGAGCTGTCCACCGGCCTGATCGAAGGCCTGCGCAAGGCCGGCCGTGATGTCATCGACATCGGCATGGTGCCCACGCCGGTGGCGTATTTCGCCGCCTTCCACCTGCGCACCGGCACCTGCGTGGCGGTCACCGGCAGCCACAATCCGCCGGACTACAACGGCTTCAAGATCGTGGTCGGCGGCGAGACGCTGTCCGGCGCCGCCATCACCGATCTCTATACCCGCATCAGCGAGGGGCAGCTGCACGGCGCCGAGCGCGGCGGCCTGACCCAGCGCGAGATCGCCGAGGACTACGTCCAGCGCATCGCCAGCGACGTGCAGCTGGCACGCCCGCTCAAGGTCGTGGTCGATGCCGGCAACGGCGTGGCCGGCGAGATCGCCCCGGTGCTGCTGGAAGCCATCGGCGCCGAGGTGGTGCCGCTGTACTGCGATATCGACGGCACCTTCCCCAACCATCACCCCGATCCCAGCGAGCCGGACAACCTGCTCGACCTGGCCTCGACGGTGAAGCGCTTCGACGCCGATCTGGGCCTGGCCTTCGACGGCGACGGCGATCGCCTGGGCGTGGTCACCCACGACGGCCACGTCATCTTCCCCGATCGCCTGCTGATGCTGTTCGCCGCCGACGTGCTCGAACGCAACCCCGGCGCGATGGTGATCTACGACGTCAAGTGCACCGGCAAGCTGCAGGGCTGGACGCTGCGCAACGGCGGCACGCCCTTGATGTGGCAGACCGGGCATTCGCTGATCAAGGCCAAGATGCGCGAGACCGGCGCCGAACTGGCCGGCGAGATGAGCGGGCACTTCTTCTTCCAGGAGCGCTGGTACGGCTTCGACGACGGCCTGTACGCCGCCGCGCGCCTGCTGGAGATCCTGGCCGCGCGCGACGACCAGACCCCGAGCGAGATCCTCGACGCGCTGCCCGACGGCGTGTCCACGCCGGAGATCAAGGTCGAGGTGCCCTCCGGCGATGCGCATGCGATCGTGCAGGCGTTCGTGGACGCGGCCCGGTTCGACGGCGCGCGCCTGTCCACCATCGATGGCCTGCGCGCGGACTGGGACGACGGCTGGGGCCTGCTGCGCGCCTCCAACACCACCCCGGTGCTGGTGCTGCGCTTCGAGGCCTCGGACGCGGCCGCGCTGGAGCGCATCCGCGGCGCGTTCCGCAGCCAGCTGCAGGCCGTGGCGCCGGAGCTCAAGCCCCGCTTCTGAGGCGCGGCGATAGCGCGAAGGCGGAGGGGGCTCCGGCATGTCCACGATCGCCGGAGCAACAACTGCTTTGTGGGAGCAACTGGCCCTTCAACTTTAGCAGCCGCCCGCCTGTAGAGCGGAGCTCGCTCCGCTGCGCTTCGTTCGGTTCATGGGGAAGGACCCAGCGGAGCAAGCTCCGCTCTACAGGTGGGAGCAACTGGCTCCTCAACTTCAGCAGCCGCCCGTCTGTAGAGCGGAGCTCGCTCCGCTGCCCTTCGTTCGGTTCGTGGGGAAAGCTCCAGCGGAGCAAGCTCCGCTCTACAGGTGGGAGCCGCCATAGCGGCGGTGGGGCTTTCCCGGTAGCGCCCCATCGCCGCCATGGCGGCTCCCACGACAGGTTCAGGCCTGGCGGCGAAGCAGCGAGACGCCTGCCGCCATCGCCAAGCCGGACACCGGCAGCTTCGCGAGCCCGGCGCTGCTCGGCACAGCAGGCTTAACCGCCCGCACCCACCTCAACCATTGGCCGCAGCGCTGGCCTTCATGTCGCGATAGCGCTTCAAGGTGTCCTCCACCTCGGCGCTGAGCTGCGTGCGCTGCTGCTCGAAATTGGCCAGCAGCGCCTGCTGGCGCAGCAGGTCGGTGTGGCGCTGGCGCACTTCCTCGGCCAGCTTGGCGTCGACCTTGCGGCCGGCCAGTTCGGCGTTGCCGGCCTGCTGCAGCTTGATCACCAGCGCCTCGCGCATGCTGGTCAGATTGAAGCGCGCGGTCTGCACGTTGTTGTCGATCAGCGTGGTGCGCTCGTTGAACACGCGCTTGAGATCGTCCTCGGACGCATAAGACAGCAACATCGCCTGCTCGGTGCGCTTGCGCGTGTCCTCGGCCGCCTGGTCGGCCCGCGCCTGGGCGGCGGCGGCGGCCAGGTCGGCGCGCTGCTCGGCGGTCAGCGCCTGGCCGACCGCGCCGGTGCGCGCACCGCTGGTGGCGCTGAATTCGTCGCGCGCGCTGTTGACCTGATCCGGCGGCAGCGCATCGGAGCAGGTGCGGCCGCTCTTGGGGTCGTTCCAGCAATAGAGCTTCTTGGCCTTGGGCGCATCCTGCGCGCCCGCCGTCAACGCCGCCGCGGCTAGCGGCATCATCAGCATCGCGGCGAACCTGGTCCTGGTCATGACAGCCCCCTTGCTGCCAGTGGCGATTACGCGGCGCTGCCGTACCGGGCCCGGTAGGCAAGCAACTGCTCGCGGTGGCCGACAAGTTCCGCATTTTCCCCGGCGAATGCAAGCAGATCGTGCAGGCTGGCCACCGCGATCACCGGCACGCCGGTCTCGGCGGCCACGCGCTGGGCGGCCGACAGGCGCTGGCCGTCCTCGCCGAGGATTTCCTGGCGATCCAGCGCCACCACGATCCCGGCCGGCACGCCGCCGGCCGCGGTGATCAGGCCCAACGCCTCGCGGATGGCGGTGCCGGCGGTGATCACATCGTCCACGATCAGCACCCGGCGCTCGTCCAGCGGCGCGCCGATCAGCGTGCCGCCCTCGCCGTGGTCCTTGGCTTCCTTGCGGTTGAAGGCCAGCGGCAGGTCGCGGCCGCGGCGGGCGAATTCCATGCCCAGCGCGGTCGCCAGCGGGATGCCCTTGTAGGCCGGGCCGAACAGCAGGTCGAACGACACCCCGGCCTCCTCGATCGCATCGGCGTAGCAGCCGGCCAGTTCGGCCAGCGCCGCGCCGCTGTCGAAGCGCCCGGCGTTGAAGAAATAGGGGCTCAGGCGGCCCGACTTGAGCGTGAACTCGCCGAAACGCAGCGCGTTGGCGCGCAGGGCCAGCTGAAGGAAGCGCGCACGGTGGTTGGACATGGGCGTCTTGAACGTGTGGGGATGGGCAAAGGTTAGCAGGCGGCGGCGGCCGGATCGGGCGGTATGCTTGCGCGTCGCTTCTGTCTTCGGCTCCAACTCCATGCGCATCATCAGCTTCAACGCCAACGGCCTGCGCTCGGCCGCGTCCAAGGGCTTCTTTCCGTGGTTCTCCGCACAGGACGCCGACGTGCTGTGCGTGCAGGAGACCAAGGCCCAGGAACACCAGCTCGCCGGGCCCGAATTCCTGCCGCCCGGCTACAAGGCCTACTTCCGCGACGCGACCACCAAGAAGGGCTACTCGGGCGTGGCGATCTACAGCAAGGTCGAGCCCGACGAGATCCGCACCGCGCTGGGCTGGCCGGAATTCGACGAGGAGGGCCGCTACCTGGAGGCGCGCTTCGGCAACCTGAGCGTGGTGTCCTTCTACATCCCGTCCGGCTCCTCGGGCGAGCTGCGCCAGGGCTACAAGTTCCAGGTCATGGAATGGCTCAAGCCGATCCTGGACCAGTGGCTGGCCAGCGGCCGCGACTATGTGCTGTGCGGGGACTGGAACATCGTGCGCACCCGGCTGGACATCCGCAACTGGACCAGCAACCAGAAGAACTCCGGCTGCCTGCCGCCCGAGCGGGACTGGCTCAACGGCCTGTGCGCCGACGAGGGCGCGCAGGTCGATGTGGCCGCCGGCCGCGGCTGGGTCGACGCCTACCGCGTGCTGCATCCGGAAGGGCAGGACTACACCTGGTGGTCCAACCGCGGCGCGGCGCGCGCCAACAACGTGGGGTGGCGCATCGACTACCAGTTCGCCACGCCCGGCTTGCGCGATCGCCTGCGCGGCTGCGCGATCTACCGCGAGCAGCGCTTCTCCGACCACGCGCCGTTCACCGTGGACTACGCCCGGTGAGCGCCGCGCCCGGCGAGCGGCCGGTGTCCTACAAAGGGTGGCGCGGGATCAAGGCCGCCTTCGCCACGCCCTCGGCGCTGACCATGGCGCTGCTGGGCTTCGGCAGCGGACTGCCGTTTCTGCTGATCGCCTCGCAGACCCTGTCCACGCGCCTGCGCGACGTCGGCCTGCAGCTGGGCGAGATCGGCCTGATCAGCCTGGCCAGCTTCTTCTACCTGCTCAAATTCGTCTGGGCGCCGCTGATCGACCGCTACACGCTGCCGCTGCTGTCCGGGCTGGGGCGGCGGCGCTCCTGGCTGCTGGCCGCGCAGGTGCTGGTCGCGGCCAGCCTGTTCGCGCTCGGCGCCATGCGGCCGGAACTGGGCGTGGCCGGGCTGGTGACCTGGGTACTGGTGGGCTCCTTCGCCGGCGCCACCCAGGACGCGGTGGTCGATGCCTACCGCATCGAGATCGCCCCGGAGAGCGCCCAGGCCGCGCTGGCGGCCACCTACATCCTGGGCTATCGCATCGCGCTGATCGTCGGCGGCGCCGGCGCGCTGTACATGGCCGAGTTCGAGGACTGGAAGATCGCCTACTTCTGCATGGCCGCGCTGATGCTGGTGCCCATCGTCACCACGCTGGTCAGCCGCGAGCCGGTGCGACCGGAGGCCACGGTGGTGCGGCGGATCGACTTCTTCGGCGCCTTCTGGCAGCCGATCGTTGGCTTCTTCACCACCAACGGCTGGAAGCTGGCGCTGGCGCTGCTGCTGTTCGTCGGCCTGTTCAAGTTCCCCGACCAGGTGATCGGCGTCATGGCCGGGCCGTTCTACCTGGACTCGGGCTTCACCAAGTCCGACATCGCCACGGTGTCCAAGCTGTTCGGCATCTGGATGAGCATCGTCGGCGCCTTCGGCGGCGGCATGGCGGTGGCGGCGTTCGGCTTCAGGCGGATGCTGCTGCTGGCCGCGCTGGCGGTGGCGCTGTCCAACCTGGCCTTCCTGCTGATGGCCCAGCATCCCGGCCAGCTGTGGGCGTTCTACGCGGCGCTGAGCGCGGACAACATCTCGCAGGGCTTCGCCGGCACCGTGCTGGTGGCCTTCATGTCCTCGCTGACCGACCGCAACTTCACCGCCACCCAGTACGCGCTGCTGGTTTCGCTGGCCAACCTGCCGGGCAAGTTCGTGGGCGGCGTCTCGGGCTACATCGTCGAGGCCACCTCGTATTCGACCTTCTTCGCCCTGAGCGCGCTGACCGTGATCCCCACGCTGGCCTTGCTTGCCTGGCTGTGGCGTCGTATCAAGGAGCCTTCCAGGACAGTGGCCGCACCCGACCATGACCGACCTGCTCATCCGTGACCTCGATCCGATCCTGACCGATCGCATCCGCCGCGTCGCCCAGGCGCGCGGCTGGAGCACCGAGGAGACCATCAGCCGCCTGATCGAGCACGGCCTGTTCGCGGTCGAGGCCGAGGTGCGCAACGGCTTCAGCGACCCGGAGGTCGCCGTCCTGTCCGAGGCCATCGCGGCGCTGCGCGCGGTGCCGCACGGCGGCCCGGCGTCTTAGCCGCCGCTTTCGCCCTCAGGTCAATTCCGGGCGCCGCGGTTTCCCGCGAATTCCGGCGCGATCAGGCCGGATACAGCGCGCCCAGCACGCGCAGTCCCTTGGCGCCGCTGACGCTGGGCAGGTTGCCGGGGCGCCCGGCCAGGGTCTCGCGCGCCAGCCAGGCAAAGCCCATGGCCTCGACGTAGTCCGGATGCAGGCCGTGGGCCTCGGTGGATTCGACCACCACGCCGGGCAGCCGCGCCGCCAGACGCTGCATCAGCACCGGGTTGTGCACGCCGCCGCCGCAGACCATCACCCGCGCGGTGCCGGGCTGGGTCGCGCGCAGTGCCTCGGCCACGGTGACCGCGCTGAGTTCGACCAGCGTGGCCTGTACGTCGGCCGACGCCAGCGTGGTCTGGCCGAGCTTGCTTTCGACCCAGGCCAGGTGGAACTGCTCGCGACCGGTGCTCTTGGGCGGCGGCTGGGCGAACCACGGCTCGTCCAGCAGCCGCGCCAGCAGCGCTTCATCGGGCTTGCCGGTCGCGGCGAAGGCGCCGCCGGCATCGAAGGCCATGCCGGTATGCCGCTCGCACCAGGCGTCGAGCAGCGCATTGGCCGGGCCGGTATCGAAGCCGCGCACCGCGCCGCTGCCCGGCAGCAGGGTCAGGTTGCCGATGCCGCCCAGGTTGAGCACCGCCCGGTCTTCGCCCGGGTCATGCAGCATCGCGGCGTGGAAGGCCGGCATCAGCGGCGCGCCATGGCCGCCCGCGGCGATGTCGCGCCGGCGGAAGTCGGCCACGGTCGGGATGCCGGTGCGCTCGGCGATGACATTGCCATCGCCCATCTGCCAGGTGAAAGGGAAGGTGCCCTCCGGGCGGTGGCGCACGGTCTGCCCGTGCGAGCCGATCGCCCGCACCAGCGCACGGTCCAGCCCGGACTGGGTGATCAGCCGGCCCGCCGCATGGGCGAAGGCCAGCGCGACCTGCACGTCCAGTTCGCCCAGCTCGTCCAGCGAGGTCGCCTCGCCGCCCTGGCCCAGCTCGATCAGACGCGTGCGCAGCGCGTCATCCCAGCGGTAGGTGCGGCCCATCAGCAGCTGCGGCTCGGGGTCGAAACGCACCAGCGCCACGTCGATCCCATCGGCGCTGGTGCCGGAAATCATGCCCAGATAGAGGTCGCCCAGCGCCGGCTTGCGTGCCAGCGGTCCGCCGGCGCGCGCCGCAGCCGGCGGAGTCACTGGCGATCCGGCCGCTTGCGCGACGCCTCCAGCGCCTGGGCCAGCGTCACGGACGGCTGCGGCGCCGTGGCCGGCGAGGCATCGGCGTAGATCGCGCTTTCCACGGTGTGGATGCGGGCCAGCGCGCTCGAGGTCTGGGTCTTGAACTGCGCCAGCACCGTGCCGGACAGCGGCTCGGGCGGCGGCAGGGTGACCTTCAGCGGGTTGCGGTGCACGCCGTTGACGCGGAATTCGTAGTGCAGATGCGGGCCGGTGGCCATGCCGGTGGACCCGACGTAGCCGATCACCGTGCCCTGCGCGATGCGCTGGCCGGTCTTGATCTTGGCGAAGCGCGACATGTGCCCGTACAGCGTCGTGCGGCCCTGACCATGGTCCAGGATCACCACATTGCCGTAGCCGCGCTGCTGGCCGGCGAACTGCACGCGCGCATCGCCCGCGGCCATGATCGGCGTGCCGGTGGCCGCGGCGTAGTCCACGCCCTGGTGCATGCGCATCGTGCCCAGGATCGGATGATGGCGCGCCCCGAAGGTCGAGCTCAGCCGCGCGTAGGGAATCGGCATGCGGATGAAGCTGCGCTTGAGCGGCTTGCCGCTGGCGGTGAAGTACTCCGGCTGGCCGCCCGGGCGCGTGAAGCGGAAGCCCGAATGCAGCTTGCCGTCCACGGTGAAGGTCGCCGCCTGGACCGGACCGGTCGCCACCAGCTGGCCCTCGCGCCAGGTCTGCTCGACCACCACGCTGAAGCGGTCGTTGGCCTCCAGGTCGGAGTTGAAGTCGATGTCGTACTTGAAGATCTCGTCGGTCAGCGCATTGATGTTGGCCGCCGTCAGCCCGGCCTTGCGCGCCGAGCGGATCAGCGAGCTGCCGACCTTGCCGCTCAGCACCGCGGTGCGCACGCTGACCTCGCGCTTGATCACCCGCTCGGTGACCGCCTCGTCGCTGATGTCCAGCTGCACGCGCGAGGCCATGTCGCGGTCGTAACGCAGCGCCTTGAGCACGCCCTCGGCGGGAAGATCGAAGGCGATCTCATCGCCCGGATGCAGGCGGCGCAGCTCGGCCGCGGCCGCCTTGTTCTCCATCACCCGCTGCAGGGTGGCGGCCGGCACGCCCATCTCTTCGAAGATCGCGCTCAGGGTCTGGCCGGGGCGGACGTTCACCGTCTGCCAGTTGTCGCCCGCCGAGGCCGCGGCGGCCTGCGTGTCGATCTCGGGCAGCGCCAGCGGCACGCTGGCCAGCGGCTTGCGCTGCGGCTGTACCACGCTGGAGAAGCCCGGCACGATGGTGGCCACCATGATGCCGATGGTGGTGAACAGGGACGCGTGGATCCACTGCCGCCGCGTCCACCGGCCCTGGGGCAGGTGCTGGGTCAGTTGGCGGTGGAGAGCGGACTCTCGAAGGACTTCCAGTCGTTCGCGAAAGCGTTGCTTGCGGCGGCTGCCGTCCCCGTGCGTCTGCATCGATGTCTTCACCCTGGGGCCCAAGCGGAAGGCCCAATCGGGCTACCATAGTCAGGCATGGGGAGCAGGTCAAACCGTTGAGCGGATTGGTTTTTTCCTGCGGTCCGGCGTTAACCTCGATTTAACCGCGCGTTCAACTTTGTGGTGGCCGCGCCGGTCTCTTTCTTCATCTGGAACCTCACGTGTCACAGGCAGACGCACTGCAACTGATCGGCCGCGGCGCCGACGAAATCCTCAAGCTCGAAGACCTGCAGCAACGCCTGCAATCCGGCCGTCCGCTGCGCATCAAGGCCGGGTTCGACCCGACCGCGCCGGACCTGCACCTGGGCCACACGGTGCTGCTCAACAAGATGCGGCAGTTCCAGGACCTGGGCCATCAGGTGATCTTCCTGATCGGCGACTTCACCGGGATGATCGGCGACCCGACCGGCAAGAACGTCACCCGCAAGCCGCTCACCCGCGAGGACGTGCTGGCCAATGCGCGCACCTACGAGGACCAGGTGTTCAAGGTGCTGGACCGCGAGAAGACCGAGGTGCGCTTCAACAGCGAGTGGTTCGGCAAGATGGGCGCGGCCGACATGATCCGTCTTGCGGCGCAGCACACCGTGGCGCGCATGCTCGAGCGCGACGACTTCGCCAAGCGCTACGCCGCCCAGCAGTCCATCGCCCTGCACGAATTCCTCTACCCGCTGGTCCAGGGCTACGACTCGGTCGCCCTGGAGGCCGATGTCGAACTCGGCGGCACCGACCAGAAGTTCAACCTGCTCATGGGCCGCGGCCTGCAGGAGCACTACGGCCAGAAGCCGCAGATCGTGCTGACCATGCCGCTGCTGGAAGGCCTGGACGGCGTCAACAAGATGTCCAAGTCGCTGGGCAACTACATCGGCATCGGCGAGCCGGCCATCGACATCGTCACCAAGACCATGAAGATCGGCGACGCACTGATGTGGCGCTGGATTGAGCTGCTCAGCTTCGACATCGGCGTGGACGAGGCCAAGGCCCTGCAGGCCGAGGTCGCCTCCGGCGCGCTCAATCCGCGCGACGTCAAGCTGCGGCTGGCGCGCGAGCTGGCCACGCGCTTCCACGACGCGGCCCAGGCCGAGACGGCGATCGCCGGTTGGCATGCCG